>NZ_JBNCKZ010000001.1:575895-596960 GCF_049841795.1 Micromonospora sp. DT31 | reverse complement strand
GGGGTCGCGCGCACCGCGGTGGGGGTCCCGGGGCGGTCAGGCGCGGGGCCGGCCGGGGGGGGCCCCCCGCCGCCCGGCCACTGTCCGGGCAGTTCAGCCGCCACCCTTCGAACACCTGTGCGAGAATGGGCGGGTGTCGAGCGAGGCCACCATCATGCACGCCGACCTGGACGCGTTCTACGCCTCGGTCGAGCAGCGCGACGATCCCCGGCTGCGCGGGCGGCCGGTGATCGTCGGCGGCGGTGTGGTGCTCGCGTGCAGCTACGAGGCGAAGGCGCGGGGCGTGCGCAGCGCCATGGGCGGCCGGCAGGCCCGGCGGCTCTGCCCGGAGGCGGTCGTGGTGCCGCCGCGGATGGCCGCGTACACCGCCGCCAGCCGGGCCGTGTTCGAGATCTTCCGACACACCACCCCGCTGGTCGAGGGCCTCAGCATCGACGAGGCGTTCCTCGACGTGGGCGGGCTGCGGCGGCTCGCCGGGGCGCCGGCCGACATCGCGGCCGAGCTGCGTCACCGGGTACGCCACCAGATCGGCCTGCCGATCACCGTCGGCGTGGCCCGCACGAAGTTCCTCGCGAAGGTGGCCAGCGGGGTGGCCAAGCCGGACGGACTGCTGGTGGTGGAGCCGGATCGGGAGCTCGCATTCCTGCATCCGCTGCCGGTGGAACGGCTGTGGGGCGTCGGCCCGGTCACCGCCGCCCGACTGCGCGAGCGCGGCATCCGCACGGTCGGGCAGGTGGCCCGGCTGGACGAGCCGGCCCTGGTGTCGCTGATCGGCGGGGGCGCCGGGCGGCACCTGCACGCCCTGGCCCACAACCGGGATCCCCGGGCGGTGCGGGTGGGCCGCCGCCGCTCCTCGATGGGCGCGCAGCACGCGCTGGGGCGCGGGTCGCACTCCCCCGCCGACCTGGACGCGGTGCTGGCCGGCCTGGTCGACCGGGTGACCGGGCGGATGCGCGCGGCCCGCCGCACCGGCCGCACCGTGACGCTGCGGCTGCGTTTCGCCGACTACACCCGGGCCACCCGGTCGCACACGCTCGACGAGCCGACCGCGCAGACCGCGACGCTGCGGGCCGCCGCCGGTGACCTGCTGCGCGCCGCGCTGCCGCAGATCGAGCTGCGCGGCGTCACGCTCCTCGGCCTCTCGGTCGGCAACCTCGGCGCCGGGCACACCCAGCTCACCCTGCCGTTCACCGCCGCACCCGGTCCGGCGCTGGACGCGGCCGTCGACGCGGTGCGGGACCGCTTCGGATCGCGCGCGCTGACCCGGGGTGTGCTGCTCGGCCGCGACCCGGGGGTGGAGGCGCCCCGGCTGCCGGACTGACGCCACCGGCAGCACCGACCGGGTCCGCCCGACGTCGTGGGCGGGCGGCGGCTCACTCCTCGATCGCGCCGCCCACGGCACGCAGGTGCGCCCGGAACGTCACCGCCGGGTCCGCCGCCCGGGCGGTCAGGTACGCGCCGAAGCCGAGTTGCGTCCGCAGCGACTCGCCGGCGCGGACCCGGTCGGCCTGCCGCCGCTCGGTGTCCCGGATGGACTCGGCCAGGTCGAACAGCTCCCCGGCCCGGGCGGCGGGCACGAACAGCACGCCGTCGTCGTCGGCCAGGGCCAGGTCGTCGGGGCCCACCGTCCACGGGCCGACCCGCGCCGCGTCCAGCGCCCCGGCCGGCCGCGGGCCGAGGTCCCGCGGACCGGCCGGGGTGACGCCCAGGCTGAACACCGGCAGCCCGACCGCCACCAGGTCCGCGGTGTCGCGGTGTGCACCCCACACCACCAGGCCGGCCAGGCCGGCGGCGCGCGCCTCCAGCACCACCAGATCCCCGACGCAGGCCCGGTCGGTGTGCCCGCCGTCGTCGACCACCAGCACGTCCCCGGGGGCGGCCCGGTCGATCGCCTCCAGGAACACGTCGACGCTGCCGACGTGTTGAGCGGGCCGCACCGGACCGGCCAGCCGCCGCCCGGTCAGCACCGGGCCGACCGCGGCCGGGGCACACCGGACGGTCACGCCGGCCCGCAGGCAGGCGTCGGCGACGTGGGCGGTGCTCAGCGCGGCGAAGCGCGCGGCCGGTGCGGTGTGACGGGCGTCCATGGGCAAACGGTAGTCAGCCGACGCCGGTGCGGGCAGGGGCCAGTTGCGCACCGGTGGCCTGCTCACCCGGGCTCAGCGCGGGAACGTCCGGTGGAGCAGGTCGAACAGCGCGGCCCAGTGCCTCTTCGTGGCCGTCTCGTCGTACATCGGGGTGTCCGCCTGGGTGTAGCCGTGGCGGGCACCCGGATAGACCTCCGAGCGGTAGGTGACCCCGGCCGCGTCCAGCGCGTCCTCCAGCGCGGCGATCTGCTCGGCGGTCATCGACGGGTCGGCGTCGGCGTGCCCGAGGTAGATCTCGCCGGTCACCGCGCCGACGCCCCGGTGCGGGCTGTCCGGGGCGTCGGTGACCACCCGCCCGGCGTGGAAGGCCGCCACCGCGGCGATCCGCTCGGGGAGGGCCGCCATCGCCCGCAGCGCGTTCGTGCCGCCCATGCAGTAGCCGGTGATCGCCGCCGGCCCCGGCGCGACGTCCGGCTGGGCGGCGAGGAAGTCCAGGTAGGCGGCGGTGTCGCGGACCAGCGCGTCAGGCGTCAGCGCGGCCATCATCGGGCCGATCTGCTCGAACAGGGCGCTGCGGCGGCTGTCGTCGGCGAGCGCGCCGAGGTCGATCAGCGGGGCGCGCCCGGCGCGGTGGAACAGGTTGGGAGCCAGCACCACGTACCCCTGGGCGACGATCGTCGCGGCCATCTCCGCCACCCGGGGCCGCAGCCCGAACGCGTCCATGAACAGCAGGACGCCAGGGAAGGGCCCGCCCGAATCCGGGCGGACCAGGTAGGCGTCCGCCGTCCCGTCCGGGGTGGGCACGTCCACGTACGTCGGCTGCACTGTTGCGACCTCCTCGTCCCGGCTTCGGTGTCGCACGCTACTCCGCGGGCGGGTGGGTCGTTTGCGGCGGCACCGCGGGGGAACCCGGCTGACCCGGCAGAGGGAGGCGGCGGGATGGACCAGGACCAGTTCATCGGGGCGGTGGGGCGGCGGTGCGGCATGTCCACGGAGCAGGCCACGGCCGTCACCCGGGCCACGTTGACCACGCTGGTTGAGCTGATCGACGGCGGCGAGGCCCGCGACCTGGCCGACCGGCTTCCGGAGCCGCTGCGGGCGTACACGTTCGGCCCGGCCGGGGCGGCCGAGCCGTTCGGGCTCGACGTGTTCGTGGAACGGGTCAGCGGGCGCGCCGACGTCGACGCGGACGCGGCCCGGGACGGGGTGAGCGCGGTGTTCGACGTGTTGCGCGAGGCGGTGGACCCGGACGTCTACGGCGCGGCCGTCGCGCAGCTGCCGGCCGAGTACGCCGAGGTCGCCGCCCGCAGCGCCCCGGATCTGCGGCCGCCGGCCTGAGCCGGTCACCGGTCCGGGCTGTCCGCGGGCGCCATCAGCCGCAGCGCGTTCGGGTCCAGCCCGATGCGTACCGGCGTGTGTCCGTACGGTTCGCCGTCGACCTCGATGCGCGCCGGCGGGTCGGTCTCCACCCACAGGTGGCGAACCGCGAGGAACGGCTCCGCACCGAGCGTGCGACGGTGCCCGGCGGTGGCGTTACGTGCCGTTTCGCGCAGCAGGCCGCGCCGGGTCGGCCCACCCACCGGGTACGCGACGAGCAGCCGGTCGTCGGCGTTGGCGTCGGCGGTGATCGGCCGGCCGGCGTGGAAACCGCCGTTGGCCACGTACACCTGGTGCGTGACGAACCGGTGCGCGCGCCCCTCGGCGCGGACCGTGACCCGCAACGCGCGGTGCCGGGCCAGCAGCCCCAGCGCGGTGAGCGGGTACGCCAGCCGCCCCACGGCCCGTTTCAGCCGGGGCGGCGCGGCCCGCATGATGTCGGCGGACATTCCGATCCCGACGTGGTTGGTGAACCGGGTGTCGCCGACCAGTCCCAGGTCGACGTCGATCACCTTGCCGTCGGTGAGCACGGCGATCGCGGCGTCCAGGTCGAGCGGGACACCGACGGTGCGGGCGAAGTTGTTCGTGGTGCCCAGCGGCAGCAGGCCCAGGGCGACGTCCCGGTGGGCGAGCAGCCGGGCCGCCGCGCCGACCGTGCCGTCGCCGCCGCCGACGACCAGCAGGTCACCGCCGAGACCGGCCGCCTCGGCGAGTACCCGGTCGAGGTGGCCCGGCCGGTCCACCGGGTACGCGCCGAGCAACGCGAACCCGGCGGCGTCGAGGCGCGCCCGGACGGTGTCGTAGAGCCGCCGGCCACGGCGGGAGTGGGTGTTGACCACGAGCGCGGCCCGTTGTCGTTCCCGGATCGCCGTCGACAACTCCTGCTTGGTGCGCACGGTGGCGACCCTATCCGCCCACCGGCGGGCCACGACGGCAAGAAGCACCCGCGCCACCGTCGCCACCGTCGCCACCGTCGCCACCGTCGCCACCGTCGACTATCGTCTCGGCGGACGTGACCGTCCCACCGTCGGGAGTTGCAGATGTCTCAGCCGGCACCGCCACCGGAGACCGTCCACCCGCCCAGGCCGCTGGCCGGGCCCCCGCCACCACGGTCGGGCGCGGCCTCGCCGGCGCGGATCGTTCTCGGGTTGGCGCTGACGATCCCGGCGGTGCTCGCCTGGCTCTGGTCGTACGTCCTGCCCACGGTGTCCACGGTGGCCCGCAGCTTCCGCGGTGACGGCCGGCGCGACGCGACGGAGTCGGTCGGCACGGCGCACTACGAGTACGTCCTCACCGAAGGATTCGTCGGGCAGTTGGGTCTCGCGCTGCTGCTCGGCCTGGTTCCGCTCGCGGTGGCCCTGCTGGCCGCGCCGCTGCTCGCGGTCCTCGCCGACCGGGCCGGCCGGGCCGCCCGTCTGGTGACCCGCGCGGTGCTCGCCCTGCCGATCGCCGGGTACGCGCCGGTGGCCGTGCTCGTCGGTGTGCGCGCCGAGCGCGTCGAGGCGCGCACCTTCCCCCGGGATCTGGAGTCCGCTCCGGCGTTCCTCACCTCGGTGGTGGCGCAGACGACGTTCGGCCTGGTCGTCGCGGTGGCCGCGACGCTGTATCTGAGCGCCCTGCGCCGACGCTCGCCGCAGCGCCGACCGGCACCCGCCATGGCGGCCGTCGCCGGGCTGCTCACCCTGGGTGTGCTCGCCACGTCCCTGCAGGCCTACACCGCCCCGGCGGTCCTCACCAACGGCATGCCGCAAGGCGAATCCGCGACTCCGGTGTTCGGTGCCGTGCAGGCCACTTTCCAGATGGGGCGCGCGGGCGTCGGGTCTGCCATGTCGACGCTGCTGCTGGTCCTGCTCGGGCTGCTCGGACTGGTCGCGGTGGGGCTCATCCTGGCCACCCGGCTCCGTGTCGAGTTCGACGGGTGGCGGGATCGCCCCGTGGGCGGTCCGACGGACGCCCCGGCCACCCGCCGGCCGCAGTTCGTCGGGCTGCTCGCGCTCGCCCTCGTCGTCGTCGTGGGCGTGACCGGCTGGGCGGCGGCGCCGTGGCTGCGGCACCTCTTCTCCGGCACCGAGAACCTGCCCCCCGCGGTGGAGACCTCGACCGTACTCGTCAACACCTGGCTGCCGCCGCTGGTGTCCACGCTGGTCTCGGTCCTGCTCGCGGCGCTCGCCGGGTTCGGCATCGGCGCGCTGCGCCCGCTGGGACGCTACAGCGAGTTGCTCCTGGTGCCGTTCGCGCCGTGGCTGTTCGTCGGCACCGGCCCGCTGCTCTTCGCCGGCTTCGAGCGGACCCGCGACCTCGATCAGCTCAACTCGTTCCTCGGCCTGATCCCGCCGGTCTGGCTGTCGGTGCCCGCCCTGTTCGCCTTCACGCTGCTGTTCCGCGGCCAGCACGCGCGGTGGCGGGCCGGCGGCGGCCTCGGCCGCACGCTGCTCCTGCCGGCGCTGCCGATGCTGGCGGTGACCGCGTTGTTGACCTGGCTCACGCACGCCCAGCAGCTACTGTGGCCGCTGGTGGTGGCTTCGGCCCGACCCCACCTGACCGCGCCGGTGCTGGCACAGATGCAGAACCTCACCCAGCGCTTCGGTGCGGATGCCGAAGGCGTGCTGGGTCTGGTCCTCCCCCTGCCCCTGCTGCTGCTGTTCGTGCTGTCGTTCGTCGTGCTCGGGGTGGGCTACCTGGAACGGCTCGCCATCCGCGTCGGCCGGGAGACCGGCGACGACACGGCGTCCGGCGGTGCGGACGCGGCCGTCGGCAAGGTCACCGCATAGCAATCCCCGACACGGCGCCGACCTGGCGAGCGCCGGGCGAGTGAGGGTCAGCGCGCGGCGAGCGTGTCCAGGTGGGCGGCGAGCAGTTCGCGCACGCGCCGGGGTGGCATCCGGTCGGGGTGCAGCAGCGCGTGCACGACGAGGCCGTCGAGCAGGGCGTGCAGCCGGGCGGTGGCGTCGGGTGCCGGTTCCCCGGTGAGCAGGCTGACGGCGAGGTCGACGGCGCGGCGTACGCCGTCGTCGGCCTCGACCATCCGGTCCCGGGCGCCCGGGTCGACCCGGGACCGGGCGGCGAGCAGCAGCCACACCTCGGCCTCACGGACGCGCTGGCGGTCCAGCGGCAGCAGTTGTTCCAGCATCCGCTGGGCCGCCTCCCGTGGCGTGCCGGTGCGGTCGTCGGTGACGACCCGCTCGGTCGCCTCGACCATGACGTGTTCCATGGCGAAGACCAGCAGCTCGGTCTGGGTGGCGAAGTAGTGCCGCAGGGCGCTCGGCGACCAGCCGGCCTCGGCGGCGACGCTGCGCACGGTGGCGGCCCCGACGCCGTCGCGGTAGACGACCCGCCACATCGCCCTGGCCAGTTCGGCGCGTCGCGCGTCATGATCGACGATCTTGGGCACGGGCTCCTCTCCGGAAACTGGTGGACGACCGTTGCTACGGTTATCGCACAGCGTACTAATTAGGAGGTCACATGCTCGTTGCAGTGATCGTCGGATGCGAGGTGGCGTTCTGGGTGGTCCTGCTCGCCGGGCTGATCGCACGCTACCCGCTGCGGCGGCCCCGCCTCGGCGCCGCCCTGCTGCTCGCCGTGCCCGCCGTCGACCTCGTCCTGCTCGCCGCCACGACGATCGACCTGCGCCGCGGCGGCACCGCCACCGCCGCCCACGGCCTCGCCGCCGCCTACCTCGGGTTCTCCGTCGCGTTCGGACACAGCATGGTGCGCTGGGCCGACCAACGATTCGCCCACCGCTTCGCCGGGGGCCCGCCGCCACAGCGACCACCCCGCTACGGGCTGGCCCGCACCCGGCACGAGTGGCGGGAGTGGGGCAAGGGCATGCTGGGCTGGGCGGTCGCCTGCGCGGTGCTGCTGGGCTGCATCGCCCTTGTCGGCGACGACGAGCGGACCGCGGAACTCTGGGCGTGGATCTGGCGACTCAGCCTGGTCATGGCGGCCTGGCTGGTGTTCTGGCCACTCGCGTACACGGTGTTCCCGAAGCGGGCGCCACGCGACGGCTGAGCCTCACCCCTTGCGCCCGGTGGTGGCGATCCCCTCGACGAAGTGCCGCTGCGCCAGGAAGAACAGGATGATCATCGGCACCGTGGCGATCACACTGCCGGCGAGGACCACCTCCCACTGCTGCTCGCCGCCGTAGCCGAACCGGTCGAGGATCACCTTGAGCCCCCGGGGCAGCGTGTAGAGCTGCTCGTTGCGCAGGTAGATCAACGGTTTCACCAGGTCGGTCCAGCTCGCCTTGAACTCGAACACGAACGCCACCAGCAGGGCCGGGCGGACCAGCGGGAACGCCATCCGCCAGAACAGCTGCGGATAGCTGGCACCGTCCACCCGGGCCGCCTCGAAGTACTCCCGGGGCAGCGAGAGGAAGAACTGGCGCAGCAGGAAGATGTAGAACGCCGAACCGAACAGGTTGCCGGCCCAGAGCGGCACCTGCGTGTCGACCAGGCCGAGCCGGTTCCAGATCAGGTACGTCGGGATCATGGTGACCGCGAACGGCAGCATCATGGTGGCCAGCACCAGGCCGAAGAGCAGGTTGCGCCCGGGGAACCGGAAGTACGCGAACCCGAACGCCACCCAGGCGCTGGACAGCGTCGCCGCGGCGGCCGCCGCCACCCCCACCACCACGCTGTTGAAGAGCCAGGTGAGCAGCGGCATCGCCTCCCACGCCCGGGCGTAGTTGTCCGGGGCGAACGGGACCGGCAGGAGACCGGGCGCGAAGACGTACTCCCGGGGTCGCAGCGAGGCGCTGACCAGCCAGACGAACGGCAGCAGGAAGACCACCGCGGCGGCCACCAGGGCGAACACGAACAGCACCCGCTGCCAGCGCGGCCGGCGACCGTCCTCGACCGGCCGCCCCGGGTCGGGCACGGTCACCGGCGCCACCACCGTGCCGGCGACGCCCACCGGCTGACTCGTCGTGGTCACCCGTCCTCCCCCTCGTAGTAGACGAACCGGTTACCGAGCTTCACCTGCACCAGCGTGATCGCCAGGATGATCAGGAAGAGCAGCCAGGCCATCGCCGAGGCGAACCCCATGTGCAGGAACTGGAACGCCTCCCGGAACAGGTGGATCACGTAGAACGACGCCGCGTCGCTGTTGAACGAGCCGGCGGTCTGCCGGTTGCCGAAGTACATGGTGTAGACCTCGGTGAACATCTGCAGCGACGCGATGGTGTTGACGATCAGCGTGAAGAACAACGCACCCGAGATCATCGGCAGCGTCACGTGCCGGAACCGCCCCCACGGGCCCGCGCCGTCCAGGTCGGCCGCCTCGTACAGGTCGCGGGACACGTTCTGCAACGCCGCCAGATAGATGATCACGGTGGAGCCGAGGCTCCACAGGCTCATCAGCACGATGCCGGGCATCACCCAGCCCGGGTCGGTGGTCCAGCTCGGACCGTCGACCCCGACCAGCGCCAGACCGCGGTTGATCAGGCCGTCCTGCGTGTTGAGCAGCAGCAGGAACAGGATCCCGACCGCCACCGCCGGGGTCATCACCGGCAGGTAGAACACGGTGCGGAAGAAGCCCTGCAGGCGACCGACCCGCTTGAGCAGCAACGCCAACCCGAGCGAGATCGCCATCACCAACGGTACGTGCAGCGCCGTGTAGTAGACGGTGTTGCCGAGGCTGCGCGCCACCTGCGGATCCGACACCAACTGCCGGTAGTTGTCCAGGCCGGTGAACCGAGGCGCGTTGATCACGTCGTACTCGGTGAAGCTGAGCCACAGGCTGGCGATCATCGGCCCGGCGGTGAGCGCCAGGAAGCCGACGATCCACGGCGCCAGGAACAGGTACGCCCAACGGGCCTCCCGCCGGGCCAGCGGCGTACGACGTCGCCGGCCCGGCGGGGAAACGGTGGTGGTGGCCATCGCCGGGCTAGTTCCCGGCCTTGTCCAGCGCGGCGGTCGCCTCACGCTGGGCGCGGTCGAGCGCCTGCGCCGGCTGCTCCTGACCGGACAGCACCCGGTTGACCGCGTCGGTCCACGCCTTGTCGAACTCCGCACCCGCCGGCGAGGCCGGCATGGCGAACGCCACGTCCTGCGCCTGGCGGATGGTCTGCACCGCGTCGTCGAACCGCTTGTTGCCGGTCGGCTGGTAGACCTCCTCGAAGATCTTCCGGTCGGCGGCGGTGTTACCGGTCCACAGACCGGTGAAGGGCAGGTTGGCGGCCTTACGCGCCTCGGCGCGGGCGCGGGCGGCCGCCACCCAGGTGTCGGTGGCGGTCATCTGCGAGACGAAGGCGCAGGCGGCGTCCGGGTTCTTCGCCCCCTTCGTGATCACCCAGGCCTGCCCGGAGGACATGCTCAGCGACTTGCCCTGCCTGTCCACGAACGGCTTCACCACCAGTTCGGCCTTCGGGCTGTTCTTCGCGGCCTGGTTGAGGAACCACTCCTCCATCGGCCACGCCGCGATCTGGTTCCTGCTCAACGGGTTCTGCGCCCCGAAGAAGTCGAACGTGTCGCGGAAGGACTTGAACTTGCCCCAGCCGCCCTGCGCCTGGATCAGCGCCACCCCGGTGTTCAGCGCCTCGACCACCAACGGGTCGGTGAGGTTGGCCTTGGTGCCGTCCGCGGAGATCAGGTCGACGCCGTTGGCCTTGGCCCACATCGGCAGGAACTCGGGGATCTTCGGGTCGATGCCGATCCGGCTGAGCCGGCCACCGGAGACCGCGGCGAGCTTGGCGTTGAGTGCCGGCAGGCCCGCCCAGTCGGCCAGGTTCACGTCCTCGGCGCGCAGACCGGCTCGCTTCAGCAGCGCCTCGTTCAGGTAGAGCACGCGGACCTGGGAGAACTCGGGAATGCCGTACACCGTGCCGCCGAGGGTGACCTGTTCCCGGGCGGCCTGGCGGAACTGCCCCAGGTCGATCCGCTGCTTGTCGACGCAGTCGGTGAGCGGCTGGATCGAGCCGCGCTCGGCGTACGTGCCGATCAGTTTGCGGTCCATGTAGACCAGGTCCGGTGGGTTGCCCGACGCGACCGCCGACAGGAACTGCTGCTCGTCGAAGCCGCCCTCGGTGACCTGCAGCCGCACGTCGGGGTGGTCACGCTTGAAGGCGTCCACCCGGTTCGTGGCGATCTCGTCGGACAGGCTGAAGCCCATCGTGCTCAACGCGCCGCTGCCCTTGCTCCCGCCGTCGCCGGAACCCTCTCCTGCGCCGACCCCGCCACAGCCGCCGATCGCCAGGGTCAACACCCCGGCCACCGCGACCGCCCGCAGTTTTTGTGACATCGCCACCTCCCGTGGTCGCGCGGGCCACCCTGCCCGAGCCACCTGCACTTCTCCGGGGGCGCGCCCCTCAAACCGGTCGTTACACATCCTTTACCGTCGATCTTTGTCCGGTCGCGCCGAGGTCGGGCGGGCGGCGCTCACCCCGGCCAGGCGGCCCGGACCAGTGACGGCAACACCTCGCCGGCCGGGCCGCGCAGGTTCACCGCGCAGACCGTGTCCAGCGGCGTCGGCACCGGGTTCACCTGGACCACCGGCGCGCCGAGCCGGGTCGCCACGAGGGGAATCTCGGCGGCCGGGTGGACCAGCGCGGAGGTGCCCACGGTCAGCAGCAGGTCACACCGGCTCGCCGCCTCCACCGCGGCGGCCAGCGCCTGCGCCGGCAACTCCTCACCGAACCACACCACGCCGGGCCGCACCGGCGCGGCGCAGCGGGCGCAGGCCGGCGGCGGCAGCGGCCCGGCCGGTGGCTCCGGCGCGTCCCCGGGCACCGGCGCGGGATGGCCGCAGGCCGAGCAGCGGGGCGCGAACAGGCTGCCGTGCAGGCGCACCGGGGCACCCACCCCGCCGCGCTCGTGCAGGTCGTCGACGTTCTGCGTGATCACCACCGTCTTTCGCAGCCGTGCCTGGATCGCCGCCACCGCCAGGTGGCCCGGATTGGGCCGCGCCCGGCGCACCCCGTGGCGACGTCCCTCGTACCAGCCCCACACCAGGGCCGGGTCGGCGTGGAACGCGGCCGGGGTGGCCAGCTGCTCCGGGTCGTAGCGCTGCCAGAGGCCGGTCTGCGCGTCCCGGAACGTCGGCACCCCGCTCTCCGCGGACATGCCCGCGCCGGTGAAGACCACCGGCCGCCGCGCGGCGGCGAGCAGCCGACCCGCCTCCGCCAGCAGGTCGTTCATCCGTCCACCTCCAGCCGGATGTCCACCCGGTCGCCCAGCTCGATGCGTTCGGCCCGGCGCACCGAGGCGCGCAGCGGCACGATGTACCCGCCGTCGCGGGGCCACAGCGAGGTCCGCCAGGCGGTCTCCCCGACGCGCACCGCCGCCGGGATCATCCCCCAGCCGTAGCTGACCGCCGCCGACGCGGTCGCCAACGCCGCGCACTGCTCATCGGGCACGGTGACGAAATGGTGCGGTGCGGGGCCACGCCAGAACCACACCTCGCCGCTGAACGTCAGCTCCATCCGGTCAGGATAGGGACCGGGCCCGACGGTGACGCAGCAGCCGCAGCCCGACGAGCGTCACCCAGCCGAACAGCGGGAACAGGGCCACCCGTTCCATGCCGCCCACCCCGATGCCGACGTCCACCCGGCACAGGAACAGCGCCGTGGCGACCAACCCGAGCAGGCCGAGGAAGGCGCTGGCGCCCCGCAGCCCCCGCAGCAGCGACGAACGACCGGCCAGCGCCGCGACCAGCACCGCCCCGTTGCCGAGCACGAAGACCAACGCCGCGCCGAGCACGTGCCCGTTCTCGTCGACGTCCGCCGGGTAGGCGCCGGCCAGCACGTAGCCGACCCCGGCGGCCACCGTGGACGCGACAATCACGTGCACCGCCCGACCCGGGCGCAGCGTCCGGTGTGCCACCAGGGCGCCGAGCGCGAGCAGCACCCCGACCGCGACGAACGAGGCGTTCATGGCCGGGTGCCACGGCGAGCACACCTGACGCGGGCGGTCCGGGTCCCACATGCCGCAGCTCACGTTGCCGAGGTCGCTGACGTTGTGCTCCGCCCAGCTGAATCGGCCTCGCCCCCACGCCAGGCCGACCACCACGTTCGCGGTCAGGAACAACACGGTGGCGGCCAGCCAGCAGGCGGCCGCGAGACGGTCACGGATCTCCATGGGTCGAGTGCACCCGTCCGGGCGCCCGGACGCACGGGGCGTGGCGGGCCGGTTCGGGGTAGGGCCAGACCTACCCGGGAAGCGGGGTCTGGACCGCTGGGCGCGCGGGCGTGGGCTGACTAGCGTCATCGCCATGATCGCTGATCGACCGGTTGACCTGGCCACGGCGGTGCGCCGCCGCGGCTACCCGATCTCCGCGTGGCCGTGGCGGGCCCTGGCGTACGCCGTCACCACGCTGCCCCTGTCCGGTGTCCTGGCGGTCGGCGCGGCCGTCATCGCCGCGCCGTCGCTGCTGGTGCTCGGCGCGCTGCGACAGGGCCGGCCCGTGGCCGGGGGTGTGCTGGCCGTGCTGACCGTGCTGGCGCTGGCCGTGCTGGCGGCGGCCCCGCTGGTGAGCGCGCCGGTGGCCGCGGTCGAACGGTGGCGGCTCGGCCTGGTCGACGACCGCCCGCCGTTGGCGCCGCCCTGGCGCGGGGTCGCCGCCCGGTGGACCACCGCCGCCGGCTGGCGGGAGGCGGCGTACCTGGCCTGGCTGGGCGTGGCGGTGCCGCTGGCGTACGGCATGTTCGCCCTGCTCCTGCTGATGGACGCGGCTCTTGTCGCCGGCCCGTGGCTGGCCGACGGGAACGACCGGATCGTCCTGGTCTGGGCCACCGTCGACTCCCCCGCACGGGCGGTCCCCTTCGCGGTGGCCGGGCTGCTCGCCGTCCCGGCGCTCGGCTACCTCGCCGGGCTGCTGGTCGCCGCCCAGGCGGCGGTGGCCCGCCAGCTGCTCGACGACGCGCCCGACGGTGCGGCCCTGCGCGAGGTGACCCGCTCCCGCGCCCGCCTGATGACCGCCTACGAGTCGGAACGCCGCCGCATCGAACGCGACGTGCACGACGCCGCGCAGCCCCGACTGACCAGCCTCACCCTCCAGCTCGGGCTGGCCCGCCTCGACGTGCCCGACGACTGCCCCGCCGCGCGACCGCTGGCGGTCGCGCACGACCAGGCCAAGGAACTGATGGTGACGTTGCGCGGGATCGTCCAGGGCCTGCGCCCGCCGCAGCTCGCCGAACTCGGCCTGGCCGGCGCCGTGGCGGACCTGGCCGACCGGTCGACCGTCCCGGTCACCGTGCGCGCGCAGCTGACCCGACCGGTGCCGGAGCTGGTCGAGACGACCGCCTGGTACGTGGTCTCCGAAGCGCTGGGCAACGTGGCCCGGCACGCCGGAGCGACCCGGGCCGAGGTGCGGCTCACGCATCCCGGCCCGCTGCTGGTGGTGGAGGTCGAGGACGACGGGCGCGGCGGCGCCGACCCGGCCCGCGGCACCGGCCTGACCGGGCTGGCCGACCGGGTGGCGGCGGTGGAGGGCCGGCTGCTGCTGTCCAGCCCGCCCGGTGGGCCTACCCTCGTGCGGGTGGAGCTGCCGTGCCGTCCGTGACCCGGGTCGTCCTCGCCGAGGACGAGGTCCTGCTCCGGGAGGGCCTGGTCGGTCTGCTGACCCGGTTCGGCTTCGCGGTGGCCGCCGCCGTCGGCTCCGCCCCGGACCTGCTCGACGCCGTCCGCACCCACCGGCCCGACCTGCTGGTCACCGACATCCGGATGCCGCCGCAGCACCGCGACGACGGCCTGCGGGCGGCCGTCACGCTGCGCGCCGAACGCCCCGAACTCGCCGTGGTGGTGCTCAGCCAGCACGTGCAGAGCGGGTACGCCGCCGCGCTGCTCGACAGCGGGGACGGCCGCCGGGTCGGCTACCTGCTCAAGGACCGGGTCGCCGACGTCGCGGAGTTCGCCGACACGCTGCGCCGGGTAGCCGGCGGTGGCACCGCGGTCGACCCGGACGTGGTGCGGCACCTGCTGCGCCGCCCGGGCGACCCGCTCGCGGCGCTGTCCCGCCGCGAGCGGGAGGTGCTGGGGCTGGTCGCCGAGGGCCACTCCAACACGGCGATCGCGGCCCGGCTGCACGTCACCGAGGCGGCCGTCGGCAAGCACGTCGGTAACATCCTGGCCAAGCTCCATCTGCCGCCGGACGAGGACACCAACCGCCGGGTGCTCGCCGTGCTGGCCTACCTGCGGGCCGGCTGACCGCCCGCCGCGGCGGGGCGACCCGGGGCCACGTTCACAGGCCCATCGGCGCCGGGTCGCCGGCCAGCGCCCGGAACCGCTCGCGGGGCTCGGCGACCAGCCGCCGGGTGGTCAGGTCGAGCAGGCCGCCCACCCCGGCCACCGAGGCGACCGGGGTGCCGTCGGCGCGGGTGAACTCCTGCACGATGCGGAACGTCTTGCCCTCGCCCCAGTGGAACTCGCAGGTCACGTCGACCTCGTCGCCACCGCGCAGCTCCCGCAGGTAGCGCACGGTCACCTCCAGCGCGACCGGGCCGACGCCCCCGGCGAGCAGCCGCTCCTGGGCCACCCCGGCGGCGCGCAGGCACTCCCATCGGGCGTGCTCGGCGTACTGGAGATAGACCGCCTGGTTCAGGTGCCCCTGCGTGTCGAGTTCGTAGCCGCGCACGGCGACGCGTACCCGGAACGGATCTGCCATGCCGGCAGCCTAACCAGCGGCGGCCGGCTCACCGGCCTCGACCAGGTTCCCGCCGGACAGGCGCAGCCACCGGCCCACCCCGAGCGCGGCCAGGAAGTGCCGGTCGTGGCTGACCACCAGCAGCGCCCCCCGGTATCCGCCGAGCGCGCTCTCCAACTGCGCGACGCTGTCCAGGTCGAGGTTGTTGGTGGGCTCGTCGAGCAGCAGCAGCTGCGGGGCGGGCGCGGCGTTGAGCACGCAGGCCAGCGTGGCCCGCAGCAGCTCGCCGCCGGAGAGCACCCGCACCGGCAGGTGCGCCCGGTCGCCCCGGAACAGGAAGCGGGCCAGCAGGTTCATCCGCTGCGCGTCGGTCAGCCCGGGCGCGAAGGTGGACAGGTTCTCCGCGACCGTCCGCGCCGGGTCGAGCAGATCCAGCCGCTGCGACAGGTACGCCACCCGGCCGTCGGCACGGGTCGCGGTGCCGGCCGCCGGCGGCTGCTCGCCGCCGACCAGCCGCAGGAGCGTGGACTTGCCGGAGCCGTTGGGCCCGGTGAGCGCGATCCGCTCCGGCCCCCGCACGATCAGGTCGACCCCGGCGAACACCTGTCGGCCGTCGTACCCGGCGCACAGCCCTCGCCCCTCGAAGACGGTCCGGCCCGCCGGGACGGTGGTGTCCGGCAGGTCGATGACGATCCGGTCGTCCTGGCGGGCCGCCCGGCTGGCCTGGTCCAGCCGCTGCTGCGCGTCCCCGACCCGGCCCGCGTGCGTCTCGGCGGCCCGGCCGGCGGACACCTGGGCGTCGCGTTTGAGGCCACCGGCGACGATCCGGGCCAGGCCGGCGTCGGGCAGGTTCCGGGCGGCCGTGGACGCACGGCGGGCGGCCCGCTCCCGGGCCTGCTGCAACTGGCGCTTCTGCCGCTTGAGGTCCTGCTCGGCGCTGCGGACCTGCCGTTCGGCGACCTCCCGTTCGGCGCTCACGGCCTGCTCGTAGGCGGTGTGGTTGCCGCCGTACCAGCGGATCTCGGCGGGTTCCAGCGCGGCGATGCGGTCCATCTCGTCCAGCAGCGCCCGGTCGTGGCTGACCACCAGCAGGCATCCGGCCCAGCCGCGCAGCACCGCGGTCAGCCGTTCCCGGGCGTCCTCGTCCAGGTTGTTCGTCGGCTCGTCGAGCAGCAGCACGTCGGGGCGGCGCAGCAGCTGCGCGGCCAGGCCGAGGGAGACCACCTGCCCGCCGCTGAGGGTGCCCAGGCGGCGGTCCAGCGCCAGCTCGCCCAGGCCGAGGCGGTCCAGCTCGGCGCCGGTGCGTTCCACCACGTCCCAGTTGTCGCCGACGGCGGTGAAGTGTTCCTCCCGGGCGTCGCCGGCCTCGATGGCGTGCAGGGCGGCGATGGTCCGGTCGACGCCGAGGACCTGGGCGACGGTCTGCCCGACCGCGAACGGCAGGTGTTGTGGCAGGTAGCCGAGCACCCCGCGCACGGTGACCGCGCCGGAGGTGGGGCGCAGCTCGCCGGCGATCAGCCGCAGCAGCGTGGTCTTGCCGAAGCCGTTGGGGGCGACCAGGCCGGTGCGCCCGGACGGGACGGAGAAGGACAGGTCGGTGAAGACCGGAGTCTCGTCCGGCCAGGAGAAGGACATTGCGGAGCTGACGACGTAGGCGTCGGACATGGTCGACCTTGGGGCAGGGCAGGGCGGGGCCGGGGCGCACGAGCGCACCCGGCGCGGGCGGGAAGCGACACGGTGGGCCGCGGCGCGCACTACGCGCGTCGGCGGCCGGCCGGGTTCTCACCCGGAGATGTCGTCGTCACCTGCCGTGATCATGATCGCTCCCCTCGTGGCGCCCCGACCACACTAGCGCCCCGGGCCGCTCGCCGGCATGCGGTCAGGCGGGCCAGGCGTGACCGATCCCGTCGAGCAGCACAACGACGCCTTCGGTGGCCGCCTCCCGATCACGGGAGATCTCCCGGTACTCCGACGAGGTGGACCAGCGCTCGAAGTCCTCCCGACTGTCGAACGACAGCAGGATCGCCTTGTCGTACGGCCACTCACCCTCCACCACCCGGGCTGCGGTGTCGGCGGCGAGCAGCCGGCCGCCGTGTCGGGCCAGGACCGGCAGGAAGGCGGCGACGTAGCGCCCGTACCGCTCCGGGTCGTGGATGGTGAGCTGCGCGAGGGCGTAGACGGTCACCGGGCCAGGCTATCGAGCCGGTGGCGCCCCCGGCGCCGTCCATCGGTCGGCATCGCGACATCGGCCGACTCTCCGGGTGCTCTGGCCTTGACGGTCCTGGCCTGCGGATACTGATGGGCGGTATGGCGCCCCCGCCGCCGGTGCGGCGCGCAAGCCCGTGCGGCGGTGCGGAAAGGTGGAGACGATGGCCGATCAGGGCAACCGGTCCGTGGTCGTGCCGTCGCCGTCGAGGACCGCAGCGCCGGACCGGTCGACGCTGCCCGCTGCGGGTGTGCCCGCAGCCGCCTGGCAGGTCCGGATCCGCACCAAACTCGACGACCTGTGCCAGCAGCTCGCCGGCCTGACCTCCGTCGATCCGGACGAGGTGGCGGCGCTGCGCGCCCATCTGTCGCGGGTGGAGAACGAGCTGGGTCGCGGCGGTGGGGTGACCGGGTGGCTGCGTGGTGGCCCGGTGGAGTACGCCTGGCAGACCATCCACTGGGTGGAGCGGGCGATGGTGGAGCTGCGGACGGCGGAGCAGTTGATCGGGCTGCTGCCGGCGTACCGGGACGCGGCGGCGGGGGTGCTGGCCGCCGACGCCCGGGTGCTCACCGAGCTGGACGGGGCGACCGACGCCATGCCCGTGACCCTGTTGCGCACGCGGGTGCAGGCGTTGCTGCTGCGCTATCACGCCGAGTCCGACGACTTCCACGAGTCGGCGCGCCGGTTGCGCAACCGGATGCTGGGGTTGTCGGTGTTCGCGCTGCTCGGGGCGGCCCTCCTGGTGCTGGTGCAGTGGGGGAGCCGGGACCTGCGACTGTTGAAGGCGCCGGCCGACTCCCCCGACGTGCCGGCCTGGCGGCTGCTGGTCCTCGTGCTGATCGCCGGGGCGCTCGGGGCGTTCCTCAGCGCCCTGCCGTCGATGATCACGTCGCGCTCCGGTGGCCTGCCCTATCAGCTGCCGTTCCAGCAGGGGCTGTTGAAGCTCGCCATCGGCCCGCTGGTGGCGGTCGCCGGCATCATGCTCGTCGTCGGCGGTCTGGTGGACACCACGGTGAGCAGCACGGCCGCGTTGCTGGGGCTGGCGATCGTGTTCGGCGCGGGGCAGCAGGCGGTCACCGCGTTCGCCGACCGGCGGGCCTCGGAGTTGCTCGGGCAGGCGGCCAAGAGCTGATGCCGCCCGGCGGCCATCCGGCCCTCGGTAGCCTGGTCGCATGATCTTCATTACCGCCAAGTTCCGGGTCCGTCCGGACGACGCCGACCGCTGGCCGCAGATCGCCGCCGACTTCACCGCCGCGACCCGCGCCGAGCCGGGCTGTCTGTGGTTCGACTGGTCCCGCAGTCTGGACGACCCGACCGAGTACGTGCTGGTGGAGGCGTTCCGCGACGGCGACGCCGGCGCCGCGCACGTGCAGTCGGCGCACTTCCGTGCGGCGCAGCGCACGCTGCCGCCGCACCTGGTCGAGACGCCCCGGGTGGTCAACGTGACAGTGGACCAGCAGGACTGGTCCCGCCTCGGCGAGATGGCCGTGCCCGGCGACGACTGACGTGAAGGAATCCAACTATCCGGCTGCGACGTATTGAAGCTTCTTTTCGACACCGGCTACCCTCGGCGGACATATCCATCATCTTCAGTGGAGGAGCTGGAACATGCGCAAGCTCATGTCGGCGCTCGGCGCCGCGGCCATGCTGGCGGCGGGCCTGGTGGCCGGTGCGGCACCGGCCCAGGCCGCCACCACCTGCACTCTCGTGCAGCCCTACATCTACAACGGAGCCAACCTGATCATGTGGGGTGTCGGCCTCGACGGCTGTTCGGGCGACGTCTACTGGGAGATCCAGTCGGGCAGCGACGGCACGTGGCGGGTGGCCGAGAGCGGTACCACCTACTACGACGACTATGTCGGGACCTACTACGGCGACACGGAACTGCCGTGCTACATGCGGGTGTACGCGAAGTTCGGCAACCAGGAGAAGCTGAGCCGCGCGGCGTGGAACGGCGGCTGCGTGGGGTGACCGGCCGGTCGGTCGGGGCGCGTCGAGTGCCCCGTCCGACCGACCCCGTCGCGGCCCCCGCGCCCCGAAACTTCCGGGACCGGGCGGCGCGACGCACACCCCCGTGACCGGCCAAATCCGGTGCTCAACGAGCCGCCGGACGTCACTGCGGCACGGGCGGACATATCGAAGCGATTAAGTTTTCGGAACACTTCCGGTAGGCTCCGGACAGAGATTCGCTTCGATCATTCACGGTGCGGGGAGCACACTCCCCATCTGGCGCGGCCTCCGGGCGGCCGCGGACCCACACCGTGGCGGGCGGTGGTCGGGAGCGGGTCGTCCCATTGACCGGCTAGAGAGGCTTTCAGATGGACAAGGTGCTCGCCCGCGGGAGCGCGGCAGCCCGGTCGCGTCCCCGTGCCGCGGTGGTGTCGATACTCGCCGCAGGTGCCGTGGTCACCGCCACGGTCGCGATGGCGACAAGCGCCAGCGCCGGCACGACACTCGGCGCGGCGGCGGCGGAGCAGGGCCGCTACTTCGGCACCGCGGTGGCCGTGAACAAGCTGTCCGACAGCACGTACGTCGGCATCCTGAACCGCGAGTTCAACATGGTCACCGCCGAGAACGAGATGAAGTGGGACGCCACCGAGCCGTCCCAGAACCAGTTCACCTTCAGTGCCGGCGACCGGCTCGTCGCGCACGCCCAGGCCAACGGCATGCGGGTACGCGGTCACGCGCTCGCCTGGCACCAGCAGCAGCCCGGTTGGGCGCAGAGCCTGTCCGGCAGCGCGCTGCGCCAGGCGATGGTCAACCACATCACCCAGGTCGCCACCCACTACCGGGGCAAGATCTACGCCTGGGACGTGGTCAACGAGGCGTTCGACGACGGCAACAGCGGCGCACGCCGCAACACCAGCCTGGAGCGCACCGGCAGCGACTGGATCGAGGTCGCGTTCCGCACCGCGCGGGCCGCCGACCCCGGTGCCAAGCTCTGCTACAACGACTACAACACCGACAACTGGACCTGGGCCAAGACGCAGGGCGTCTACAACATGGTCCGCGACTTCAAGGCCCGCGGCGTGCCGATCGACTGCGTTGGCTTCCAGTCGCACTTCAACAGCGGGTCGCCGTACCCGAGCAACTACCGCACCACGCTGCAGAACTTCGCCGCCCTCGGCGTCGACGTCCAGATCACCGAGCTGGACATCGAAGGTTCGGGCAGCAGCCAGGCCACCGCCTACGGCAACGTGGTCCGCGACTGCCTGGCCGTGGCGCGCTGCAACGGCATCACCGTGTGGGGCATCCGGGACACCGACTCCTGGCGGGCCAGCGGCACGCCGCTGCTCTTCGACGGCAGCGGCAACAAGAAGCCGGCCTACACCGCCGCGCTCAACGCGTTGAACGAGGGCGGCACGCCGCCCCCGACCACCGAGCCGCCGACCAGCGAGCCGCCGACCAGCGCCCCGCCCACCAGCGCGCCGCCGACCAGCCCACCCCCCGGCGGCGCCTGCACCGCGACCCTCACCAGCAACCAGTGGCAGGGTGGCTTCGTCACCAACGTGCGCGTCACCGCCGGCGCGAGCGGGCTCAACGGGTGGACGGTGTCGCTCACCGTGCCCTCGGGCGCGGCGATCACCAACAGCTGGAGCACCCAGCCCAGCGGCACCAGCGGTGCGGTCACCTTCCGCAACGTGGACTACAACCGCCAGGTCGGTGCCGGTGGCACCACCGAGTTCGGCTTCCAGGGCACGGGCACTGCGCCCACCGGCACGCCGACCTGCGCGGCCGCCTGACCGTCGACGGGGGGGCGGGGCGGCGCCCCCCCCCCCCCCCCCCCGCCGCGCGGGCGCCCCCGGGGGGCCCCCCGAGCG
>NZ_JBNCKZ010000001.1:475830-575885 GCF_049841795.1 Micromonospora sp. DT31 | reverse complement strand
CACCCACCCACACCCCCCCCCCCCCCCCCCCCCCACCCCCGGCCCCCCCCACCCGCCAAGGCCCCCCCCCCCCCCCCCCCCCCCCCCCCCACGTCCAGGGCGGGCACCGGTGGGCGACCGTACAGTGGGGAGGGTCCTACCCACCGTCTCGCCGGAAGGACCACCGTGAACCGACGCATCAGGACCGCCCTCGGCGTCGCCCTGACCGCCACCCTCGTCACCACCGCCGCCCCGACCCCCGCAGCCGCCCACGGGCGCCCACCGGCCGTCATCGCCCTGCCGGACGGCTTCCAGCCGGAGGGCGTCGCCGCCGCCGGCCGGTACGCCTGGTTCGGCTCCCGGGCCACCGGCGAGATCTACCGCGCCGACCTGATCACCGGCGCCGGCACCCAGCTCAGCCCGCCCACCGGCACCCCCTCGCTCGGTCTGAAGGTGGACCCGCGAGGCCGGCTCTTCGTGGCCGGCGGCACCGCCGGGGACGCCCGGGTGATCGACACCCGCAGCGGCGCGGTGCTCGCCCGCTACCGGTTCGCCGAGGCACCGACCTTCGTCAACGACGTCACGCTCACCCGGGACGCCGCCTGGTTCACCGACTCGAACCGGCCGGTGCTCTACCGTCTCCCGCTGGGCCGCGGCGGCGCGCTGCCGCCCGCCGAGGGCTTCACCACGCTCACGCTCACCGGTGACTTCCAGCAGATCGGCACCGGCGTCAACCTCAACGGGATCGTCCCGACGCCGGACGGGCGTGGCCTGATCGTCGTGCAGTCGAACACCGGCACGTTGTTCCGGGTCGATCCAGCCACCGGCCGCACCACCGCCGTGAGCGTGCCGGGGCAGACCTTCACCAACGGTGACGGCCTGCTGCTGCTCGGCCGCACGCTCTACGTGGTGCAGAACCGGCTCAACCAGGTCGCCGTGGTCGAGCTGAACCGTGCCGGCACCACCGGTGTGTTGCGCCGGATCATCACCGACCCGGCCTTCGACGTGCCGACCACCGTGGCCACCGCCCTGGGCCGGCTCTACCTGCCCAACGGCCGCTTCAGCACGCCGCCGACCCCGACCACCCCGTACACCGTGGTCGCCGTCGACCGACGTTGAGCCGCCGCCCGGGCCGCCCCGCCAGGGACGGCCCGGGTCGCTCAGTCCTGCAACTCCGGCCCGAGCAGCCGGATCTCCTCGATGTCGATGGCCGCCTGAAGCTCCCGGAGCACCCCGTCGTCGATCTGGTTGGCGTTGCGCAGCCGGGTCACCTCCTGTCGCTTGTGGTCGAGCACCCGCAGGCGCAGCCGCCGGGCCAGTTCCCGCTCGTCCTCCGCCTCCGGACCGCGCGGGTCGCGGGCGTCGGCCAGGTGGTCATGGTAGTCGGCGCGGATCTGGTCCACCGTCTCCTGCGCCGCGCCCACCTCGGTGGCCACCCGGGGCAGCGCCTCCAGGGCCGCCTCGGTGGCCCGGATCCGGGCCCAGCGCACCTCGTCGTCCCGTTCCCGGTCGCCGGTCAGGCCGGCCCAGCCGACCACCGCGGGCAGGGTGGTGCCCTGCACCAGCATGATCAGCACGATCACCACCACGGTCACGAAGATGATCAGGTCCCGCTCGTAGACGGGTCCGCCGTCGTACATGGTGACCGGCACGGCCAACGCGGCGGCCAGCGACACGGCGCCGCGGAAGCCGGCCCACCCCGCGGCGGTGCGCATCCGGGCGTCGAAGTGACGCGGGCGTCGTGACCGGTGGTCCACCCGCTGCAGCAGCGCGACCGACAGGTGCACCCAGGCCAGCCGGGTGAGCACCACGACCAGGGCGACCAGGACCGCGATGCCCAGCGCCGCCATCGGCGAGTGGCTGGTGATGCCCCGCAGCGAACGGGGCACCTGCGTGCCGAGCAGCACGAACAACCCACCGTTGATCATGAAGGTGGACAGGTCCCAGAACGCGTACGCGGTGATCCGCGAGCGGGCCCGGATCACCCGGGGACCGGCGTAGGACAGCAGCAGCCCGGAGACCACGACCGCGAGCACACCGCTGGCGTGCGCCGCGTCGGCGAGCAGGAACGCCACGAACGGGGTGAGGATGCTCAGCCCGCCCTCCCGCATCGGGTCGTCGACGCGCTTGCGGATCAGCACCACGAGCCCGCCGACGAGCAGGCCCGCCGCCACGCCGCCGGCCGCCTTGCCGACGAACTCGCCGGTGAGCGTCCACGCCCCCGGCACCGTGCCGCCGGCGACCACACCGGCGGCCACCGCGAACAGGACAAGTGCCGTACCGTCGTTGATCAGGCTCTCCGCCCGCAACGTGGTGAGGATTCCGCGTGGCATCCGCTTGGCCAGCCCGGCCACCGCGGCGGCGTCGGTGGGCGCCAGGACCGCGCCGAGCACCCAGGCGGCGGCCGGCGCCATCCCCAGCGCCTGACCGGCGTACGCGACGGCGACCATGGTGATGACCACAAGCGCGACGGCCAGCCCGACGATCACCAGCAGGTTGGCCCGGATCTCCCGGAGGCTGGTCACCAGGCTCTCCCGGTAGAGGATCGCCGGGAGGAACAGCACCAGCACGACCTCGGGGTCGAGGAGCAGGTCGTCGAAGGGCGGCAGCAGGCCGATCAGCGCGCCCATGGCGATCAGCAGCACCGGCGGCGCGACACGGTAGCGGCCCCCGATGGTGGTGCCGACCAGCACGGTGGCCCCGAGCACCGTGATCAGCACGAGTGCTTCCACGCCGTACCCCCGTCGCAGTTCGCCCGATCCACCGTGCCGTGCCGTGGCGGGCCGGTGGGACGGAAGCGGTGGTCGCTACTCGAAGCGGGCGGTGTCCCCGGCGCCGCGGCGCAGGATCTCCGGCTCCGGGCCGGACAGGTCGACCACGGTGGTGGGTTCCAGCCCGCACTCCCCGGCGTCGACCACGGCGTCGATCAGGTGGTCGAGCCGTTCCTTGATCTCCCAGCCCTGGGTCATCGGCTCGTCCTCCCCCGGCAGCAGCAGCGTACTGGACAGCAGGGGTTCGCCGATCTCGGCGAGCAACGCCTGGGTCACGGTGTGTTTCGGCACCCGCGCCCCGACCACCCGCCGCCGCGGGTCCTGCAACCGGCGCGGGACCTCCGCGGTGGCCGGCAGCAGGAACGTGTAGCTGCCCGGGATCGCGGCCTTGACCTGGCGGAAGACCGCGTTGCTGAGTTTGACGAACTGGCCGAGCTGGGCGAAGTCGGCGCACACCAGCGTGAACGGGTGCCGGTCGTCGAGCCGCCGGATGTCCCGGATGCGCTCCACCCCGGCCCGGTTGCCGAGGCGGCAGCCGAGCGCGTAGCAGGAGTCGGTCGGGTACGCGATCACCCCGCCCTCGTCCAGCAGGTTCACCACCTGCCGGATCACCCGGGGTTGCGGATTGTCCGGATGCAGGTCGTAGTACCGCGCCACGCGGGTGAGCCTATGCCCACCCCCGGCCGGTCGCAGGTTTGCCCCGGCCGGATTCCGGAAACAGATGGAAGCCGTTTCACGACAGGGGGGACCAGAAGATGTCCGAAGCCAGCACAGACCGCGTCATCGACCGCCCCGCGGAGGTGACCGATCCGCTGCTGTGGGACCTGGCCGCCGCGGTGGCCGACGCGCACCAGCCGGACGCGGAGCGCGTCTGCGCCAGCCCCAGTTGTGTCGGCGCCGCGTGGCCGTGCGCCGCCTGGAACGCCGCCCAGGAAGGGCTGGGCGTCGCCCGCCGACCGCGCCCGGACGAATCGCCCGGCGCCGCTCGCCGCCCGCTCGTCGCCGCTCAGGCGACGGACGGACAGTCGGATGCCACGGCGGCGTCCCGACCCGGGTCGACCCGACTGGTCGCCGCCGCCTGACGGTCGCGTCGCGGCGGCACAGGCGCGTGCGCGGCGCGAACCGGTCGAGGCACGGAAGATCGACTCCGGCGCCTGCTCCCGTTCCAGGGGCAGGCGCCGGAGCCGTCTGGCGCCCGGCGCAGGTGCGCCGGGACCGGACAGCGGACAAGTCCTCGGATCCGGCCGGCGCGTCCCCCGGCCCACCCGGATACGAGGGATGACGTCGGCCCTGCTCAGCGGGCCGTCGAGAGATCACGGAGTCGATTTCGGCGAGCACGGAGAGCGCTCTCTTTTGCAACAAGACATTGACGGACAGGTAACCGGATCCTAATGTTCCACGTCAAGAGAGCGCTCTCACGAACTCGGATCTCCCACCGCAACCCCGCTTCTCCTCGTGAAGGGGACCTCCATGACCCTCTCCCCGCGGGACTTCTCCCCCGACCCGGCACCCCCGGCCGCCTCCGCCCCGTCCCGTCCCGGCCGACGGGTGCTCGCCCTGGCCGCCGCGTCCGCGCTCGCGGCCGGCCTGCTCGCCGTCGTGGTCGGCGGTGGCGGCGCGGCCACCGCCGGCACCGTCGGCGCCGGCAGCTACACCGAGACACTGCCGGCCGGTGCCGCGCTGCCCAAGGGCTGCGGCGCGATCAGCACCAACCCGAGGACCTTCGCCACCGCCGACGCGCCGGCCGGCGCGATCCCCACCAACGACTGGTGGTCGTCGCTGATCTGGAAGCGCAACAACTGCACCGGCAGCGAGAACCTCCAGGCCCACCCGCTGGCGTTCCGCGCCGAGAGCAACGGGCTCGGTCTGTCGTACACCACCACGCCGGCGATCAGCGGCACCGCGACCGGGGTCGGCGAATACCACTACCCCTACACCGAGGACGTCCGGGTCGGCATCGCCGGGTTGTCCGCGCCGGTGGTCAAGGCCGCCGACTGGACCGACTGGACGGTCACCGCCGACTTCAGCGACGGCAGCCGCACCCTGCGCGCCACCATCGGTCACGGCCTGCCGTTCAGCTACTACACGGTCCGCGGCGGCAACGCGCAGCTCACCACCGCGACGACGCCCACCGTCTGGCGCAACTCCGGGTCGACCCTCGGCTTCACGGTCAACGGCCACGACTACGTCGCGTACGCACCGACCGGCGCCACCTGGGCCGTCAACGGCACCGGCATCACCTCCACGCTGGCCGGCAAGGGCTACTTCTCGGTCGCGGTACTGCCCGGCGGCGGCGACCGGGCCGCCCTCGCCGACACCTACGGCAGGTACGCCCACGCACACGTCACAGGCACCCGGATGAGCTACGCCTACGACCAGTCGGCCGGCACGGTACGCACCACCTACGCGTTCACCACCACCGCGCGCGAGGGCAGCGAGACGAAGACCGTGGTCGCGCTCTACCCGCACCAGTGGCGCAGCCTCACCGGGGCCACCCCGATCACCCCGACCTACGTCTCGGCACGCGGCGCCATGCGGGTACTCACCGGCGTGCCGTCGTTCACCACCACCATGCGCTTCACCGGCGTCCTGCCCGAGGTGCCGGCGGTCGGCGACTCCAGCGGCGCGGACCTGTCCACCGTCACCGGCTACCTGAACGCCGAGCAGGGCAACCCGGAGGGCGTCAGCGGCCCGGACACGTACTGGGCCGGCAAGGGACTCGGCCGGGCCGCCCGGATCGCCGAGATCGCCGACCAGCTCGGGCAGACCTCGGTCCGCGACGCGGCGGTGACCGCCATGAAGAGCCGGCTGACCAACTGGCTCACCGCCGGATCCGGGGAGGCCGGCCAGCTGTTCTACTACGACCGCAACTGGGGCACGCTGATCGGCTACCCCGCCTCGTACGGCTCCGACGAGGACCTCAACGACCATCACTTCCACTACGGCTACTTCATCGCCGCCGCCGCCACGGTCGCCAAGTTCGACCCCGGGTGGGCCGACGACACCCGCTACGGCGGCATGGTCGACCTGCTCATCCGCGACGCCAACAACTACGACCGGGCCGACCGCCGCTTCCCCTACCTGCGCGACTTCGACATCTACGCCGGCCACGACTGGGCCTCCGGCCTCGCGCCGTTCTTCGCCGGCAACAACCAGGAGTCCTCCTCGGAGGGGATGAACTTCGCCAACGCCCTGATCCAGTGGGGACAGGCCACCGGTGACACCGCCGTACGCGACGCCGGCGTCTACCTGTGGACCACCCAGTCCGCGGCCATCTCCGAGTACTGGTTCGACGTGTACGACCAGAACTTCCCGGCCGCCTTCGGGCACAAGACGATGGGCATGGTGTGGGGTGACGGCGGGTCGTACTCCACCTGGTTCTCCGCCGCCCCGGAGATGATCCAGGGCATCAACATGCTGCCGATCACCGGCGGTCACCTCTACCTCGGCGACTACCCGGAGTACGTCAAGGCCAACTACGCCGAACTGGTCACCAACAAGGGTGGCCCGCCATCGGTGTGGCAGGACATCATCTGGGAGTTCCTCGCGCTCGGCGACGGCGAACAGGCGTTGCGCAACTTCCGCGCCAACAGTGGCTTCACCAGCGAGGAGGGCGAGAGCAAGGCGCACACGTTCCACTGGATCCGCAACCTCGCCGCACTCGGCACGGTGGACACCACGGTCACCGCGAACCATCCGTTGGCGAAGGTGTTCCGCAAGAACGGGGTACGCACCTACGTGGCCTCGAACATCACCGCACAGTCGCTCACCGTCACCTTCTCCGACGGCACCCGGCTCACCGTGCCGGCCGGCCGGACCGCCACCTCCGGGGCGTACACGTGGAGTGGCGGCAGCGCCACCGGCGGCGTGGCCGTGCCGACCGGTCCCCCGCCGACCACGACTCCCCCGCCGACCACGACGCCCAGCCCGACGCCGAGCGCTACGCCCAGCCCGACCGCCACCCCGAGCCCGACGCCGACCGGCACCCCCGTGACTCCGGTCCGCTACCTGCGCTCCGGCGGCGGGCTCAGCGCGGCGGCCGGTACGAGCGGCACGGTCGGCGTGGTCGCCGCCAACGGCAACCACGACGGCACGCCGACCAACCCGCAGGTCTTCACCGCCACCGGGTTGACCGGCCGGTACACCGGCGGGGCCACCGCCTTCGACCTGGCCGTCGACGCGGGCACCGCGGTCGGCAACGGCGTCCAGATCCGCGTCTCGTACGACCTGACCGGCGACGGCCGCGTCGACCGGGCGGAGACCTACAGGTACTTCGCCACCGACCCGGTTCCCGGCGCGGAACGCTACCGGCAGACAGAGGGTCTGCTCTCGGCCACCGGCACGCCGGGCAACCTGTCCGGCGGGACGGTACGGGTCGAGGTGTGGAACGCCATCGGCAACTTCCCCACCAGCCTCGGCGTCGGCAACAGCTCGACGGTCACCCTGCCCTACAGTTCCTGACCCGGTTCCGGCGCCCCGACCCGACGGTCGGGGCGCCGGTTCACGGCCAGCGGGTGGCGGTCGCCTCGAACAGTTCGCGGTCGCTGGCCACCGGGATGACGCAGAGCAGGTGCCCGCCCGGCGCGCGCAGCACGTGACAGTCGAGCCAGCGGGAGACCGGCGTGGCGCCCAGCCCGCGCAGTCGCTGCACCTCGGCCGCCACGTCGTCGGTCTCGATGTCGAGGTGGTGCCGGGGCGTGTCGTCGACCGACTGCACGGCGGTGACCAGTCCGGGCACCACGTCCACCAGGTCGGTGAACTCCGGTTCGTCCGGGCTGGTGCGCACGTCCGCGCCGAGCGCGGCGGACCAGAACGCGGTGGCCGCGCCCGCCGTCTCCTGTGGCGCGTCGATGATCAGGGCGTACAACCGGGAACGATGCATCGCCCGAGCCTAACCACCGCCCCCGTCGCGGGCTGCCGAGCTGTCAGGCGGTCGCCTCGGCGAGCAGCTCCAGCAGGTGCCGGTACGGCCGGCCGGTGGCCCGGGCCAGACCGATCTCGCAGGTGCGGTTCACCGAGGCGTACCCGTCGAACGGCCGCGCGGTGACCGCGGCGGCCTCGGCGCGGGTGGCCGAGGCGGTCAGCTCCGGGTGCAGCAGCCCCCGGTCACCGGCGAAGCCGCAGCACTGCCAGCCGTCCGGGACCACCACCTCCTCGGCGAGGGCCCGGGCGACCGTGAGCAGCGCGTCGTCCAGCCCGAGGCGGGCCGACGAGCAGGTCGGATGCAGGGCGAGGGAACCGAGCCGGCGGCGGACGGTCAGCCGGGGCAGCAGCGTGGCGGCGGTGAAGGCGACGGCGTCGACCACCGCCAGGTCACCGGCGTCGGCGAGCAGCCGCGCGAAGCCCTCGGTGCAGGACGCGGCATCGCTGACCACCGGCAACGCACCGTCGCGGCTGGCCGCCCGCAGCACTGGCGGGACCCGGTCGCGCACCGCCCGGTAGCCGTCGGTGAGCCCCTTGGACGACCAGGGCGTGCCGCAGCACAGGTCGCCGATCCCGTCCGGCACGAGCAGGCGGACGCCGGCCCGGTCGGCGAGGGTGAGCAGCGCGGCGGCCACCCCGGTGCCGCCCTGCTCCGGGGCGAACAGGGTGCCGAGGCAGGACGGCACGAACACCGCGTCCGGTTCGGGTTCGGCACGGGGCCGGCGGGGCGTGCCGCCGCGGGGCAGGTCCCGCTGCCACCGTGGCACCCGGTCCGCGCCGAGGACCGCGCGGGCGGCCCGGGTGGCCGCCTCGGGCAGCGCGGGGGGCAGCGCCCCGGCCAGGTCGAGGCCCCGGGCCATGCCGCGGGTGGTGGCGTCCCACCGCCGGGCCGCGCCGCGCCAACCGGTCCGGGCGGCCCGGCCGTGCTCCTCGGCACGCAGCCGCCTGACCAGGTCACCGGTGTTGATCAGCACCGGGCAGGCGGTGGCGCACATGCCGTCGACGGCGCAGGTCTGCACCGCGTCGTAGTCGTACGCCTCCTCCAGTTCCCGGGCCAGCGCCGGGTCGCCGGCGGCGCGGGCGGCGACGATCTCCCGGCGCAGCACGATGCGCTGCCGGGGTGTGGTGGTCAGGTCGCGGCTGGGGCAGACCGGCTCGCAGTAGCCGCACTCGACGCACCGGTCCACCTCCTCCTCCACGGTCGGCACGGTCTTGAGGTGCCGCAGGTGGATCTCCGGGTCGTCGCTGAGCAGCACACCGGGGTTGAGTACGCCGTCCGGGTCGCAGAGCGTCTTCAGCTCGCGCATCACCGCGTACAGCTCGTCGCCGAACTGGCGGCGCACGTACGGGGCCATCACCCGCCCGGTGCCGTGCTCGGCCTTGAGCGTGCCACCGTGGCCGAGCACCAGGTCGACCATCTCCTCGGTGAAGTCGGCGTAGCGGGCGGGGGCCTCGCCCCCGTCGAACCGCTCGTTGAGCATGAAGTGCAGGTTGCCGTCCTTGGCGTGGCCGAAGATCACGCTGTCGGCGTACCGGTGCCGCTCGAACAGGTCGGCCAGCGCGGCGCAGGTGCCGGCCAGCGCCTCGACCGGCACGGCGATGTCCTCCAGCAGCGCGGTGGTGCCGGACGGGCGGGCGCCGGCGACCGCCGCGTACAGGCCCTTGCGGATGTGCCACAACGCGGCGCGGCCGGCGGGTTCGCCGCTGAGCCGGGCCGGCGCGCTCAGCGGCAGGTCAGCCAGCACCGGCTCGGCGGCGGCGACCCGCTCCGCGAGCGCCTGCGGGTCCGACTCCTGCCATTCGACGAGCAGCGCGGCGTGCCCGCGCACGGCCAGCCCGCGCAGCGCGGCGTCCGCCTTCGGGTCGCGCTGGGCGACCCGCAGGGCGGCGGCGTCGAGCAGTTCGACCGCCGCCGGCCCGGCGGCCACCAGCGCCGGCATCGCGGCCATCGCCGCGCCGAGGGTCTCGAAGACCAGCAGGCCGGTCGCGGCGTGCCGGTGCACGGGTACGGTGCGCAACGTCGCCGAGGCGACGAACGCCAGCGTGCCCTCGCTGCCCACCACGAGCCGGGTGAGCAGGTCGGCCGGGTCGTCGTGGTCGAGGAACGCGTTCACCCCGTACCCCATGGTGTTCTTCATGGCGTACTGGACGCGGATCCGGCGCACCGAGTCGGGGTTGTCGCGTACCCGCTCGCGCAGGGCCGCCAGCCCGGCGTGCAGCGCCGGCTCGGCCGCGCGCAGGCGGGCGTCGGCGTCCGGTGCGCCGGTGTCCAGCGCGGTGCCGCTGGGCAGCACCAGCACCAGCGACTCCAGCGTCCGGTAGGTGTTGAACTCGGTGCCGCAGGTCATGCCGCTGGAGTTGTTGGCGACCACGCCGCCGACGGTGCACGCGGACTCGCTGGCCGGGTCCGGGCCGAGTTTGCGGCCGTGCGGGGCGAGCCGCGCGTTGACCTGCCGCAGCACCACACCCGGTTGTACGCGCACCCGCCGGCCGTCGTCGAGGACGGTGACATCGCGGAAGTGCCGCCGCACGTCGACGAGCACCCGGTCGGTGACGGCCTGGCCGCTGAGGCTGGTGCCGCCCGAGCGGAACGTCAGCGGGGTGCCGGTGCGCCGGCTGTGCGCCAGCAGCGCGCCCACCTGACCGGCGTCGGCCGGGGTGACCACCGCACCGGGGTGCAGCAGGTAGTGCGACGCGTCGTGGGCCATCCGTAGCCGGTCCGCGGCCCGGGTGGCCACACCGCCGGGCACCGCCGACTCCAGTCCGGCCCGCGCCGCCGCGCTCAACTCCGTCATGATCGCCGCACCTCCCCGGCCCACCCTAGTCACGCGCCGGCCGGCTCATCGGCGGTGAGCCGCGTCAGCACCCGTTGCTGGAACGCGCGGGCCGCCGGCCCGGACGGTGGCGGGCCGCCCCGGCGGGCGGCGATCGAGGCGTGGATCAGCGACGCGTCCGGGTCGTCGGCGGCGACCCGCAGCCCGGCGTCGATCTTGCCCAGCCAGACGCCGTCGCGGCAGCGCACCAGCGCGCGGCAGGCGCCGAGCACCGCGTCCTCGGCGCCGGGCGCCGGTTCGTCACCGGGCGGCGTGGGCCGCGCCAGCCACCACCGCGTCGCTTCGGCGAGCAGCGCCCGCAGCGCCTCCGGCGGCGGCTCGGCGAACGCGTCGGCGGCCGGCGGGCCGAGCAGGGCCAGGCCGCACCGGCGCAGGATCGCGCGGTCCAGCGCGTACCAGAACCGCCCGTCGGCGGCGGGCCGGTCGGCCGGGTCGTAGGTGGCCCGGAACGGCATGGCGGCGCCGGTGTTCAGCTCCACCTCGAAGCCGGGCTCGGCGGTGCCGGAGGCGGCCACGTCCCGGCGGTAGGCGACAAGTTCCAGGCCGCGTGCCGGGCAGGGCAGCGCCTCGTGCCGCAACCGGTGCACCAGCGCCCGCTTGGCGGTCGCCGGCAGCGGCCCGGCGACCAGCAGCGCCACGTCCACGTCGCTGCGCCCCGGCTGGTACGCGCCGAGCCCGATCGAACCGGCCGCGTACGCGCCGACCAGTTCGTCGCGGAGCACCTCGCGGGCACGGCGGACCAGCTCGGCGAGGTAGTCGCGGATGTCGTCGCGCATCCCGGCATCCTGCCCGGGCGCGGTCCCGGTCAGTCCGCCGGGTCGGGGCAGCAGACCGTCAGCGCGCCGGGCACCACCTTGACCTTGAGCCGCTTGGCCTTGCCCCGCGCGCCGCCGTCCAGCTCGTACGTCTTGGGCGCGTCGAACCGCACCCGGATGCGGCGGCCCCGGGTGATCCGTACGAACGGCGACTCCTCGGAGCGCCCGGCGGCCATCCGGCCCAGCGTGCGTGCCCAGTCCACGGCGCCGCTGGCGGTGGAGACGCCGACCTCCAGCGCCCCGTCGTCGGGGCGGGCGTCGTCGAAGGCCGGGATGCCACCGGTGATGGTGCCGACGTTGCCGAACAGCACACAGCTCGCCTCGCCGTCGAACCAGTCCGCGCCGTCGATCCGGATCCGGGTGCGCACGCACTCGCCGCGCACGTGCCGCAGGCCGGTCCAGACGTACGCGATCCGGCCGAACCGGCCCTTGAGCTGGCGGTCGGCATCGCGGATCAGGTCGCCGTCGAACCCGGCGCCCGCCATCACGGCGAAGTGCTCTCCGTTGATCCGGCCGAGGTCCAGCCGCCGGCGCGGCCCGTGCAGCGCGATGCGCACCGCCTCGGGCAGGTCGACCGGGATGCCGAGGTTGACGGCGAACAGGTTGGCGGTGCCGGCGGGCAGGATGCCCATCGGCACGTCGGTGCCGGCGAGCGCGTCGGCGCACCGCTGCACCATGCCGTCGCCGCCCCACACCAGCACCAGTTCGGCGCCCTCGTCGAGCGCGGCCCGCACCTGTTTCGGCGCCTTGCGGCTCTTCGGCACCTCGTACCAGAGCAGCCGTCCGACGCCCGCGCCGACCAGCCGGGACCGCAGCTCGTCGAGTCCGCCCCCGAACGTCTTCCTCCGGTGGGCGACGACAGCGACCACACCGGCGGAGGACGCGGCGGGGGCGGAGGCGGTGTCCGGGCGTTCGGCCGTGCTCGTGTCCATGGCCGCGCTGTACCCCGGCGCCGCGCGTCCCACTCCTGCGTGTGGGCCGGTCGGCGGTGACGCCGGGCAGGCCGCGCCGCACGTTCGGGGTCGTCGGGCCGGTGCCACCGCCGCGCCTCGGTTAGCCTGCGAGCCGGGCACGACTTTCGCCGAGCAGCCGGAGGCACCGCGTGCGAGGAACGGGAGAGACCCGGGGGCCGGCCGGGGCCGCCGCCGCGAGCCCGCGGCGCAGGCGGCGGCGCCTGCCGGTCATCCTCGCGGTCTGCCTGCTGCTGACCGGCTGCGGGCTGGTCGTGGGTGGCTACTACTTCGACAGCGTGCCCACGCCCAGCGACCTGAAGCTGCCCGAGTCGACGACCGTCTACTACGCCGACGGACGCACGCCGCTGGCGAAACTGGGCGCGCAGAACCGCACCATCGTGCCGTACGACCAGATGAACGACTCGGCCAAGCAGGCGATAGTGGCGACCGAGGACCGCACATTCTGGACGAACCGCGGCATCGACTTCAAGGGTGTGCTGCGGGCGGCCTGGGCCAACGTGAGCGGCGGGCAGCGGCAGGGCGCGTCCACCCTCACCCAGCAGTACGCCCGGATCGCCGCCGACCTGCGCGGCGTCACGTACTCCCGGAAACTGCGCGAGGCGGTGATCGCCTGGAAGCTCGACGACACGTACTCCAAGGAGGAGATCCTCGGCTTCTACCTGAACACGGTGCCGTTCGGCCGGGGCGCCTACGGCATCGAGGCGGCCGCGCAGACGTACTTCGGCAAGACGGTACGCCGGGACGCGCCGGCCGAACGGCAGCTCACCCAGGCCGAGGCGATGGTGCTCTGCGCGATGGTGAAGCAGCCGGAGGCGGACCCGGCCGACCCGGAGGGCGCGCCCGGCTACGACCCGCGCCGCAACGCGCTGGCCCGGCAGAACTCGATCGACCGCTGGAACTACATCCGCGACGGCATGGTCAAGCTCGACTACCTGACGCCGCAGCAGGCCGCGAACCTCGCGTATCCGGACACGGTTCGGCCGATCGAGAAGGACGCGGGCGGGTCCGACCTGGACCGGCCGACAGGCCTGGTGGTCAACCACGTGCTGGCCGAGCTGCGCCGGACCGAGCCGTTCCGGGGCAAGCCGGACGAGGTGATCCGCGACGGCGGCTACCGCATCGTCACCACCATCGACAAGCGCGTGCAGGACGCGGCCGAGGCGGCGGCGGACATCCGCCGCGACACCGCGCCCCGGGCGGTGCGCGGGCAGCCGCGCAACTGGCAGGCGGCGCTGGTTGCGGTGGAGCCGGGCACCGGCCGGGTGCTCGGCTACTACGGCGGCGGCAAGGCCTCCGGCGCCGACTACGCGGGCTGGTACGCCGACGAGAGCGGCGAGGCCCGCGGGTTCGGCCAGCATCCGCCGGGGTCGTCGTTCAAGGTGTACGACCTGGCCGCCGCCGCGCGCGAGGGAATCTCGGTCAAGCAGCGGTTCGACTCGCCGGACACCAAGGAGTTCCCCGCCTCGGGGCGCACGAAGGGCAGCGCGGCGGGGCCGATCCGCAACGCCGAACACGCGCCCTGCCAGCCGGACTGCGCGCTCTGGGAGGCCACCGTCGCCTCGCTCAACGTCACCTACTTCGAGCTGACCGAGAAGCTGGGCACCGCCAAGGTGATCGAGACGGCGCGGCAGGCCGGCGTGGAGTCGATGTGGGAGACGGTTCGCGGCAACCCCCGGCCGCAGCGCGTGGACCTGCGCAGTGACCCCGCCGACGAGGTGGCGAAGCGGTTCTCCACCGAGGTTGGCATCGGCCAGTACGGCATCACCGTGCAGGACCACGCGAACGGGATGGCCACGTTCGCGGCCGGCGGCAAGCGCGCCGACGCGCACTTCGTCCGGTCGGTCACCAAGGAGGACGAGGAGGTGTGGACCGAACAACTGCGCACCACCGACGTTGGCCTGGACCGGGAGGCGATCGACCAGCTGGGCTGGACGCTGCGCCGGGTCCGGGCGGCCAAGCTGGACAACGGCTGGGACTCCGCCGGCAAGACCGGCACCTGGCAGGCCGGGCAGAGCACCACCCAGAACGTGCACACCTGGATGGTGGGCTGGACCGGCGCGCTGGCCTCGGCGGTGTGGCTGGGCACCACCGACGGCAAACCGCTGCGCACCAGCGGCGGCAGCTACGACGTGTATGGCTCGACCGGCGCCGCGCCGATCTGGCGGCAGTTCATGACCCGGGCCACCGAGGCGCTGAAGCTCGACCCGGACAAGTACCGCTTCGGTGAGCCGAAGTTCCCCGGCGACACCCCGGAGCCGACCGGTTCGGTTGCACCCCCGGCCACTGCCACGCCCACGCCCACGCCGTCCGGCTCCCCCAGCCCGAGCCCGACCCGGTCGAGCCCGAGCCCGGACCCGACCGGGAGGCCGACGTCGCGCCCGACGCTGACGCCGTCGCTGCCGGCGCCACCCACGGCGTCACCGACGCGGACACGCGGCCCACGCTGACCCGCGGCCCACGCTTACCCGGCGCGGGCGGTCGCCCGCTCGCGCGGCGCCTCGCACCTATGTGCGCCATCCGCGCACAGCGGCAACCCCCGCAATTTGCACCGGGCGTCAGGGGCCATCGGCAATGTTCGCCCTGATCAGGGACTATTGAAGATCATGGTTTCCTGATTCGTGCCCGTGGCGATGCGCCCGGCGAAAGATCGTTGCCCAGGTCACCCATTGCTCCCGGCTCGGGCGGCGTGTGATTGTCACCAGCGAGCCGCCGCCCCCCGGCGACTCGGACGGTCGATCTGTCGACCCGGAGCCACGCCGGCAGCTCCGGTGACCGGCCGTCACCCGCCTCGCACCACCGCGCCGCCCGACCCCACCCGGGCTCCGTGCGGCGCGCCTGTAGAACAGGAGCACACCCCCTTGAAGCTCTCACCTCGCCTCGCCGCGCTCATCGGCGCGGCCGCGGCCGGCGTCCTCGCCGCCGGCACCGCCGCGGCGGTCCAGGCCGCACCACCCGCACCCGCCGCCCCCAACCCGGCCCAGGCCCGCGTGACCGCCGCCGACTCCGCCCGCGCGCTTGTCGCGGACCGCCCCGCCTACCTGCAGGCCGGCTCCGACGACGCGTTCGTGCAGAAGCCGGTCATCTCCTCCGAGGGCACCCAGTACGTGCCCTACGAGCGCACCTACAAGGGCCTGCCGGTCGTCGGCGGCGACTTCGTGCTCGCCACCGACTCCGCCGGCAACCTGAAGTACGCCTCGGTCGCCCAGCAGCGGCCCATCGGTGACCTCACCACCACCCCGAAGCTGACCTCGGCCGCCGCCGTGAAGACCGCACGCGCCCGACTGCGGACGGTCAGCGCGGTCGAGGGCACCACGCTCGTGGTCTACACCCTGGACGCCGCACCGGCACTGGCCTGGGAGACCACCGTCCGCGGCACCTCCGCCGACGGCCCCAGCCGGCTCACCGTCGACGTCGACGCGCGTACCGGCGCGGTGCTGCGCACACAGGAACACGTGGTCACCGGCACCGGCACCGGCGCCTGGAACGGGCCGAGCCCACTCGCCCTGAACACCACCCAGTCGGGCAGCACCTACACCATGAAGGACCCCACCGTCACGAACCTGAGCTGCCAGGACGCGGCCAACAACACCACGTTCAGCGGCACCGACGACGTGTGGGGCAACGGCACCGCCACCAACAAGGAGACCGGCTGCGTCGACGCGTTGTTCTCGGCCCAGACCGAGCACAAGATGCTGTCCCAGTGGCTGGGCCGCAACGGCGCCGACGGCAGCGGCGGCTACTGGCCGATCCGGGTCGGCCTGAACGACCAGAACGCCTACTACGACGGCAGCCAGGTGCAGATCGGCAAGAACACGGCCGGCCAGTGGATCGGCTCAATGGACGTGGTGGCGCACGAGATCGGCCACGGGATCGACGACCACACCCCCGGCGGCATCTCCCGCGGCGGCACCCAGGAGTTCGTGGCGGACACGTTCGGCGCGGCCACCGAGTGGTTCGCCAACGAGCCGTCCAGCTACGACGCGCCCGACTTCCTGGTCGGTGAGAAGATCAACCTGGTCGGCTCCGGCCCGATCCGCAACATGTACAACCCGTCGGCGCTCGGCGACCCGAACTGCTACTCCAGCAGCGTCCCGTCGACCGAGGTGCACGCCGCGGCCGGGCCCGGCAACCACTGGTTCTACCTGCTGGCCAACGGCAGCAGCCCGACCAACGGTCAGCCGTCCAGCTCGACCTGCAACGGCAGCAGCGTCACCGGCCTGGGCATCCAGAAGGCCATCAAGATCATGTACAACGGGATGCTGCTGAAGACCTCGTCCTCGTCGTACCTGAAGTACCGCACCTGGACGTTGCAGGCGGCGAAGAACCTCTACCCGAGCAGCTGCACCGAGTTCAACACGGTCAAGGCCGCGTGGGACGCGATCAGCGTACCGGCCCAGTCGACCGACCCGACCTGCGCCGGCGGGACCCCGACGCCCACGCCGACCGCCACGACCACGCCTCCCTCGGGCGGCTGCTCCGGCAACAAGCTGGCCAACCCCGGCTTCGAGTCGGGCAACGTGAACTGGACCGCCTCGTCCGGCGTCATCACCACCGCCAGCGGCCAGGCCGCGCACGGCGGCTCGTACAAGGCCTGGCTCAACGGCTACGGCTCGGCACACACGGACACGCTCAGCCAGTCGGTGACCGTCCCGGCCGGCTGCCGGGCAACGTTGACCTTCTGGCTGCACGTCGACAGCGCCGAGACGACCACCACCACCGCGTACGACAAGCTCACCGTCAAGGCCGGCGGCACCACGCTGGCCACCTACTCCAACCTGAACAAGGCCACCGGTTACGTGCAGCGGTCCTTCGACGTCTCGTCGCTGGCCGGCACCACGGCGACCATCTCGTTCAGCGGCGTGGAGGACAGCTCGCTGCAGACGTCTTTCGTCGTCGACGACACCGCGCTCGCCCTGGGCTGATCGCGGCGTGAGCGGCCGGCCGTCGTCCTCCCGACGGCCGGCCGCTTCGTCGTGCCGGGCCGGGCGTCGCCGGTCAGGCCGGACGCGCGGTCCGCGACGCGTTGCCGCGATCGCGGTGGATCCGCGCGGCCGCCTCGTGCATCGCGCGGCCGAACAGCTCGGCCTGGTCGCCCATGCTGCCGAGCCGGACGGCGAGCGCGTCGGCGTCGGCCCGCGCCGACGCGCTGACCTGGGCGTCCAGCTCGGACAGCGCGGCGTTGGCGGCGGTGACGAGGTGTTCGCAGAGGACCTCCAGCGGCTCGCCGGCCAGCTCCGGGGCGATCGTCACGGAGCCAAGCCGGCCACCCTGGACGGCGACCGCGCGGACCCGCCCGCCAGCGGCAGTGCCCTCGGCGCGCAGCAGGTCGCCCGGCTCGCCGTCGGCGTGCGCCGAGGCCCGGGAGCGCATCGCGGTGAGCGCCTGCTGCGTGCGGGTCAGCAGCTCGTCGAGGCTCGCGGCGGCCGAGAACGGGTCGTTGGTCATTTCCGCGCTTTCTTCACGTCTTGACTGAGCACTGTGACCCTAGCAATCGGTTGCGGCCACACGCATGCACCGGCCGGTCCCGGCCGCGTCCCGGTGCCGGGAGCAGGCCCGGTGTCGGCGACGCGGCGTGTCGCGGACGGACGAGCGCCCGGCCGGGCGAACCGGCCGGACGCTCGTGACCGCTCAGCTCAGGCGCAGCCGCTGACCCGGGAAGATCAGGCCGGGGTCGTCGCCGACCACGGCCCGGTTGCGCTCGTGCAGGGCATGCCATCCGCCGTCGACGCGCTGCGCCACGGCGATCTCCGACAGCGTGTCACCGGAGCGGACCACGTACGTCCCGGCACCGGGCGACCGCTGCGGCGCGACCTTGGTCATGGCGCGCTCCGGGGCGGTCCTGCGGGTGGCGGACCGCACCGAGATGGCATTCTTCGTGGTGGCGGCCCGGTCGGACCGGGTCGCCGAGGTGCTCTTCTTCGCCGAGCCGCCCTTCTTGCCGCAGACGGGCCAGGCGCCGATGCCCTGCCCCCGCAGCACCTTCTCGGCCACGGCGATCTGCTCGGACCGGCTGGCCAGGTCCGCCCGGGCGGCGTACTTCTGGCCGCCGTAGCCGTTCCAGGTGGCGCGGGAGAACTGGAGCCCGCCGTAGTAGCCGTTGCCAGTGTTGATCTTCCAGTTGCCGCCGGACTCGCAGCGTGCGACGGCGTCCCAGTTGACGGCGGCGCTGGCCGGCACGGCCGGGCCGAGCAGAGCCGCGGCGCCGACGGCGGCGCTGGTCAGAACCGCTCCGAGAGCGCTACGGCGACCGCGGGCTGAGTATTCAGTTGCCATGTGGATTCCTCCACGCCGACGAGGTGAGCTGTCGGGTTCGGGCCGAGGAGCCCGGCCGCCGGTGGCGGCTTCACCCCGAGGTGACGATGCACCGTGGAACGTGTGGTTCCCCCGCTCCCGCACGAGGTTCGGTTACGCGGCCGGCGGCGGGATTGGGCGTTACCGGACCGTGGTGCCCGCGAGCGCGGACGGAGCAGACGCTAGGCACCATTCGGGACGAATGCCCTCTTATCATGCCAGCGGTCACCCGAGTGGGCGACGTACCGTGCTTGCGGTGACGGAACCGTCGGGCGAATGACCGGCACGTCCGCCGGGGGCGGCAGCCGGGGGTGCCGCTACCGTGGGCAGGTCGGGCAAGATCACGCGAGGGGCGGACGGATGACCGAGCACGCACACGAGCTGGCCTTCGGCGGCTTCCTCACCCCCACCGCCGCGCAGCCCGAGCAGGTGGTGGCCCTGGCCGCGCTCTGCGAGCAGGCCGGCCTCGACCTGGTCACCTTCCAGGACCACCCCTACCAGCCCGGCTTCCTGGACACCTGGACGCTGATGGCCTACGTGGCCGCCGCCACCGAACGGATCGGTCTGGCCGGCAACGTACTCAACCTGCCGCTGCGCCAGCCGGTGGTGCTGGCCCGCAGCATCGCCAGCCTCGACCTGCTCACCGGCGGCCGGGTCGAGCTGGGGCTGGGCGCGGGCGCGTTCTGGGACGCGATCGAGGCGGTCGGCGGTCGACGCCTGTCCCCCGGCGCCGCCGTCACGGCGCTCGACGAGGCCATCGGAATCATCCGCGAGATCTGGGACACAGACCGCCGGGGCATGGTCCGCGTCGAGGGCGAGCACTACCGGGTCGTCGGCGCCAAACGCGGGCCGGCGCCGGCACACCCGGTGGGCATCTGGGTCGGCGCGTACAAGCCGCGCATGCTGCGCCTGGTCGGCCGCGCCGCGGACGGCTGGCTGCCCTCGCTGTCGTACCTTCCCAAGGGCCCCGACGAACTGCCGGCCATGAACGCGCTCGTCGACGAGGGCGCGCGGGCCGCCGGGCGGGACCCGGACGCGATCCGCCGCATGCTCAACGTCACCGGCGCCTTCACCCGCTCCTCCACCGGCTTCCTCGCCGGGCCGCCGCAGCAGTGGGTGGAGGAACTCGCCGGGCTCACTCTGGAGCACCGCATCACCACGTTCATCCTCGGCAGCGACGAGCCGCGCGCGATCCAGATCTTCGCCCAGGAGGTCGCCCCGGCGGTCCGGGAACTCGTCGCCGCCGAACGCACCACGCCGGGCAGCGGGGCCCGCGCCGTCGCCGAGGAACAGGCCACCACCGGCGGCCCGGCCACCCTCGCGGTCACCCCCACCCCCGACCCGGGGGTACGGCTGAGCACGCGCTCCCCCTGGGACGAGTCGACCCGCCCGACCGCCCCGCCGCCCCCGGCCGATCAGGTCTACCCGGCCCGGGGACAGGCCGTCGGGCAGCACCTGGTGGACGTCCACGACCACCTGCGCCAGGAGTTGGCCCAGGTGCGCGACCTGTTGGCACAGGTCACCCGCGGCGCGGTCACGCCGGAGGGCGCGCGGGCCGCGCTGAACCAGATGACCATGCGGCAGAACAACTGGACGCTCGGCGCGTACTGCGCGGCGTACTGCACGATGGTCACCCAGCACCACGGCCTGGAGGACGCCTCGATCTTCCCGCACCTGCGCCGCTCCGACGCCGGGCTGGCGGCGGTGCTGGACCGCCTCGAAGAGGAACACGTGGTGATCCACGGCGTGGTGGAGGACGTGGACCGCGCCCTGGTGGAGCTGATCCGCCAACCGGGTGACTTCACCGCCCTCCAGGAGGCGGTGGACCTGCTCACCGACACGCTGCTGTCGCACCTGTCCTACGAGGAGCGCCAGATCGTCGAGCCGCTGGCCCGCCACGGCTTCTACCCGGGCCAGCTGTGAAAGGAAGGGCCCCTTGTCAACGCCTGGGCGTCAACAAGGGGCCCTTCCTTTCCTTACACCTACAGGCCGCGGGCGAGACGGTCGGCGAGGATGCGGGTGAAGCGGGCCGGGTCGGTCAACTCGCCGCCCTCGGCCAGCAGCGCCATCCCGTACAGCAGTTCGGCGGTCTCGGTCAGCGCGGCCGGGTCGCCGCCCTCCCCGTGCGCCTTGCGCAGCCCGGTGACCAGCGGGTGGGTCGGGTTCAGCTCCAGGATCCGCTTGACCCGGGGCACCTCTTGGCCCATCGCCCGGTACATCTTCTCCAGCGTGGGCGTCATGTCGTGCGAGTCGCCGACCACACAGGCCGGTGAGGTGGTCAGTCGGGTGGACAGGCGCACCTCCTTGACGCTGTCGGTGAGCGCCCCGCCGAGGAAGGCGAGCAGGTCGGCGTACTCCTGCCGTTCGGCCTCGGCCTTCTCCTTCTCCTCCGCGGTCTCCAGGTCGACCTGGCCCTTGGCCACCGAGCGCAGCGTCCTGCCGTCGTACGCGCCGACGCGCTCGACCCACACCTCGTCCACCGGGTCGGTGAGGATGAGCACCTCGTAACCCTTGGCGCGGAACGCCTCCAGGTGCGGGGAGTTCTCGATGGTGGCCCGGTTCTCGCCGGTGGCGTAGTAGATCTCGGTCTGCCCGTCCTTCATCCGCTCCACGTAGTCGCGCAGCGTGGTCGGCTCGGCCGGGTCGTGGGTGCTGGCCGCGCGGACCAGTTCCAGCAGCGCCTCGGTGTTGTCCGGGTCCTCCAGCAGGCCCTCCTTGACGGCGGGCCCGAACTCGGTCCAGAACGTGCGGTACGACTCGGCGGACATCTCCTTGAGCGTGGCGAGCACCTTCTTGACCAACCGGCGGCGCACCGCGCGGATCTGCCGGTCCTGCTGGAGGATCTCCCGGGAGATGTTCAGCGACAGGTCGTGCGCGTCCACCACGCCCTTGACGAAGCGCAGGTAGTTGGGCATCAGCGCATCGCAGTCCTCCATGATGAAGACGCGCTTGACGTAGAGCTGCACGCCGCCGCGGCCCTGCGGGGAGAACAGGTCCAGCGGGGCGTGCGAGGGCACGAACAGCAACGCCTCGTACTCGAAGGTGCCCTCGCCGCGCATGTGGATGGTCTCCAGCGGGTCGGCCCAGTCGCGGGCGACGTGCCGGTAGAACTCCTTGTACTCCGCCTCGTCGACCTCGTCGCGCGAACGCGCCCAGAGCGCCTTCATCGAGTTGAGCGTCTGCTCCTCGCGGGTGGTGGCGCCGTCCTCGCCGGGCTTGTCCACGGTCATCCGGATGGGCCACGAGATGAAGTCGGAGTAGCGCTTGACGATCTCCCGGATGGTCCACTCGGCGGTGTAGTCGTGCAGGTTGTCCTCGGTGTCGACCGGCTTGAGGTGCAGCGTGACCGAGGTGCCCTGGGGCGCGTCGTCGACCGCCTCCACCGAGTAGGTGCCCTCGCCGGTGGACTCCCAGCGGGTGCCGCCGCTCTGGCCGGCCCGGCGGGTCACAAGCGTCACCCGGTCGGCGACCATGAAGGTGGCGTAGAAGCCGACGCCGAACTGGCCGATCAGCTCCTGCGAGGCGGCGGCGTCGGCGGACTCGCGCAGCTTGCGCAGCAGTTCGGCGGTGCCGGACTTGGCGATGGTGCCGATCAGCGCGACCACCTCGTCGCGGGTCATACCGATGCCGTTGTCCCGCACGGTGAGCGTACGGGCGTCCTTGTCGACCCCGAGTTCGATGTGCAGATCGGAGGTGTCGACCGACAACTCCTTGTCGACGAGCGACTCCAGCCGGAGCTTGTCCAGCGCGTCGGAGGCGTTCGAGATCAGTTCGCGCAGGAAGACGTCCTTGTTCGAGTAGATCGAGTGCACCATCAGCTGCAACAGCTGACGGGCCTCGGCCTGGAACTCCAACGTCTCGACCCGGTCGCTCACACCGACTCCCTTCCCTGTGGCGGGCTCACGGCGGAAAGGATACGAGGGGTGACGGCGACGGCACACACCGGCCGCCCGCCTTCGCGGGCCTGCTGGTCCAACCAGTTGACGGGTTGACGTGCCCGGGCCACACTGCTGCCCATGCCCTTCGACCCCGCACCCCGGGTGTCCGTCTCCGACCACGTCTTCGGCCGGCTCCGCGACGCGATCGTGTCCGGTCGCTACCGCCCGGACGACACCCTGCCCGGCGAGCGGGAGCTGGCCGGCGCGTTCGAGGTCAACCGGCACGCGGTCCGGGAGGCGCTGCGCCGCCTGCAACAACTCGGGCTGGTCCGGGTCAGCCAGGGCGGGGCGACCCGGGTGCTGGACTGGCGGCTGCACGCCGGGCTGGACCTGGCGCTGTCCCTGGCCCGCTCCGGCGACGTACTGCCGGTGGAGACGCTCGTGCGCGACATGCTGGAGATGCGCGCCTGCGTCGGGACCGACGCGGCCCGGCTCTGCGCCGAGCGCGCCGACCCGGCGGTCGTCGCCGCGCTGGTCCGGGCCGCCGAGGGCTACGGCGTGCTCGCCCCCGACCTGGACCGGATGCACGAGGCGAACATCGCCATCTGGCGGCTGGTCGTGCGCGGCAGCGGCAACACCGCCTACCAACTGGCCTTCAACAGCCTGGTGGCCGGCACGTTCGCCGTCGGCGACGTCCCCCCGGACGCCCGCGCGGGCGAACTGCTCGACGTCGCGGGACACCGCCGCCTCGCCGCGTCCATCGCCGCCGGTCAGGGCGCGGCGGCCGCCCGGCACGCCCGGGCGCTGCTGACCGCCCCGCTCACCACCCCCACCACCGGAAGGGAAGCGCGCGCATGATCCCGGCCGTGCTGTACGCCGTCCCGGCGTTCCTGCTCCTGATCGTCGTCGAGGCGGTCTCCTACCGCTTCCTGCCTGACGACGACGAACGCGGCTACGAGCTGCGGGACACCACCACCAGCCTGTCGATGGGGTTGGGCAGCCAGCTCATCGGCGTGCCGTGGAAGCTGCTCACGGTCGGGCTGTTCGCGGCGCTGTGGACCGTCGCGCCGGTGCACCTCTCCCCCGGCGACTGGTGGACCTGGGTGATCCTCTTCTTCGCCGACGACCTGGCGTACTACTGGTTCCACCGCTCGCACCACGAGGTGCGGGTGCTGTGGGCGAGCCACGTGGTGCACCACTCCAGCGTCCACTACAACCTGTCCACCGCGCTGCGGCAGAGCTGGACGCCGATGACCGCGCTGCCGTTCTGGCTGGCGCTGGCCCTGCTCGGCATCCCCCCATGGATGATCTTCCTCCAGCAGTCGGTCAGCCTGCTCTACCAGTTCTTCCTGCACACCGAAAGGGTCAACGTGCTGCCCCGGGCGATCGAATGGGTCTTCAACACGCCGTCGCACCACCGGGTGCACCACGGCTCGAACACCGAGTACCTGGACCGCAACTACGGCGGCATCCTCATCGTCTGGGACCGGTTGTTCGGCACCTTCACCCCGGAGCGGGCCCCGGCGCGCTACGGGCTGACCAGGAACATCGACACGTACAACCCGTTGCGGGTGGCGACCCACGAGTTCGCCGCGATCTGGTCGGACGTACGCCGGGCCAGCGGCTGGCGGGATCGGCTGGGCCACCTGTTCGGCCGCCCGGGCTGGCAGCCGGCCCGATGAGGCGCTCCTGGCTGGTCCTGTTCGGGTTCGTCGCCGCCGTCGAGCTGGTCGGGGTGGCCCTCGACTCGACGGTGCTCCAGTGGTTGGCCAAGCCGCTGCTGGCGCCGGTGCTGCTGGCGTACCTGTGGCAGCGGCGGCGCCGCTTCGACGGGGTGGCCGTGGGTCTGGTCGCGGCGACCGCCGGGGACGTGGCCCTGCTGCTGTCGGGCGACGCCGCGTTCCTGGCCGGCATGGGGTTCTTCCTGGTCACGCAGGTCGCGTTCAGCACCGGCTTCCTGCGGCACGGGCGACCGTCGGCCATGGCGTGGGCCGGCTACCTGCTCGCCTGGGCGGCGGCGAACGCGCTGCTCTGGGGCATGTTGGGGCCGCTGCGACTGCCGGTGCTCGGCTACAGCCTGGCGTTGTGCCTGATGGCCGCCGCCGCGAGCGGCGTGTCGGCGCGGGTGGGTGCTGGCGGCGCGCTCTTCCTCGTCTCCGACCTGCTCATCGGGGTGGGTGCGGCCGGCGTGGAGCTGCCCGGCCGGGGCCTGCTGGTGATGATCACCTACTGCGCCGCGTTGCTGCTGATCACCACCGGCTGGGTGGCCGCGTCGCGCCCGGGGACCGAACCCGGCCCGCCGCCGGCCGGTATCCTGCGGGCGTGGCCAGGGAGAGCGGGCGCAAGCTGATCGCCTCGAACAAGAAGGCACGGCACGACTACGACATTCTCAAGACGTACGAGGCGGGCATCGTGCTGGCCGGCACCGAGGTGAAGTCGCTGCGTGCGGGGCGGGTGTCGCTCGTCGACGCGTTCGCCCAGGAGCGCGACGGCGAGATCATGCTGTACGGCCTGCACATCGCCGAGTACGGCTTCGGCACGTGGACCAACCACGCGCCCCGGCGCACCCGCAAGCTGCTGCTGCACCGGGTGGAGATCGCCCGGATCCTGGAGAAGCTGCGCGACGGCGGCACCACGCTGGTGCCGCTGTCGATGTACTTCGCCGACGGCTGGGCCAAGGTGGAGTTGGGGCTGGCCCGGGGCCGCCGGTCGTACGACAAGCGCCAGGCGCTCGCCGAGCGGGACGCCAAGCGGGAGATCGCCCGGGAGATGGGCCGCCGGCTCAAGGGCCGCACGTCGGCGACACGGGGCTGACCAGCCGAATTCTGTCCCAGGCCGGTGGCACGCTGAGCGCATGACCGACCTCACCTGGAATCCGCTGCTGCACGAGCAGCTCACCTGGCACTGGACCTACCAGTTGCGCGACCGCCTGGACGGCCTCACCGACGCGGAATACCTGTGGGAGCCGGTTCCCGACTGCTGGAGCCTTCGCCCGCGCGCCGATGGCGGCACGCTGACGATCGACTTGGCGTTCCCGCACCCGGACCCGCCGCCGTTCACCACCGTCGCCTGGCGGCTCGCCCACGTCATAGTCGGCGTGCTGGCCATGCGCAACGCGTCGCACTTCGGCCGCGCACCCACCGACTACGACTCGTTTCCCTACTCCTCCACCGCAGCCGGCGCGCTGACCCAACTCGACGAGGAGTACGCCACCTGGACGGCCGGGGTCGAGGCGCTCGGCGAGGACGGCCTTGCGCGGGCCTGCGGTCCGGCCGAGGGGGCGTTCGCCGACGTCCCGATGGCGACGCTGGTGCTGCACATCAACCGGGAGGTGATCCACCACCTGGCCGAGGTGTGCCTGCTGCGCGACCTGTACCGGCACACGCCGCGGACGGATTAATACAAGACTTCTTGTACTTCACTCCTTGTCCACCTATGCTGTCGGCATGACGGACGGAAGCGGCAACCGCCGCGTGAGCGACCCGCGGGCCATGCGGGCGCTCGCCCACCCCACCCGGCTGCGGCTGCTCGGCGAGCTGCGCCTGCGCGGCCCGCAGACGGTCGGCATGCTGAGCGAACGGACCGGCGAGGCGGTCGGCGCGGTCAGCTACCACGTCGGCAAGCTGGCCGAACACGGCTTCGTGACCGCGGCCCCCGAGCTGGCCCGGGACCGGCGCGAGCGGTGGTGGCGGGCCGCGCACGCGACCACCGACTGGGATCCGTTCGAACTGCTCGACGACCCGGAGCGCCGGCTCGCCGGCAACCTGCTGCGCCGGGCCGCCATGCAGCGCTACGTGGACCGCTACCAGGCCTACCTGGAGTCCGAGGCCGACCTCGACCCGGCCTGGGTCCGCGGCACCACGAGCAGCGACATGGTGCTGCGCCTGACCCCCGAGGAACTGGTGGAGCTACGCGACGAACTGTCCGCGCTCGGCCGGCGGTGGCAGGCCCGCTCCGCGCCCGAGCGGCCCGACGCCGAGATGGTCACACTGATCTGGCAGGCGTACCGGGGGCCGCGGTGACCCGCGACCGCCGGCCGCTGGCCGGGCTGCTGATCGGGCACGCCGTCTCGCTGACCGGCAACGTGCTGACGCTCATCGCGCTGCCCCTCTACGTGCTGGCCGAGACCGGCTCACCGGCCGCGACCGGACTGGCCGGCGCGTTCGCCACCGCGCCCGTGGTGCTCGGCGGCGCGTTCGGCGGCGTGCTCGTCGACCGGATCGGCTACCGGCGCTCCAGCGTCCTCGCCGACGTGGTCTCCGGCCTGACGATCGCCGCCGTACCCCTGTTGCACGCCACCGTCGGCCTGCCGTTCCCCGCGCTGCTGGCCCTGGTGTTCGTCAGCGGGCTGCTGGACACCCCCGGGCAGACCGCCCGCACCGCGCTGCTGCCGGAGGCCGCCACCGCCGCCGGGGTGCCGATCGAGCGGGCGGTCGGTTGGCTGGAGGCGACCTCCCGCGGCGCCCGCATGATCGGCGCGCCGGTGGCCGGCCTGCTGGTCGGGCTGCTGGGCGCGCTGTCCGTGCTGGTCCTGGACGCGGTGACATTCGCCGTCTCGGCGCTGGTGGTGGGGCTGCTGGTGCCGCGCGGCCTGAGCCCGTCCGGCGACGAGGCCGAGGCCGAGACCGGGGGCTATTGGCGACAGTTCGCCGCCGGGCTGCGGTTCCTGGTCCGCGAACCGCTGCTGCGCGCCATGGTCCTGCTGGTGCTGGTGACCAACCTGTTCGACGCGGCCAAGAGCCAGGTGCTGCTGCCGGTGGTCGCCGACCGCGAACTCGGCGGCCCCGCCGCGTTCGGCCTGCTGGTGGGCGTCATGGGCGGTGGTGCGCTGGTCGGCTCGCTGGTGTTCAGCGCGATCGGCCACCGCCTGCCGCGCCGGGCCACGTTCGTCACCGCGTTCGCGGTGTGCGGCGCCCCGCCACTGTGGGCGCTGGCCGCCGCGCCGCCGCTGCCCGTGGTGGTCGCCGTGGTGGCGGTGGCCGGGCTGGCCGCCGGTGCACTCAACCCGCTGATGGGCGCGGTGGAACTGGAGCGGGTGCCGCCGGCCATGCGGGCCCGGGTGTACGGCGTGATCGGCGCCGGGGCGTGGGCAGCCATGCCGGTCGGCGCGCTCGGCGCCGGGCTGGCCGCGGACCGGTTCGGTCCCACGCCCACGCTCGTCGCCATGGGCGCCTGCTACCTGCTGGTGGTGCTGACGCCGCTGCTCGGCGGGCCGTGGCGGGACATGCGCCGGCCCCCGGTGGTACGCCGACGCGAGCCCGACCCCGAGCCGCGGGAGGCGGTGTCCTGACATCGACCGCGGCCGGCCGGGTCAGAACGGGGCGTCCACCGCCAGGCGGCGGACCTGGGTCAGGTAGGGATCCAGCTCACCCACCTCGAACCGGCAGGTCCCGATGACGTGCCAGAACTGGCCACCCGGGTCACCGTCCAGCTTGTACCGGCCGTCCGGACTGACCGCCGCCCACCCGTCCGGCAGGCCGATGAGCGTGGTGCGCAGCTGGGCGTGCTCCGGATCGGCCACGTCCCACAGCCGCACCGTGCCGTCGTCACCGGCGCTGGCCAGCAGGTTGCCCTCCGGGCTGAACTGCACCGACCAGACCCGCCTGGTGTGCGCGGCGAGCGTGCCGTGCAACCGGCCGGTCAGCGGGTCCCAGAGCCGGATCACCAGGTCGTCCCCGGCGGTGGCGAGCAGCGTGTCGTCCGGACTGAACGCGCAGGACCAGAGCCGCCCGTCGTGTTCGTCGAGCACGATCCGCCGCCGGCCGGTCCGCACGTCCCAGACGACTGCCGTGCCGTCGTTGCCGGCGCTGGCCAGCAGCGTGCCCTCGCTGTTGAAACCCACCGAGTAGACCCGGTCGGTGTGGTGCTCCAGGGTCAGCCGGCAGGTGGCGGTGGCCGCGTCCCAGAGGCGCACCATCTGGTCGTCGCAGCCGGTGGCGATGGTCTCCCCGTCCGGGCTGAACGCGACCGTGCGCACCCGGCCGCGGTGCGGGGTGAGCGTGGCGAAGTGCCGGCCGGTCCGGCGGTACCACAGGCGTACCGTGTCGTCGTCGTTCGCGGTCGCCAGGGCGTCGCCGTCGGGGCTGAACGCGACCGCCCAGACGTGCTCGGTCTCCACGTTGAGTTCCCGCTCGTCGGCCCCGGTGTCGGTGTTCCACAGGTGCACGCCGCCGTCGCCGCTGGGCGAGGCGACAAGCGGCTCCTCGGGGCAGAAGACCGCCGAGAGCAGCCGGTCGGCGGGGCTGGCGAGCTGCCGCAGCAGCCGCCCGGTCCGCGGCTCCCAAAGCCGGATCACGCCGTCGTTGCCGCAGGCGGCGAGCACCTCCCCGTCGTCGCGGAAGGACAGCGCGGTGACCCGCCGGCCGTGCCCGCGCAGCGTGTGCTGGAGCTGCCCGGAACGCACGTCCCACAGCCGGGTGGTGCCGTCGTTGCTGCTGGTCGCCACCTGTGCCTGGTCCGGCCGCCACACCACCGGCCAGACCGAGCCGCGATGCCGGGTCAGCTCGTGCCGCACCTGGCCGTCGTCGGTGTCCCAGAGCTGGATCGCGCCGTCGCTGGCCGCGGTGGCGAGCAGGCTGCCGTCGCCGTTGAACCGGACGCTGTAGATCGCACCCCGCTGCCGGCCGAGCACCCGCACCGGCCGCCCGGTCTCGGTCTCCCACAGCCGCACCGCGCCGTGGGTGTCGCCGGTGGCCATCAGCGTGCCGTCGGGGTGGATGTCGAGGGCGTACACGTCGGCCTCGTGGCCGCGCGGCTGGCGCAGCGGCTCCCCGTCGGCGGCCCGGCGGATCCACACCCGGCCGTGCTGCCCGACGGCGACCAGCAGCCGGCCGTCCGGGGAGTGCACGACCCGGTAGACCACCTCCGGCTCACGCACCTCGAAGGCCAACTGCCCGGTGGGGATGTCCCAGCCGCGCACCGTGCCGGCGCTGTCCGCCACCACGACCCGCCGCCCGTCCGGACTGAACGAGGTGCCCCAGATCGGCGCGGCGTGGCCGGGCCACTCGTGGCGCAGCCGGGCGGTGCGGGTGTCGTACAGCCGGACCACACCGGCCGCGTCGCCGACCACCAGCCGGCCCCGGCGGCCGTCGGTGAGCAGCGGCCACACCCAGCCGGCGAAGACGTCCTCGATGACGTGCCGCACGTCACCGTGGTCGGCATCCCACAGTCGCACCGTCAGGTCGGCCGCGCCGGTGACGAGGCGGTGCGACGCGGCGTCGTAGCGGACCGCGTACACCCGGGACCGGTGCCCCTGCAACGTACGCACCGGCAGCCCGGTGGCGGTGTCGCAGAGCAGCACGCCACCGTCGTCGCTGCCCACCGCCAGCACCGCCCCGTCCGGGCTGTACGCCACCGGCACCGGCAGCCGGCCCACCTCGAAGCCGTACCCCACGCCCACGGCCGGCGGCGCCAGCCCGGGCGTCACCGGGCGGCCCGGCGCGACCACGGCGCCGCGCAGTTCCGGCGCGCGCAGCATCGCGGCGTCGGCGCTGACGTCGATCAACGCGGCCCGGTGCCAACTGCTGCCGGCGATCCGCGCCCCGCGCAGGTCGGTACGGAACAGGCGCGCACCGGCCAGCTCCGCGTCGCGCAGGTCCGCCCCGGCGAGGCGGGCATGGTCGAGGCGGGCACCGCGCAGCCGGGCGTGCTCCAGCCGCGCCTCGGTCAGGTTGGTGGCGACCAGCCGGGTGTCGGTGAGGTCCGCCCCGGTCAGGTCCGCCCCGGCGAGTTCCCGGTGGGACAGGTCCTCCCCGCGCAGCACCGCGCCACGCAGGTCGGCGCGGTCGGGCAGCCGCAGCCGGGCGGACAGCCGCAACGCGTTCGCGCGCACCGTCTCACCGGCCGACTCGTCGGCGAGCACCCGGGCGGTCCACGAGGTGCAGCGGGCCGGGTCGGCGAGGTCGCCGAGGAACTCCACGGCCAGCGCGGACAGCGAGCGAACCGCCAGCGCGCCCGGCTCCTCGCCCCGGTTGAGCTGCTCGGCCACCCCGTCGGCGACCAGCCACTCCATCACCGAGGTGTGGATGAACCCGAACAGTCCGTCGTCGGTGCGCACCAGCAGGCTGCCCGCGCCGACGGCGTGCGCGGCCTGCGGCCCAGACAGCCGCGAGTCGGCCCGCCCGGCGAGCTGCCCGGTGGACTCGGCCAGCTCGGCCAGCCGCAGGTACGCCTCGCCGCTCTCCCACAGCTGGAACGCCAACCGGCTCACCGCCTGCCACAGCTCGGGGCGGCGCAGGCTGACCGGTGCGCCCGGGATGCCCTGGGTGCGGCGTTCCTCGAAGTCCAGCCAGGACTCCAGGATCTCCCGGTAGAGCGCGGCGGCGCTGAACGTGCCGCCCGCCCCGGCCACGGCGGCCAGCCGGCCCTCGTCGAGGTTGGCGATGAAGCCGAGCATGCGCGGGTTGCGGGAGAGCCCGAGCAGGTCCTTCACCCCGGCCAGCAGGTCCATCCGCTCACGCGCGGCCCGCTCGTCACCGCCGTAGCGGTTACGCAGGAAGTCCTGGATCTGGCCGGGGGTGAAGTCCTCCACGGCCAGCACCCGGCGGTGCGGCAGCAGGCCGACCCGCTCGCCCAACGCGGTCAGCACCTGCGAGTTGGTCTTGAAGTGCTGGGTACGGCTGCTCACCACGATCTTCGCGTTGCCCTCGGCCGCCTGCAACAGCGTCTCCAGGTGGTCGGCGGCCCGGTCGTAGGTCACCCGGGCCACCAGCTCGTCGAACCCGTCGAAGAGCAGCACGATGCGGCCCTGGCGCAGCATGTACCGGAACGCCTTGAGGTCGATCACCTGCTCGCCGTGGTTGGCCAGGTGCGCGGCGACCAGGCCGTCGACGGAGTGCGCCTTGTCCAGCGCGCGCAGCTCCACCAGGATCGGGATCAGGTCGGGTGCGGCGGTGGGCAGCCGGCGTGCCACCTCCCGCAGCGCGAACGTCTTGCCCCGCCCGAAGTCGCCCAACACCAGCACGAACCGGCCGTCCGGGGCGGAGACGGTCTCCAGCAGCTCGTCCACCACGTCCTCGCGGACCCGCTGGTCGGCACCGACCAGGTGCCGGTAGCGCTGCGGCACGTACTGCCCGGGCGGGTAGAGCCGGTCGGCCTGTAGGCGGGCGGTCTGCGCGGCGACGTAGTCGCGCAGGTCGAGCAGGCCCTGGAACTCGGTCAGGTGCAGCACCCGCACGCCGCGCCGCTGCGCGTCCTCGGCCAGGCCGCGCGGCACCCGGTCGCCGTCGTAGACCAGTTCGGAGGCGATGTCCGGGTCGGTGGCGTGCACCCGCCGGGCGAAGACGTCCACGTCGGCGTCGGTGGGCGTGCCGACGTACGCGCCGACGCGCTGCTGCCGGACCACCCCGTCGGAGCGGTAACTGAGGTAGAGGTGCGGCGGCTCGGTGTCGACGCGACGCACCACCACCCGGTCGTAGCGGGCCTCGCAGACCTCGGCGAGCCGGTCCAGCAGCCGCCACACCGGGGCGGCGGGTACGGCGGCCGGCTCGCCCTGGATCGGCCCCTCCGCCGCGACCGGGCGCCGCGGGTCGGGCACCTGGGCCGGCCCGGCCGCGCCGAAGGTGGCCTCGGCGTGCGGCCAGGCCAGCACCGTCGACGCGCCGCCGTCGAGGCGGTCGTCGCGGCCCAGCACCCACCGGGTCATCCCGTCCGGGCCGAGCCGCAGCACCTGCGCCCGGCCGTCGTGCGGTGCGGCGGCCAGCGGCACCACCGGGTCGATGCGGGCCGACGGCGCCGCGTCGCACAGCAGCAGGTTGAGCATCGGGCCGACCAGCCGGTTGACCGAACCCCGGTCGCGCAGCGACATCCGGTCCGGCGGCACCTCGTCGGCGTACGGGCTGCGCGGCCCGGGGGCGTGCGCCATCGCGCCCAGCCGCAGCCACCCGGACTGCTGGTAGTGGCGCAGCCGCTGGGCGAACCAGCTGGACTGCGCCTCGCCGAGGAAGCCGTAGCGGTCCTCCTCGCGGTGGGTGATCGCGATCGTCGAGTTCAGGCCGGCCACCACCACCCGCAGGTCGGGCACGCCGAACAGCGTCCAGGGCTGCTCGCTGTCGAAGATCCGGTCGTCGAGGCCCTGGTAGAGGTCGTCGAACAGTCGGGCGTAGTGCCGCCACTTCGGCCAGTACGGCGGCTGCGGGTCGACGTCGTCGGCCTCGCAGGTGGCGAAGTAGGCCCGGCTGGCGGCCATGGTCACGTCGCGCGGGCCGGGCACCACCGCCAGCCGGTGCGGCTCCAGGCCGAGCAGCACCCGCAGGCCGGTGAGGAAGCTCAGCGCGTCGGAGAACTCCCGCGGGCTTCCCGACTCGGTCAGGTTGCCGGCGACCACCAGCAGGTCAGGCCGGGGCACCCCGTCGTTCATCAGCAGCGTGAGGTCCCCCATCAGGTGTTCCTGCACCTCGCCGGGGGTGACCGGGGCACCGGGAGTGATCACCCCACGGCCGAAGCGGGGCCCGGCCACCTGGAGCACGGTGACGGTGTCCCGGGCGGTCGGTGGCGCCACCGCGGCCGGCGGGAACGGCGGCGGGTTGATCGGGGCGCGCCGGACGTGGCGCGGCGCGGGCACGGTGGCGGTCGCGGCGAGCACCCCGCGCGGGTCGGCCGGGTGGTGCGGGAACGCCGGCTGCCGCATCGGCTTGGCCCGGCCGTCGAGCGCCTCGCGGATGCGGTCCAGCACCCGGTTGCGGGCCTGCACGGGATCGTCCACACCGACCAGGTCGACGTAGGTGATGGTGGCGAGCAGGCCGTCGATCGGGCAGTCCTCGACGCGTACGGTGACCAGCTTGTTGCCGGTCCCGTCGGGGTCGGCGCGCAGGGCGGCCTGCCACTCCAGCTTGCCGTAGGTGGAGTGCAGGTAGCGTTCGGACAGCACCGCCACCACCACCTCGGCCTCGCGGACGCCACGGTCCATGAAGTCGATGAAGTTGGTGCCGGCCACGAAGTCCCACGCCTGCAGCAGCGTGCGGTAGCCGGCGGACTCGAACTCCCACGCCAGCCACGTCGCCCAGCGTTCGTCGGCAGGTGAGTAGCTGATGAAGAAGTCGATGGGACGGTCGGACCGGGTGGGGCGCGCACCTGTGACCACATGGTCATTATGGACACCGACGGTCAACAGATCGACACCCTCGGCAGCCCGGATCGCTCCGCGTCGGGCCGGAGCGCGGCCCCCGGCGTGTGCGAGGATGATCCCTCGTGGAGACCCCCGGCGATCCGCCGAACGCCGTGCCCGACCGTTCCCGCTGGGGCCGACTGCACGTGCTGGACTGGATCGCGGCCGGGCTGGCCGTGGCCGGGGTGGTGTGCGTGCTCACCGGGCTGCTCCCCCGCGCCGACGCGGAGGACACGATACACCGGATCGTACCCATCCTGATCTTCCTCGGAACGGTGGTGGTGCTCGCCGAGCTGACCGCGGTGGCCGGGGTGTTCGACGCCCTCGCCGTGCGGGTGGCGACGACCGCCCGGGGCAGTTTCCCGGCCCTGTTCTGGCTCTGCGTGGGTTTCGCCTCGCTGACCACCATCGCGCTCAACCTGGACACCACGGCGGTGCTGCTCACGCCGGTGATGATCGCGTTGGCCCGGACGCTGAACGTGCCGGCCACGCCGCTGGCGATGACCACGGTCTGGCTGGCGAACACCGCGAGCCTGCTGCTGCCGGTGTCCAACCTGACCAACATCCTGGCCAGCAACCGGATCGACCTGGAACCGGTGCCCTGGGCGGCGCGGATGTGGTGGCCGCAGCTCGTCGCCGTCGCGGTGACCGCGCTGCTGCTGTGGTGGTGGTACTGGCGGCCGGCCCGCGCCGGGGCGGATCCGTTCGACCCGCCGCCGCCGTACGTGCCGCCGGACCGGGTGCTCTACCGCACCGCGGTGCTGGCCTGCCTGCTCTTCGTCGTCGGCGTGCTGGCCGAGGTCGAGATCGGCGTCGCCTCCGGGGTGGCCGCCGCGATCCTGGTCGGCGGGTTCGTGGTGCGGGACCGGCGCCGGCTGCGGGCCGCGCTCGTGCCGTGGCGGCTGCTGGTGTTCGTGACCGGCCTGTTCCTGGTGGTGCAGACCCTCGGCCGGTTCGGCCTGGACACGGTGATGGGCACGCTCATCGGCACCGACCCGGGCGCGGAGGGGGCGCTGCGCGCGGGCGCCGTCGGCGCGCTGTTCAGCAACGCGGTCAACAACCTGCCCGCGTACGTGGCGGGTGAGGCGGTCATCGCCGCCGACCGGCACACCCAGTTGCTGGCGCTGCTGATCGGCACGAACGTCGGTCCGCTGGCCACGCCGTGGGCGTCGCTGGCGACGCTGATCTGGTACGAGCGGTGCCGCGCGGCCGGGCTGACGGTGCCACTGGGCCGGTTCGTGGCCACCAGCGCCGCACTGGCCACGCTCGCGACCACGGCGACGGTGGCGGCGCTGCTTGTCGGTCCCGGCGCCTAGCATCGCCGCCATGAGCGACGCACCCGAGATCGTCCGCCGCTACGTCGCACTCGCCGGTCGGGCCGACGAGGAGCCCCACCTCGCCCTGGTCGCCGACGACGCGGTGGTCGAGGACGAGGGGCGGACCCACCGCGGCGTCGAGGAGATCCGCGCCTGGCGGCGCGACACGCCGCTGGTGGCATACGAGATCACCGACGTCGAGCGGACGCCGGCCGGCACCGTGGCGACCGCGACCATCAGCGGTGACTTCCCCGGCGGCCCGTTCGCCGGGCTGCGGTTCCGGTTCGACGAGTACGACGACACCCACATCCGCCAGCTGCGCATCGCCCCCCGAGCGGGCAGCGGAGAAATCGCTACGGCCCGGTGCCGGCCGGTGGCTACCGTGCCGGCATGACCGCCGCACCCACCCTGAGCTTCTACTCCGACCCGACGGAGTTCCTCGCCGCCGCCGAGCCCTACCTGGCCGCCGACCCGGTGCGCGGCACCGTGGTCGCAAGCGTCGCCCACCGGATGGCCGCCCGCCGCGCCGAGGGGGTCGCACTGCCCGAGAACGACTGGTGGCTGGTGGTGCGGGACGCCTCCGGCGCGGTGGTCGGCGCCGGGATGCGGTGCGCGCCGTTCCCGCCGCGGCCGCCGTTCCTGCTGTCGATGCCCGACCAGGCCGCGGTGGCGCTGGCCCACACCTTGCACCGGCGCGGCGAGCGGGTCCGGGCGGTCAACGGCGCACTGCCCGCCGTCCGGGTCTGCGCCGAGGAGGTCGCCCGCCTCGACGGCGGCCGGGTCGAGGTCGCCCAGCACACCCGGGTGCACGTGCTCGACGCGCTGGCGCCACCCGCCCCGGTGCCCGGCGCGCTGCGGGTGGCGTCCGCGGCCGACATCGACCTGGTCGTCGCGTGGTTCGGCGCGTTCATGGCCGACGCGGACGAGCAGGCGGGCCGCCCACGCGGGACGAGTGCCCACGAGGCGCCCGACCGCGCCGAGCTGCTGCGCCGGATCCGGGACGGCCGGGTCTGGTTCTGGACCGACGGATCGGGCCGGCCGGTGCACCTGACCGCCGCCAACCCGCCGTCGTTCGGCGTGGCCCGCGTCGGCCCGGTCTACACCCCACCCGAGCAGCGCGGGCGCGGCTGGGCCGGCAACGCCGTCGCCGAGGTCAGCCGGCTGCTCACCGCCGAGGGCGCGCGGGTGTGCCTGTTCACCGACCAGGCCAACCCGGTCTCGAACGGGCTGTACGCCCGGATCGGGTTCCGGCCGTTGGTCGACATGGCCAACCTGGTCCTCGTCGACTGAGACGGCCGCGCGCCCGCGGGTCAGCCGGCGAGACCGAGCGCGGCCAGCCGGTACGGGTCGGCGATCACGTCCACGGCGGCGACCCGTCCGCCGGTGACGGTGAACGCCATCACCGACAGCGGGCGACCGGCGGCGGTCACCAGCACCCCGGCCGCCCCGTTGACGAGCACCGGCCGGGCGTACGGGAACAGCCGGCCGAACGTGGTGGCCTGCGCCGCGACCACTGCCGCGCCGGTGAGCACGACCGTGTGCCGGGCGCGGGCGTTCCCGGCGTCGGAGCGCAGCACCACGTCCGGGTGCAGCACCGCGACCAGCGCGTCGAGGTCGCCGTCGCGTGCGGCGGCCAGGAAGGCGTCCACCACCGCCCGCTGACGGGCCAGGTCCGGATCCGGCGTGGGCGCCTGTCCGCGTACCCGGCGGCGGGCCCGGCTGGCGAGCTGCCGGGCCGCCGCCGGTGAGCGGTCGACGAGCGGGCCGATCTCGTCGAACGGCACCCCGAACATGTCGTGCAGCACGAACGCGAGCCGCTCGGCCGGGGTGAGCGTGTCCAGCACCACCAGCAGCGCCAGGCCCACCGAGTCGGCGAGCACCGCGGCGTGCGCCGGGTCGTCGGCGTCCGTGTCCACCACCGGGTCGGGCAGGCGTACGTCAAGGGGGTCCTCCCGGCGGGCGGCGCGGGACCGCAACGTGTTGAGGCTGACCCGGGCGACCACTGTGGTCAGCCAGGCGTCCAGGTTGTCCAGGGTGGCCGAATCGGTGCGGGCCAGCCGCAGCCAGGTTTCCTGCACGGCGTCCTCGGCGTCGGTGAGCGAGCCGAGCAGCCGGTAGGCGACCGCGCGCAGCCGTGGCCGCTCCCGCTCGAACCGGTCCGCCAGCCGGGTGTCCACCACCTGAGCCTCCCCTCCCGCACACCGTCCCGACCCGGCGTGGGCGACCAACGTGACCAGACGTGACCACTGTCACACGCGTCACATCGGCGGGCCGCCGAGGGTCGACATGACAGCACCGACAACGGGAGGACGACGATGAACGCACCCATCCTGGTCACCGGCGGCACCGGCACGATCGGCCGGCATGTCGTACCGCTGCTGCGCGCCGCCGGGCACCCGGTGCGGGTGCTCAGCCGGCGCGGCGGGGGGCCCGGCGACGACATCACCCACGTGACCGCCGATCTGCTCACCGGCGCCGACCTCGAACCCGCCGTACGCGGTGTGTCCACTGTGCTGCACCTGGCCGGCGGCGCGAAGGGCGACGACCGCGCCACCGCCAACCTGGTCGGGGCCGCGCGCCGGGCCGGGGTGACGCACCTGACGCACATCTCCGTGACCGGCGCCGATCGGGTGCCGCTGGCCTGGACGCGGTCCAAGCTCGACGCCGAGCGCGCGGTGGTGGACTCCGGCATCCCGTGGACGGTGCTGCGCGCCACCCAGGTGCACGACCTGGTGCTGTCCATGCTGGCGGCGATGACCCGGCTGCCCGTGGTGCCGGTGCCGGGCGGGCTGCGGTTGCAGCCGGTCGACGCGGCCGAGGTGGCGGCGCGGCTGGCCGAGCTGACGCTGGGCGAGCCCGCCGGGCTGGTGCCGGATCTTGCCGGGCCGGAGACGTACGGCATCGGCGAGTTGCTGACCGGCTACCTGGCGGCCAGCGGGAAGCGCCGGGCGCGGCTGCCGGTGCGGATCCCCGGGCGGGCCGGCCGGGCGTACCGGGAGGGCGCGAACCTGGCCCGGCCGGGCGCCGCGACGGGCGTGCGGACCTGGGCCGCCTTCCTGGCCGAACGGGCGCCGTCGCGGCCGGTCGCCTGAATCGCCGGGGCGGAACTCGTCGTCAGGCGCCCGTGCCGGGGTGGAACTGCTCGAACATGACCTCGTAGCCGTCCGGGTCGAGGCCGTAGAAGATCCGCGCCCACCCCACGTCCTCCGGTTCCAGCGTCACCGGCAGCCCTTCGTCGCGCCACAGCGCGTACGTGGCGTCCAGGTCCGCAGTGGGCACGGTGAGCACCACACCGAGCCCTGGCGGCCCGGTCTTGACCTCGCGTTCGCGCTCGGTGTTGTGGTGCCCGTGGTGGTGCAGGTCGGACAGGATCAGCCAGGTGTGGCCGAACGTCAGGTAGCGCAGGTGCCGCTGGTCGGGCTGTGGGATCTGCTTGAAGCCGAGTTGGAGGTAGAGCCGGTGGGAGCGGTCCAGGTCGCGGACCCGGAGCCCGAGCTTCAACTGTCTGGCGGCCATCGGCCCGAGGCTAGCGGATCCCGACTCACCACCCGACCGTGCCGAGGCCGACCGGGGTGATGCGGCGCACCTGCGGTTCGATCCACTGGGCCGCGGTCACCAGCTTGACCAGCCGGTCGATGGTCTCCGGGGGACCTGCCACGAAGCTGCGCCGGTCCGCCGGGCAGCCGTACCTGTCGTCGAACGTGCCGCCGTCCATCGCGCGCACCACCATGCCGGCCTCGACTGCGAGCAGCAGCCCGGCGGGCAGGTCGACCGCCTCGGGGCGGTAGCCGACGATGCCGTCGATGTCGCCGCGCGCCAGCATCACCCAGGACAGCAGCGGCGCCCACAGTTGCAGCACCCGGCGGGCGGTGGTGTCGAGGACCACCTTCAACGCCCGGGCGGTGCTGTCGTCCCGGCGTACCTCGTGACCCTGGGTCCAGGCCAGCACCGGCGCGGTCGGCACCGGCCGGTGCGCGGCCCGCAGCGGGCGCCCGGCCGGGCCTGCGGCGTGCACGAACGCGCCCCGGCCGCGCACCGCCGACCAGGTCCGCCCGGCGACCGGGTCGTGCACCACGCCGAGCACCGGCGAGCCGCGGTCGCACAGGGCGATGCCGACCACGTACGCGGGCAGCCCGATCGCCACGTTGTTGGTGCCGTCGAGCGGGTCGACAAGCCAGGCGAAGGCGGTGTCCGGGGCGTACTCGCCGCCCTCCTCGGCGATCACCCCGTGCCCCGGCCAGCGGGCCCGGATCCGGTCGACGATGAGCCGCTCGGCGGCCAGGTCGAGGTCGGTGACCAGGTCACCGGTGTCGTTCTTCGCCCGGGCGCGCACCTGTCCCCGGGTGCCCCGGCGCAGCAAGCGGCCCGCCGCCCGGGCCGCGTCCACCGCGAACCGGTGCGCCTCGCGCAGGTCGGGCCCGCCTCTGTCCGGTTCCACGTCCATGGTTCCTCCCGCCAGTCAGCCCCGTGCCACCAGTCGCGCGATGTCCCGCGCCATCCGCGCGGTCTCCGCCGGGTCACAGCGGTCGCGGCGCACCCGGTGGCTGCGCCCGTCCACCGCGCCGAGGCTCAGGTCGCAGGCGCCGGGGGTGGTCCGGCCGAGCGCCACGGTCACCGCCGGTGTGCCGGCGTCGACCTCCGTGGTGTGGAAGCCGCCGGCCCGCAGCGCGTACGAGTCGCCGGCCGTGTGCGTCTCCACCGCGGCGGTGGTCGCGGTGACCAGCCGGTCGGTGGCCGCCACCTCGTCCACCTCGCCGAGACTGTGCACGTGGTAGACGCGCCAGGCCGGCGCGGTCGGGGCGTCGTCGACCTCGATCAGTTCGTTGCGGACCGTGCCGTGCAGCACGTGACTGAGCAGGTCCCAACTGTGCGAGTGCATGGGCGAGGTGGTCGGGCGCACCGGCGGCGGCTCGGCCGGCCAGGCGTGCACGCAGATGCCGGCCGGGCCGTCGCGTTGCACCGGCAGGCAGGTGAAACCGAGCGGGTGCCGCACGGCCCGCAACGGTCGCCGTCCCTCGACGACGTCGCCGAGCACGTCGAGCGCCCAGTCGCGGAGCACCTCCGGCCGGGCGCCCCGGTCGATCTCCCGTTCGAGGTCGGCGTAACTGGTCATGCGTACGGGTTCCTCGCCTGGACGGCCTTGCCGACGATGTCGGCCACCTCGCGGTCACCGTAGGAGCGCGGCAGGGTCAGCCCCAGCGCGGCGAACAGTCGCCGCACCTGCTCGACCGACGGCTCGTCGTCGAGCTTGACCTGGCCGGCGGACTCGATCGGCACCCGCCGACTCTGCCGGCGGCTGTAGTCCAACTCGATGTTGAAGCGGTTGTAGTAGACCTCGCCACGGTCGATGCGCAGCGCCGGCGTCTGCGGGTTCTCCTGGGTGATGACCACGCAGGAGGAGGAGAGGTCGTAGCGGAACGTGGTCATCTGCGCGGACAACCGCACGTCCACGGTGAGCAGGCCGGAGCGTTGCAGGTGCCAGCACGCGGCCAGCACCGTCGCGTACGACTCCTTGCGGGTGCGGTCGACCGTCCACGGCTCACCCGGCGCGTCCGGGTCGAGGCTGCGCCGGAAGCGCGCGTACCGCTCGCAGACCTCCTCGTCGGTCGGGTCGATGATCTCGACGGCGAGGGTGAGCGTGGCGTTGCGGCGGCGGGCGTGTTCCAGGCACTCGGGCAGCGTGACCGCCCGCAGGTAGGTGCCGGTGCCACCCTTGAAGCTCCACTGGTCGGTGTGCCGGCGGGCTTCGGCGAGCGCCTCGCCGACCTCGCTGCCGTGCAGCACCCGCACCATCGACACACTGTCGATGGCCTCCCGGGCCCGGTTCAGCGCGCCCTCCGGGCCGGTGATCTCCTGCATCTGCGGGACCAGGTCGGTGAGCCGGGCGCGGGTGTCCACGATGACCTGGCGGACCTCCCGCTCGGTGGTGCGCCGACGCAGCCGGTCCCGCAGCATCGCCTGCGCGAGCAGGCCGAGGACCAGCAGGATGGCGCTGTTGACCACGTCCTGGCTGACCGCGTTGGTCAGGCCGAGGACGGAGACCGTGAGGGCCAGCACCAGACCGATGAACGCGTCGAGATTGGTCACGACCCAGGCGAGCATGCGCGTCATGACATCCCCCGGTCGACGACGGAACCTCCATGATAGCCCGCTGTCAATGTCGCAATCACGCCCTGTTCCGGGGCGGTGGCGGCGTCCCCTGCCGGCGGGCGGCGCAGATCAGCGAGCCGCCGAGCCCCGGCGCGGCGCGGGCCAGCCGGCGCGAGGCCACCCACCGGCCGCCCGGCAGCCGCCAGCCGACCTCGTTGGAGCGCAGCGCCACCGGCGTGAACCCGGCCCGGCGCAGCGTCCGGCGCAGCAGCGAGGCGGTGAACGGGCGGATGTGCAGCCACAGGTACGGGTGCAGCGGGTCCACCTGGCGCGGGGCCCGGCCGGTGAGGAACGCGAGCCGGTCCTGCACCGGCGCGAGGTTGGGGGTGGTGAGCACCAGCAGGCCCTCCGGGGCGAGGACGCGGTGACACTCCCGCAGCAGCGCCAGCGGGTCGTAGACGTGCTCGATGAGTTCCCCGGCGAGCAGCCCGACGAAGCTGCCCGCGCGGAACGGCAGCTCGCGGGTGGCGTCCAGGCGGACCGCGGGGGCCTGCCCGCCGGCCGCCCGGCGGGCCGCGCCGAGCGCGGTCCCGGCCACGTCGGCGAGCACCAGCGGGCCGGGCAGGGTCGCCGGGTCGAGGATGCCGCGCGGCCCGCAGCCCAGTTCCAGCACCGGCCCGCCGCCGGTCACCCCGTCGACCACCAGCCGGGCCGCGACCGCCCGGCGCACCCGGTGGTACGGGGTGTCGACGTACCCGTCGACCTCGGCGCCGTCGTGGTAGCGGCGGTGGTTGGCGTGCCGGCCGTGCGCCTGCGCGCGGTGCGACGACGTTCCGGTCGGCGGCTCGGCCATCACCCCTCCACAGCGGACCCCGGCCCGCGTCGGCGGCGTCCGCCGCCAAGCCTCGCACCGGTCGCCCGGTACGGCGTGGATCCCGCCCCGGATACGCCCGACGCGGCGGTCGGGGTGCCGGCCGCCGCGTCGGTGGACCGGGTCAGATCGCGTGGGCCCAGTCCAGCCGGGTGCTGTCGTCGTACTCGTCGCCGGGAATCCACCACTGCTCGCCGAAGCCGCGTGTGGACACGATGATGTTGCCACCATCGGGGTACTCGTTGGCCGGCGGGACGGACAGCGCGGCGCAGTAGCGGCCGTCCGGGGAGAACACCGGCGACAGGTAGAACCGAGGTTCGTCGGTGAGCTTCTTCAGGCCGGTGCCGCCGATCCGCACCGACGCCAGCGAGTGGTTGCCGGACCCCAGGTCGGGATACCAGCGGTCGGTGCGGAACACCACGCGCCCGGAGTCGGGCACGAAGACCGGCGAGCCGAACAGCTCACCCGGCGCCGCGGGCGTGTAGAGCGGCCGCGCCGTGCCGGTCGCCAGTTCGAGCACGCGCAGTTGCCAACCCTCCGAGCGGCTGCGCCAGCGCAGGACGATCATGGAGCCGTCCCGCGACCAGTCCGGTTCGGCCATGGCGTGCCCCTGCACCAGCACCCGGGTGTCGCCGGTCGCCACGTCGACCGCGATCAGCCGGTCGTTGTTCTCGCCGGTGACCAGGGCGATCTCCGTGCCGTCCGGCGACCAGGTCGGCGCGCCGTAGCGGACGCCGAACGGCTCGGCCAGCAGCGTGCGCCGCCCGCCGGTGATCCGGTCGAGGCGGGCGCGACGGCCAGCCCGGTGGCGGCGGCCACGCCGGTCAGCGCGGCGGCGCGCAGCAGAGCCCGACGATTCATTGCAGTCATTGCCAACCCCCGTGATAGGTGTCGACCCGCCCTCCCAGGTGGACCGTCGGCCGGCCATCGGGGGAGCGGTCGCTTGACGGTCAGCTACTCGGCCATGACCACAGGTGAACCGGGACCGACCCGGTACGCTCGCCCCGGTGACCTCCGACGCGCTGCGCCACGCCCTGACCGATCCCGGCGACCCGCCGCTGCTCCCACTGCCCGGGGTGGCCGTCGAACTGCTGGACGCCGTGGCCGCCCCGCCCCGCCTCGGCGCGCACCTGCGGCTGGTGCACGACGTCGCCTGGCACCTCACCGCCGCGTTCGCCGAGCGGTTTCGCGCGGTGCCGTTCGACCGGCAGGCGGTGCTGTTCGGCGCGGCCGTGCACGACCTCGGCAAGGTCGAGCACCCGGCCGAGCTGACCGGGCCGGGTTCGGCGCACGAGGAGGCCGGCTACCGACTGCTGCTGCGTTTCGGCGTGCCCGAGGAGCGGGCCCGTTTCGCGGTCACCCATGCCGCCTGGCACTCCCCCGGCGTGCAGTTGGAGGACCTGCTGGTCAGCCTCGCCGACCAGGTGTGGAAGGGGCACCGGGTCACCGACCTGGAACAACTCGTGGTGGATCGGCTCGCCGCCATCACCGGCCAGGAACGCTGGCACACGTTCCTGGATCTCGACGACGTGCTCGCCGAGCTGGCCGCCGGCGCGGACCGGCGGCTGGCGTTCCAGGCCGAGCATCCGGTGTACGGCTGACGCACCCTCCTCCCCGCACCGGCACCGGCGATGAGTCCGGCGTGCAGCGGCGGTCTACCCCGCGTCAGTGTTCTCCGATCTGCGGGAGGAAGCATGAGCACCACCGAAGCGCGCGGCCCGGTCAAGGCCAACATCACCGTCTCCGTGGACGGCTACGTCGCCGGCCCGGACGACCACGGCGGCCGAGGGCTGGGCGTCGGCGGCGAGCGGCTGCACTACTGGGTGATGGGCGGGCCGTGGACCTACGACAACCAACCTGAGCCCGGCGCCGGCATGGCCGACGAGGACCGCGCGTACTTCGACGAGCTGCTGGCGGGCACGGGCGCGTGTCTGTGCGGCCGGGGCATGTACGACAGCGCCGGGGCGTGGGGCGGCCGGAACCCGTTCAACGCCCCTCTGGTCGTGCTCACCCACCGCACCGGCGACCAGCCCGATCCGAGCACCGGTTTCCTCATGGTCGACGGGTTCGACGAGGCGCTGGCGGCGGCCCGGCGGGCGGCCGGTGGCGGTGGGGTGGCCATCGCCGGGGGCGCCGACATCATCCGGCAGGCGCTCAGGGCGGGGGTGGTCGACGAACTCGCCATCACCACCGCTCCGGTCGCCCTGGGGCACGGCAAGCGCCTCTTCGAGGGCTTCGACCGGGACCTCGACCTGGAGATCCGCGCGGTGCACCGCTCGCGGTACGCCGTGCACGTCCGGTACGGCGTCGGTCGCCGGGCACGTAGTATCGATTGACTTTCGATCGGTTCCGCGCGATAGTCGATGCATGGTTACTGCTCAGCGCGCGGTCAACCCACTCCGCGCCTTCCTCGCACTGCTGTTCGCGATCCTCGTGCTGTTCCAGACCATGTCGCTGCCCGGGCAGTTCGCGCACATGGCGCGGGAGAACCCGGACATGGCATACCTGCGCTGGCCGGCCACCGCGGTCACCGTCTTCTGGGTGCTGTGCGTCCAGGTGGTGATCGTCTGCACCTGGCAGCTGCTCACCCTGGTCAAACGCGACCGCATCTTCACCGAGGCGTCCCTGGGCTGGGTCGACGGGATCGTCTGGGCGATCACCGCCGCCTGGGTGGCGCTGGTAGGCGTGTTTCTCTACGTGGGCTTCAACGCCGACGACCCGGGGCTGCCACTGCTGCTGTTCCTGCTGGTCACCGGCGTCAGCGTGCTCGGCCTGCTGATGGTCGTGATGCGCGCGTTGCTGCGCCAGGCCACCACGCTGCGCACCGACATGGAAGCGGTGATCTGATGCCGATCGTGGTGCGCATCGACGTTGAGCTGGCCAAACGCAAGATGAGCGTCGGCGAGTTCGCCGAGCGCGTCGGGCTCACCCCGGCCAACGTCGCGGTCCTCAAGAACGGCCGCGCCAAGGCTGTCCGGTTCAGCACGCTGGAGGCCATCTGCCGGGTGCTCGACTGCCAACCCGGCGACCTGCTCGAATGGGTCCCCGACGAGGAGGAACGATGAGATACCTGCTCGCCGCCGGGGCGTTGCTCGCCGCCGTGCTCGGCGTCGCCGGCTTCGTGTACGGCGAGGCAGACGACTCCCCCGGCCTGCAACTGCTGTCCGCCCTGTTCGTCATCGGCGCGGTCGCGGTCGGCGTCCGCGTCGTGCGCCGTACCCGGTAGGGCCGGCGCCCCCTCGACGCCGGCCCCACCGCTCAGCCCTTCACGCAGACGACCTGTTTGAGGTGGGCGACCACCTCGACCAGGTCCTCCTGCTGGGCCATCACCTCGGTGATGTCCTTGTACGCGCCGGGGATCTCGTCCACCACCCCGGCGTCCTTGCGGCACTCCACCCCGGCGGTCTGCGCGGCCAGGTCCGCGGTGCTGTACGTCCGCTTCGCCTGCCCCCGCGACATCCGCCGCCCGGCCCCGTGCGACGCCGAGCAGTACGCGTCGGGGTTGCCCCTGCCGCGCACGATGTACGACCCGGTGCCCATCGAGCCGGGGATGATGCCCAGGTCCCCCTTGCCGGCCCGGATCGCGCCCTTGCGGGTCACCAGCACGTCCACCCCGTCGTAGCTCTCCTCCGCCACGTAGTTGTGGTGGCAGGAGATCGGCTCGTCGTAGCCGGCGTGCGGGAACGCGTCCCGCACCACCTGGCTCAGCAGCGCGAGCATGACCGCCCGGTTGCGGCGGGCGTACTCCTGCGCCCACCACAGGTCCCGCCGGTACGCCTCCATCTCGGGCGTGCCGGCGAGGAACACCGCGAGGTCCCGGTCCGGCAGGTCGGTGTTGTGCGGCAGCCCGCGCGCCACCGCCATGTGCCGCTCGGCCAGTTCCTTGCCGATGTTGCGGGAACCGGAGTGCAGCATCAGCCAGACCCGGCCGTCGTCCGGGCCGCCCTGCTCCAGGCAGACCTCGATGAAGTGGTTGCCGCCGCCGAGCGTGCCGAGCTGACGCTGCGCCCGGGTCTGGAGCTGCGCGACCTTCCGGTCCAGCGTGGCGAACCGCCGCCAGAAGTCGTCCCAGCCGGCCTGCTCCAGCCCGCGGACCCGGCGCGGGTCCACCGCGTCGTCGCGCATCGCGAAGCCGACCGGGATCGCCGCCTCGATCGCCGAACGCAGCGGCGCGAGGTCGTCGGGCAGGTCGGCGGCGGTCAGCGAGGTACGCACCGCGGACATGCCGCAGCCGATGTCCACGCCGACCGCAGCCGGCGACACGGCCTGCCGCATCGCGATCACCGAGCCGACGGTGGCGCCCTTGCCGAAGTGCACGTCCGGCATCACCGCGACGCCCTGTACCCAGGGCAGCGCGCCGATGTTGCGCAGTTGCCGGGCCGCCTGCGCCTCGATCGTGTACGGGTCGGTCCAGACCCGGACCGGCGCCCGGGTACCGGCCAGCGGGGTGAAACCCATCGTCGCCTCCTTGGTCGTGTCCGTCTGACGTAGGCCGTACGGGACTCGAACCCGTAGCCTCCCGGATGAGAGCCGGGTGAGCTGCCAGTTGCTCCAACGGCCCCTGACGGCGTGCCGCCGTCGGTAGGTCCACCCCGGACACGGAGAACCGCCCAGCTCCGGTGTCGGGGCGGGCGGTTCGCGCGGATCGTCACGCCGGCGCTAGACGCGCCACCACCCTGGTTGCCACTGACGTCGCCGGCCCGCACCCGGTTCGGGCAGCAGGGCACCGGCGCGCGGCGCTCGCCGCTCGGCGCCTGCGCGGTTCTGCTGCGACACGGTGGGCTCCCTGCTGGACAGATCGACGTTGCCCGGTCACGGTACGGCCGCCCCGGACGGGACGGCAACACGATATTCGTACGGTCGCCGAGGGGCGGCCGGGCTCCTAGCCGGCGTGTGCCACCGGGTGGCGTCTCATCTGCTCCATGAACGGGTAGCGGACGGTCAGCTCCGCCAGCGTGGTGCCGGTCCGCCAGGCGGCGGCGACCTGGGCGACCTGGAGCAGGTCGGTGGCGTCACCCCGGGCCTGGACCTCGCCGTCGATCCGCAGATCGATCATGAAGTAGCGGGCCTGGGCGCCGAGGCTGACGCAGACCACACCCCTGGGCGAGGTCAGCTCGGCGCTGGTGAACCGGCCGCGCCCCTGCTCGGGGGCGCACACCTCGCCGATGTCGAGCTGGTGTGCGGCGGCGGTCTGCCCGAGCGCGGGGGCCAGACCTCCGGGCTCGACCAGGTCCGGGTAGAGGCGCACACCCAGTGCGACCGACACGTCGCTCATGACGACTCCCACTTCCTTGTGACAGGGACCAGCAGGTGGTGACAGAGACCAGCGGCGCGCAGGTTACGAACACGTTTCCGGCACGCATGGCCATCCTGTCCCGCCGGGCCGGTGGCGGCAACAGGAACGGTTGATCCGGACGCCATCGGTGCCGGGTACGCTGCCCTCCCATGGCCCGCATCCGGTGTGACTTCTTCTCCGAGGCGCTCGGCATGGGCACCTCGATGACGGTGCTGCTGCCCGACCGGGGCGGGGACGGGATCGGGATGGCCGGTGCCGCCGGTGACGGCGAACCACCGGTGCTCTACCTGCTGCACGGCCTCACCGACGACGACACGGTCTGGACCCGGCGCACCTCGATCGAGCGCTATGCCGCGCCGCTCGGGTTGGCCGTGGTGATGCCGCAGGTGCAGCGCAGCTTCTACTGCGACGAGGCGCACGGCAACCGGTACTGGACGTTCCTCAGCGAGGAGCTGCCACAGGTGTGCCGGTCGCTGTTCCGCCTGTCGCACCGCCGGGAGGACACGTTCGTCGCAGGCCTGTCGATGGGCGGCTACGGCGCGATCAAGTGGGCGTTGCGCCACCCGGACCGCTTCGCCGCGGCGGCCAGCCTGTCCGGGGCGCTGGACGCGACCCGTCGGCGGCACCACCCCACCAGGCCGCTCGACCCGGCGGTGTGGCACACGGTCTGGGGTGACGGCCCGATCCCGGCCGACGACGACCCGATCGGGCTGCTGGAACGCGCCGCTGACGACCTGCCGGCCCTCTACCTGGCCTGCGGCACCGAGGACTTCCTGTACGAGGACACCGTCCGGTTCGTCGAGACGGCCCGGAGGCGCGACCTGCCGGTCACCGTCGACCTCGGTCCGGGCGACCACGACTGGCCCTACTGGGACGCGCGCATCCAGGACGTGCTGGCCTGGCTGCCGTTGCGCAGGCCCTGACCGCGGGACGTCAGACGCCCACGGTGCCGTCCACGGCCTCACGCAGCAGGTCGGCGTGGCCGTTGTGCCGGGCGTACTCGTGCAGCATGTGCAGCATCACCAGGCGCAGCGAGACGTCCTCGCCCCAGCGGGCCTGGTGGCCGGTGACGTCCAGCGACTCGGCCTCCCGCTCGATGCGCCGGGCGTGCTCGACCTCGCGTCGCCACGCCTCGAACGCCTCCGCGACATCAGCGTCGCGGGCGTCGTACGCCTCCTGGAAGTCGCCGGCCTCCGACCACACCAGCGGCACGTCCTCGGCGTCGATGACGCGGCGGAACCAGGTGCGTTCCACCTCCGCCATGTGCCGGACCAGGCCGAGCAGGGACAGCGTGGACGGCGGGGACGCCCTCCGGCGCAACTGTTCGTCGGTCAGCCCTTCGCACTTGAGGGCGAGCGTGGCGCGGTGGAAGTCGAGGAACGCGCGCAGCGACTCCCGCTCCCCGGCCAGCAGCGGCGGGCCGATCCGTTCGGTCTGCACAAGGGTTCCTTCCGGGTGTTGGTGGTTCCCGGGCAGCCTAGAGGATCATGACCCGGCCGCGTCACCGCAGTGACGAGCCGGCCACCGGGAAGTCGAACCAGGTGTCCGGGTACGGCTCGTCGACATACCGGTAGTGCCACCACTCCAGCCGATAGTTCTCGAAGCCCTGCGCGGACATCAGCTCCCGCAGCAGTTCCCGGTTGCGTCGCGCGGTGCCGCTGACCCGCGCGTCGGCGGTGTGGGCGCGCGGGTCGAAGCAGTCGAACCCGGCGCCCATGTCGATCGAGTCGTCGGCGAAGCGACGGCCGGCAGGCGCGGTGCAGGGCACCAGCGGCTGGCCCGGCGTGTACGCGGCCTGCGTGGGGCCGGACACCGGGACCAGGGTCAGGTCGACGGTGCTGCCCCGGCTGTGCGCGGTGGGCGCGCCGATGTAGCCGTCGGCGAACAGCCGGTCCTTCGGTACGCCGGGGTAGAACTCCCCCTTCATCCGCTGGTCGCCCGGGATCTTCGCCCAGGCGACGAAGTCGTCCGCCGCGCGCTGCGGGCGGTAGCAGTCGTACACCTTCAGGCTGTGCCCGCCGGCGAGCGCGGCGGTCTGCACCCGGTGCAGCGCGTCGGCCGCGCGGCGGGTGAGCAGGCAGCGCGGCTCGGCGTACCCGTCGATCGGCCGGCCGACGAAGTTGTGCGCGCCCGCGTAGCGGATGTCGGTGCGCACCGTCGGGTCGACGCTGGACAGGTCGACCACGTCCGCCGGCGCGCGCAGACCGGTGGGGTCGGGGGTGGGAATGGCCGACGGCGACGGGCCCGGCGCGGGCCGCTCGCAGGCCCCGACGGCGAGCGCGGCCGCCACCGCCAGGACCGCCGTCACGCGTCTGCCGGTGCCCACCCTGCCGTGTCTACCAGCCGCGACCGCCCGCCGGGGGCGCATCGTCGCAACCTGCGCTCAGCCGCCCAGCACGGTGTGCAGGAAGTCGACCGCGGCGGCGTCGTCGTCGATGCCGCCCGCCTCGTGCCCGTTGAACCGCCACACGGTCAGGTCCTTGTCGCCGCGGTAGTCGTGGTAGGCGGCGAAGACGGTGGACGGCGGCACGATGTCGTCCATCAGCGCCACCGAGAAGCGGGCCGGGGCGGTGGCCCGCCGGGCGAAGGCCACACCGTCGACGTAAGCGAGGGTGCGCAGCGCCTGTTCCTCCCGGTCCCGGTGCACGGCCAGGTAGTCGCGGATCTCCCGGAACGGCGCCGAGTCGGTGACCGTCACGGCGCGCGGGATGTCGCACAGGAACGGCACGTGCGCCACCGCCGCGCGTACCCGCGGGGCCAGCGCGGCGGCGGCCAGCGCGGCCGCGCCGCCCTGGCTGTGGCCGAGCACCGCGATCCGGTCCGGGTCGACACCCGGCAGGTCACCCACCGCGTCGACCGCGCGCACCGCGTCGGTGAGGAACCGGCGGTAGTAGTAGCGGCGCGGGTCCTCGATGCCCCGGGTGGCCATGCCCGGCGCCTGCGGCCCGGCGGCGGCGACGTCCGGGGTGTCGCCCCGGCTCCACCCCGAACCCTGCCCCCGGGTGTCCATCTGGAAATGGGCGAAGCCGGCGGCGGACCAGAGCAGATTGTCCAGCGGATGGCCGCGGCCACCGCCGTAGCCGACGTACTGCACGACGGTGGGCAGCGGCGCGGACACGTCCCGGGGCACCCGCAGCCACCCCCGCACCGGCTGGCCGGCGAACCCCGGGAAGGTCACGTCGAACACGTCCAGCCCGACGAGCGGTGTGGTCACCGGGATCGCCTCGACCGGGTCGCCGCAGGAGCGGGCCTCGGCCAGGGTGTCGGCCCAGAAGGCGTCGAAGTCCGGCGGTTCGCGCAGGTCACTGCGGTAGCGACGGAGTTCCGGCTCGGGCAGGTCGGTGAACACGCCTCGGTCACCTCGTCGGTCGTCGGTGGGGGCGACGGCGTGCCGTCGAAAGGCGGCGCACGGATTTCCGAAAGGTTTCCGCAACTCGTGCGAACGCTAGGCCCGGTCCAACCTGTCGTCAAGCCCGGGGCGTACGGCAAGATGTGCGTGGGGCGGCACGGTTTTCCGGTCGGTTCCGGCAGCCGGCGAAGGGAACACGGGTGAGCGGGGACGACGAGCGCAGGGTGACCATCACCGCGATCGCACGGGAGGCCGGTGTCTCGGTGCCCACCGTGTCGCGGGTGCTCAACGGGCGTTCGGACGTCGCACCGGGCACCCGGGAACGCGTCGAGGAACTGCTGCGCCACCACGGCTACCGGCGCCGGGGCAGCCGTACGGTCCGCCGGGCGGACCTGGTCGACCTGGTCTTCAACGACCTGGACAGCCCCTGGGCCGTGGAGATCATCCGGGGGGTGGAGGACGTGAGCCACGCCGCCGGGGTCGGCACCGTCGTCTCCGCCATCCATCGGGAGTCCAGCTCCACCCGGCAGTGGCTGCACAACCTGCGGGCCCGCGCCTCCGACGGGGTGATCGTGGTGACCTCGCACCTGACTCCCCCGGTGCAGGCTCAACTGCGCCGGCTCAACGTGCCGGTGGTGGTGGTCGACCCGGCCGCCGGGGTGGCCGGGACGGACGTGCCGGCGATCGGCGCCACCAACTGGACCGGCGGCCTCGCCGCCACCGAGCACCTGCTGAAACTCGGCCACCGGCGAATCGGTTTCGTCGCCGGCCCGCCGCACCTGCTGTGCAGCCGGGCCCGGCTGGACGGCTACCGGGCCGCGCTGGCCGCCGCCGGGGTGCCCGCCGACGACCGACTGGTCCGCCCCGGCGACTTCTACCACGCCTCCGGTTTCACCGCGGGCGGGGAACTGCTCGACCTCGACGACCCGCCCACGGCCGTCTTCGCCGCCAGCGACCAGATGGCCTTCGGCGTGTACGAGGCGATCCGCCGCCGTGGGCTTCGGGTCTGCGACGACGTGAGCGTGGTGGGCTTCGACGACCTGCCCGAGGCGCGGTGGGCCTCACCGCCGCTGACCACCGTCCGCCAGCCGCTCGTCGAGATGGGCCGGCTCGCCGCGCGTACCGTGCTGCGGCTGGCGCAGGGCGAGGAGATCGACTCGCCCCGGGTCGAGCTGGCCACCGAACTGGTGGTGCGGGACAGCACCGCCGCGCCCGTCGGCGGCTGACCGGGCCGGCTCAGTGCCCACCGGGGATCTTCGGCTCACGCAGCGCCGCCGCGGTCGACAGCGCGTGCCGACGGCGCCGGGCCAGCAACACCGATCCCCCGGCCACCAGCAGCGCGCCCACCGCCACCGTCACCCCGGCGCCGGGCCGTCCTCCGGGCGACGCCGCCCCGCCGCCCGGCCCGCCCGGACCGGCCAGGGCGGAGGCCGGGCCGGCCGTCGGTGACGCGCTCCGGTCCGCCTCGCCCGGTTCGACGAGCCGGCCGACCGAGGCGCCCCGGGGTTGACCGAACCCCCAGTCCAGCAACGCGGCGCCCTGCTGCCAGCCGCGCTGGCTGCGTACCTCCGCACCGAGCAGCGTGACCACCAGCCGCCGACCGTCACGCTCGGCCGCCCCCACGTACGTGTGCCGGGCGAGGTCGGTGAAGCCGGTCTTGCCGCCGAGCGCCCCCGGGTAGTGGTCCAGCAGCATGTTGTCGTTGACGATCGGGAACGCCTTCGCCCGCCGCGCCGGCTGGGCCGGCACCTGCGCGCCGCGGGTCGCCGCGTACCGCCGGAAGGCCGGGTCGGCGAAACACGCCCGGGCGATCAACGCCAGGTCGTACGCGCTGGTGAACTGCCCCGGACCGTCCAGGCCGGACGGGGTCACCGCGTGGGTCTGCCGGGCGCCGAGCCGGTGTGCCTCCTCGTTCATCGCCCGCACGCCGCCGGGCAGCCCGTCCGGTCCGCCGCCGAGGCGGGCCAGCGCGTTGGCCGCCTCGTTGCCGGAGCGCAGCAGCAGACCCAGCCAGATCGTCTCGATCCGGTAGCGTCCCCCCTCGACCAGCCCGACCGTGGAGCTACCCGGCTCGACCGCCAGGTCCCCGGCGGTCACGGTGACCTCCTGCCGCGCGTCCAGCCGGGGCAGCATGGTGGCGGCCAGCAGCAACTTCTGCACGCTCGCCGGGGCGGCGTACTCATGCGGCCCGCAGCCGCCGAGCACCGCGCCGCTGTTCAGGTCGGCGACCACCCACGAGGTCGCGGTCACCGGCGGGGGCGCGGTCGCCGCGGCCGGAACCGCCAGGCCGGTGGTGTCCAGCGCGGCCCCGCCGACCGCCCGCGCGGCCGGGTCGGGCGGGGGCGGCGGCTGCGCGGGCCGGATGCCCGCGGCCGGCACGTTCGGGCAGTGCGGCGCCCCGACCGGCAGGCGGCGGCCCGGCGCGCCGGCGGCGCGGCCTGCCGCCACGGCGGGTGTCACAGGCGTCGGCAGCGGCAGCAGGAGGGCGGCCGCCAGCGCCACGAAGGGTCCCCAGGTCCTCATGACCCGGACGCTAGCCACGCCGACCCGAACGGGTCGCCGGCTCCGGGATTCGGGTCCCGCCGGCCGGGTCGCCGGGTAGGGTGCGCCGGCTCAGGCCCGTCGACGACCCCGCGCCCGGCCACGCCGGGCGGTGAGCACCGCCGCCGTCGCGCCCACCGCGAGGGCGAGCACGCCGGCCAGTGGCACGATCACCCGCCAGTCGCCGTCGCCGATGCGGCGCACCGCCGTCCCGGCCGGCCCCCGCCACGGGGTCGAGGACGGGGTGGGTGGCGGTACGACGGCCGGCTCATCGCCCGGACCCGCCGTGTCGGGATCCGGCTCCCCCGGCTCGACGAGCCGCCCGACCGAGGCGTCGCGGGGCAGCGTGAACCCCCAGTCGAGCAGTTGGGCGCCCTGCTGCCAGCCGCGTACCGGACGGGCCTCGGCACCGAGCAGGGTCACCACCAGCCGCCGTCCGCCCCGCTGGGCGGCCCCGACGTAGCTGTGCCGGGCCAACTCGGTGAAGCCGGTCTTGCCGCCGAGCGCCCCCGGATAGCGGTAGATGAGCTGGTTCTCGTTCTGGATCTGGAAACCGCCCTTCTTCAACGCCGGCTGCGCCGGGATCTGGGCGCGTTCGGTGCGCGCGTACCGCTGGAAGGTGGCGTCGGCGAAGCAGGCCCGGGCGATCAGCGCCAGGTCGTACGCGCTGGTGAACTGTCCCGGTCCGTCCAGACCGGACGGGGTGACGGCGTGGGTCTGCCGGGCGCCCAGGCGGCCCGCGTACGCGTTCATCTCCGCGACCCCGGCCTGGGCGCTGCCCGCGCCGAGGCGCGCCAGCATGTTGGCCGCGTCGTTGCCGGACTGCAGCAGCAGGCCGAGCCAGAGCGTCTCCACCTGGTAGCGCCCGCCGACGAGCAGGCCGACGGCCGAGCTGCCCGGCTCGATGTCCAGGTCGGCAGCGGTGGCGACGGCCACCTGTTTCGGGTTGAGCCGGCCGAGCATGGTGGCGGCCAGCAGCAGCTTCTGGGTGCTCGCCGGGGTGGCCTGGACGTGCGCCCCGCACGCGCCGAGCACGGCGCCGCTGTCCAGGTCCGCGACGAGCCAGGTGGTGGCGGTGACCGCGGGCGGGGCGGGGACTCCCGGCGGCGTGACCAGTCCGCCGGTGGCCAGCGCCGCGCCGCCGACCACCTGCTGTCCTGGTCGCGGCGGCGGGGTGGGCCGCGGCGGGCGGCTGACCTTCGGGGCCGGCAACCGGGGGCAGGGCACCGTGGCCGCGGGAGCCGCCGGGGCGGCGAGGGCCGCGGGAGCCGCGGGAGCCGCGGGAGCCGCGGGAGCCGCGGGGACGGTGCGCGCCGCGAGGGCGGCGGAAGCGGCGGGGGCCGCCGGGGCGGGGCGCACCGGTGTGTGCGCACCGGTGAGGAGCAGGGTGACGGCGGAGGCGGCGGCCAGGACCCGGGCTGTCATGAGAAGGCACCCTACCGAGGACAGCGATCATGCCGTGGAGCCTCACCCGGTCGGTGACGGTGCGTCGAACCGGTCACGCCTGCCGGTGGCCGGTCGGGCGGTCACCGCACCCCGCGCAGCCAGCGACGCTGCCAGGGGGTCTCCACCGCCCGCGGGTGGTAGCGCGCGCGGACCCAGGTCACCGCCGGGCCGGGCGGCAGCCCGTCGAGCACCGCGAGCGCGGCGAGCGCGGTGCCGGTCCGTCCGACGCCGCCGTGGCAGGCCACCTCGACCCGCTCCCCCGCGTACGCGCGCCGCCGGGCCTCGCGCAGCGCGTCGAGGGCGTCGGCCCGGTCCAGCGGGATCCAGAAGTCGGGCCAGCGGACGTGCCGTGCCGGCCAGTCCGGTTCCGGCCCGGGGGCCAACAGCAGGGCGAAGTCGGCGGGCGGGCCCGGCACGGCGATCCGTCGGCCCCGCACCACGGCGCCACCGGGCAGGGTGAACAGGCCGGTGGGGTCGGTCCACGGTGTCGCGTCCACCGCCTCATTGTGCGCGACGCACGCGCGGGTGCCCGCCGGCCGAGGTCCGGCGGGCACCCGCGTTCCGGCCGGGACAGGTCCCGGCGCGTCCCGGTTCAGCCGAGGCGACGGCGACGCCAGGCCAACGAGCCCAGCAGCAGCACCGCACCGGCGGCGGCGAGACCGCCACCGAGCTTCAGCGGCGTACCGATGTTGTCACCGGTGACCGGCAGCCCGCCGTGGTGCGGCGGGCGGGTCGGCCGCACCGGCAGCACGATGCCGGTGGCGCTGGCGGTCCGGCCCGACGTCAGGCCGGTGGCCGTGAACGTGTAACGGCCGATCCGGGTCGGCCGGTAGGGGACGGTGAAGTTGCCGTTGGCGTCGGCCGTCACGGTGAACGTGGTCGGCGCGGGCTGCGGCTGGGCGCGGTTCGGCGTGTACGCGACCGGGACCATCGCCACCGTGTCGGCGTCGCCGCGCCGCGCCGTGTCCCCGGCGGGTGCGGCGGCGGGCAGGCCCGAGATGGCCACGTCGATGCGGACCGTCTCGTTCGGCGCGAAGTTCCGGCCCCGCAGGGTGAACGTCTCGCCGAGCCGGATCGCCGGCGGCGACACGGTCAGCGTCGCGACGTCGTTGGGCGGGTAGACCGGTGGCTGCGGCTGGGCCGCCCCGGCCGCGGTCGGCACGGCCACGACGGCCACGCCCACCGTGAGCGCCATGATGATGCGGGATAGCCGCATGGTGGATTCCCTCCTACTGTTCACAGTTGGGTGCGTTGACCACCTGGGTGGTCCATGGGGTGGCGGTGGGTGTGAGCACCAGCTCGGCCGTGCCTGCTCCGGTCCGGCCGGTCAGCACGGTGACGTCGAGCGTCCGGGTCTGCCCGGGGCCGGTCTCCACCTTCGCCACCGCCACCTGGCGGCGGCCGTCGAGCCCGCTGCCCATCGCGGTGTCCCGCCCGTCGAGCCGGCCGGTGAGGACCGCGCCGGCGGTGGGCGTGTGCACCGAGACGAAGGTGCGTGCTGTGTACTTGTCACCGGCCAGCGCGAGCCCGGTAACCGATCGGGTCAGCCCCGACCGGGGGGCGGTGGAGTGCACCCGGACCCGCAGCCGCAGCTCGCGGCGCCCGTCCGGCTGGCAGTCGCCGACCGTCAGGGTGGCCGTGAACCTGAGGTAGTAGCCGAGCTTCGCGCCGCTGCCGTCGTTGAGGAACACCCCGACCGTCGGCACCGTGTCCTTCTCCGGAAGGTGCCCGGCCAGCCGGGTACCGGCCAGCGCGCGCTGCTCCTCGGATCGGACACTCCAGAACAATATCCGACGTTCCCCTATTGACCGGCCGAAAACGGCCAAAAACGCTCGCGGGTCTGCGGGCTTGGTGAACAACGCCTCGAACACGCGCGCGGCGGCCCGGGCGAAGAACTCGTCCTGATCCTTCGCGCCCAGGTCCCGGTACGAGTCGCTGAGCAACGTCCGGACCGCGGTGTCGGCCGTCAGCACCGGGCCGCCGGGCACCGCCACCGGGCCGATGGCGCCGAGCAGGTACGACAGCACCACCGGGTCGACCGCGAGGACACCGTCCACTGTGGTGCCAGTGCGCCGGCGCACCATCTCCCGGTAGAGCGCGGCCGCGGCCGGGAAGTCCGGCGCCAGGTTCACGTCGGCGGGAAACATGCCCGGCAGGTCACCCCAGATCCGGCTCGCCTGCGGGTCGACCGGCAGCGGCGGGTCGAAGCTCGCCAGGCTCGACGAGCTGCCCTGGTCGAGCAGCCGGATGCGCCCGTCCTGCGCACGCAGCACCGCGTACGCGCCGAACATGCCGCCGGTGGCACGCAGCTCCGCCGGGTTCTGCGACACCAGCAGGTAGGTGCGGGGCCCGTCGCCGCCGAGCAGCGGCGGCAGCAGCCGGGCACCCCGGTCGGCGGCCGAGGTGAGGTGACCCAACCGGTCCAGCTCCGCCCGCAGCGCGGTGACCGCCTCGCGCACCTGCGTCACCAGCCGCTCGGTCGGCACCTGCGCGAGCCGGGCGGCGGTGCGCCGGACCGCCTCGTCGGCAGCGGTCACCTCGGCGGACACGGCACGCAAACGGCCCAGGTCGAGCCGGCCCTGCTTCGGCACCAGGGAGGCGAGGTCGACCCGCAGCAGGGTGGGGAAGGCGAGGCGGGCCAGGTCGTCCACCGCCACCGAGACCTCCCGGACGGCGGTCAGGTCGTCGCCGGCGTACGGCATCCGCCGACCGAGCCGCCAGGCCGGGCCCTCGGTGGCATCCCGGGCCGCGACGGCCTGCTCCTGCAACGCGGACAGGGTGCGCTGGGCGCGGGCCATGTCCCCGTCGAGCACCTGGACGCTGAGTTCCTCGGCGAGCCCGGCGGCGTTCACCAGGTGGGCGCGGGCCTGCCAACCCCGGAAGGCCACCCAGCCACCGGCGGTGAGCAGCACCGACACGACGACCAGCCCGGTCAGCAGAATCCGGCGGATCCGGGCCCGGCGGCGTCGCCGGGCGCCTCGCCGCCGGCCGGGCGGAGCCCCGCCTCCCGTCACGAATCCCCCTCGATGGTCGGTTGAGACCTTTGAGTGCTTTCTAGCAGGATGAAGCGCCTTTAGTGTCTGTTTCACCATTTGCGACGCTCACCGTGCCGCGGCGCGGCTCGCGCTCCCGGTCGCCCGCATCGCCGCCGCCTCGTGCAGCAGCGCCTCGATCCGGTCGACGCCGGCCCGCGAGGACATCTCCCGCAGGTAGACCTCCCGTCCGCGGCGACCCATGTCGACCCGGGCCGCCGCGGGAATGGCCGCGGCCAGCCAGAAGCGGTCGGCCAGCGCGGCCCAGTCGTCCGGCGGGCAGGACAGCCCGGCCCGGGACCGCTCGACCAGCTCCGCCGTGTCGCCGCCCGTGGAGGCCACCACCGGTGCGGCGCAGGAGAGCGCGGCCTGCAGCTTGCCCGGCACCGTGCCCCGCAGCTCCGGCAGGCCGCGCTGCACGACCAGCTGGTAGTCGGCGGCCGCGTAGAGCTGGGGCATGTCCGTCGGGACCCGCCGGTCGACGAACCGGACGTTCTCCGCGCCGAGGTCGGCGGCGAGCCCTCGCACCCGCCGCTCCTGCGGACCGGAACCCACCAGCACCAGGTCCATCCGGTCGCCCAGCGCAGCCGCCGCCCGGACCGCCGTCTCCAGGCCCTGCCGCGCACCGATCGTGCCGGCGTGCATCACCACGCACCGGCCGTCCCGGCGGACCAGCCGGCGCGCCGCAGGTCCCGGCTCGGCCGGCTGGAAGATCCGCTCGTCGGTCCAGTTGAGCACCGTGTGCACCCGCGCCGGGTCGACACCGGCGGCGACCACGAGGTCCCGCATGGAGGGAGCGCTGACCGCCACCACCGCCGCCTCCCGCCACAGGCGGCGGGCCGCGTCCCACCTGCCGGGTCCGCGGTCCGCCGCCGGCTGCCGGTCCCGCTCGGCCCACACGTCCTGCACGTGCAGCACGGTCGGCACCCGGCCGAGCACCCGCAGCAGCCCCGCCGCGGCGAAGGTGACCGCCGGATGCTGGTGGACGTAGAGCGCGTCGACGTCGCGGAAGTAGCCGCGGCCCGCGAGCCCGACGCTGCCGGCGAAGGAGAGCCAGCTCGCGGCACGCGCCCGCGCGGACGCGTCGCCGCCGGCGAACCGGGGCACCCGGCGCACGGTCAACCGCTCGCTGTGCGTCCGGTGCCCCCAGCGCTGCCGCCAGCCCGGATAGACGTGGCCGCCGGGATAGTCCGGGAAGCCGGTGAGCACCCGTACCTCGTGGCCACGGCCGGCCAGTTCCTCGGCCAGACTGCCGGGGACGAACGCCGGCTCCGGCGGGAAGTGGTACGACAGGATGCCGATCCTCATGGCCGCGCCCCTGGCGCGGCCTGCCGGACGCCCGGCGCCCGGCCCGCGTACGATGCCGGCAACCCCTCCGCCTCCGGCCGCGACCGCCGGGCAAACGCCGGCGCGGCACCACCCGCCGCGACCGCGTCGAGGAGAGGGGTGCGGATGGTCGACGAGGTGCTCTTCGTCTGCCACGCGAACATGTGCCGGTCGCCGATGGCGGAGTTCATCGCCCGCCGGCTGCTCGCCGGCCTGCCGCTGGCGGTGGCCAGCGCCGGCACCGACGCGATCGACGGCGCGGCCATGCATCCGTACGCCGTCGAGGTGGCCGCCGGAACCGGCGCGGACCCGGCGGCGTTCCGCACCCGCCGGCTGCGCCCGGAGCACCTGGGCGCGGCGACGCTGGTGCTGACCGCGACCCGGCGGCAGCGCTCGGCCTGCACCGCGCTCGCCCCGAACGCGTTGCCCCGCACGTTCACGCTGCGCCAGTTCGCCCGGCTGGCCGCCGCGGCCCGGCCGGCCGAGGCGGTGGCGGACACACCGCTGCGGGCCGCGGTGGTCGCCGCCGTCCGAGCCCGGGGGCGACTGCAACCCCCCGCCCCCGGCGCGGATGACCTGGGCGACCCGATCGGCGGCTCCCCCGCGGACTTCCGGCACTGCGCGCGGGAGATCGAGCGGTCGATCCGGCCCGTGCTGGCGCTCATCGGGACAGCCGGGTGAGTTCCTGCGTCCGGTCGCCCACGTCGGCCCGCGCGCCCCGGTGGGTGCCGACCCGGTCGGCCGGCACGGACGCACCGGCGGGCGGCACGACCACCCGGTACGCCTCGTACTGGTAGGCGTCCTCCTTGGCCACCCGGGCCATGTTGAGCACGCAGCCGAGCAGGCGCACCGAGACCGAGCTGAGCGCGTTCGCCGCCGCGGCCACCTGGCTGCGTGAGGTCCGCCCCTGCTGGGTGACCAGGAGCGCGCCGTCGGCCTGCACGGCCACCACCACGCCGTCGGTGACCGCCAGCAGCGGGGCGGTGTCGATGACCACGATGTCCGCCGAGTCGCGCAGCGCCACCAGCAGGTCCGCCATCGACTTGGAGCCGAGCAGCTCGCTCGGGTTGGGCGGGGTGGCGCCGCTGGGCAGCACCAACAGGGACTTCTCGCCCCAGGGCTGCACCACGTCACCGACCTGTACGTCGCCGACGAGCACGTCGGTGAGGCCGACGCCGTCGTCGAGCCCGAGATAGTCGGCGACCTTGGGGCGGCGCAGGTCGGCGTCGATGAGCAGGACCCGCCAGCCGGCCTCGGCCAGCGCGATCGCGGTGTTGCAGGCCATCGTGGTCTTGCCCTCGCCCTGCAACGCGCTGGTGACCGCGATGACGCGGGCGGGCTCGTGCACGTCCACGAACCGCAGGTTGGTGCGCAGCTTGCGCACCGCCTCGGCGCGGGGCGACCCGGCCGCCTCACCGACGATCAGCGGCGCCGACTTCGCGGAGGCGTCGAACGGGACCTCGCCGAGCAGCGGGCTGCCGGTCACCCGTTGCAGCGCGGCGCCGTCTCGCATCCGCACGTCGGCCAGCCCGCGCAGGACCGCCAGGCCGGCGCCGAGCAGCAGACCGATCAGCCCACCCAGGACGAGGTTGCGGGTCGGCTGCGGGGTGACCGGGTCGGCGGTGACGCGGGGCCCGCTGACCAGCTCGATCTTGATCGGGGGCGCGTTGCCGTCCGGCGGTGTCTCCACCTTCTGGACCAGCTCGGTGAACTTCGTCGCGAGCGTCTCGGTGGTCTTCAGCGCCCGGTTCTGGTCGGTGTCGGTGACGGTCGCCTCCAGCAGGACCGTGCCGGTCGTGGTGGCGGTGCTGATCCGGCCGCGCAACTGGTCGGCGGTGAGGCCGAGCGGCGTCTCGGCGACAACGCTCTGTGCCAGCCGGTCACTGGTGAGCAGGTCGCCGTAGGACTTGACCCGCTGTTGGAGGAAGAGGCTGCCCTGGTAGGCGTCGGTGACCCCCTGGCTGGGCGTGGTGACGAAGAACGTCACCGAGGCCTGGTAGCGGGGCACCGTCCGCACCGTCACCAGCGCGGCGCTGCCCAGGGCGAGCATCACCGCCACCAGCACGATCCACCAGTGGCGTCGGACCAGTCGCAGGTAGCCGAACAGGTTCATCACGCTCCCCCTCGCGACACGCCGGTCTGCCCATCCAACTGCACGAAAGCCCCCTAAAAGCACCAGTAGCTGTGCCAGGATCGAATCGCCTAAACAACACGTTACGTGACTCGATGAATGTAAACGACCGAACCGGGACAGACGGTCTAATCCTTTCAATCCGGATAGGACGCTGAAGCAGCCCATGGATCGTGCAGCCACCGCCGCCGTGCAGACCCACGGCCGGATCACCCACCGCGCCGCCACCCTTTCCCTGTTAACGCTGGACACGGCCGCGTGGTGCGGCGGATTTCTCGGCGCCGCGTGGACCCGCTTCGAGTTCGAGCTGACCGCCGGCACCAGCGGCCGTACCCTCGCCGTCGCGTTGGCCTGCGCCGCGCTCTACGCGGCGCTGACCCTGCTGCGCTCCCGGGTCTACGGCCGCTACCCGATCGGCAGCGCCGGCGACGCCCGCGGCCTGGCCGTCACGGTCGCGCTCGTGGCGACCGTCGCGGTCGTCGGCGTGCTGCCGTGGACGCACCGGCCGGTGCCGGCGAGCACGCCGCTGGTCGGCGGCGCCGTCGCGCTGGTGGCGATGGCCACCGCCCGCGGCCTGTGGCGGGTGTACGCCGACCGGCAGCGCCCGGAGACCCGGCACGCCGAACGGTGCCTGGTCTACGGGGTGGACGCGGCCAGCGAACGCCTCGTCCGCGCGCTGCTGCACGACCCGGCCGGCGGATACCGCCCGGTCGGCCTGCTCGACGACGCCCCGGACAGTCGCGGACTGCGCCTGGAAGGGCTGCGCGTGCTGGGCGGCCGGGAACAGGTCGGCACCGCCGTGCGGGCGACCCGGGCCACCACCGTGATCTTCTCGATGAGCGGCTCCGAGCCGTCGCTGCTGCGCGACGTGCGTACCCGCACGCTGGAGGCCGGCGCCGCGTTCAAGGTGCTGCCCCCGGTGCGCGAGCTGCTGGATCGGCCGGTGGCCGCCACCGACGTACGCGATCTGCAACCCACCGACCTGCTCGGCCGCGCCCACCGGGTCGCCGAGTTGAGCGTGGAACGCACCGGGCTGGCCGGACGCCGGGTGCTGGTCACCGGCGCGGGCGGCTCGATCGGCTCGGAACTGTGCCGGCAGATCGCCCGCTGCGAACCGGACGAGCTGATGATGCTCGACCGGGACGAGTCGGCGCTGCACGCGCTCCAGATGTCCCTGCACGGGCGTGCGCTGCTCGACGGGCCCGAGCTGATCCTGGCCGACATCCGCGACGCCGAGGGCATCGCCCGGGTGGTCGCCGACCGCCAGCCCGACGTGGTGTTCCACGCCGCCGCGCTCAAGCACCTCACCATGCTCCAGCGGCACCCCGGCGAAGCCCTCAAGACAAACATCCTGGGTACGCTGAACGTGCTCGAGGCCTGCCGGGACGTCGCCCAGTTCGTGAACATCTCCACCGACAAGGCGGCCAACCCGACAAGCGTCCTCGGCTACTCCAAGCGGATCACCGAGCGGCTCACCGCGTACCACGCCGAGCGGTCCGGCGGGGCCTACCTCAGCGTCCGGTTCGGCAACGTGCTGAGCAGCCGCGGCTCGGTGCTCACCGCGTTCCAGGCGCAGATCCGCGCCGGGGTCGCGATCACCGTCACCCACCCTGAGGTGACCCGCTACTTCATGACCGTGCAGGAGGCCGTGCACCTGGTGCTGCAGGCCGCGACGATCGGCCGGGGCGGCGAGGCGCTGGTGCTCGACATGGGCGAGCCGGTGCGCATCGCCGACGTGGCACGCCGGCTGGCCGCCGAGGCGGACCGCCCCGTGGAGATCGTCTTCACCGGGCTGCGGCCGGGCGAGAAGCTGCACGAGCACCTGTTCGGCACCGACGAGGTGGACACCCGGCCACTGCATCCGCTGATCTCCCACGTCCCGGTCCCCATGCTCGAACCGGACGAGGTACGCGCGCTGGACCCGTACGCCGACCCGGACGAGTTGACCAAGTGGCTGGCGGCGGTCTGCGAGCCGGCCGCCACCGCCCTGCCGGTGCTGCCCGGGCAACGCTGAGTCGCGGTCCGGTTCGCCGCCGGCGACGAGCAGACGTTAGGGTTGGCTCCGGTGTGCCGGGAAGTCTGGTCGGCGACAACTTCGTCGACCCCTGCTTCCGAACGGACACCGCATGCCCCGGCACGACCCGCACCGGCCCCGCCTGCTGTCCCGCCGATCCTGGCCCGAGGCCCGCTTCCTGGCCGACGTGCTGCGCACCGAGACCGTCGGCGGCGGCCTGCTGCTGTTCGGTGCGGTCGTCGCCCTGATCTGGGCCAACTCGCCGTGGCGGGCGGCGTACGCGGACCTGCGCGACTGGGTGCCGTGGCCGGGCGGCGCCGCGGTGCACCTCGACCTGAGCCTGGGCGCCTGGGCCGCCGACGGGCTGCTCGCGATCTTCTTCTTCGTGGTGGGCCTGGAACTCAAACGCGAGTTCGTCGCCGGGGACCTGCGCGATCCGCGCCGGGCCGCGTTGCCTGTGGTCGCCGCGATCGGCGGCATGGCCGCGCCGGCACTGATCTACGTCGCGGTGACGCTGGCCACCGGCGGCCCCGGCCTGCGCGGCTGGGCCATCCCCACGGCCACCGACATCGCGTTCGCGCTGGCCGTGCTGGCCGTGGTCAGCTCCCACCTGCCGCAGGGGTTGCGCGCGTTCCTGCTCACCCTCGCGGTGGTCGACGACCTGTTCGCCATCGTGATCATCGCGGTGTTCTACACCGCCGGGTTCCAACTGCTCCCACTGCTCGCCGCGCTGCTGCCCCTGGCCCTGTTCGGGACGCTCGTGCAACGTCGGCGCACCTGGTGGTGGGCGCTGATCCCGCTCGCGGTGGCCACCTGGGCCCTGGTGCACGGCTCCGGCGTGCACGCCACCGTGGCCGGCGTCCTGCTCGGCTTCACCGTGCCGGTACGCACCGGACGCGACGGGGCACCCGGGCTGGCCGAGCGGCTGGAGCACCGCTGGCGGCCGGTCTCCGCCGGCCTGGCCGTACCGGTCTTCGCGTTCTTCGCCGCCGGGGTGACGCTCGTCGGCGTGGACCTGGGCCGGGTGCTGACCAGCCCGGTGGTGCTCGCGATCGCCGCCGGCCTGGTGCTCGGCAAGGTCACCGGCGTGTTCGGGGCCACCTACCTGCTGGCCCGGTTCACCCGGGCCGAACTCGACGAGGAGATCACCTGGGCCGACCTGGCCGGACTGGCGCTGCTGGCCGGGGTCGGCTTCACCGTGTCGCTGCTCATCGGCGAACTGGCGTTCGGGGCGGGCAGCCCGCAGGAGGACGGGGTGAAGGTGGCGGTGCTGCTCGGCTCGCTCACCTCCGCCGTCCTCGCCTCGGTGGTGCTGATCCGCCGCAACCGGGTCTACCGGCGGATCAGCGAACGGGAGAGCCGGGACGCCGACGGCGACGGCATCCCGGACGTCTACCAGGAGGGCACCGCCTGACGCCCGGCCGCCCGGCCGCTCAGTTCAGCTCCGTCACCGCCTCGAAGATCAACCAGAGGCCGCAGATGGCGAACAGCACCGCCGCGCCGTAGCGGATCGCCCGCTCCGGCAGGTGCCGGCCGAGCATCCGACCGACCAGGATCGCCAACGCGTCCGCCGCCACCATGCCGAGCGTCGAGCCCAGCCAGGTGCCGAACCAGCCGTACTTGGTGGCCAGCGTGATGGTCGCCAGCATCGTCTTGTCGCCCAGTTCGGCCAGGAAGAACGCGACACCCACCGCCAGGATCGCCGACCGGTTGCTGCGCTCGGCCTTGCGCTTCTCCGCCTCGGTCAGCTTGTCGCCGCGCAACGTCCAGGCGCCGAAGCCGAGGAACGCCAGACCGGCGACCAGCGAGATCCAGCCGGTGGGCAGGGCCGCGTTCAGCCCGTAGCCGATGGCCACCGAGGCCAGGTGGACGATCGCGGTGGCGATGGTGATGCCGATGAGCACCGGCACCGTCCGGTACCGCGTGGCGAACGTCAACGCCATGAGCTGGGACTTGTCGCCCAGTTCGGCGACGAAGATGACGCCGAAGCTGACCACCAGCGCGACGAGGAAACCCTCCATGTGCACCTTCCCGATCAAGCCGGGAGGAGGAACGGGGGCGCCCTCGACCCGGCTGCGACAGCCTGAGTCGAAGGTCTCGCCCGCCCCGGGGACCGGGGCCGCGTGGCCGGGTGCGGAACGCACCAGTATGTCGACCACGACATTGGGGGCTACTCCCCTTCGCGCCGCCAGCCTAGCCGATCGCCGGCCGAACCGGTGACCGGGCCACCGCTCAGTCGGCGCGGGCCAGGCTCACCCCGAACAGCGCGTCCGGGTCGGTCCAGAACGCCTGCCGGGCGAAGCCCGCCGCCGCCAGCTCCGCGGCGATCCCCGCCGGCCGGAACTTCGCCGAGACCTCGGTGCGCAGGTCCTCACCGGCGGCGAACGTCACGTCCAGGCCCAGCACCCGCGCCCGCACCGGCCGCTCGGCCCGCAGCCGCATCTCGATCCACTCCCGCTCCGGGTCCCAGAGCGCCACGTGCCGGAACGCCTCGACGTCGAAGTCCGCGCCCAGCTCCCGATTGACGACCCGCAGCACGTTGCGGTTGAACTCGGCGGTCACGCCGGCCGCGTCGTCGTAGGCGGGCACGATCACCGCCGGGTCCTTGACCAGGTCGGTGCCGACCAGCAGCCAGTCGCCGGTCTCCAGCGCCGCGCGCGTCGCGGTGAGGAACTCGGCCCGCTCCACCGGCAGCAGATTGCCGATCGTGCCGCCGAGGAACGCCACCAGGCGCCGACCGCCGGTGGGCAGCCGGTCCAGGTGGCGGGTGAAGTCACCGACGATCCCCCGCACCCGCAGCCCCGGGTACGCGGCGGCGATCTGCGCGGTGGAGGAGCGCAGCGCGCTCACCGACACGTCCAGCGGGACGAACGTGCCCAGGTCGCCGTGCCGGGTGAACGCGTCCAACAGCAGCCGGGTCTTCTCCGACGAGCCGGACCCCAGCTCGATGAGCGTCTTCGCGCCGGTCATCGCGGCCACGTCGTGGGCGTGCGCGTCCAGCACCGCCCGTTCCGCCCGGGTCGGGTAGTACTCCGGCAGGCGGGTGATCTCCTCGAACAGCTCACTGCCCCGGGCGTCGTAGAACCACTTCGGCGGCAGCCACTTCGGCGACGCGGTCAGTCCGACCCGTACGTCCTCCCGCAGGCCCCGGTCCAGGTCCCGTTCCTCCAGGTGGATCTCCAGCGGCTCCGCGCTCATCAGGTGTCCTCTCGTTCCGGTCCGGGGGTAGGGATTCCTCAGGCGGCGGTCAGCTCGCGTACGTCCAGCCCGGCGGTGGTCGCCACCACCAGCCGCCCGTCCGGCACCGCCCGCCAGTCGGGGTCGTCGTCGAACGGCTCGGAGGCCAGCAGCACCGAACCCGGCCCGCGCCGCACCGACAGCGCGTGCCCGGCCACGCTCGCCACCACCGTCACCCCGTCGGTGAGCAGCAGGTTCAGCCGGGAACCGGGAGCCGCCCCGGCGACCGCCGCCACCGTGTCGGCCACCGCCTCGTGAGGCGCCGCGCCCGCGCGCAGCCGGTGCCGGACCAGCGCCCACAGCAGCGCCGAGTCCGACGGCACCTCCAACGTGAGCAGGTCGCGGATGGGCAGGCCGGCAGCCAACGGGACCAGGCTGTCCGGCCAGCCGCGCACCACGCCGTTGTGGCTGAACAGCCACCGCCCCTCGGCGAACGGCGCGGCGGCCGTCTCGTGCAGGGGCATCCCGACCGTGGCGGAGCGCACCGCGGCCAGCACCGCACGCACGGACGTGATTGCGGCCAGCTCCGGCAGCGTGGTGTCGCTCCACATCGGCTGGGCCCGCCGGTAGCGGACCGGGTCACCGCCGTCGGGATACCAGCCGACACCGAACCCGTCGGCGTTGACGGCACCGCCGCCGCGCATGTCCCGCGGCGCCCAGGACTGCCGCAGCAGCCCGTACGGCGGGTCGAACAGCAGGCTGCCCAACGGCACCGGTGGGCCGAGGTAGGCGAGATGGCGGCACATCAGGCCGGGCACTCCTCGGCGCCGGCGTCCCGGGCGCAGCGGAAGCCGCTGAAGATCTGCCGCCGGATCGGGTAGTCCCAGTTGCGGAACGTGCCCCGGCAGGCGGACCGGTCGGTGCCGAACGAGCCGCCGCGCAGCACCCGGTGGTCGTCACCGAAGAAGACCTCCGAGTATTCCCGGTAGGGGAACACGGTGAAGCCGGGATGACCCCGGAACGTTGACGAGGTCCACTCCCACACGTCCCCGATGAGCTGGTGGACACCCAGCGGCGACGCGCCCTGCGGGTACGCGCCCACCGGCGCCGGCCACAGGTGCCGCTGCCCCAGGTTGGCGTGCGCGTCGCCCGGGTCCGCGTCCCCCCACGGGTAACGGCGGGAGCGGCCGGCCGCCGGGTCCCAGCGGGCCGCCTTCTCCCACTCCGCCTCGGTGGGCAACCGCTTGCCGGCCCAGGCCGCGTACGCCTGCGCCTCGTACCAGCAGACGTGCACCACCGGCTCGTCGTCGCGGACCGGCGACCAGCGGCCGAACCTGCGGTACGCCCAGCCGTCGCCGTCGCGCCGCCAGTGCATGGGCGCGCTCAGGTCCGCCTCGTTCCGGTGCCGCCAACCGGCCTCGGACCACCAGCGGGGCTCGTCGTAGCCGCCGGCGGCGATGAACTCCCGGTACTGCCCGTTCGTCACCGGCGCGGCGTCGATGGCGTACGCGGGCAGGTCGACGGTGTGCGCCGGCCGTTCGTTGTCCAACGCCCACGGGTCGGTGGAGGTGCCCATGGTGAACGGGCCGGCCGGCACCAGCACCTCGCCGCCGACCCGGGCGCGGGGCTCCGGCGGGGGTGGCGCGTCCAGCACCGGGGCACCGGCGCGCAACTGGTGGGTGGCGAGCATGGTTTCGTCGTGCTGCTGCTCGTGCTGCACGATCATCGCGAACGCGAACCCGTCGGCGACCAGCGGACGCTCGGTGAACCGGATGCAGTCGAGCAGGTCGTACACCTTGTCCCGCACGGTCCGCACGTAGGCGCGGGCCTCGGCCGGCGGCAGCAGCGGCAGCGACGGCCGGTCCCGGCGCGGCTGCTTGAAGGCGTCGTAGAGGTCGTCGATGTCGTGGCGCACCGGCTCGCGGCCGCCGACGTCGCGGACCAGCCACAACTCCTCCTGGTTGCCGACGTGCGCCAGGTCCCAGACCAGCGGCGACATCAGCGTGGAGTGCTGCCGGGTGAGGTCGTCGTCGTCCACCGCGTCGGTCAGCAGGGCGGTACGGGCGCGGGCACGCGCCAGTTCCGCCGCGATCCGGTCGCGCAGTCGCTCGGCGTCCGCGTCCGGTCGCTCGGTGGTGGTCACCGGTGTCCCCCCTCCGCGGCGGCGCGGCGCCGCCGGATCGCTCGGTCGGTGTCGTCGTGGATCCCGGCCGGCAGGCCGAGCCGGGGCAGCGCCGCGAGGGCGAGGTCGAGCAGGGCCGCGGCGGCGGTCGCCAGTGGACGCTCGGCCAGCCCGTGGCGGGCGGCCGGGCCCCAGCGGTCGGCGACCGGGCCGGCCACGGCCAGCGCGTCGCGGGTGGTGCCCGGGTCGGCGAAGAGCGCGGCCAGCACCGCGAGCGGGACGGTCCACTCCCGGCCGGGCTGGGCGTCCAGGTAGCGCAGCTCCAGGTAGCCGCGTGGCCGTACCGGTGGGAACAGCGTGCTGAGGTGGTATTCCAGGTCGTCGCCGGTGGGCGGGCGGGGCAGCGCCCCGGCCAGCCAGTCGGCGAACGTGACGCCCGGCGGGGCTGTCCAGTCCGGGTCGTCGCCGCGCACGCACAGCAGCGGCGCGTTCAGGGCGTACCCGGTCCAGGCGGCCAGCGGGTCGTCGTCGGCACGCTGCGGGGACCACACCGGGCGGGTCCGGGCCGGGTCGATGCCGAACCAGGTGGCCATCCGGGCGGACGCCCAGCCGGTCCGCCGGCCGGCGTGCCGGTCTGCGGTGGCGAAGGCGGCCAGCAGCGGTGGGCCGACGGCGTGCGCGGCGGCCCAGCGGTCGGGCAGGTGTTCGGGTTCCCCGGCGTCCAGGCAGACCTGGAGCCCGGCCGTGCTGTACATCATCGCCCGGCCGGCCGGCCCACGCCTGTCGAAGACGCAGCGCATGGCCCGGTAGCGGGGGGTTTCCACGACGGGTCGCGGAAGTCGCCAGGGATCGATCCCGGTGCGGCCCAGCACCAGCCCGGCGGCGTCCAGGCGGGCCCGGAGTTCGGCCACGTCGGCCTCGGTGGCCAGGATGAGCGCGGCGACCGTCGGTCGCGGGGCCGCGGAGATCTCCACCTGCCCGCCGGGCTCCACGGTCACGGCGCCGCCGCGCCGGAGCTCGTCGGCCGGGCTGGTGGGGTCGAGGGTCACGGGGCTGTGCCGCCCCAGCGCCCGGCGCAGTCGCTCCCGATCCACCGGGCGGGCCGGGTCCGCGGCGTCGTGCACGGTCCATTCCAGTTCCACGCCGACAAGCGTGGGCGGCCCGGTCTTGAAACAGATGCGAGCGAGATGGCCCCGGGCCGCCTCCTCGTCACCGAGGACCACCGTGCGGTCCAGGTCCGGCGACATCACCATGCGGGCGCTCCTCCTTCGGCGGCGGGCGACGACGAGGTCGCGCGTCGCCCGGCGCGGGGGCACGGGACGCGCGTCTCACCATCCTCTGTCTAGCAGACGAGATCCGCCCGCCCAGCGGGACGAATTTTTGTCCGGAATCCGACGGCCGCAGGAGGCTCAGTCGTCCTCGTCCGCCGGCTCCGACGGCGCGGCCACCAGGTCCCGGCAGAATCGCTCCACCTGGTCGGGGCCGCCGGCGGCGGTCACCAGATCGGCGAAGCCCGGCGTGGTCAACGCCCTCTCCCGCTGCCGCTCGGACTTGGCCAGGTAGGCACGGCAGTGACCGGCGAGCGCGCGGTCGCCCGCCGGCGGCGGGTCGGAGGCCACCGGGGCGGTGGGGGTCGGTGACGGCGTCGCGGGCGACATCTCTCCGGTCGGTGCGGTGGACGCCGGCGAGGGGTCGGTGGTGATGGGGCCGGTGGCGGGTGGGACTTCCGTCGGGGCGGCGCCGGTCGGCCGGCTGGTGGCCGGCGGCGGCACCGGCTCGGTGGGCCGGTCGAGGCGAACCGCGGCGAACGCCACCCCGGCCACCGTGGTGGCGGCCAGGCCGGACAGGGCGGCGGCGACCCGCAGCCGCCGACGCGGACGGCGGCGGGCGACCGCGGGGGCGGGCGCGGCCCGGGCCGCCCGGAACGCGGCGAGGGCCTGCTCCTCGCCGGCGGTCGGCGTACCGGCCGGCGGGGCGGCCGCGGCGGCCGCCAGCAGCCGGGCCAGCGGGTCGGCATCAGCCGCGGGCGTCGCCGCGGCGTCGAGCAGGCGTTCGGACTCCGCCCGGTCGGCGGGCCGGCCGGACCGGCGAGCGTGCATGCCGTCGTCTCCCCTCACGTCAGCCCTCCGCCGGCTCGGCCTCGGGTGCGTGCGGCACCTGGCGGTCGGTACGGGGACGGGGCGCGACGGGATCACCGGACTCGTCCGACGCGTGCGGCGCCGCCGAGCGTTCCAGCATGGTCGCCAGCCGGCGCAGGCCGCGGTGCGCCGCGGTGCGCACCGCCCCGGCCCGCCGGCCGAGGACCCGCCCGGCGGTCTCCGCGTCGAGGCCGATGACCGCGCGCAGCATCACGGCCTCCGCCTCGGCCGGCGGCAGCGTACGGATCAGCGCCAGCGCGCTCTCGGTGGCGATGGCCTCGCCCGCCCGGTCGGCGGTGTCGACGTCGGCGGCCAGTTCGCTGAGCGCCTGGACCGGCACCGGGATCGAGGGTCGCCGTCGTTGCCGGCGCAGGTGGTCCATGGCCCGGTTCCGGGCGATCGTGACGGCCCAGGCGCGGAACTCGCCGCCGCTGAACGAGGGCAGGTCGCGGGAGATCTGCAGCCACGCCTCCGAGGCGACGTCCTCGGCGTCGGCGCCGACAAGTGCGGTCAGATAGCGCAGCAGGGCCGGCTGCAGGGTGCGGTAGAGGAAGCGGAACGCCTCCTCGTCGCCGGCCTGCGCCGCGACGACCGTCTCGTTCAGGTCGGCGGTCACCGGCGCCGCCGGGGGGCCACCGTCGCGGGCCGGACGGGTAGGGGAGCCAGTGGCCACACCGCCATCCGCACTCGCCCCCCGTGAGCTGATCGGGCGCCCGCGAGCACGCGATGCGCCATGAACCCGGCCGTACGGTACGCGGCTGGCGGACATACCGTACCGGCGCAGGGGGACCGCCCGCAGTCGGGCCGATCGGGGGGCCGGCAAGGGTCGGACGGACCGGAAAACAGAGAGAAATGTCTACCCGCGCCGGCGGCGTGTCGATGTAACGCGGGTCACCCGCCGGCCGCCGCGACGGGCCGGTGCGGGAGGGATGGCGTCCCGGGAAGTGGACACCCGGGGCCTGGGGATCACTTTCTGGCCGCTCGTGCCGGAGCCGTCACGGTGAGCCTACCGGCAGCGCCGGTGCCGACCGTGCGGGTGAGCCGGCCGGAACCGCTCGGCCGCCGACGCGGACGACTTCGCCGGAAATACTTCGCGCCCACTGTGGGTACGGTATGGGGGTGCTGTCCTCAGACGTCGTACTCAGCGGTCGGTACCGCCTGGATGACCGTGTCGCCACCGGCGGCATGGGCGACGTCTGGCGTGCCAAGGACCTGGTGCTCGGCCGGTCGGTCGCGGTGAAGGTGCTGCTGCCCGCGCTGGTCTCCGATCCCGACTTCATCGCCCGCTTCCGCGCCGAGGCGCGGATCATGGCCTCGCTGCGTCATCCCGGCGTGGTCCAGGTCTTCGACTGCGGCGAGGACGAGCTGCCCGGCGGTGGTCGGGCCGACTACCTGGTGATGGAGTTCGTCGCCGGGGAGCCGCTGTCGCGACGGATCGAATCCGCCGGTCGCCTCGAGGTCGCCGAGACCATGTCGATCGTGGCCCAGGTGGCGCAGGCGCTGCACGCCGCGCACGGACGGGGCATCGTCCACCGCGACGTCAAGCCGAGCAACCTGCTCGTGCAGGACGACGGGACGGTGGTCCTGGTCGACTTCGGCGTGGCCCGCTCGACCAACGTCACCAGCATCACCAGCACGAACGCGGTGCCCGGCACCGCCCTCTACATGGCGCCGGAACAGGCCGCCGGCCGTCCCGTCTCGGGGGCCACCGACGTGTACGCGCTCGGCGCGGTCGCCTACTGCTGCCTCACCGGCGGTCCGCCGTTCACCGGCGACAACCCGCTCCAGGTGGCCGTGCGCCACCTCGACGACGAGCCGCCGGAGCTGCCCGCGGAGATCCCGCCGGCGGTTCGCGAACTGGTGGCCAGGGCGCTGGCGAAGGACCCGGCCGACCGCTACCCGAGCGCCGCGGCGATGGCGGACGCAGCCCGGGCCGCGCGTACCGACTCGCCCACCACGCCGGTGGCGCTGCGCGGCGCGGTCGGCGGTGCACGCGCCTCGAACGATCAGCCACCGGCCCGCCCGGGTGCGGCGGTGGCGACGCCACGGCGACCGGGGCGGCGGGGGACGCTCATCGGCGCGCTCGGCGCGGTGCTGGTGGCGATGACCGCCCTCGGCGCGCTGGTGGCCGCCGCCAACGACACGGGCGAGCCGGCCACGGAGATCGACTCCACTGCGCCCTCGGTGGCGCCCAGCAACCCGGTGGCGGACCCGGCGATCACCGTGGAGCCGACATCGGACGACAACTTCACCTACCGGCCGGTCGGCCCCGGCGACCGGCCGTCGGCCTCGGTCGCGGCAACACCGAGCACCTCGCCCAGCGCCTCGGCCCAGCCGAGCCCGTCCGACGAGCCGAGCGCCGCCCCGACCGCGCCCGCCGGCACCCCCACCACCGCACCGCCGGTGTCGGAGACCACCACCCCGCCGGTGGCCGACCCGACCACGACCGCTCCGGTCGGCGGCGGAGACGACGGTAACGGCGGCGGCGGCAACGGCGGACAGCCCTGACCCACGGCCCCGACCGTGCCGGGCGTGGAATGTCAGGGAACGAGCAGGGTCCGCATGCGGTTGATCTCGACGGTCTGCTCGACGGCCACCGCGTTGGCGAACTCCTGCATGGCCTGGTCGACACCGACCTTGAGCAGGTCGGTGGACATGACCACCGCCCCGGTGTGGTGATCGGTCATCATCTGCACGAAGAGCCGGTCGAACTCCGCGCCCCGGGCGTCCGCGAGGCGCCGCATCGCCTCGGACGTCTGCATGCCGCGCATGCTGCCGTGATCGTGCCCCGGGACGTCCGCGGGCAGGCCGCGGTTGCTGAGCCAGGCGCGCAGCACGCCGACCTCCGGCGCCTGGCCGGCACGGATGCGGTCGGCCACCGCGCGTACCCGCCGGTCGGCGGCCCGGTCGGGGGCGAGCGCCGACATGGCCAACGCCTGCTCGTGGTGCGGGATCATCATCCGCACGTACCAGACGTCGAGGCTGTTCCACCGGGGCGCGGCGTCACGCGCCGGCACGGCCGGGCCGGTGACGGCCGGCTCCCCCGGACGCCCGGGAGCCAGCACCGGCGGCGCCGGGGCGACCTGGCCGGTGCCCGGCGTCGCCGCGACGGAGGGGCTGGCCACGGCCGCTGTCGGAGCGGCGTCCTCCCGCCCGGTCAACGCCAGGGCACCGAGCACGGCGAACACCACAAGCGCTGTGACGGCGGACCACACACGCGCCTGCCGGCCGGTCATACGGCGCTCCCTCCGGTCAAGGTGACAGCGATCCTAACCATAGACGAATCTCCCCTCATGTGACCTGGGTCACATTGATGACCGTCTCAAATCGGTAGGGTGTGACGAATCATCATCCCCTTTCGAAGGGTGTTCCCCGGTGATCAGCATCCGCACGTCCCGCACCCGCACGGTCAGCGTCGCCGCCGCCGGTCTGCTGCTCACCGGCATCATCGCCGCGCCGCCGAGCAGCGCACAGGAGGTCGCGCAGGCCGCCCCCCAGGCCGCGCCGGCCACCGTGGACAATGCCGTCCCCGGTGTCGACGAGATCTCCAGCAGCCCCAACCTGCGCCAGGTGGCGAACCTGCCGAAGCAGGCCCCGTTCGACACGTTGGCCGCCCTCGGCACCGACATCGCCTTTCAGGGTCGGTACGCGTTCGCCGGCAACTACGACGGGTTCGTCATCTACGACGTGGCCCGGCCGAGTCGCCCGACGATCGTGTCGCAGGTGCTCTGCCCCGGCTCGCAGAACGACATCTCGGTGTACGGCAACCTGCTATTCCTGTCCACCGACACCTCCCGCAACGACGACTCCTGCGCCAGCACCACCCAGTCGGCGTCGGTGAAGGAGTCGTGGGAGGGCATCAAGATCTTCGACATCCGCGACAAGCGCAACCCGCGCTACATCAAGTCGGTCGAGACGGCGTGCGGCTCGCACACCCACACACTGGTGCCGGGCAAGGACAAGCGCAACGTCTACCTGTACGTCTCCTCGTACAGCCCGCGCGCGGAGTTCCCGGACTGCCAACCCCCGCACGACTCCATCTCCATCGTCAAGGTGCCGGTGAAGAACCCCACCACCGCCTCGGTGGTCGCCACGCCGAACCTGTTCCCGGACGGCGGCTACCCGGGCATCCCGGGGCAGTCGTCGGCCACCACCGGGTGCCACGACATCACCGCCTACCCGGCGAAGGACCTGGCCGCGGGCGCGTGCATGGGTGACGGCGTCCTGCTGAACATCGCCGACCGGGAGGCGCCGCGGGTGATCGAACGGGTCACCGACGCCGAGAACTTCGCGTTCTGGCACTCCGCCACGTTCAACAACTCCGGCACCAAGGTCGTCTTCACCGACGAGCTGGGCGGCGGCAGCGGTGCGACGTGCAACGAGCAGGTCGGGCCGAACCGCGGCGCGGACGCCATCTACGACATCACCGGCCGCGGCGACGCCCGCAAGCTGGAGTTCCGCAGCTACTTCAAGATCCCCCGGGTCAACGCCGACACGGAGAACTGCGTGGCCCACAACGGCTCGCTGATCCCCGTGCCCGGCCGCGACATCATGGTGCAGGCCTGGTACCAGGGCGGCATCTCGGTGTGGGACTTCACCGACTCCCGCGCCCCCGAGGAGATCGCCTACTGGGAGCGCGGGCCGCTGGACGCCAACCAGTTGCGCACCGCCGGTTCCTGGTCGGCCTACTGGTACAACGGCCACATCTACTCCAGTGACATCCAGAAGGGACTGGACGTGCTGGAGCTGCGTGACCCGCGTACCTGGCTCGCCCAGTTCCACCGGGTGCCCGAGCTGAACGTGCAGACCCAGGCGGGCTACCTGAGCTGGTGATCCGCTGACCGTCACCGGGCCCGGTGTCCCCCGCGGGGGCGCCGGGCCCGTGGCGATTCCGGGGACAGGAGCGGACACCCACCATGACTGTCGACCACCGGACGGCGGTGCCGAGCGACGCGCAGATCCGCGCGTTGCACGAACGGTTCGCGCCGAGCCGCCAGGCGATGCGGCTCGTCTGGACCCACTGCCGGATCGTCTGCGACCTCGCTGAACAGTTGCTCGACCGCAGCGGCGGGGGTCTGGACGTCGCCCTCGTCCGGGCAGGCAGCCTGCTGCACGATGTCGGGGTCTACCGCCTCTACGACGCCCACGGGCGGATCGACCAGGAGAACTACGTCCGGCACGGCGTGCTCGGCCACGCGCTGCTGCGGCAGGCAGGGCTGCCCGAGTCGATCGCCCGGTTCTGCTCCCGGCACACCGGGGTCGGCATCACCCGCCAGGACGTACGCCGGCAGAGCCTGCCGATCCCGGTCGCCGACTACACGGCGGGCACCGCCGAGGAGCACCTCGTGATGTACGCCGACAAGTTCCACAGCAAGACGACGCCGCCCACGTTCGTCTCCGCCGCCGCCTACTCGGTGACCGTGCGGCGCTTCGGCGTGGACAAGGTCGACCGCTTCGCGGCCCTGGTCGAGCGGTTCGGCGAGCCGGACCTGCCCGCGCTCGCCCGCCGCCACCGCCAGCCGATCACCTGACGAGGTGCCGCTGCCCCGGTCGGGTGCCCCCGGTCGTGGTCAGCTCATCGGCAGGCGGTAGTCCCGGACGCCACCGCCCGCGGTGACCAGACGCACCTCGCCGCCGCGCAACCCGTACGTCACCGACCAGCGGGTGTGCGACTGGCGTACCTCGTCGAGCAGTCGCAGCGCACCGGCGGCGTCGAGCACCCCGCCGGTGCGGTCCAACTCCTTGGCCAGCACCCCGTAGCGGCGGTCCTGGCGCAACTGCCGGTCCGGCACACCGACCGCGGGCACGTTCGTCAGCGCCTGCCACGGGCCGCGCCGCCGGTCCACCGTCAGCTTGCCGTCGACGAACTCCACCACGGCGGACGCGCCGGTCGCGTCGGCGAGCAGGTAGTGCAGCGGCGGCCCGCCGTCGAAGTCCAGGTTGTACCGCTGGAACACGGCGACCGCCTCGTCCACCGTGGCGGCCGAGTCCAGCACCAGGCGCATGATGCGCACCGAACCCACCTTGGGACGCCCGGGCACCGGCTCGGCGCGCGCCCCGTCGTCGGCGGCCAGCCCCACCGCGAGGCCCCGCTCGTTCATCCCGTCGAACGGCAGCAGCGGCGCGTCCAGCAGCCGCCGGTCCCCCGCCGGGTCCGCGCCGACGCCCAGGTAGGAGACGTCCACCAGGGAGATCGAGGCGTACCCGTCCGGCGGGTCGGTGCGCAGCACCAGCGCCGGGTTCGGCTCCCAGTCGAAGTTGCGGGCGAACAGCGGGCGGGCGCGGTCGGCCAGCGCGGCGAACAGTGAGCAGCCGAACGGGCTCGGCGGCGTCGCCCCGGCCACCCCGGCGGTCGGGTCGTAGTCGCCGTGGTAGGTCATCTCGTACAGCGGCAGGTCGTCGACCTTGCGCAGGCTGCCGAGCGTCCGCTCGACCTGCCCCGCGTCCTGCCGGGAGGCGGTCGGCGACCCAGCCGCGGCCGGCGGGTCGGACCGGCGGCTCTCCCCGCAGGCCGTGCCGAGCAGGAGCAGCGCGAGCCCGCCGGCGATGAGAGTCCTCCGCATGGCAGCGACGCTAGAAGAGGCACCGGCGAATGTCCATCGGGGAACTGGTCAGCCGGGCCCGACAGCGAACATCCAGCAGCCGTGGACCACGTTGCGGCTGTGCAGGAGATCCACCGCCGCGTCGGCGAACAGCTCCGTGATCACCGTCTCCGGAGCGCCACCGTCGTGTCGCCGTCCGCCCACGATGCGACCGCGGCGGACGGGCGTCGCGCAGGCAGCAGCGCAGCAGCTCGCCACCGACGGCGCCGTGGTGCTCGGGCGGCTGCCCGCCGGCGTCGCGGCCGGTACGCCGCAGGTCGGTGAGCGTCCCGGCGGGCAGCGGCCGGATCAGGAACGCAATGGGTGTGGTCGTCACGGTGCCAGCCTGACCCGGGTCGGGCGGCGGCGCTGGCGGCGATCGGACCTGGAATCTCGGCAGCGGGCTGGCCGTGCCGCACGGCCGGCGCGGACTATGGCCGGATGGACATCGACGCGTACCGCACCCACTCCCCGTACAGCGATCCCCGCCGGCACGCGGCACTGCTGGACGCGGTTCCCGCCGACCTGGACACCATCGCGGCGACCGCCCGCAACGTGATCATCCACTACCGGGCCGGTGGCGTCGCGCTGCCCGAGGACCGCAGCGCCGAGGTGAACCTGCGCTGGCTGGACCGGATCCTCGACACCGACCAGTCCCGGTTCCCGAAGCCGCTGACCGAGCCGCGTCCGCCGGCGGAACGGGTCGCCGGCTGCTGCCGGGACCACACGCTGTTCACGGTCGCCGCGCTGCGCCGGCACGGCGTGCCGGCGCGCAGCCGGGTCGGTTTCGCGAGCTACTTCGTGCCCGGCTGGCACCACGACCACGTGCTGGCGGAGTGGTGGGACGGCCGGCGCTGGGTCTGGTCCGACCCGGAGCTGGACCCGGCCGGCGACCGGCCGTTCGACGGCTACGACATCGACCCGGAGGCGGGGCACTTCGACTCGGCGGCCCGGGTGTGGCTGGCGTACCGGGCGGGGCGGATCGATCCTGACCGCTACGGGGTGGACCCTTCGCTGCCGATCCGGGGCGACTGGCTCGTCCACGACTACGTGCTGCTGGAGCTCGCCCACCGGCACAGGGACGAGGTGCTGCTCTGGGACAGGTTCGGTGCGATGACCGACGACCTGGCCGACGCCGACCTCACGCTCGTCGACGAGGTCGCCACGCTGCTGCTCGCCGCCGACCGCGGCGACACCGCCGCCGAGCGGGAACTGGCCCGCCGGTACGCCTCGGACGCCCGGCTGCGTCCCGGCGAAACGGTCGACAGCCTCGATCCGGTCACCGGCCGGAGCGCCGAGGTGGACCTGCGTCGCTGACCGTGCTCACCCAGGCAGGGGCGCCTCGTCGCCGCGGGTGCGGCGCGGGTTGACCACTCGCCGGACCACCGGCGCGGCGTTCCACCGGGCCGCGCCGATCAGGTCCCGGGCGTGCTCCAGCATGGTGTAGTCCGGCCGGGCCATGCCCTCGGCGATGGCCCGGCCGAGGTCGTTGCCGCACCTGGTGAGCACGCTGTCGAAGTCCCGCCGGACCGGTTCGAGCAGGTCGTAGCCGAAGGAGCGGTGCAGCCGGGCGAACAGCGGCTTGTAGAGCCGGGTCCGCTCGTGCAGCCCCGACGAGTACGACATCGGGTTCTTCGGCCGCTGCCGGACGTACTCGGGCAGCAGGTCGGCGAAGGCCCGCCGGACGATCCACTTCTCCTGCCCGTCGCGCAGCTTCAGGTCCAGCGGCAGCCGCATGGCCAGTTCGACGACACTGAGGTCGAGGAACGGCACCCGCGCCTCCACGCCGTGGGCCATGCTGGCCCGGTCCACCCGTTGCAGCTCGGTCCGGCACAGATTGCGGATCCTGTGCAGGAACAGCCGGCGGGAGCGCTGCGGCCCGACCTGGTGGTACATCGGGTAGCCGCCGAACAGCTCGTCCGAGCCGTCGCCGGTGAGCACCACCTTCACGCCCAGCTCGCGCAGCCGCCGGAAGATCGGCACCGAGACCACCGCGTTGATGATGTCGCCGTACTCGGTCAACTCGGAGATCCGGATCGCCTCGCGCACATCGGCCAGCCGGATGTCGCGGGGGCGCAGCGCGATCACCTCGTGCGGCACGCCGAGGTCGGCGGCGAGTCGACGGGCGTACGCCACGTCCGGACTGTCCGGCACGCCGATGGTCACCGCCACGCAGTCCGGGTGCAGTTCCCGGGCGTGCAGCAGCGCCAGCGAGCTGTCCAGCCCGCCGGAGAGCACCACCCCGACGGTGAGGTCGGTGTCCAGCCGGGTCCGCATGGCGTCGGTGAGCGCCACCCGGACCAGCAGGGCGGCCTCCTCCGGGTCGTCGATCACCGGCAGGCCGTCGCCGAGGGTGAGCAGGTCGACATGCGGGCGCAGCCGCACCGGCCGGTCCGGCTCGACCCAGCCGTGGTGCCCGGGTGGCACCTCGCCGATCGGCGCGCCGTGCCCGACCAGCGCCTTGACCTCGGAGGCGAGGTGCAGGCAGCCCGGCACGCCGGCCCAGTACAGCGGTTTGACGCCGAGCGGGTCCCGGGCCAGGTAGGCCCGGCCGCCGTCGCGGTCGACCACCACGAACGCGTACTCCCCGCGCAGCCGGCGCACCGCGTCGCCGCCCCACTGCCGGAACGCGGCGAGCACGACCTCGGTGTCCCCGGTGGTGCGGAACGGGTGGCCGAGCCGGGTCAGCTCGACGCGCAGTTCGTGGTGGTTGAAGATCTCGCCGTTGAAGCAGAGCAGGTACCGCTCGTCCGGCGACATCCACGGCTGGGTGGACCGTTCCCGGTCCACGATCCGCAGCCGTCGTACGCCGGCGAGCAGGCCCTTCTCCTGGCGGGTGCCGGTCACCTCACCGCGCGCCGCGAGGGCGGCGAGCATCCGCCGGAAGGTGGCCGGGTCGGCCTCCGGGCCGATGCTCAGCGCGATCCCGCACACCGGGTCACACCCCCATCTCGACCTCGTACGCCCGCCGGAACCGGCCGCGGGCGGCCGGCGCGAGGCACAGGTGCCACGCCTGCCCCTCGTCGACCACGTTGATCTCGCCGGCTTCCTGGCGGGCCAGGAGCAGCCCGGCCAGCGCGCCCCGGGCGCCGAAGCGCCCGTACCAGTCCAGCTCGACGTCGGCCGCCCAACCCAGGCAGTGCCCGCTGGGCACCATCGCCGCGTACCCGAGGCGGCGCAGCCGGTGCTGGTGCTCGGCGCTGCGGGCGAGGCTGGTGACCCAGAGCGGCGGGGTGGCGGGCGGGGTGACGGCGGCGAACTCCCGGGCCAGGTCGTTGAGGTACGCGATCATCTCCCGGCGGGCACGGCGGAACAGCAGGCCGGCGGTGTGCGGGGCGGCGCCGGGACGCAACCGCCGCTGGACCGCGCGCATCCCCCGACCCAGCACGGTGGCGGGTTGTTCCTGGTAGCAGAACTCGACCAGCCCGCGGCGGCGCAACCATTCCAGGTCGACAAGTTCGGTGCTGGTGCGGACCTGGTCGTCGGTGAGGAAGCTTTGGCTGTCCCGCCACCACAGCACGTCGATGCGGGACAGCAGGTAGATGCGGACCAGCGCGGTGAGGTCCTGCGCGGAGCTGCGCGCGCTGGGCTGGTAGCGGGCCATCTCCAGCAGCAGCGTCTCCCGGGCGCCGATCAGCCCCTGCGGGGTGGCGTCGAGGACGGCGGCGATGGCCGGTTCGCGCAGCCGCTGGTCGAGCAGCACCTGCCGGGCCGCGGTCGACGGCGCGTCGGCCAGCGCGCCCACCTCGACCAGCAGGTCCGCCACCGCCGCCCGGTACGCGGGCAGGTCCGGCGCGGCGCCGAGCCGCCGGCTGGTGGCCGGGACCCGGCGGGCCGGGGCGATGGGCGCGGCGGGTTGGCGACCGGGGCTGCGGCTTGGCACTCGCATGGTCTCCGCCCTCTCTCGATGAAGACGCGGTGTGATTGACCCTGCGCACACGGTAATTACCTGCGAGGTGTGAACCCTCCCATCTCCGCCGAGAATGCCCGATCAGGTGGCGAACCGCCGTGCCAGCCCCTGCACCTCGTCATATCCGGGAGCCGGGGGCAGGCCCCCGTCCCGCCCGGCGCCGATCGCGTCGACCAGGTGCAGCGCCGTCCCGAGGGCCGCCCGGAACAGCAGCGAGCCGGTGCTCACCCGGGCCGCTCCGAGCCGGCCCAACGCGGCCGGGTCGGGGCCGCCGGGCCGGTAGAGCACGTTCAGCGGCAGCCCCACCTCCGCCGCCAGCGTCGCCACCAGGTCGTCGGGCGCGCCGGGAACGAAGAGCCCGTCCGCACCCGCCTGCCGGAACAGCGCGGCCCGTCGCCGCGCCTCGTCCAGCGGCGAGGGCACACCCAGCCACCAGGCGTCGGTGCGCGCGTTGACGAAGACGCCCGGCGCCGCCGCGCGTACCGCCGAGATCTTGGCGGCGACCTGCGCCGGCGGCGCGAGACCGCCGTCGCGACGGCCGTCCTCCAGGTTCACCCCGACCACGCCGAACGCGGCGAGGTCGCTCACGAAACCGGCCACGGCCGCCGGGTCGTCGCCGAAGCCGTCCTCCACGTCGACGGTGAGCAGCGCCGGCAGGTAGCGCAGACGACGCGCCAGGTCCAGGGTCTCGGCGCGGGTCGCCCCGGCCCCGTCCGGCCGGCCGGCGGCTGCGGCCACCCCCAGGCTCGTCGTGCCCACCGCCGGGTGACCCCGGGCGGCGAGCGCGGCGGCGGAGGCGTGGTCCCAGGCGTTCGGCAGGAACAGCGGGTCTCCGGGCCGGTGCAACGCACGGAACGCGCGGTACCGGTCGGTCATCGCACGACCACCTCGAGGCGCGCCGGCACGCGCAGCGTCGGATGCCGCTCGTCCCGCACGGGCGTGCCGGACGGGCGGCAGCGGCGGCGCAGCACGTCGACCACGCCGACGGCCAGGGCGAGAGCGTGCCGCAGTCCCGGGCAGCCGCGCGGGCCGGCGCCGAAGGTCAGCGCCCCGCCCACCCGGTCGGCCCGGAACCGGCCCGGAGACGTAAAGACGGCCGGGTCGCGGTTGGCGGCGTCGAACCGCAGCAGCAGCGGTTCACCCGCGCGCACGGTCCGGCCGCCCAGACCCAGCGGGTCGGCGGCGACCCGGCGGGTGGCCCGTACCGGGGGGTCCAGGCGCAGCACCTCGGCGAGCAACGCGGCCGTGGCGAGACCGTCCGGCGCGGTGAGCCCGTGCCGCACCGCCCCGCCGATCAGCCCGGCGGTGGCGTCGGCGGCCTGCACCAGCAGGCCGAGCCGGTTCGCGGCCACCTCGGGCGGCGCCGGCGGCGACATGGCCAGCAGCGCGGCCACCGCCGCGTCGGCCCGCCGGACGGCCGCCGGCTGCGCACCCGGGTGGTAGGCGGCGGCCACCGCGGCCACCTCCGCGACGGCCGCCGCCGGGTCGGCCAGGTCGAGCCGCTCCGCCAGCACCACGAGCGGGACACGCCGGGCGATCTCGGCCATCACGTCGACCTCCCGGTCACGGCGCGGCCCGACGACATGGCGGTCGAGGGTCTGCCCGGTCAGCCGGGCGGCGGCGCGGCACAGGTCGGGTGGGGCGAGTGTGTCGAGTGCGGCCACCCCGATCGCCCGGCGCGCGGCATGCCGGTCCGGCGCACTGAACCGGCTCACCGTGGCGCGCAGCCACGCCAACCCGCCGCCCGTCCCGCCCGGTCGGGACCCGGCCGGACCGGACGGGTCCGGCGCCGGGGTGGGTGGCACCACGCAGCGGGGATCGGTGAGGGCGGCGACGACGTCCGCGTGCCGGGTGACGACCCAGCCGTCGTCACCGAGGGTCGGCGGCCCGCACGGCGGGGTGTCCGGAGCGGCCGTGATCGTCGGTAGGTCCATCGCCCGACCGTAGGGCGCGAACAGTTCGGTCCGGACCGAACGATCCGCCCGCCCCGTCACGGAGACGGCGGCGTCCCGCCGCCCCGGCCGGGCGGGACCTGGAACGGCCGGGTGCGGGGTGGGCGGGTCAGGCGCGGGCGGGGCCGGTGTCGCGGGACGCCGGTGGGGCCAGCTCGGCCGGGTCGAGCGCCAGCACCTCGGCCAGGGCGTCCCGGCCGGGCGAGGTGAGCCGCACCGCCCGCCCGCCGCCCCGCGCCGTCCAACCGAGGTCGAGGAAACGCCCGCACAGCGCCGCGCCGAGCGCCCCGGCCAGGTGCGGACGCCGTTCCGTCCAGTCCAGACAGTCGCGCACAAGCGGTCGCCGGCCGGCGCGCAGCGGCTCGACCGGGACGCCCAGGTCGGCCAGCCAGGACACCCCGGTGGGGGTCAGCGCCAGGCCGCCGGAGCGGTCCAGCACGCCGCGCGCGAGCAGCGCGTCGTGCAGCAGCACGCCGAGCCGCCCGGCCAGGTGGTCGTAGCAGGTGCGGGCGTACGCGAGCGCGGCACCTGTCGACGCGGCGCGCAACGTGCGCGGCGGGGTGGCCGGCGCCGGTGCCCGCCCGGCCAGGTCCTCGACGAGTTGGGCGACCGCCGGGTCGGCGAGACGGACGTAGCGGTGGCGCCCCTGGCGCTCCTCGGCCAGCAGGCCGCCGCGCACCAGGCGGGTGAGGTGGTCGCTGGCGGTGGACGCCGCGACTCCGGCGGTGCGGGCCAGTTCCCCGGCGGTCCAGGCCCGGCCGTCGAGCAGTGCGAGGCAGAAGCCGGCCCGGGTGGGGTCGGCGAGCAGCGCGGCGAATCCGGCAAGCGTGCGGCCGTCGGCGTGGGCGGTCATCGGCCCATGCTGGCACGGGCCGGGCGGACAATGCTTTACATCGTTGTGTCCAACGTTGCAGAAACGGTGCACCGCAGCTACCTCCATCCACCGTAGAGGCAGGCCAGATGCGACACCTCCGCCGCGGCGGCGCGCTCACCGCCGTACTCGTGCTCCTGCTCGCCGGCGCGGCGCCCGCGTCGGCCACCGGGGGCGACCGCTACCGCAACCCGGTCTCGGCCGGATTCGCCGACACCTTCGCCGACCCGGTCGTGGTCCGCGGCGACGACGGAGCCTGGTACGCCTTCGGCACCTCCGACCCGCTGCGCGAGGGCGAGGGGCGCAGCCACCGGGTGCCGATCGCCCGCTCCGCCGACCTGGTCGACTGGACGTACGCCGGCGACGCGTTCGCCCCGGACCAGCGGCCCGCCTACGCCGCACCCGGAGCGGCGTTCTGGGCGCCCGACGTGCGCCGCGTGGCCGGCAGGTGGGTGATGTACGTGACCGTCACCGACACCACCGTCTCCGACGACACGTTCGACACGGCGGTCGGCGTGGCCACCGCGCCGAGCCCGGCCGGCCCGTGGACGTTCGCCGACACGCCTGCGGTCGCGCCCCGGCCCGGCGCGGGCGGCGGTTACCTGTGGACGATCGACCCGAGCCAGCTCACCGGCGCCGACGGCCGCCACTGGCTCTACTACGGCAGCTACTACGGCGGCGTCTCGGTCACCGAGCTGTCCCCGGACGGCCTGCGCGCGGTCGGCACGCCGACACCCGTCGCGATCGACAACAAGTTCGAGGGCGGGTACGCGCTGCGCCGCGACGGCTGGTACTACCTGTTCGCCTCCACCGCGAACTGCTGCGCCGGCCCGGCCACCGGCTACTCGGTGCAGGTCGGCCGGTCCCGTGACCCGCGCGGCCCGTTCGTCGACCGCGACGGCCAGCGCCTCGACGTCTCCCGCGCCGGCGGCACCCCGGTCCTCACCCAGAACGGCAACCGCTGGATCGGCACCGGGCACAACGCCGTCCTCACCGACCTGTCCGGGCAGGACTGGATCGCCTACCACGGCATCGACCGCGCCGACCCGTACCTGGACGAGCCGTTCGGTGTCAACGAGCGGCCGATGCTGCTGGACCGCCTCGACTGGATCGACGGGTGGCCCACCGTCAACGCGGGCGCCGGCCCCTCGGACGCCGACCGGCCCGCGCCGGTGACCACGGGCCGCATCGACGCCCGCTTCGCCACGGCCGACCTGCGCGGCTGGCGGGTCGGGCCGGGCCGGTGGCAGGCCGCCGCCGGGGTGCTGACCGGCAGCGGCACGCTCACCTCACGGGCCCGCCTCGGTGGCGACCTGCGCGCGGAGACCGACCTGCGGCTGACCGGAGCGACCACCGCCGGGCTGCGGCTGCGCGGCGTGGACGTCCGCGTCGGGGGCGGCCGGCTGACCGCCGGCGCCGCCGCCACGTCGCTGCCCGCCGGTCTGGACCTGCGCGACCGGCACAACCTCGCGATCGAGGTACGCGACCGGCGGCTCGTCGCCACGCTCAGCCCGTCCCGCCTCGGCGACCCGGTCGCCCAGGTGTTCCTGTGGCTCCCCCGCCCGACGACCGGTGCGGTGTCCGTGCGCGCCGAGGGCGGCCCGGCCGAGTTCGACAACGTCAGCGCCACCCGGCTTTACCGGCCGGTGCGGCACACCGTCGCCGACCCCCGCGTCGGCCCGGTGCTGCGCGGCTTCTCCGACGAGTTCACCGGCGGGCTCGACCCGGCCTGGCGGTGGGTACGCCAGGACCCGGCCGCCACCGTGGTCGGCGGCGCGCTGCGCTGGCCGGTGCAGAACGCCGACCTGTCCGGCACCGGCAACACCGCCTCGGTGCTGCTGCGCGACGCACCCGCCGGCACCTACGTCGTCGAGACGAAGGTGACGCTGGAGCTGGGCGAGGACAGCGTGCGCAACTACCAGCAGGCGGGGCTGGTCGCGTACGTCGACGACGACAGGTTCGCCCGGCTGACCCAGGTGGCGATCTGGAACACCCGGCAGGTCGAGTACGGCTACGAGCTGCCCTTCGCCGGCCAGCCCGTGTACGGCGGCAGCATCGTCGGCACCCCGGGCACCACCACGTGGCTGCGCCTGGCGCACCGGGTCGACCCGGTGAACGGCGAACACGAGTTCCGGGCCGGGTCCAGCCGGGACGGGAAGCGCTGGACGTGGGGTGCGGTGTGGACGTTCCCCGCGGACACGACACCGCGGATCGGGTTGGTGGCGCACGGCGGGGCGACTCCGGCGGTGCCGGCGGAGTTCGACTACCTGCGCGTCCACCGCTGACGGTCGGGTGCACTCACGGGCATCGGCCCTGTCTCGGTGGAGGCGGGGCCGATGTCACCCGCAGCCCGCCGGGGCGGCGGCACGACGCCTCACCCGACCGGAGTATCAGGTCTGGCCGCCGACGCGGATCCACGGATGCGATGCTGGCACCCGAGATCTGGACCTGCCCGTCCAGCTGGCCCAACGGCTGGCCACCGACCCGAAAGCGAGGTTCGCCGCGCAGTCGCCGGACATCCGAACCTACCGGTCCACGCACGTCGCCCTGCTCGCGGATCCGAACGAGTCGGTAGCGCACCAACCGCTGCGGCACGGGCGCTGCCAGCTACCGCGATGACCACAGCGGGGAAGGCGAGGAACATGCCGACCAGATGGGCGGCCACCGCCCATGGGTCGAGGCTGGTTCCGTCCATCCCCTCGTGGTCGATGACCACACAGCCCGCACGGCGGCAGCATAGTCACCGCATCAATTCGCGGTCGTCGCTATGCCCGGGACCTCACCAGCGGCTGCGCACCGGCACCGCCGCTCAGCCGCCGGAACGCGGGTGGGCGGCGGTCAGCTCGCTGACCGTGCCGGCGTCGCCGTCGTAGCTGCGCGCCGCCACGAACGACCCGGTCGGCCGGCCCGTCCCGGTGACCGCACGGGCGCGGCGCCGGTCCGCGTCGCCGAACCGCAACGCCAGGCTCAGGTGCGGAACCCACCGGCCGGGCAGATGCCACGGGTGCGCGCCGGAGGCCTCGGCGAGCACGTCCCACACCGCGCCGTGCAGCGCGACGAGTTGCGGTGTCGGGTGCACCAGCCAGACCAGCGGGGCGCTGCCGTCGAGCACCGCCACCCGGTCCAGCCGCACCGGCAGCGGCAGCGCGGCGTCGCAGAGGTCGGCCAGGCGCTGCTCGGCCCCGGGCGGGAACCCGTCGACGGAGGCGAGCGTCAGGTGCGGCCGGTTCGTCGGATGCGTGTGACGGGCCAGGCTGGGCAGCCCGGCGGCGGCGAGCCGATCCCAGGCGGCCCGCACCGCCGCGTCCAGCTCCGCTGAGCAGAGCAGTTCGACCGTCCGCACGTGATCAGGCTAGTCGCTGGCGGCGGCCCACGACGCCCGGTACGTCAGAGCCAGCCGGCTTCCCGGGCCCGGCGTACCGCCTCGGCCCGGTCGGCGGCACCGAGCTTCTGCACGCAGGCGCTGAGGTGGTTACGCACGGTTCCGGCGGCCAGGTGGGTCCGGCGGGCGATCACCGCGACGGGGGTGCCGAGTTCGGCCAGCCGCAGCGTCTCCAGCTCGCGCGGCGTCAGCGGGCACTCGGGCAGGGTCAGCGCGTCGGCCGCGAGCGCCGGGTCGACGTAGCGTGCGCCGGAGTGCACCCGGCGGATCACGTCGGCCAGCGCCCCGCCGGGGGCACCCTTGGCGAGGAAGCCGCGCACCCCGGCGGCCAGCGCCGGCCGCAGCTGGGCGGGGCGGCCGTGACCGGTGAGGATCACCGGGGCGCAGCCCGGCAGCGCGCGGGTCAGTTCGGCGGCGAACTCGACCCCGCCGGGTGGCGGCATCTCCAGGTCGAGCACGGTGACGTCCGGGCGGTGCGCCCGCGCCGCGGCCAGGGCGGCACGCCCGTCCGCGGCGTGCGCCACCACCTCGATGTCCGGTTCCAGGTCGAGCAGCGCGGCGAGCGCGAGCCGGATCAGTTCCTCGTCGTCGGCCAGCAGCACCCGGATCACGACGCCACCGGCACGGTCGCCACCAGGCTGAACACGCCGTCGGCGGCGTCCGCCCGGAGCCGGCCACCAGCCGGGGCGAGCCGGTCGGCCAGGCCGCGCAGGCCGCCGCTGAGCCGGTCCGGGCCGTCGTCGTCACGGACACCATCGTTGCGTACGGTAAGCGTCACCGCGCCGTCCTCCCGGGTGATCTCGATCCGGCACCAGCCGGCGCGGCTGTGCCGCAGCACGTTCGTCCCGGCCTCGCGCAGCACGGCAGCCAGGTCGGCGGCGATCGGCTGGGGCACCTCGCCGGCCGGCGGGACCACGGTGGTACGCACGCCGCTGGAGCGCAGCACCTCCCCGACCGCCGCCGCCTGCTCGGCCAGGTCGACGGCACGGTAGCCGTGGACCGCCGCGCGGACCCGGGTCAGCGCCGTACCGGCGAGCCGGCGGGCCTCGGCCGCCTCCCGGGCCGCCCGCGCCGCGTCGACGGGCGCCAGTCGCTCCGCCAGCTCCGCCTTGAGCGCGATCACGGTCAGGTCGTGGCCGAGCAGGTCGTGCACGTCCCGGGCGAAGCGCAGCCGTTCCTCCGCCCCGGCGAGCCGGGTCTGCGCGGCCTGCCCCTGCCGCGCCTCGACCAGCAGGTCCCAGAACCAGACCTGGATCCAGGTGAGCGCGGCGACGCCGGCGCCTACCGCGCCGGTGACCAGCAGCGCGCGGGGCAGCGGCCCACCGGTCAGCGCGGTGACGGTCGCGCACGCCGCCAGCACGCCGGTCACCGCGACCGCCCCTACGGCGGGGCGGAACAGCAGCGGCGTCATGCCGACCAGGGACGCGCCGAGCCAGGCCCAGGTGGGCCAGGAGCCCGCGGCCACCGGGCCGAGCAGGGGCAGGCTGAGCAGCGCGGCCACCGCCAGGGCGACGTGCCGACGACGGCGGGCCGGCGCGGGGAGCCACGGCGTGACCGCCGCGTGCAGCACCCCGAACTGCGCGACCGTGAACAGCAGCAGGCCGATCACGCCGAGCGTCACCCGCACCGGGTCGGGCTCGCGGGCCAGGCCGACGGCCGGCAGCAGCACGGTGGTCCACACGTTCGTGGCCAGCGACAGCAGGGTGACACGCCGGGCGCGGCGCAGCCGGTGGTCCGCCGAGTCGACAGTCATGCCCGCCGATCCTAGGGCGTGCACCGGTCGGCCCACCCCTGCGCGATGTCACGGTCGGACCGTGCGATCCGCACGGTTTCCCGGTGACGGACACACCTGGTCCCGTGCGCGGCGCACGGGCAGGGTCGGGGCATGACGGAGATGACGGTGGGCGTACCCCGGCGGTGGGCCGGGTGGTCGCGGGCCCGGCACCTGGCCGGGATGGTCGTGGCGATGGTGGCCGGCATGGTGCTGCTCGCGCCGCTGTGGCAGGTGGGCGGCGATCTGCTGGGCGGCGCGGTCGTGCTGGCGCGCCCGGACGTGGGCGCGCTGGTGATGGCGACGAACATGGCGCTGGGGATGGCCGGGTGGATGTGGTACCGGGGTGACGGGTGGGCCGCCACCGGTGAAATGTCGGCGGCCATGTACGTGCCGTTCCTGTTGCTCCTCCCGCCCTGGTGGGCGGGGTGGGTCGGGGACGACGCGCTGCTGCTCGGCGGCCACCTGCTGATGGTGCCGGCGATGCTGGTGGTGGCCCTGCGCCACCGGCACACCGCCGCCGCGCCGTCGCGCCGGCACCCGCTGGCCACGGCCGTGGCGCGGGGGTGGCCGGCGGGGCTGGCGCTGCTCATGACGGTGGACATGTTCTTCGCGCCGACCGCGTTCGCCTGGTGGTCGCTGCTGGTCCTGCCGGCCGGCTACCTGTTGATCGGCACCTGGCGGCGGCGGTGGGGCGACCGGCGCGCGCTGGCGACGCAGCTCGCCGGGGCGGCGGTGTGGGGCGGCCTGGCGGTCGTGGCGATGGCGGCGTCCGTCGAGGTCGCCGGCGTGCTGGTCGGCGTGGGTTGGCTCGGGCACGCCGCCTGGGACGCCTGGCACCACCGCACCGGAGCGGTGGTGCCGCGCGGGTACGCGCTGTGGTGCGCGGTGTTCGACATCGGGGTCGGCCTCACCACGTTGCTGGCCGTCCTGTCCCGGTGATCCGGTCGGGACACGGGGCTCGACCGGATCACCCGGACGGGACGGCACGGGTGGCGCGGCGAACGTTTGGGCCGGTCGCCGCGACCACCGTGGGGCGGTGATGAAAAGCTTGTCGCATGAGCGCCGCACCGACCCCGACCGACCCTGCCCTTCCCGCCGACGCCGAGGAGGCCGCCTTCGCGGACCTCGGGTTGCGCGCCGAGTTGCTGGGCGCGCTGGCCGCGCTGGGCTACGAGGAACCGACCCCGATCCAGCGGGAGGCGATTCCGCCGCTGCTGGCCGGCGCGGACCTGCTCGGGCAGGCGGCGACCGGCACCGGGAAGACCGCCGCGTTCGCGCTGCCGCTGTTGCAGCGGATGCCGGTGGGCCGGTCCGACGGCGACCCGGTGTCGCTGGTGCTGGTGCCGACCCGGGAACTGGCGGTGCAGGTCTCCGAGGCGTTCCACCGTTACGGCAAGGACCTGGGCGCCCGGGTGCTGCCGATCTACGGCGGCCAGCCGATCGTGCGTCAGCTGCGCGCGCTCGACCACGGGGTGGACGTGGTGGTGGCGACGCCGGGACGGGCACTGGACCACATCGCCCGGGGCACCCTGCGGCTGGGCTCGCTGACCACGGTGGTGTTGGACGAGGCCGACGAGATGCTCGACATGGGGTTCGCCGAGGACATCGAGGCGATCCTGGAGCACGCCCCCGCCGGCCGGCAGACGGTGCTCTTCTCGGCCACCATGCCGGCCCGCATCGACGGCCTGGCCCGCCAGCACCTCACCGACCCGGTTCGGATCCGGATCGAACGGGAGCGGCAGGTGGCCGGGGCGGCGCCCCGGGTGCGGCAGAGCGCCTACCTGGTGGCGCGGGCACACAAGCCGGCCGCGCTGGGCCGGGTGCTGGACGTGGAGTCGCCCACCGCGGCGATCGTGTTCTGCCGCAGCCGGGAGGAGGTGGACCGGCTCACCGAGACGATGAACGGGCGCGGCTACCGGGCCGAGGCGCTGCACGGCGGGATGAGCCAGGAGCAGCGGGACCGGGTGATGGGCCGGCTGCGCGGCGGCACGGCGGACCTGCTGGTCGCGACCGACGTGGCGGCCCGGGGCCTGGACGTCGAGCAGCTCACCCACGTGGTCAACTACGACGTACCGTCGGCGCCGGAGTCGTACGTGCACCGGATCGGCCGGGTGGGCCGGGCCGGGCGGGAGGGCGTGGCGATCACGCTGGCCGAGCCCCGCGAGCACCGGATGCTCAAGACCATCGAGCGGGTCACCGGTCAGCGGATCTCGGTCGACAAGATCCCCACGGTGGCGGACCTGCGGACCCGCCGGCTGGAGCTGACCCAGGCGGCGTTGCGGGAGTCACTGCTGGAGGACGACCTGGAGCCGTTCCGGGCGATCGTCGAGTCGCTCACCGACGAGTTCGACCTGATGGAGGTCGCGCTCGCCGCGGTGAAGCTGGCGCACGAGGCCACGCTGCCGGGCACCACCGACGAGGACGAGGAGATCCCGCAGGTCGCGGTCCGCGCGGCGCGGGAGACCCGACCCGGGTCCGACAGCCGGGATCGCCGCAGCGGCCCTCGGGCCCGCGGCGGCCACACCACCCAGGTCTTCATCGGGCTGGGCCGGCGAGCCGGGGTGCGACCGCAGGACCTGGTCGGGGCGATCACCGGGGAGACGCGGGTGAACGGGCGGGACATCGGCTCGATCGAGATCGCCGACCGGTTCTCCCTGGTCGAGGTGCCGGTGGCGGTGGCCGAGGAGGTTATCCGGGGACTGCGCGGCAGCACGATCAAGGGCCGCAAGGCGACGGTACGGCGCGACCGTGACGGCGACAGCGACGAGGGACGCCGCCCGGAGGGCCGGGACCGGCACGACCATTGACCGGGCCCGCGACCGGGCCGGGGGTCGCCCCGGCCCGGTGCGGCACGGCGGTTACGTGCAGTTTCGGATGGACCAGACCGGGTCCCAGTTCTGGGTGCCGGTGCCCGTGCCGGTGAAGGAGTTCACGACGCCGCCGCTCTGGTTGTAGAAGGAGACGGTGGGGCCGCCGGTCTGGGCGTTGACGTAGAAGCCGGCGCCCTGCCAGTAGGACAGCGTGTAACGGTTGCACGCGTACAGGTCGAAGATCTTCCAGCTGGACGTGGTCGGGTCCCAGACGAACGTGCACAGGTTCCCGCCGGCGCAGGTGGCCGGCTTTCCGGCGGCGACGTGCCGCACCTGTCGGGCGGCCGGCGAGATCGTCGGCGTCACCGCCTGAAGCCGGGCCGACCGGGCGGCGGCCGCCGGCGCCGCCGGGAGGACGAGGACGTGGCCCCGCCCGGACACGCCGCCCGGTTCGGCGGCCGCTGGCGCGGCCAGGGTCAGGACGCCGACGAGGGCTACGGCCCCGAGCAGCGCCACCCGACGGGCGAGGCGGGTGGCCGCCGAGCGATTCGCCCGGCGGTGGAAGGTCGTGGTGGACACGGGGGACCCCTTTCCTCGAACCGGTCCCGTCGGCGGCCCGCGGCGGGTCGAATTCACAGCGGAACCGATATCCGCAGCGTAAGGCTGCTGAAGCCGAGGGAAGTGGCCCCCTTTTGACAATTTCAGAAAGCGCACGTAACCATTTGTTCGGCGAATTGTCCTCGCCTTTCCCACGACATGGCATCGACCCCGCCCCCTGGTGAGGCGGCGGGGTCGATCCGTGCGGGCAGCGGTGTCGTGCGATCAGGCCGCGGCGAGGGCCGGGCCGTCCAGCGACTCGACCTCGGCCGGGCGCAACGCCAGCGCGAGCACGTCCGCCACGTCGGACAGGGCGTGCACGGTCAGCGCGTCCCGGACCTCCGCCGGCAGGTCGTCCAGGTCCGGCTCGTTGCGCTTCGGGATGATCACCTCGGTGAGCCCGGCCCGGTGGGCGGCGAGCAGCTTCTGCTTCACGCCGCCGATGGGCAGCACCCGGCCCGACAGCGTCACCTCGCCGGTCATCCCGAACTCGGGCCGCACCGGACGGCCGGTCACCAGGGAGGCCAACGCGGTCACCATGGTGATGCCGGCGCTCGGGCCGTCCTTGGGCACCGCGCCCGCGGGGACGTGCAGGTGGATCCGCCGCCCGGCAAGCGCGTTCGGGTCCAGGCCGTACCGCCGGCCGTTGGCCCGCAGGTACGACCAGGCGATGTGCGCGGACTCCTTCATCACGTCGCCGAGCTGGCCGGTGAGGGTCAGCCCCGGCTCGCCGGCCATGCCGGTGGCCTCGATGAAGAGCACGTCGCCGCCGGCGCCGGTGACGGCCAAGCCGGTGGCCACGCCGGGTACGGCGGTGCGTTCGGCCGACTCCGGGGTGAACCTCGGCCGACCCAGGTAGCGGGTCAGCTCGGCGGCGTCGACGTGCACCGGCGCCGGGTCGGACGCCAGCGCGACCGCGACCTTGCGCAGGATCCTGCCCAGGGCCCGTTCCATCTGCCGCACCCCGGCCTCCCGGGTGTGCTCGCCGGCGATGCGCGCCAACGCGTCGTCGGTGACGGTGGCCTCCTCGGCGGTCAGCCCGGCCCGCTGGAGCTGCCGGGGCAGCAGGTGGTCCCGGGCGATGGCCACCTTCTCGTCCTCGGTGTAGCCGTCCAGGGTGACCAGTTCCATCCGGTCCAGCAGCGGACCGGGGATCGACTCCACCACGTTTGCGGTGGCCAGGAACAGCACGTCGGACAGGTCGAGGTCGACCTCCAGGTAGTGGTCGCGGAACGTGTGGTTCTGCGCCGGGTCGAGCACCTCCAGCAGGGCCGCCGCCGGGTCGCCGGCATAACCGACGGCCAGCTTGTCGACCTCGTCGAGGAGCACGACCGGGTTCATCGAGCCGGCCTCGCGCAGCGCCCGCACGATCCGGCCGGGCAGCGCGCCCACGTAGGTGCGGCGGTGGCCCCGGATCTCCGCCTCGTCGCGGATGCCACCGAGGGAGACCCGGACGAAGGTGCGCCCGAGCGCCCGGGCGACCGACTCGCCGAGGCTGGTCTTGCCGACCCCGGGCGGGCCGGCCAGGGCGAGCACCGCGCCGGAGCCGCGACCGCCGACCACGCCGAGGTTGCGTTCCGCCCGCCGGTTGCGCACCGCGAGGTACTCCAAGATGCGGTCCTTCACGTCGGCCAGGCCGGCGTGGTCGGCGTCGAGCACCGCACGCGCCGCGGCCAGGTCCGTGTTGTCCTGGGTACGCGTGTTCCACGGCATCTCCAGGACGGTGTCCAGCCAGGTGCGGATCCAGCCGGCCTCGGGTGAGGCGTCGCTGGCCCGTTCCAGCTTGCCGACCTCGCGCAGGGCGGCCTCGCGGACCTTCTCCGGCAGGTCGGCGGCGTCGACGCGGGAGCGGTAGTCGGCGGAGCCGTCCGGCTCGTCCTCGCCGAGTTCCTTGCGGATGGCGGCGAGTTGCTGGCGGAGCAGGAACTCGCGCTGGGACTTCTCCAGCCCTTCCCGCACGTCGCTGGTGATCCGCTCGGTGACCTCCTGTTCGGCCAGGTGTTCGGTCACCCAGCCGACGAGCAGTTCCAGCCGGGCGGTGACGTCCGGCGCGGTGAGCAGTTCGGTCTTCTGCACCAGGCTGAGCCAGGGCGCGTAGCCGGCGGAGTCCGCCAGTTCGGAGAGATCGGTCATCCGTTCCATCGCGTCGATGACCTGCCAGGCGCCGCGCTGCTGGAGCACCGAGGTCATCAGCGCGCGGTACTCGCGGGCCAGTTCCCGGGCCCGGCCGGCGGGGGCGGGTTCGTCGAGCGGGGTCGCCTCGACCCAGAGGGCGGCGCCGGGGCCGGGCACGCCGGAGCCGATCCGGGCGCGGGTGAGACCGCGGATCACCGCCGCCGGTTCGCCACTGGGCAGCCGGCCCACCTGCTCGATCGTCGCGACGACGCCGACGGGGCCGTACTCGCCGTCGAGGCGGGGCACGGCCAGCAGTTCCTTGTCGCCGGTGGCACGGGCGGCGTCGACTGCGGCCTGGGTGGTCGGGTCGAGGGTCACCGGGATGACCATCCCGGGCAGCAGGACGGCGTCGGTCAGGGGAAGTACCGGGAGAGTAGCCATCGAACACCTACCATCGGTTGCTTGAGCGTGTCTGGCTCAAGTAACAAGCCGTGTCCCTTGTTCCGGCTTGTGACCCACACCACTGTGGACCGGGGTCCGTCACCCCCCGGACGCAATAGGTCGCCGTTTACCGCACGACCCGCCGAATGGAAACGGGGCGGGTATTGTTGCGGAATTACCGCACGGTAGGTCAAACTCTTACCACACCCCGCCCGACACAGGGAGCAATGGCGATGGCAAGGAAAGTAATCACCGTTCTGACCGACGACCTGGACGGCGGAAAGGCCGACCGGACCGTCGAGTTCAGCCTGGACGGCGTGGCGTACACGATCGATGTCTCCGACGAGAACGCCGGCGTCCTGCGCAAGGCCCTCGACCCCTATATCAGCGCTGGCAGGCGGATCGGGCGCGGCGCGATCGACACCGGCCGCGCGGCACGTGGCGCCGCCCGGCCGAGCACCTCCGGAATGGACCGGGAGCAGAACCGCGCCATCCGCGAATGGGCCGCCAAGAACGGCTTCGAGATTTCCGAGCGCGGACGCATCCCGGTCTCGGTCGTCGAGGCGTACAAGAACCGCTGAGCGTCGGCGTCTTCACCGTCGGGCACGCCGGGGTCACGCTGAGAAATCGGCGGGGCCCCGCCAGCTTTTGCCCGGCTGATGTTTTTGCCGGCGGATGAGCCGCGAAACGAGATTTTCTCCGGGAGCGGTCCCACTCCGACGTCGTCACTCCGGCCCGAACGCGTCGCGGGCGCCCCGGGCCACCCCCGCCCCCGGCCCCCCCCCCCCCCCCCCGCGACGCGCACCCGCTCAGTTGACCCGGATGCGCACCACGTCGATGGCCGGCGTCTGATTGGCCCGCTCCATCATCGGGATGCGGTGGGAGCCGTCACCGGCCCACACGGCGCACTGCGCCAGACCCGGTTGGGCCAGACCCGGGATCTGGATCAGCACGTCGTCCGGCTCGGAGCCACCCCGGCCGTCCTCGGTGGCGACGAAGAACGCCGGCACGTCCTGCGGGCTCGGCGGCTGCCGGGTGCTGCCGAGCATCCGGCACGCCGTGTGGAAGTGCCCGCGCACCAGGCCCTCACCGTTGAGCAGCGAGCTCTCCAGGTAGTAGCCGCCCTGGCCGGCGGCCAGGAAACGGTCCCGCACCAGGTTCCTCGTGGTGACCCGCAGCGTGAACGGCTGGTTGCGCCGTACCTGGTTCGGGAACTGGCTGATCAACAACGACGGGTTGTTCGCCGCGGCGCCGACCTCGCCGAACGCGGTGCTCACGCACCGGTTTCCGTTCTGGAACCCGTCGTGCGCCTGCAACCGGCTGTCGGAGCAGTCCTTGGCCAACACGTTCAGGCCGGTGCCGCCACCGGGGCTGCCGCTGCCCGGGTCAGCGCTGGGGCTGCCGCTGCCGGGATTGCCGGGGCTGCCGCTGGCGCCGGGCTGGGGATTGTCGGCGATGGCGCACCGGGCGAGCTGGTCCAGGCCCGGCGGGCGCTGGCCCACCCGCCCGATCGCGGTGGCGATCCGGTTGAGCGTCGCGGTCCGCTTGTCCGCCAACGGCGTGAGGACCGCGTTGTTGACGACGTCACCGCCGCGGCGGCCCTCCGCCGCGAGCCGCCGGTTCGCCTCGGCGATCTGGGTGTCCAGCAGCGCCAGGTTGCGGTCCACCTCGGCACGGGCCCGGTCCGGCACCTGCGGCAGCCGGCCGCGCACGTCTGGGCAGACCACGGCCGGCGCCCCGGCGCCCGCGCCACCGCCGCGGGTCTGCCGGCACTCGGCCACCGACATCTGACCGTCACCCCAGTGGTTGCGCACCCAGCGGCCGTCCTGCCAGGTCCGCGTGGCGCTGCCCGTACCGCCCGGAGCGGTCGCCCCGGAAGCCGGGGCCACACACGACGCCGAGGCGGCGCGGGTGGCCGTCCGGCGGTCCTCGGCGGACGAGATCTGGGTGACGGCCACGACACCGCCGAAAACCGCGAGCGTGCCGACCACGGCCAGCACCCGCTTGCTCCGCGCGTTACCGGATGACCGGCGCGCCCGTGTGGACCTGCGCATCGAATTGCTCTCCTTCTCGATCCGGTAGCTGACTGGTGACCTCGGCCGGACCGACGAGTCTCGGTGGGATCACTGCGACACCCGGTCGCGCGTCAATGGCCGACGGTGCCCTTCCGCACCGTCTCCGCGCCCGCCCGGGCGCGACGGGAAAGATCTGCGTCCGTTCCCGTTGAGGTACGGAGCGCCGACGGCGAAGGTTCAACCGAGGATCGAAAAAGGGCGGCGTGGACGGATCAGTCGACGCAGAGGTGGTCGAAGGCGAAGCCACCGTCGAGCGCGTCCCGACGCGCGGCCAGGCCGCGTACCCGCTCCCGCAACCCGTCGCGGTCCACGAGCGACGACACGGCGGCGTCGAGGTCGCGCAGCCGCTCCCCCAACGCCAGCACGGCCAGGTCCTCGGCGAGCCGGCCCGGTTCCACCCCGCAGGCGAAACCGTGGCACGCCAGACGCACCCGCTCCAGCAGGTGCCGCCCGGGTCGCACCTCGACCCAGGCCCAGCCCTCCGCCGGACCGTCGACCCACCGCACGTGCAGGCCACGCACGATCGGGTCGACCAGCCGCCCCGACACGTACGCCTGCACCGCCTCGGCGCGGGCCAGCGCACCGAGGTCGTTGACCGGGCCGCGCCGCCCGTCCGGCAACCGGCCGACGATGTCCCGGAAGGCGACCGTGTCGCCGCCGTCCGGGCCGGTGCCCGCCGCGTAGGCCCGGGCGTCGACGACGTACGCGACGAACCGGCGGACCTGTTCGACCCCGCCGAGCGTCGGCGACTCGACCCGCAACAGCGGCAGCCCGACCAAGGCGCACACCGCGTCGGTCAGGCGTCGCTCGCGGCGCGCCGGCGAACCGCCGGGGGCGGGCGGGTCGAACCGCACCGCGAAGCGCGGCAGGCCGGTATCGGCGTCGCAGACCACCAGGTCCAGCACGGCGCGGGCGGCCGTTCCCCACTGACTGCCGGTGACCCCCGGCGGACGACCCCGGACCAGCCCACCGAGTCGCCGGGCGGCGTGCCCGACGTGCCCGGCACGGATCAGAAGCGGCGTGCCGGGCGGGATCGGGCGCAGCCAGGTGGCGGTCACGCTGCCGGTGCTCGTCATCTCGCCCTGATCCGTCCCTCTCGGCGTCGACGACCGAGTGTAGGACGTCGATCATGGCCGCCCAGCTGGCGGTACCGGTACGGGTCGGCCGGTGCGCCGCCGGGCCGGCCCCTCTAGGCTCGGCGCGTGCACAGCCCACGGACCCCGCAACGGTTCACCAAACGCAGCCTCGTGGCCGTCTCGCACGCCATCGAACGGGCCGCGCTCGCCGAGGCCGAGGACGGGCCGCTGATCGTGCTCGCCCTGTTCCAACGGCAGCCGTACTTCAGCCGGGAGAGCACCGTGTACCGGCGCATCGCCGCTCGGGCCTCGGCGACGGTGGTCGGCATGGTCGGTGGCCCACCGCCGGACCTGCCCGACCGGGTGCACGGGGTGGCGCTCGACGAGGTGGAGGACCTGGCCCGGGAGTGGACCGTGGTGGTGCTGAGCCCGCGCTTCGGCGCCACCCTGGTGGCCCGGGACCGCCGCGAGGTCACGCCGGCCCCGACGCTGGAGGCCGGCCGGCTGTTCGACGGCCACTGGGGTTTCCGCCGCGACGAGGCGCTGCACGAGGCGATCCGGCTGCGGCGACTGCTCGCCGAACGGCTGCCCGCCCCCGCCCGGCTCGCCCTGGACGAGGCGATCGCCCGGGTGCGGGACATCCCCTCCGGGCCGGGCGAGCCGCGCGTCGAGGCGGCGCTGCGGCTGCTGGCCCGGCGCGGCGACCGGCACACCCGGCCGGCGGAGCCGACCGAGGCGGTGCTGGACGAGACCGGCCTGCGCCGGTGGACCGACACCGACGGGGTGACCGCCTCCGGCGCCCTGCCAGTGGCGCTTGTCGGCCTGCGCGTCGACGAGCCCGCCGGCTCGCCGGAACGGTTCGGCCGGCGCAGCGTCGCCCGGGAGGGGCACGCCGTGCTCGCCACGGTCACCGGCGTGCTGCGCCCGGTCGACCGTGCGCCGCGCGTCGCCGAGAACGAGTTCCAGCTCCTGCTGCCCGGGATGGACGAGCCGGCCGCGTTGGACGTGGTGCGCCGGCTGCACGAGGCGATCGGCGCGCTGACCCAGGCGTACCCGTTCGTCGCGTACACCGTGCACGCGGCGGTGGGGGTGACCACCCGGCGGCCGCTGCCCACGGCGGACCTGCGCGCCGCGGTGGACTGGGCGGTACGGCAGGGACTTCCGGTGGCGGGCCTGCCGCCGGAGTCGGCAGACGCGGTGGCCGGGGTCGGCTGATCCGCGGACACGGTCCCGGTACGAGGGGAGGAACCGCCGTGCGGGTGGTGTCGCTGGTGCCGTCGCTGACCGAGGCGGTCGCGGCCACCCGCCCGGAGGTGCTGGTCGGCGCGACCGACTGGTGCACCCACCCGGCCGGGCTGGACGTCACCCGGGTCGGCGGAACGAAGTACCCGGACCTGGAGCGCGTGTTGTCGCTCCGGCCGGATCTGGTGCTGCTCAACGAGGAGGAGAACCGGCTCTCCGACGCGCAGGCGCTGCGGGCGGCCGGGGTGGCGGTCCGGGTCACCTTCCCGCGTACCGTGTCGCAGGCCCTCGACCAGCTCGGCGAGCTGGCCGCCGCGCTCGGTGCGCCGGCCGAGCCGCCGTGGTTGCGGGCGGCCCGCCGGGCCTGGGCCGACCTGCCCACGCCGGCCCGCGTCCGCACCGCGGTGATCCCGGTGTGGCGGCGCCCGTGGGTGGTGCTGGGCCGGGACACGTTCGCCGGGGACGTGCTGGCCCGGCTGGGAGTGGTCAACTGCTGGGCCGGGGACCGGGAGCGCTACCCCCGGCCGACGCTCGACGAGCTGCGCGCCCGGGCGCCGGATCTGGTGGTGCTGCCGGACGAGCCGTACCGGTTCACCGCCGACGACGGGCCGGAGGCGTTCCCGGGCGTGCCGGCGGCGCTCGTCTGCGGCCGGCACCTCACCTGGTACGGCCCGTCGCTGGCCGAGGCGCCGGCGCTGCTCGCCGCCCAGCTCGCCGATCCGGTCGTGGGGGCCCCCGCGTGTCCGCGGGGCCGCCGCACCGCGCCGGGACGCAGCCCCGGGGGGGGTGGACCGGGGGGCCCTCCCCGCAC
>NZ_JBNCKZ010000001.1:338636-475820 GCF_049841795.1 Micromonospora sp. DT31 | reverse complement strand
CCCGACCTGCCGGTGCTCTTCGTGGCCGGCGGCGCGGCGGGCGGCCGCGCGCCCGGCGACCGGGACGGGTCAGGCGACCGGGGTGGCGTGCACCGGGTCCAGCTCCCGCAACGTGGTGTCGTCGACGTCGTAGCCGATGGTGTTGTGCACCGCGACCACGCCGGCGACCTGCCCGGCCAGGCGGCCGGCGAGCTCGACGGCACTGCGCCGGTCCAGCCGCCCGTCCATGGTCACCTCGCCGGCGCGCACCTGCACCGTCACCAGGCCGTCGCGCACGGACAGCACCCGGCGCAGCACCTCGTGCACCACGTCCTCGCGGATCTCCGCGTCGGTGCGCAGGTGCACCCGCAGCAGGTCGCCCCGGGTGACGATGCCGGCCAGCCGGCCCAGGTCGTCGAGGACCGGCAGCCGCTTGACCGCCTCGCGGTCCATCAGCCGGGCGGTCGCCGCCAGCGTGGCCCGCTCGTGGGTGGTGACCGCCGGCGCGGTCATCAGGTCCTGCGCCACGAGCGCGTCCGCCTTCTCCCGCGCGGTACGCCGACGCCGGCCCTCGAACACCCGTCGCTGGTCCGGGTGCCCGGACCACTCCACCTTGTGCAGCAGATCCGCCTCGGAGATCACCCCGAGCACCCGGCGGAACGAGTCCACCACCGGCACGCCGCTGATCCGCTCGCGCACCAGCAGGTCGACGATCTCGCGGTACGGGGTCTGCTCGCCCACCGCCGCGACGCTCCTGGTCATCACGTCGGTCACCTGCCACGTCCTCATCACGACCTCCTCGTGCCGGTCCTCACGGACGACGGTAGGCGCGCGCGTACGGAGGGCGGCAGAGGCGGCGGACCGGGTCGGGACGGGACCAAGGTCCCGTCAGGAGGGCACCGGTCGGCCCTGCTGCCGGGCGGCGCGGCACGGTGGAATGAATGTGCCACCGGGAAGCGCGGTGCGAGGCACAGGAAGGGACGTGGACATCATGGCCGCGACAATCGAGCGGACCCCCGCCGCCAAGCGGACCCCCGCCGTCACCATCGCTCCGGCGGCCGAGACCGAGACCACCCGCCAGAAGGCCACCAGGTACGTCTGGGCCGGGCTACGGCTCGCGCTGGGCTGGATCTTCCTCTGGGCCTTCCTCGACAAGATGTTCGGCCTCGGGCACGAGACCCCGGCCAAGAACGCCTGGATCGACGGTGGCAGCCCGACCAAGGGCTTCCTGGGCAACGCGGTCGAAGGACCGTTCGCCGGCTTCTACCAGAACCTCGCCGGTGCGGCCTGGGCGGACTGGCTGTTCATGCTCGGCCTGCTCGGCATCGGGGTGGCGCTGATGCTCGGCGTCGGCATCCGGCTCGCGGCGGTCGCCGGCGGACTGCTCATGGTCCTGATGTGGACGGCCGTGCTGCCCCCGGCGAACAACCCCTTCATGGACGACCACCTCATCTACGCGGGTCTGCTCGCCGCTCTGGCCCTGGTCGGCGCGGGCAACACCCTCGGCCTCGGCCGGGTCTGGGCGAAGCTCCCCCTCGTCCAGCGCCTCCCCTGGCTCAAGTAGGTCCGAGCAGCTCGCCCCGGGGCGGGCGTCGCCGACAGGCGGCGTCCGCCCCCTCTCGTGTCCCCGCCACGCCGGTGTGCGGGGACCGGCGCGTATCGGCCGGTCGCGATCCGGCAGGATCGACGGTGACCACACCGTCAGCACCGAGGAGACCCGCTCATGGACAAGCCTGAGATTGGCCCGATCGAGGGCGCTCCGCCCGCCGATCTCGTCGTCGAGGACATCACCGTCGGCGACGGCCCGGAGGCCCGCCCGGGCCAACTGGTGAGCGTGCACTATGTGGGCGTGGCCCACTCGAACGGCCGCGAGTTCGACGCCTCCTGGAACCGGGGCGAGACGTTCGAGTTCCCACTCGGCGGCGGCCAGGTCATCGCCGGCTGGGACCAGGGTGTCGTGGGCATGAAGGTCGGCGGCCGGCGTCGGCTCACCATCCCGCCGCACCTGGGCTACGGCGCCCGGGGAGCCAGCGGCGTGATCAAGCCCAACGAGACGCTGATCTTCGTGGTGGATCTGCTCGGCGTGCGCTGAGCTGACCGCCCACGGGCCGTCGGCTACCCGCCGGCGGCCCGCGGCGTGTTCAGGCGGCGCAGGTCAGCAGCGCCCGCGACTCGTCGGACCGGCACACCGGGAGCACCCGCTGCAGGCCGGTCACGCGCAGCACCCGGGCCACCACCGGATCGGGGTCGACCAGAACCAGCTCGCCGCCGCGCGCCCGGACCCGCAGGTGGGTGGCGACCAACGCGCGCACCCCGGCGGCGGAGAGCAGCCGCACACCGGACAGGTCGACCCGCAGCACCGGTCGCGCCGGCGCCGCCCAGAGCGCGGCCCGGAACGCCGTCACGCTGGCGATGTCGATCTCGCCGACCGGGCGCAGCTCGACCTGGTGGTCGTGCACGTCCATCGCCACGTGGAAGCGGTCACCGCTGTCTGCCATGTGGTCAAACCTAGCGCCACCCTGCGACAGTTTCGGCTGCTCCGACGCGGGTTCCGGGTAGCGCCCGGGTGCCGACCCCGAAGCGTCTCAGGGTCATCCCGCAGCCGCCCGCGCACCGCGTGACCGCCCCGAAACGCCAGGTGTCGGGGAAACCCGCTCCGGCGCCGGCCGCCCGGCACAATGGGCCGATGGCCGTACCCCGCCCGCGTGCGCCCCGACTGATCCGGCCGGTCCGCGAACCGGCGACCGTGCCGCCCCCGCTGGCCGGGCCGTGGTCCCCCGCCGACACCCGACTCGACCGGGCCGACCTGCTGCCGCTGCCCACCGGCGGGCGCGGCCCGGAGGACGTCGTCGTCGACCCCGCCGGCCGGGTGGTCAGCGGCGACGAGGACGGCCGGCTGTGGTGGTGGCCGGTGGACGCGCCGGCCGGCACCCACCCGACGCTGCTCGCCGAGACCGGCGGCCGGCCCCTCGGCATCGAGGTCGACCCGGTCGACGGCGGGCTGCTGGTCTGCGACGCGTACCGAGGGCTGCTGCGGGTCGACCCGGCCGGCACGGTGCACGAGCTGAGCGGAACCGCGCCGCCGGTGCACCTGGCGAACAACGCGGCGGTCGCCCGGGACGGCACCGTCTTCTTCACCGACTCCTCCGACCGGTTCCCGCTCGCCCACTGGAAGCGTGACCTGCTGGAGCACCGGCCCAACGGGCGGGTGCTGGCGTACGACCGGGGCACCGGCCGCACCGTCGTGGTGACCGAGGGACTGTATTTTCCCAACGGGCTGGCGCTCACCCCGGACGAGTTGGCGTTGATGCTCGTGGAGACCGCCACCCATCGGCTGCTGCGGGTGGAACTGCCCGGCGGGCGGGCCACCGTGCTGGCCGACCTGCCGGCGTACCCGGACAACCTGTCGGCGGTGGGTGACGGAACGTACTGGATCGCGTTGCCCAGCCCGCGCGTGCCGGTCGCGGAGCGGCTGCTGCCCCATCCCCGGGTGCGCCGGCTCGTCGCCCTGCTGCCCGACGCGGTGCAGCCGCAGCCGCGCCGCTACGGGCTGGTCGCCCTCGTCGACGACGCGGGGCGGGTGCTGCGGACGCTGCACGGCCCCGACGGGGCGTACCCGATGGTCACCGGCGTGCGGCAGCACGGCCGGCGGCTCTGGCTGGGCAGCCTCACCGCGACCGGCGTGGCCCGGATCGACCTGGACTGAGGACGCGGGGGCCGGCACCGCGCGGACGCGGGCCGGCCCCGGGCCGTTCCTCCCCTGGTTCAGCCGCCGCTGTTGCTGCGCGTCGGGGTGGGGGCCGGAGACGACCCGCCGGCCACCGCCCCCGGGTGCGGGGTGGCGCTGCGCGTGGGCTTCAACCCCGCGGGTACGGGCAGCGCGCTGCCCCTGGCGAACTCGTCCCAGCCGACGTTCCAGGCGGTGAAGCCGTTGCCCTGGTCGAGTTTCACCTCGGTGCCCTTGACGGTGACCAGGTCACCGACCTGGGTGAGGCCCATCAGCCAGTCCGCCGCGGTGGCCGACACGTTGGTGCAGCCGTGGGAGACGTTCACGCTCCCCTGGTCCCCCTCCGACCAGGGCGCCGAGTGGATGAACTCGCCGCCCCAGGTGATCCGCTGAGCGTCGTCCACGTCGACCACGTACCCGCCGTTGGGCTCGTTGCGGGTGTCGAACGTGGTGTGCTCGTGCTTCTCCATGATCACCATGGCGCCGCTCGAACTCGGGGTGCTCTCCTTGCCGAGGCTGACCGGGACCTTCTTGAGCAGCTTGCCGTCCCGGTAGACCGCCATCTGCTTGGTGGCGTTGTCGATGTCCAGGGACACGTCCCGGCCGACCGTGGCGGTCGCCCGCCGGTCCTCGTCGCCGATCGCCTCCGTGCCGATGGGCAGCCCTTCCAGTGCGCTGCGCACGCTTATCGTCGTGCCGGGCTTCCAGCGGTCCGGCGCCCGGTACTCGGCCTGCTTGCCGTCGGCCATCCACGACCAGGTGCCCGGCTGCGGCGGGTCGGTCTTGACGAACAGCCGACGTTGCACGTCCGCGCGGGCCCGTTCCGGGATGGGCGGGTCGAATCCGAGCACCACCGGCATCGCCGTCCCGTACGTCCGATTCGACTGCAAATACAATTCGCTGGTGACGGCCGGTTTGGTGGACTTCGGCATCGTGGTGAACGTCGTCCGCCGCGTGGCCGTCCGGCCGGAGTCGCCGGTGGCGGTCACCTCCGCGGTGTACGCCCGGGAATTGTCCAGCGGCCGGTCGGGCACCCAGCCGGAACCGTCCTCGCGGGCCTGCGCCGGCACCTGACGGCCCTTGTCGTCGGTGAGCTTCACCGAGGTCACCCGGCCGTTGCCGACCCGGGTGCCGACCTCCGCGCTGATCGGCACGTTCCGGGCCCGGTCGGCGGGGGTCACGGTGACCGCCGGCGGTGTCGCCTCGGCCTGCTTCGCCACCGACTCCTTCGGGCCGGCGGTGCACGCGCCGACCGCCAGCGGCGCGGCTGCCACAGTTATCGCGAAAAGCGTCAGTCGGCGCCTGGCAAACATATATCGCCCCCCGTTTCCCGAATCCTCTCGCCCATATTCTGTAGGCCTGCCGGGGTGCCGTGGCACGTTCGGCGGAATCGCTCGGAAAAGGTTGCGGCGAAATGGGGTGTGGGCTACCGGAATCGCGAATGGGCGGGCCGCTCGTCCCGCGCTGCGCGGGCCGGACCCGCACGCCCGGTTCGCCCCGGGAAGATCCGGGGCGAACCCGTGTGGCGCGGTGACCGCGGCCGGGGGCGCCGGCCGCAGCCGCGGATCAGACGTTCGCCACCAGCAGGGCGGGCTGCTCCACGCAGTCGGCGACGTGGCGCAGGAACCCACCGGCGACCCCGCCGTCGCAGACCCGGTGGTCGAAGGTGAGGCTGAGCTGGGTCACCTTCCGCACGGCGAGTTGCCCGTCCACCACCCACGGCTTGTCGACGATCCGGCCGACGCCGAGCAGTGCCGCCTCCGGATGGTTGATGATCGGCGTGGAGCCGTCCACCCCGAACACGCCGTAGTTGTTGAGGGTGAACGTGCCGCCGGTCAGCCGGGCCGGGGGCAGCGTGCCGCCCCGGGCCGCCGCGGTGGTCTCGGCGAGGGCCGCGGCCAACTCCCGGGTGGTCAGCCGCTGGGCGTCCCGCACCACAGGCACCAGCAGGCCCCGGTCGGTCTGCGCGGCGATACCCAGGTGCACGCCGGCCGACTGCACGATCCGCTGCCCCTCGGTGTCCACGCGCGCGTTGAGCTGCGGATACCTGCGCAGCCCACTGAGGCAGATGCGGGCCAGCAGGGCCAGGATGCTCACCGGCGCGTCCGGGGCGGCGGCGTTGATCGCGGCCCGGGTCGCCAGCAGGCCGGTGGCGTCCACGTCGACCCAGATGGTCACCTCGGGGATCTCCCGGCGGCTGCGGGAGAGCCGGTCGGCAATCACCTTGCGGATGCCGGTGAGCGGGATGACCACGTCACCGTCGGGTGCCGGGGCGAGCCCGACGTGCGCGGGGGGCGCGTCCGGCACCGCCGCGAGCCGGGCCGCCGGGGTGCCCGCGGCGGCCTCCACGTCGACCCGGCGGATCACGCCGCCCGGTCCGGTGCCGCGCAGCGACCCCAGGTCGACCCCGCGCTCCCGCGCCAGTCGCCGCACGATCGGCGAGATGACAAGCGGCGCCACGGCCGGGCCGCCGGCCGCCGGTCCGGGCGTCGGATCCGCCACGGCGGGCGGGCCGGCCGCAGCGCGCCCGCCGGACGAGCCGGCCGGGGCCGGCGGGGCGGGGACGCCCGGCTCGGCAGCCGGCACCAGGCGGGGCCGGCGGCGCCGACGACCCGACCCGCCGTGGCCGGTGCCGTAGCCGATCAGGACGTTGCCGGAACCGGCCCGCTCCTCCTCCCGGTAGGTGGCGTGCGGGTCGGTGGCGTCGTCGAGCGGGGCAATGGTGATCAGCGGCTGCCCCACCGGGCGCACCTCACCGGCCGCGCCGTGCAGGGCCACCACCCGGCCGGCGTACGGGCAGGGCACGTCGACGACGGCCTTGGCGGTCTCCACCTCGACCACGCTCTGGTCCACGGTGACCACGTCGCCGACGGCCACCCGCCACTCGACGATCTCCGCCTCGCTCAGTCCCTCCCCCAGGTCCGGCAGGAGGAAGTCCCGGATCCCCACAGCGGTGGTCATGCCGATCCCTCCCTTCGGTCGGCATCGGCACGAGCCTGTCCCGGGCTGTGCTTGCTGATTCGCTCGCTGTGCTTGCTGATTCGCTCGCTGTGCTTGCTCATGCCGCCACCCATCGACTGTCGGGCTGGTCGTCCCACTGCAGGCGGGCGACCGTGTCCAGCACCCGGTCCACCGAGGGCAGGTGGGTGTGCTCCAGCATCGGCGCCGGGTAGGGGATGTCCCACCCGGACACCCGCAGCACCGGGGCGTGCAGCGCGTGGAAGCAGCGTTCCTGCACCCGGGCGGCGATCTCCGCGCCGACCCCGGCGAAGCCCTGCGCCTCCTGGATCACCACGCAGCGGCCGGTCCGGCGTACCGAGGCGGTCACCGTGGCGTCGTCGAACGGCACGATGCTGCGAACGTCCACCACCTCCAGGTCCCAGCCCTCCTCCCGGGCCGCCTCGGCGGCGGCCAGCGCCACCGGCACCGCCGGGCCGTACGCCACGAGCGTCGCGTCGGTGCCCGGCCGGCGCACCACGGCCGTGCCGATCGGCGCGGTGCGCGCCGGCAGTTCCGCCTCGGCGCTTGTGAAGTAGAGCTTCTTCGGCTCCAGGAACACCACCGGGTCCGGGTCGTCGATCGCGGCGCGCAGCAGCGAGTACGCGTCGTCCACGGTGGCCGGGGTGACCACCTTCAGGCCGGGGGTGTGCGCGTAGTACGCCTCGGACGAGTCGCAGTGGTGCTCCACGCCGCCGATGCCACCGGCGTACGGCACCCGGATCACGATCGGCACGGTCAGCGCGCCGCGGGTGCGGTTACGCATCTTCGCCACGTGCGAGGCGATCTGCTCGAACGCCGGGTAGCCGAACGCGTCGAACTGCATCTCCACCACCGGCCGCAGCCCGGACATGGCCAGCCCGACCGCGAAGCCGACGATGCCGGCCTCCGCGAGGGGGGTGTCGAAGCAGCGCTTGTCGCCGAAGCGGGCCTGCAGTCCGTCGGTGACGCGGAAGACGCCGCCGAGCTGGCCCACGTCCTCGCCGAAGACGACCACCCGCTCGTCGTCGAGCATCGCGTCGGCGAGCGCGGCGTTGAGCGCCTTCGCCATGGTCATGGTGGCCATCAGGCGTCCCCCTCCTGGTCGGCGGCCAGCTCGGCCCGGACCTGCTCCCGCTGCTCCACCAGTTGCGGGGTCGGCTCGGCGTAGACGTGGTCGAACAGGCTCAGCGGGTCCACGGTCGGCCGCTCGTCCATCCGGCGGCGCAGCGCGGCGGCGTACGCCTCGGCCTCCTCGGCGACCGCCGCGACGGCGGCGTCGTCAAGCACGCCCCGGGCCCGCAGGTACGCCTCCAGCCGGGCGATCGGGTCGCGGTCACGCCACGCCTCGACCTCGTCGGCGTCCCGGTAGCGGGTCTGGTCGTCGGCGTTGGTGTGCGGTTCCATCCGGTAGGTGTGCGCCTCGATCAGGTACGGGCCCTTGCCGGCCCGGGCGTGCGCGACGGCGCGCTCCAGCACCGCCAGCACGGCCACCGGGTCGTTGCCGTCGACCTGCTCGCTGGGCACGCCGTAGCCGACGCCCTTGTAGGCCAGGCTCGGCGCGGCGGTCTGCCGGGACAGCGGCACGCTGATCGCGTACTTGTTGTTCTGCACCAGGTAGACGACCGGGGCCTTGAACACGGCGGCGAAGTTGATGCCCTCGTGGAAGTCGCCCTCGCTCGTCGCGCCGTCGCCGATGAACGCCAGCGCCACGGTGTCCCGCCCCTGGTACGACTCGCCGTAGGCCAGGCCGGCGGCGTGCACGCACTGGGTCGCGAGCGGGGTGCACTGCGGCGCGGTCCGGGTGGCCGCCGGGTCGTACCCGCAGTGCCAGTCGCCGCGCAGCAGGGTGAGCACCTCGACCGGGTCGATGCCCCGTGCGGTGAGCGCCATCGACTCGCGGTAGGTGGGGAAGACCCAGTCGGTGTCGCGCAGCGCGAGCACGCCGCCGACCTGGCAGGCCTCCTGGCCCCGCGCGGACGGGTAGACGGCGAGGCGGCCCTGCTTGGTCAGCGCGGTGGCCTGCACGTCGAAGCGGCGGCCGACGACCATCCGCCGGTACATCTCGCGCAGCGTCTCGACCGGTGGCTCCGGGTAGTCCTCGCGGGGTGGCAGCGCGGTGCCGTCCGGGTCGAGCAGCCGGACCGGCTCGCGCTGCGGCAGCAGGGCGGCCGACGGGTCGGGTGCGGCCGGGGTGGCCTTACGACGGGTACGCGGGGATGCCCTGCGGACCGCCTGGGGTGTGGTCGTCACGGCGGGACCTCCTGGACGTGTGGTGGTCCTATGCTCCTGGTGATGGATGATTGACTCAACATCCGGGATGAACGCGGAACGATTGGCACGGGAGGGCAGCCCAGTTGAGCCAGGAGACCGGGGCCACACCGGGCACGGCGGGCGGAACGGGACGTTCGGCCGGCCCGTTGGACGAGGTCGACAGGCGGATCCTGGGCGAACTGGTCCGCGACGCCCGGATGTCCATCCGCACCCTCGCCGAACGGGTGCACGTCTCGCGCACCAACGCGTACGCCCGGGTGGAGCGGCTGATGCGCGACGGTGTGCTCACCGGGTTCACCGCGCGGGTCGCGCCCGAGCCGGCCGGGCTGGGCACGTCGGCGTACATCGCGCTGACCATCGAGCAGAACACCTGGCGGGAGGTCTCCGCCGAGCTGGCGCGGGTGCGCTACATCGCCCACGCGGCGCTGCTCAGCGGCGAGCACGACGTGCTCGCGCTGGTCCGCGCCCCGGACAACGCCACGCTGCGCGACGTGGTGCTGGACCGGGTGCAGGGCATCGCCGGTGTGCTGTCCACCCGCACCTGGCTGGTCTTCGAGGAGTTCGACGGGACGCAGAGCCCCTGGGGGTGACCGGTCAGCGTTCCGGCGGCGACTCCAGGCCTTCGGCGTCGGCCAGTTCCAGCAGCGGCGTGAGCGAGTGGCGTGGCCCGTCCAGGCCGGCGTGCGGATCGCCGTGCTCGGCGAACCGGGCCGGCATGGTCAGCACGTCGAAGTCCTCCGGCCGGGCGTCGTCCAGCTCGGACCAGCCCAGTGGCGCGGAGACCAGCGCCGCCGGCGTCGGCCGGATCGAGTACGCCGAGGTCACGGTGTGGTCCCGGGCCATCTGGTTGTAGTCGACGAACACCGGCCGGTCCCGCTGCTCGCGCCACCACGTGGTGGTGACCAGGTCCGGCAACCGGCGCTGCACCTCCCGGCCCAGCGCCAGCACCGCCCGCCGGCACTCGCCGAAACTCCAGCGCGGCTCGATCGACACGTACACGTGGATGCCCCGCCCGCCGGTGGTCTTCGGGAAACCCACCAGGCCCAGCTCGGCGAGGAACGCGCGCACCTCGTGCGCCACCGGCACCACCTGGGCGAAGTCCACCCCCGGCATCGGGTCCAGGTCGATGCGCAACTGGTCGGGACGCTCCACGTCGGCCTTCGTCACCGGCCACGGATGGAAACGCAACGTGCCCAGGTTGGCCGCCCAGATCACCACCGCCAGTTCGCTCGGGGCGACCTCGTCGGCGGTGCGGCCACTGGGGAACGTCAGATGCGCGGTGTGCACCCAGTCGGGGGCGCCGGCCGGCAGCCGCTTCTGGTAGAACGCGTCGCCCCGGTTGGTCTGCCGGGTGGCGATTTTGGCACCCTCGAACACGCCGCGCGGCCAGCGTTCCAGCATGGTCGGCCGGTCCCGCAGTGCGCGCAGGATGCCGTCGCCGACGGACAGGAAGTAGCGGACCACGTCCAGCTTGGTCAGCCCGCGCTCCGGGAAGTAGGGCTTGTCCGGGCTGGACACCCGGACCAGCCGCTGCCCCACCTGGATCTCCTGCGCCGCCGTGGTCGCCACCGTCACACCGTAGCGACCCGAGGTGGCCGTGGGGGCCGGCTCACCGGGACTCCGCCGTCACCGACAGCCGGATCCAGGCGTCCACCCAGGCCCGCACCGCCCGCGCGCCGGGGTCGGGGCCGAGCGCGCCGGCCAGGTCGGTGAGCGTCGCACCGCACCGGTCCAGGCCCACCCCGGCCAGGGTGTGCGCGGCGGCGCGCAGCCGGTCGGGAAAGCCTGCCGGCAGGTGCCGCAGGCCGGTGTGCGCGGCCCGGGCCAGCAGCGTCGACATCGCCTCCAGCGCCGACGCCACCGGATCCGGTCGGGCGGTGAGCGTGTCGGCGAGCCGCCCGGCGCCCTCCCCGGCGGCCAGGTCGGGCACGACCACCGAGTCGGCGACCACCGCCAACGGCTCGACCACCAGCCCTTCGGCACCCCGACGCACCGTGCCGCTGACGAAACGCGGCGGCCCGTACGCGCCCCGCAGCGCCGCCGCGAGCGTGTCCAGCGCCCCCGGCGCGGCGGCGTGGTGCACCGCGGTCAGCCTCGCCGTGCCGCCGCCGGCGCCGGTGACCGTGGCGTCGAGGCGTTGCTCGCCGGCCGCGTATCCGATGGCGCGCACCTCGCCGAGCGCCAGCACCCGCACCGACTCGGCGGCGGTACGCGGGCGCAGCAGTCGGGGTGGTCGTCCGGCCAGTTCGGCGGCGAGCACGTCGGTGTCCCGGGCCAGCAGTCCGGGTGGCAGGGCGTCCCACGCACCGGTGGCCGGGCTGACCGTGGTGCGGGCCAGCCGGCCGGCGGCGAACCGGAGCTGGTGCGCGGCGGTGCGCAGCGCCGCCTCGGAGACCACGTTTCCGGCGGCCAGCGCGCCGAGCGTGGCCCCGGCAACCCGCCGCCCCGCCAGCGTGTGCCCGGTGAGCGGGTGCCCGGTGGGTCCGTCGTCGGCGGCGTCGTACACGCGCCGCAGCACCAGCACCGAGACGGCCGCCGGATGGGCGAGCACCACGTCCACGGTGAGCACCCCGGCCCGTTCACGCACCCGGGCGCCGAGCCCGGTCAGCCGCAGCCGACGCAGCGGCGTCTCCGCCGGCTCGCCGGTGCCCAGCACCCGCTGCGCCGGGGTGGCGCCCGCGTTGACCACCGCACGCCGCCGCGCGGGCAGCTCGGCGAGCAGCTCGGCCAGGGTCTCCGGACGGTAGCGGGCGCCCCGCGCGGCATACGCGGCGAGCTGACCGGCCAGGTCGTCGAGCGCCAGCAGCGGCCAGCGCAGCCCGGCCACGTCGAGGTCCCGCCGGACGGCGATCAGCCGGGCGTCCACCCCGGAACCCAGGTGCGCCACGCCGGTGAGCAGCACCTCCCCGGCCAACTCCACCGCCGCGTCCAACGCCGGATACCGCCTCGCCACGGCCGGCCCGCCGACGCGCACCGGAACCTCGGGGCGGCCCGGATGTTCCCGGTCCGCCACCCGGTACGCCCACACGGCCAGCGCCAGGGCCGCGCCGCCGTCGTCGGCGGCGTCGCTGCGCGCGTACCCGATCTGGCCGGGCACCAGGAAGCGGACCGTGCCGGTGGGCAGCTCCACCCGCGGGACCGGGTCGTCGGCGTCGGGCCGGTGGACCACCGCGGCGTAGCCGCGCCGCCGGTGGCGGGCGGCGGCGGCGAGTGCCGCCGCACCGAGGGTGGCGGCCAGTTCCTCGTCTGTGACGTCCCCCGGCGACCAGCGTCCCGGCCCGGCGGGCGCGGCGTCCCCGGCGGGCGCGGCGTCCCCGGCGGGCGCGGCGTGGTCCCGCTGGTAGGTCAGCACCACGGCGATCAGGTGTCGGCACACACCCGGCGCCGAGCAGGAGCAACGCCCGGCCCCGAGGCCGCCGGCGGCGGGCAGGGTGGCGGTCACCCCGTCCGGGTACGCGGCCCGCACCGCCCCGTCGACGTCCTCGGTGAGCGCCGGCCCGGCACCCGCGTCGACGTCCTTCGCGGCGCGCCTCACCAGGCCCCGGTTGCTCAGCGCGGCCAGCACGTCCGGGGTGAGCGCGAGCAGATCGGCACGCGTCATCGCCCCGCCCCTACCGGCCCACGTGCTCGGCCACGAACGCGGCCAGCTCGCCCGGGGTCATCGCCCCGACCGCCGCGCCGACGTCGGCCAGTCGCTGCGCGGTCACCCGCTCGTACGCCGGGTCGGCCTCCTCGTCCAGCGCCGCCAACGCCAGTACGTGCGTGCCCTGCTCCACCAGCCGCCGCACCGACCGCACCAGGGCCCCCACGTCGCCGCCCTCGTAGAAGTCGGACACGAGCGCCACGATGGTGCGCCGTGGATTCTCCACCAGCTGCGCGGCGTACGTCACCGCCCGGGCGATGTCGGTGCCGCCGCCGAGCTGCACCTTCATCAGCAACTCCACCGGATCGTCCACCTCGCCGGTGAGGTCGACCACCTCGGTGTCGAAGGCGACCAGGTGCGTCCGCACCCCGGGCAGCCCCCACAGGCAGGCGGCCGTCACCGCGGCGTGGATCACCGAGCCGACCATCGAGCCGGACTGGTCGACGAGCAGGATCACCTGCCAACGATCCAGGTGGCGGCGGGTACGGGAGAAGAAGTGCGGCCGGCGTACGTGCAGCCGGCGCTCGTCCGGCCGCCAGTGCGCCAGGTTCGCCCGGATGGTGCGCCGCACGTCGAAGTTGCGGGCCTGCCGGAAGCGGCTGGGCCGCCGCGCCCGAGGGCCGGAGAACGACTGCCGCACCTCCCCGGCCAGCCGCTCGAGCAGTTGCCGCACCACCGCCTCGACCAGTTTCCGGGCCAGCCGCAGCACCTGCGGGTCCATCAGGTGCTTGGTGCGCAGCACCGCGCGCAGCAGCACCGGGCTCGGCTCGACCCGGGCCAGCACCGCCGGGTCGGTGACGAGGTCGTGGATGCCGTACCGCTCGACCGCGTCGCGTTCCAGCCGTTGCACCGTGTCCTTCGGGAACAGCCGGATGATCCCGTCCAGCCAGTCCACAGTGGTCATCGTCGACGGGCCGGCCCCGCCGCGTCGCACGCCCCGGCGGCCCCACTCGGCGTCGCGGCCGTAGAGCCAGTCCAGGGCGGCGTCCCGCCCGGCTGCCTCCCCCGACAGGCCGCCCAGGCTGTCCTGCGCGGCGTCGCCGAGCACCAGCCGCCACCGTTCCCGCATCGGGTCGGTCACGGACCCTCCTCCCCCAGCCCTTCCCGGGCCAGCACCTCGTCGGCCCGCTCCTCCACCGCGCGGGCGGCGGCCACCAGCACCGGATCGGCGTCCAGCCGCAGGGGATCCCCGGCCGGCGTGTCGCCGCCACGCAGCGCCGCCACGTGCCGGGCCACCGCCGCCCGCTCGCGGGGCGGGAACCAGCCGAACGCCTGCCGCAGCGCCGGCAACGCGACCAGGAAGTCGTGCGCGCCCATCGAGGCCAGCAGTTCGTCGACCACGGTGAGCAGGCCCGCATCCTCGGTCGCCACCTCCTCCCTGGCCAGTGCGAACAGCCCGCCGAGCCAGTCACCGAGGGTGGCCGGCGCGGCCATCCCCCGCACCGCTCGGGTCACGTCCGGTACGGCCCCGAGCGACCAGCACAGGCCGAGCGCGGCACCGCGCAGGTCCGGCGGGGCCCCCGCGTCGGCCGCGACCCGTCCGGCCACCGCCAGCGCGTCGGCCCGGTCCAGCCCCAGCGCCGCACCGGCGTGCCGGACCGCGTCGCGGACCGCGACAAGCGCGGTGAGGCGACCCGCCTCTGCCGGTCCCGGCGCGGCCCGCACGCCCTCGACCAGCCAGAGTGCCCGGCGTACGGCGCCGACGATCAGCGCGCCGAGCGCCGCCGTCCCGGCGCTGCCGAGCAGCCGGTCGTGCCGCCACAGCGCCAACCCGACCGCCAACGCCCGGCCGAGCGCCGGCAGGTCGGTGACCGCCCCGACGGCCCGGGTGATCGCCGCCAGCGTCCGGGTGGAGTGCTCGGACAACCCGGCCAGCGCGGTGTCGAACAGCAGCGTCGCCAGCGCCTCCACGTCCGCGCCGAGCAACGTGGCCCGCTCCCCCACCATGGCGGTCACCGCGTCGGTGACGGTCGGGCCGTAGCCGCCGGCCTCGATCGTGCGGGGCAGCCGGTCCGCCGACGGCGCGGGCGACCACCGTTCGGCGACCGACGCCTCCGCCCCCACCCGGGGCCCGCTGTCGCGGGCGTGACCCGGCACGTCGAGCAGCCGCAGCCGGTGCAGCAGCCGGCTGCGGGCCAGGTCGCCGGGGTCGGTCAGGTCCAGCTCGACGACCTCCCGCGGGTCGATCCGGTGCCGGGCCAGCTCGGCGTCGACGTCGTGCACGAGCGGTGGCAGCGGCGTGTCCGGATGCAGCCGGCCCACCCGGTCGCCGCTGAGCGCGGCCACCATCTCCACCACCACCGGGTGCGCGCCGGCGGCGAGTGCGCCCCGGGACGCCCACGGCAGCGGCTGGTCCAGGACGTCGGTGACCAACGCCGACACCAACCCGTCCAGCACGTCGACCCGGGCGGGGTGGGCGTGGCCGCGCAGCCTTGCCAGGCCACCCGCCATGCTCCGGGCCGCGATCAGGTCGACGGTCGAGACGGGCTGCCGGCGAGCGCGCAGCCGGGCCACCACCGCCTCGGTCAACGCCTCACCGGCCTGGCGCGGGCCGTCCTCCCACACCCGCTGGTAGTACGCCGGGGACGGCATGCCGGACTGGTAGCCGACGAACGCGTCGAGCCGGCGGAACGAGTACGGCACCAGGTAGCTGCCGGCCACCGCGTCCGCCGCCGGCTCCGGCACCGGCGGCCAGTCGTCGTCCCCCGACCCGTCGCCGTCCGGCCCGTCGAGCAGCCGAGCCAGGGCGGGACGGTGGAAACCGCCGGTGACCACGAGCACCGGACGACCGCCGGCCCGCCGCCGAGCCACCCGGACCCAACGCGCCATGTACGCCTCCCGGGCGGTGTCCTCCTCCCCTGCCGCCGACTCGCCGCGCAGCAGGTCGAAGTACGCGTCCAGCCGCTCGGCCAGCCCGTCGTCCGGGCCGATCTCGAACAGGTGGTCCCAGAGCGCGTCCACGTTGTCCACCGCCAGGGTGGCGCAGAGCCGGCGCACCGCCTCGGCGTACCGCTGGTCGGCGTCGGCGTACCGGTTGGCGCGGTCGCTCAACGCCGGATGCCAGGCGGGCAGATCGATGAAACGAACCTGCGCGCCGACGGCCCGGCCGGCGGTCAGCGCCACCCACTCCGGGGAGTACGCGCAGAACGGGCTCCACGAGGCGTGCCGGCGCTGCCCGTCGCGGTGCGCGGTGAACACCGCGATCGGCAGCTCGTGGTCGAGCAGCAGCTCGTCCATCCGCCCGTTCAGGTCCGCCGGCCCCTCCACGAGCACGTACGCCGGGCGCAGCCGGTCCACGGTGGCCGCGACCAGCCGGGCGCAGGCCGGACTGTGGTGCCGGACGCCGAGGATCGTGACGCCGTCGGGCGCCCCGGCGGCGCTCACCCGGGCAGCAGGTGCCGGGCGTCGTGCACCGCCCGCCACTGCGCGCCGGAGCGGCGGGACACCTGCTGTTCCAGATAGCGCCGCAGCCGGGCCAGGTCCTCCGCGTCGTCCTTGGCGGCGGTGCCGGCCAGGCAGGCGACCAGGTCGGCGGCGTCGCCGGCCTGGCCGCGCAGGAACCAGCCGCGCAGCCCGACCGCGTGCGCCACCGACACCGCCTCGGCGGTGCTCATCACCGCCGACAGCCGCTCCATCGCGTCGCCCCGCTCGGTCGTCCCCGTCCGCAGCTCGCGGAACGCGGTGACCAGCACCTCCAGCAGGTCACGCCGGGGTGGCGCGGTCACGCCCGAGCGGCGCAGCAGCTCACCGGCCTCCGCCTCGACAAGTGCCAGCTCGGTGCCGAGGTCGGGAATCGGGAAGACGGTCTCGAAGTTGAACCGCCGCTTCAGCGCGGCGCTCATCTCGTTGACACCCCGGTCCCGGGTGTTCGCGGTGGCGATCACGTTGAAGCCCTCCCGGGCGTAGACCATGGCGTCGGCGCCCGGCAGCTCGGGGATGGCGAGCACCCGGCCCGACAACGGGGAGAGCAGGCAGTCCTGAACCTCCAGCGGGCAGCGGGTGATCTCCTCGAAGCGGACCACCCGTCCGTCGGCCATGCCACGCAGCAACGGGGCCGGCACCAGCGCCCGCGGCGACGGACCGTCCGCGACCAGCAGCGCGTAGTTCCACGAGTAGCGGATCTGGTCCTCGGTGGTGGCGGCGCCACCCTGGATGGTCAGCGTCGAGTCGCCGCTGACCGCGGCGGCGAGCAGCTCCGACAGCAGCGACTTGGCGGTGCCGGGCTCGCCGACGAGCATCAGCCCGCGGCTGGTCGCCAGCGCCACCAGGGCCCGGTCGACGAGCGACGGGTCGCCGACGAACTTGCCCCGGATGCCGGCGGCCGGGTCACCGAGGACGAACCGGCGGGCCGCGCGCAGGCTCAGCCGCCAGCCGGGCGGGCGCGGGTCGCGGTCGTCGGCGGCCAGCGCGGCCAACTCGTCGCGGTAGCGCGCCTCCGCCGGGGGCCGCTGCGCCCCCTCGACAGCCGGGTCGAACGCGGTCACCGGGTCACCTCCGCCAGGTCGCGCAGCACCTCGGAGACGGTGACGTCGTCCAGCTCGCCGAGGCGGGCCTTGCCGCCGGGCGGGAACCAGTCGCCGCGTGGCACGTCGTTGACCCAGATCGCCTCGATCTTCTGATCCGGGAACATGTCCACCACGCCGACCGCGATGCCGGGGTCGAGGTCGATCACCACGGCCATGCCGCCGGGGACCTCACGCTCCAGCCAGTTCTGGATGCCGGCGTCCTGGGGCATGCCGCGCCGCCAGCCCCGCCGTTCCAGGCTGAGCAGCCGCCCGGCCGGAACCGTGACACCCATGTGCCGGCGCAGCAGCGAATCGTCCCGCTCGGTCGGGTCCAGCCGGTGCATCTCGCGGCCGAGCTGCGGGAAGGGTTGGAGGATTTCGTAGTCGGCGAAGATCTCCGCCCAGGCCGGGACCGCCGCGCCGAGGCGCACCGGGTGGGCGACGCTCACCGTGGCGTCGTCCGGCAACGGGTACCCCTCCTCGGCGACGTTGGCAAGCGTGCGGTCCTCGGCCACCCGGAACGCGGTGTCCACCCGGCCCGCGTCGTCCACGGTGGCCCAGACCAGCCGGCGTACGACGTGCCAGAGCAGCGGGTGGGACAGGAAGTAGCGGTGGAAGTCCGCCGCCGGCCAGCGCCGCCCGCTGACCATGGCCGCCTCGAAGCGGCGGATCTGGTCGGCGGCGAGGGTGCGCACGTCCTTCTTCAGGTCGGCGAAGCGCCGGTGCGCGGCGGGTGCCAGCGTCGCGTCGTCCCGGGCGCCGGGCTTGGGCAGGTCCTTGCGCCGGACGCCCGCGCCGTCCACCACGTACGGCTTGAGGTGCTCGTCGAAGCCGACGGTGAACCGGCGTGGGCCGTAGTCGAGGACCAGGCTGCCGCCGGCGTCCAGCCCGAGGTCGGGCACCAGACGGTCGCCGAGCTGCTCGGGGGTCAGGCCCAGCCTGTCGGCGACCTCGGTGACCTTGCGCGCCGCCTGCTCGCGCAGACCCCGGAACCTGACCTTCTGCGAGATGCCGTAGAGGTGCATCAGCGCCACGTCGGTGCCGATCTGCGCCAGCACCTCCAGGCCGGTCACGGCCCGCGCGTGCTGACCCTCCCCCGGCCAGGCCCGGACCAGCGGGGTGAGCCGGCGGGCGGTGGAGTCGTCGCCGAGCAGCCCCAGGCTGGTGAACGCCCAGCCGTCCTTCGACGGCGCACCGGCGCCCTGCCAGGCCTCGAACAGCGCCCAGGCGACCTCCGCGAGGGAATACCCGTCGCACGCCGCGCGAACGATCTCCAACCCCGGGTACGGCTCGCCGGGCGAGGACACGGCGAGCATGGTGCAGAGATGGCGCACCGCCTCGACGGGCAGCGCCGCCGAGCGGTCCCGCAGCAGCACCTGCGGCAGCACCGCCGGGTCCAGCCAGGCCGGCAGGCCCGGCATCCGGGTCGGGAGCTGGTCCAACGGGTCGGCGTCGAGCACCGCCGTGGCGGCGGCGAGCGCCTGCGCACCGTGCTCCCGGGCCACGCCCAGGACCAACTCGCGGTGCTCACCGGACACCAGGCGCAGCGCCCGCTCGGCTGCCCGGCGTCGCGGACCGGGCGTGCCGAGCGCGGCCGGCAGCAATGCCCGCGCGGCGAACTCCGGGTGCCGGTGCAGCCAGGCCCGCGCGATCGGGCGGGCCGAGACGAGCCGGTCGAGCCAGTCGGCCACCAGGTCGGCGACCCCGCCGTCGGCGTACGGCAGCAGGGTCTCGCCGGCGTACCTCGGGGCGGTGCGGGCCAGGTGCAGCGCGGCGGGCAGCGCGTCGAGCTCATAGCGGCCGACGAGGCGGCGCATCCACTCGTCGGCGCCCCAGGACCCGTCGGGCCGCCACGCCGGCAGCAGTGGCCGGGCCAGTTCCTCGCCGGCCCGCACGAAGAAGTGGACCGCCGCGCTGAACTCGGCCCGGCCGGCCGCGACCGCGGCGGCGAGCACGGTCAGGTCGCCGCCGTGCCAGTAGCCGATCCAGCCGGGCGCGATCGCGGCCCACCGCTCCCGTTCGCCCGGCAGCCACGCGAGCGCGGGCCGGGTGGGCCGGGCCAGACCGCTCAGCACCGGCGGTGTGGACCGCGGGTGCCGGGTCGACCAGGGCGGCGTCACCAGCACCGGCGGGAGGCGGTCCGGCGCCGCGACCGGCAACGCCGACGCGTCGTCGCGCAGCCGCTCGACCCGTTCCCGCTGCGCCGGGGCCAGCGCCGGCAGTGCGGCCTCGACGGCGGCCGGGTGGCCCAGCACGTGTGCGCGTAGCAGCGCGGCGGCGGCCCGCGCGACCGCGGTGGGCCCGTCGGCGGCGGCGGCCAGCAGGCGCACCCCACGCACCGGGAAGCGGCGCAGCATCTCCGTCACCGCGGGCAGGACGTACTTGCGGTCCAGCCGAGTCAGCAGCACCGCCATCGGCTCGTCGCCGGGCAGCACCGACAGCAACGACACGAGCACCTTGTGCGCGTCCCCACCGGCGTACTCCTGGTCGAGCCAGCCGGCCAGCACCGGCGCGATCGAGGGACCGACCCCGTCCGTGGCGGTGATCGCGAACGCCTTGTCCTGCATCAGCCGGTAGACCGACAGCGCGTCGACCAGGGACGTAGTCGCGTCGACGTCGTCGACCGCGCACAACAGCAGCTCGGCGAGCGTCTGCCCGCCGGCGCGCGACACGGCGGCGACGTCCTCGGCCACCCAGCCCCGCTCGGTGGGCAGCAGGAACGACGTGATCACCCGGGCCGGCAGCGGCCCGGACCGGTACGGCTCCAGGGCGGCGCGCGCGGCGGCGTACTCGGCGTCGGTGGCCGCCGCGACATGCGCGCGGACGCGGCGCAGCATGACCACGCGCAGGACCAGGTTCCACCGGTTCCGGTCGGGGATGTCGGCGGTGCGGCACAGCGGCAGGGGGGAGCGCGGTCCCTCGACGCGAACGGTGATCTGCTCGGTCATCGCGACCGCCGCGCCGGCCGGACCGAGGTCGGCGACCAGCAGGTCGGCGAGCGCCTGCCCCTGCTGGTCGCGCGGGTGGAAGCCGAGCGCCGAAGACATGGCCGCCACCAGCGCGGCCCCGCCGAGCGGTGTGCACCTGCCGTCCAGGTAGCCGCGCAACGCCGGGCCGAGCTGCGGGTCGTCGGTGGCCTTCGCGATCCCGGCGAGCGCGACCGCCTTGCCGTCCACCACCTTGCGGCCGGCGGCCCGACCCTTCGCGGCGCCGGGCAGCGCCGGCCCGGGCGTGCCGCCCCGGCGCGGGATCAGCAGCCGCCGCCGGGCGGTGGGGATCTCGAACGTGTCCTCGTCCGGCAGGTCACCGACGGACGCCGCGCCGACGGCCGGTGACCCGGCGGCCGGGTCGGGGCCGGCGCCGTCCGGGCCGGGTGCCGGGGCGGCCGGCCCGGCGGTGGGCGCCGCGGCGTCCCCGCCCGGGGGCGCGACGGTCGTCTCGGCGTACCCCTTGCGCAGTTTCTCGGCGACCAGCCGGTCGGCGTGTGCGGCGGCCTCGGCCGGCGAGCCCAACTCCTTGAGCTGGGTGCGGCCCTGCGCGCCGAGAGATCCATAGCGGACCGTCACGGTCGCGTCGTGCTGCCCGACCTCCCAGAACTTGGCCGAGCTGCCGCCGACGAACTCGAATCTGCGCACACCGTCTCCTTGATCGCCCGCAGTGTGCGGGGACCATAACCAGCCCCACCGACAGCGCGGTAGCGCCGGAGCGGGCGGCTCGGACCCGCTCCCCACGACGGTCAGGTGATCAGCAGCGCCCCGACCGCGATCAGCGGCACCGCCACGAAGAGGAAGACGCCTGCGCCGGTGAGCACCCGGCCGCCGCCGCCGTCCTCCCGCTCGGGGGGCAGGCCGAACGCGGAGCGAGCGTCCAGCATGCCGATGCGGCTCAGCGTCAGATCGCCGGTCATCCCGGTGACGGCGCCGACGACCATGAACGCCACGCCCACGCGGTGCGTGAAGTCGCCGCCGCTGACCCCCACCCAGATCCCCACCGCCGACGCGATCACCGCCACGGCGATCAGGAACAGCACGAGGGCCTCCCGCAGACCCCGGATCACTGTCGACATGCGTCCTCCCCGCCCCGGTCGTTGCACACCGCCGGACATTCTGCCGGTTCGATGCCGCGCCACGCAGCCCTCACGATCGGCCCACGCGACACGGTTATCCCCTGCCGGCGCCGGGTACCGGGAGCCGCATGGCGGAGTTGGCATCGCTCTGGATCGTCCGGCACGGCGAGAGCACGGCGAACGTGGCGGCCACGGCGGCCGAGACGTCCGGCGCCGAGCTGATCGACATCACCCACCGGGACGCGGACGTGCCGCTGTCGCCGACCGGCGAGGAGCAGGCGCGGGCGACCGCCCGCTGGCTGGCCGGGCTGCCGGACTCGCAGCGGCCGGACGTGGCGGTGGCGTCGCCCTACCTGCGGGCCGTACGCACGGCCGAGCTGGCGCTCGACGGCACCGGGATCCCGATGAGCATCGACGAACGGTTGCGTGACCGTGAGCTGGGCATCCTCGACGGGCTCACCGGCCACGGCGTCCGGCGACGTTTCCCCGAGGAAGCGCACCGGCGCGACCGGCTCGGCAAGTTCTACTACCGGCCGCCCGGCGGCGAGTCCTGGACCGACGTGGTGCTGCGACTGCGGAGCCTGCTGGGTGACCTGCGCCGCGACCACGAGGGGGGTCGGGTGCTGCTGTTCGGCCACGACGCGCTGGTCTTTCTGCTGCGCTACCTGGTGGAGGGGCTCACCGAGGCGGAGCTGATGGCGCTCACCCGCGAGCACGTGATCGCCAACTGCTCGGTGACCGGCTGGCACGTCGAGGACGCCGGTCGGCTCGTAGCCGAGTCGTTCAACGACATCGCCCACCTGCACCAGCAGGGGGCGCGGCCCACCCGGGAGGACGAGGTCCATGCCGAGCCGGTCTGAGGTGATCACCCCCGCGCTGCTGCGGGACTGGGCGCTGCCGGTGCCCAGCGGCGGCAAGGAGGCGCGCGGCACGGTGCTCGTGGTCGGCGGGTCCCGGTTCACCCCCGGGGCGGTCCTGCTGGCCGGGGTGGCCGCGCTGCGCGCCGGGGCCGGCGTGCTCCAGCTGGCCGCCGCCGAGTCCACCGCGGCCGCGCTGAGCATCCAGGTGCCCGAGGCGCTCGTGGTGGGCCTGCCGGAGACCGCCGACGGCGCGGTCCACAGCGAGCGCGGCGACGTGCTGGACGGCCTGGTCGCCGAGGCGGACGTGGTGGCGATCGGGCCCGGCCTGACGAACATCGACGCCACCCGCGACCTGCTGCGCCTGGTTCTCGACGCGGCCGGCCGGGAGACCGCGCTGGTGCTCGACGCGTACGCGCTGGGCGCGCTCAGTCACGAGCCGGACCTGCTCGTCGGCTCCGGTCGCAAGGTGGTGCTCACCCCCAACCTGACCGAGGCCCGGCACCTGCTCGGCCGCGACCCCGGCGACGACCTGGACGCCGAGGCGGTCGAGCTGGCCGGGCGCTACGACGCGGTGGTCTCGCTGTACGGCCACATCGCCACCCCGGACGGCCGGGCCTGGCGCGAGGAGAGCGGGGACGCCGGCCTGGGCACCTCCGGCAGCGGGGACGTGCGGGCCGGGCTGCTCGCCGGGCTGCTGTCCCGGGGTGCCGATGCGGCGCAGGCGGCCTGCTGGGCGGCGTTCGCGCACGCGGTGAGCGGGCAGCGACTGGTCCCCCGGTACGGGCGGATCGGTTTCCTCGCCCGGGAACTGCTGGACGAGATCCCCTACACGATCGCCACGGTCTGACGGCCGGCGACCTGCGGACCGTGCACATGTAACACCTGGGGGGCGCGGCGACGCTGGACCCGGCGAGGCCGGCATCCTGCGCGGCCTCCGCCCGGACCGCGTCCCGAACGCAGGGGCGGTCCACCGCACCAACCCCCTGGGAGTCTGTGTGAACAACCTCCGTCGCAAGACACTGGCCGCGGCGTCCGCCGTGACGCTCGGCGTCGGGCTCGCCGCCGTCGGCGGCACGGCGCCGGTCGCGGCCGCCGGGCCGGACACCTCGTACCTGGTCCTCGCCCCGCAGGGCTCCGGCACCGCCAAGGCCGCCGCCCGCGTCGCCGCCGCCAACGGCACCGTGGTGGCCGCATACGACAAGATCGGCGTGCTCGTCGCGCGCTCGTCCGCCCCGGACTTCAGCACCCGGGTCGCGGGGGCCGGCGTCGAGTCGGTCGCCTCCACCGGTGGCCTGGGCACCGCCCTCGACGAGGGCGAGACCGTGGAGGTCCCGGCCGCCGCGGTCGCCGCGGCGACCGCCGACCCGACCGCCGAGCCGCTCTACGGCCAGCAGTGGGACATGGACATGATCCGCGTCCCGCAGGCCCACGCGGTGAACGCCGGCAGCCCGTCCGTCGTGGTCGGCGTGCTGGACAGCGGCATCTCCAGCAGCCACCCGGACCTGGCGACCCAGATCGCCAAGGACAAGAGCGCCTCCTGCATCGGTGGCGCCCCGAACACCGCCGAGGCGGCGTGGAACCCGACCACGAGCGACCACGGCACCCACGTGGCCGGCACCATCGCCGCCGCGGTCAACGGCGTCGGCGTGACAGGTGTCGCACCGGGCGTCAAGGTCGCCGCGGTCAAGGTGGTCAACGACGACGGCTACATCTTCCCGGAGGCCGCGGTCTGCGGGTTCATGTGGGCCGCCGAGCACGGTTTCCAGCTCACCAACAACAGCTACTACATCGACCCGTGGGAGCTGAACTGCCGCAACGACGCGCGGCAGCGCCCGGTGTGGAAGGCCGTGCAGCGGGCCCTGCGCTACTCGCAGTCCCAGGGCGTGCTGCACGTGGCGTCCGCGGGCAACTCGAACTACGACCTGGCCCACAAGATCACTGACACGGGCAGCCCGAACAACGGCACCCCGGAGGACCGGCAGAACCTCACCAACGCCTGCCTCGTCCTGCCGGCCGAGGCTCCCGGTGTGGTGACCGTCTCGGCGGTCGGTCCGACCGGCGACAAGAGCTACTACTCGTCGTACGGCCAGGGCGTCGTCGAGGTGACCGCGCCCGGCGGCGACACCCGGTTCCGTACCCGGGGTGTCACCTCCACGTCGACCGACGGCATCCTGTCCACCACGTTCAACACCGCCACCCGCACCAACGGGTGGGGCTACAAGCAGGGCACCTCGATGTCCGGCCCGCACGCCGCAGGCGTGGCCGCGCTCGCGGTGTCCGCGCACCCGGGCATGACCGCCGGCCAGCTCTCCTCGTTCCTGGAGCGCACGGCCGTGGCGAAGTCCTGCCCGTCCGGCGTGTACAACCCGGTGCCGCTGATCCCGGCCGGCCCGAACGCCTATGACGCCACCTGCTCCGGTGGGAAGCGCAACAGCTTCTACGGCGCCGGCGTCGTCGACGCGTACAACGCGGTGAAGTAGCCGCGACACCGACGGAACGGGCTCGGCGTGAGCACGTCGGGCCCGTTCTGTTTGTCCAGTTCAGGACGCGGGTACCCGGGCATCGTCAGCCGATTTGGGAGGTAGCCGGTGTCCACAGACGCGATCGTCCTGCTCAAGGAGGACCACAAGGAGTTCCGTCGTCTCTTCAAGGCCTTCCAGGGGGCCGAGGAGGGGCCGGCGAGCGAACGCGGGAAGATCGTCAAGCGGATCCTCGAAGCTCTGACGGTGCACACCTACCTGGAGAACGAGGTGATGTACCCGGAGGTCCGCAAGCTGGTGCCCGACGTGGAGGACGACATCCTCGAGTCGTACGAGGAGCACCACGTGGTGGACGTGCTCTGCTTCGAGCTGTCCACCATGACCCCCGACGACGAGCGGTACAACGCCAAGACCACGGTGCTCATCGAGAACGTCCTGCACCACGTCGAGGAGGAAGAGGAGGAGTGGTTCCCGAAGGTCCGGGAGGCACTCGGCCGCAACCAGCTCCAGGAGATCGGTCAGCGGATGCTCGACCTGCGCCCCACGGCGCCGAAGACGCCGACCGCGCCGAAGGCGTTGAAGAAGGCGCTGGACGCCGTGGTCGCCTGACCTGCGCCAGCACACGCCGAGCGGGACCCGCCCTCCCGGGGACGGGTCCCGCTCGGCGTGCCGGCGCTCAGTCTCCGGCGCCGGGCTCGGCCATCTTCCGGTGCTGCTCGGCCTTCAGCCGATCTGGAATGATCTTGCCGGCGGCGGTCTGCAGCTTGTTGACGAACGAACCCGCCGCCACCTTGTGCTCCCCCTTCATCAGCGCCTCGAACGCGTCGGCGGCCACCGTGCGCGGATCGTCCTTGGGCCCCTGGCCGACCCGGGTGTCCCCCAACTCGGCCCGGTCGAAGAACTCGGTGTCGGTCGGGCCGGGCATCAGCGCGGTCACCGTGACACCGCTGTCCTTCAGCTCGTTGCGCACCCCCTCGGCGAAGGACTGCACGAACGACTTCGAGGCGTTGTAGACCGCCTGGTACGGGCCGGGCATCGTGGCGGCGATGGAGGACGTGAACAGCACCCGCCCCGCGCCCCGGCGGACCATCTCCGGCAGCAGCAGCTTGGCCAGGTGCACCGTCGAACGCACGTTCAGGTCGACGATCGTCAGCTCGTCGGCGAGGTTGGTGCCGCCGACGAAGTCCCCGCCCGCGCCGCGGCCGGCGTTGAGCGCCAGCGCGTCGACCGGGCGACCACGCCCGGTCACCGCCTCGGCGAGCCGTTGCACGCCCTCGGGCGTAGCCAGGTCCACCTGGACCGGGTAGACCTCCGGGCCGCCGTCGCGCCGCAGGTCCCCGGCCGCCCGTTCGATCGCCGCGTCCTCGGCGGCGACCACCACGTCGTACCCGTGTTCGACGAACTGCGCCGCCAGCTCGTACCCGATGCCGCTGGACGCGCCGGTCACCACGGCCAGCGGCCGTCCGGTGGTGGGTGTGGTCATGCTCGTGCCTCCTCTCCCGGGGCCGGACCGCGCTCGCGGTGCCTGCCCTCCCGGTGGGTGTGCCCCGCGACGGGCGGCCCAACCCCGCCGGCCGCACCCCGGCCGGTAGGATCGGCGCGGGCCGTGACTGGCGCGTGGAGATGGAGCACCATCGGGGAGCGGCCTCGTCATGAGGACGCATGCCGAGCGCCTGGGCCTTCCGCACGTCACCAGGAGGTCGCATGTCGCCCAACGCCGAGTCCACCGCCTTCCGCAGCGCGTTGGAGGTCATCCGCGGCGTCGAGCCACGGGTGGCGGACGCCATCGCCGCGGAACTGGCCGACCAGCGCGAGTCGCTCAAGCTCATCGCCAGCGAGAACTACGCCTCCCCGGCGACGCTGCTGGCCATGGGCAACTGGTTCAGCGACAAGTACGCCGAAGGCACCATCGGGCGGCGCTTCTACGCCGGCTGCCAGAACGTCGACACCGTCGAGGCGCTCGCCGCCGAGCACGCCCGGGAACTGTTCGGCGCCACCCACGCCTACGTGCAGCCGCACTCCGGCATCGACGCCAACCTGGTCGCCTTCTGGGCGGTCCTGGCCGACCGGGTCGAGTCCCCCGCCCTGCGCAGGGCCCAGGTCCGCCAGGTCAACGACCTCACCGAGGCGGACTGGTTCGCGCTGCGCCGGGAGCTGGGCAACCAGCGGATGCTGGGCATGTCGCTGGACGCGGGCGGCCACCTCACCCACGGGTTCCGGCCGAACATCTCCGGCAAGATGTTCGACCAGCGCAGCTACGGCACCGACCCGACCACCGGCCTGATCGACTACGACCGGGTGGCCGAGGCGGCCCGCGAGTTCAAGCCGCTGATCCTGGTGGCCGGCTACTCCGCGTACCCGCGCAAGGTCAACTTCCGGGTGATGCGGGAGATCGCCGACTCGGTCGGCGCCACCTTCATGGTCGACATGGCCCACTTCGCCGGCCTGGTCGCCGGCAAGGTCTTCACCGGCGACTTCGACCCGGTGCCGCACGCCCACATCGTCACCACCACCACGCACAAGTCGCTGCGCGGCCCGCGCGGCGGCATGGTGTTGTGCGGGCCGGAACTGGCCGACCAGGTCGACCGGGGCTGTCCGATGGTCCTCGGCGGCCCGCTGCCGCACGTGATGGCCGCCAAGGCGGTCGCGCTGGCCGAGGCGCGGCGGCCCGACTTCGCCGACTACGCCCAGCGGATCGTGGACAACGCCCAGGCGCTCGCCGACGGGCTGCTGCGGCGGGGGGCCACGCTGGTCACCGGCGGCACCGACAACCACCTGGTGCTCATCGACGTGTCCGGCTACGGCCTCACCGGCCGGCAGGCCGAGCAGGCACTGCTGGACTCGGGCATCGTGACCAACCGCAACTCGGTGCCGCAGGACCCGAACGGCGCCTGGTACACCTCCGGCATCCGCATCGGCACGCCCGCGCTGACCACCCGAGGGCTGGGCGCCACCGAGATGGACGCCACCGCCGAGCTGATCCACACCGTGCTCAGCCGGACCACGGCGGGCACCGGCCCGGACGGCGCCGCGTCGAAGGCGAAGTACGTCCTGGACCCGGCGGTGGCCGAGTCCGTCGGCAAGCAGGCCGCCGACCTGCTCATCCCGTTCCCCCTCTACCCCGCCGTCGACCTGGGCTGAGTCGACCACGCTGCGGTCTGTCACGACGTCGGCGCCACCGTGCACACGGGGGCGCCGACGGGCGGACGGGCGTCAGCGCAGCGGGCGTTTGAGGTGGTAGCGGTGCACCTCGGTGCTGCCCTGCACGTTGTTCACGTCCTCGGCGGCGGAGACCAACTCCCAGCCCTCCCGGCCGACCCGGTTGAGATGCGCGACCGCGGTGTCGCCGTACGCGGTCACGTCGGTGCGGGACCCGTCCGGGCCGTACCAGACGAACGAGACGTGGAAGTTCCTCCCCTGCCCCTGATAGCGACGGACCAGCAACGCGTACTCCCAGGCAACCATCGGTCCATTATCAACGGATCCGGCGGGCCGGAGAACACGGGCGGTGCCGCGACCGCGACCCCCTGCGGTGTCAGGCCGGCACGCCGGCACGCGCGGCGGTGTCCGTGACCAGCGCGGCGAGCCGGTCCAGACCGACATCGATCAGCTTCGGTGTGACCGCACTCACCGACAGTCGCAACGCGTTCACCGGCGTGCCCGCGTCGTAGAAGTGCGCCATCGGCGTCCACAACACCCCGTACTCCCCGGCCGAGCGGTGCAGCAGCGCGTCGTCCACCGGGAACGGCACACTGACCACCACGAAGAACCCGCCCGCCGGGACGGTCCAGGTCACCGCGCCGCCGGCCGGGAACCGCCGGGCCAGACCGTCCACCAGGTGGCGCAGGTTGCGGGCGTACGCGGCCCGCTCCCGGGCGTTCGCGGCCACCAACGAACAGTCGTGCGCCAGCAGGGCGCCGCCGATCACCGCCTGACTGATCGGCGAGGTGTTCACCGTGACCATGCTCTTGATCTTCGCGAGGTGGTCGGCGAGCGGCACCACCACACCGTCCGGGCCGCCCACCCGCTGGTCGGCCACCACGTAGCCGACCCGCGCCCCGGGCAACACCGTCTTGGCGAACGAACCCAGGTAGATCACCCGTCGGTCGGTGTCCAACGCCTTGAGCGTGGGCCGCCGCGGCGTGCCCTCGGCCGGGAACAGGCCGTACGGATTGTCCTCGATCAGCAGCAGGTCCTCCTCGGCGGCCACCTCCAGCAGCCGCCGCCGCTGCCCGGTGTCCATGCTGACCCCCGACGGGTTGGCGAAGTCCGGCATCACGTAGCAGCCCCGCGGGCGCAGCCCCGCCGCGCGGGCCCCGCGCACCTGCGCGCGCAGGTCGACCAGGTCGACCCCGTCGGGGCCGCCGGCCACCGGCCGCACCGGCATGTCGACCAGGCGGGCCGCCCCGGTGAGCCCGACATAGGTGGGCGCGACCGCGAACAGCACGTCGGCCGGCCGGGCCCGCAACGCGCGCAGGACCAGGAACATCGCCTCCTGGCAGCCCACCGTCACCACGATGGACTCCGGGTCGACGGTGAGCCCCTCGTCGACGGCGAGATTGCGGGCGACCAGATGGTGCACGATGCCCTTGGTCCGGCCGTACTGCAACAGCATCCGGTCCACCTGGACCCGGTCGAGCCCCAGGTCCTCGTCCAGGTGCCGGCGGAAGCGGTCCAGGTGCGCGTGCAGCAGCGTGGAGTCGAAGAACTCCTCGTACGGCCGCCCGGCCGCCAGCGACACCGCCCGCGGGTAGTGCTGCGCCACCTCGTTGAGGAAGTTCATCGAGTTCAGCGCCGGGTCACCGACGCTGCCGTGCAGGGCCGTGACGGCCAGATCCACCGACTGCACGTCAACCCCCGATCCGGGTGGACAACAGGCGGGCCGCCGCCGGGTCGGCGCAGCCGCTGAGGATGAGCGCGTCCCGCAACTCGGCCGCGAGCAACGCCAGCGCCGCCTCCGCGCCCGCCCGCCCGCCGGCGGCCAGCGCCCACAGCAGCGGCCGGCCGACAAGCACCCCGGCCGCGCCGAGCGCCAGCGCACGCAGCACGTCCACGCCGCCGCGCACGCCGCTGTCCAGCAGCACCGCGCACCTGTCGGCGACCGCGTCGACCACGTCGGGCAGCACGCCCACGCTGGCCGGGGCGGCGTCGAGCTGCCGGCCGCCGTGGTTGGAGACGACCACCGCGTCGACGCCGGCCGCCGCCGCGCGGACCGCGTCGCGCGGGTCGAGGATGCCCTTGACCAGCACCGGCACCGGGGTACGCGCGCGCAGCCAGTCCAGGTCCGCCCAGCTCAGCGCCGGGGCGAAGACCGCGCCGGTGTGCACCGCCACCGCCGACACCCCGGGCGTGCCCTGGTGGGCCAGGTCGTCCCGGCCGCCCGGCAGATTGGCGGCGGTGACGTGCGGCGGCAGCGCGAAGCCGTTGCGCGCGTCACGCAGCCGCCGGCCGAGCACCGGCACGTCCACGGTCACCATCACCGCCGCGCACCCGGCCGCCGCCGCCCGGTCCAGCAGGTCGGCCACCAGAGCGCGGTCACGCAGCCAGTAGAGCTGGAACCACACCGTCGCCCCGGTCGCCGCGATCTCCTCGATCGGCGTGCTGGACAGCGTGCTGATCACATAGGGCACGCCGGCCGCGCCGGCCGCCGCCGCGAGCGCCGGCTCACCGTCGGGATGCAGCAACCGCTGGTACGCCATCGGCGCGACCGCCACCGGCAACGCGGCCCGACCACCGGGCAGCGGCGCCTCGGTGGACGGGTCGTCCACCCCGGCGAGCATCCGGGGCAGCACCGCCACCCGGTCCAGCGCGGCCCGGTTCGCGGCCAGAGCGGTCTCGGTGCCGCTGCCGCCCTCGACGAAGTCCCACACGTCGGCCGGCAGCACCGCCCGGGCCAGCCCGGCGAACTCCGCCAGGCTGGCCGGCGCGACGAACCCGGACCGGTCAGCCATGGTCGACCCCCACCGGCGCCTGCGCCCCGCCGACGCCGAAGTGCCGCCGCAGGAAGGCGGCCGCCCGCTCCTGCGCCTCGCGACCGGCGTCGAACACCCCCGGCATGGCGAAGAACCCGTGCACCATCCCCGGATAGTGGGCCGTCTCGACGGGCACACCGGCCTCGTCCAGCCGAGCCGCGTACCGCCGGCCCTCGGCGCACAGCGGGTCGTACCCTGCGGTCACCACCAGCGCCGGCGGCAGCCCGGTGAGGTCCTCGGCGAGCAGCGGCGAGGCCAGCGGGTGCGCCGCATCGTCGGGGCCGGCGAGGTAGTGGCCGCGGTACCAGCCCACCGAGTGCCTGTTGAACAACAGCGGATCCTCGTCGTCGGCCGGTCGCCGGCCGGGACGCTGGTCGGTGTTCGGGTACACCAGCAGCTGCGCGGCGAGCCGGGGACCGCCGTCGGAACGGGCCAACAGCGTCACCGCGGCGGCGAGGTTCCCGCCGGCGCTGTCCCCGCCCACCGCCAGCCTGTCCGGGTCGACCCGGAACCGCCCGGCGTACGCGGCCAGGTGACGCAGCGCCGCGTGGCAGTCCTGCACCGCGGCCGGGAACGGATGCTCGGGGGCCAGCCGGTAGCCGACGGTCACGCTCTGGCAACCGGTGAGGTTGACCAGCCGGCGGCAGATCCCGTCGGCGGTGTCGACGCTGCCGAGCGTCCAGCCGCCGCCGAAGAAGTAGACGAGGGTGGGCAACGGACCGTCACCGGCGGGCCGGTGGATCCGCACCGGCAGCGGCCCGGCCGGGCCGGGCACCGTCGTGTCGCGTACCTCGGCGACCGGCTCGACCGCGCCGGAGCCGGCGCGGATCGCGGCGAGGTCGGCGGCACGGGCCTCGGCGAGGCTCTGGGTGTAGAGCGGCGCGGCGCCGGCGGCGGCCCGCGCCGCCCGCCACGCGACGACCTGCGGGTCCAGTGTCATCCGGCCTCCCCGGTGGTGACGAAGAGTTTGTCGACGCCGCGCAGGAACAGGCTCCCGCTGTAGGTGTACGGCTGGGTGACCGCGAGGCGGGGGAAACGCGCGAACAGCCGGGGCAGGGCGATGCGGCCCTCCAGCCGGGACACCGCCGAGCCGAGGCAGAAGTGCAGCCCCACCCCGAAGGCCAGCGGCGGCGGGCCGCCACGGCGCGGGTCGAACCGGTCCGGGTCGGGGAACCGGGCCGGGTCGCGGTTGGCGGCGGCGATCAGCAGCAGCACGTTGTCGTCCCGGCCGACCGGCACCCCGCCGATGTCCACGCCGGCCGGGGCGGAGCGGGCCAGGAAGTGCACCGGGCTCTCCATCCGCAGCACCTCCTCCACGCAGCCCTGGGCAAGGGCGTCGTCACCGGGCAGCGCGGCGGTCACCTCCGGGTGGGCCAGCAACAGCGGCAGACCGTTGCTGAACATGTAGACGGTGGTGACGAAGCTGGCGTTGAACAGCACGATCAGGTTACTGATCAACTCCGCCTCGGTGAGGTCGACGCCGCCCGCGTCGAGCACCTCGACCAGGCCGCTGATCAGGTCGGTGCCCGGCGTGCGGCGGCGCAGCGCGATCAGGTCCCGATAGTAGGCGCGCAGTTCCTCGGCGGCCTGGTTGGCCCGGGCCAGGCGCTCCGGGGTCTTGCCGGCGACGTCCATGTACTCGTCGATCCAGTCGACCCGCTGCCGGTACCAGGCCAGGTCCGCGGCGGGCAGCCCGATGAACTCGGCCATCACCAGAGCCGGGACCGGGTACGCGAAGTCGGCCACGAAGTCCACCTCGGTGCCGTTCGCGCCGGCCTCGGCCATGTGGTCCAGGCGTTCGTCGACGATCCGCGTCACCACCGGCTCCAACGCGCCGAGCCGGCGCGGGGTGAACGTCTTCGCGAACACCGCGCGCATCCGGGTGTGGTCCGGCGGGTTGACGAACATCATCGAGGTGAGGAAGGTGCGCAGGATCTCCTGCTCCTCCCAGCCGGGCGGGAAACCCTTGTACCAGCCCGGGTCGCGCAGGATCTGGTCCACCACGTCGTACCCGCCGGCCACGGCGGTCACGGTGCTGTGCTCGGCGCGGGCCGGAACGGCGTTGATCGGCCCGTGCTCGTGCAGGGCCGCGTAGAAGGGATACGGGTTCTGCCGGCCCTGTTCGCTGTACAGGCCGGTCAGGATCTCGCTGACGTCCACGTGCTTCCTCCCCAGGAATGGCGGCGGGGGCGGCGTCGTGTCGACCGCCGCCCCCGCCCGGTGTCACAGGCCGAGCAGTTTCAGTGGCACGGCGTTCGCCATCGCCTGCGCGCCCGCGTCGTTCGGGTGGATGTGGTCTCCGGAGTCGTACGCCGGCAGCAGCCGGCTCGGGCGGGCCGGGTCCCGCAGCACCGCGTCGAAGTCGACCACGCCGTCGAACTCGGCCCGGCCGGGGCCGCGCAGCCAGGCGTTGACCGCCTGCCGGGTGGCCTCCTTCTCCTCGGTCCACACGCCCGGCCCGCCGTTGCCCTCGTACGGCGTGAGCGTGCTGACCAGGCTGGTCAGGTCGCGCGCCTGGACCTGCCGGTTGAGCTGGCGCAGCGAGGCGATGATCGCCTCCGGGCTGTCACCGCTCATCCAGATGTCGTTGATGCCCAGTTGGGTCACCACGGTGCGCACCCCGGTCTGCGGGAACACGTCCTCGTTGATCCGGGCCAGCGCGTTCGGGCCCAGCTCGTAATAGCCGGGGAAACCACCCGCGCCGGGCTCGGTGCCCTCGTGGTTGAGCCGGTTGCCGGCCAGGCTGAGGTTGAGCACACCCGGCGTACGCGGCTCCGGGCGGGCGTCGAGCAGTCGCTTCGCCAGCAGGTCCGGCCAGCGGCGGTCGGCGTTGACGGTGCTGCCGTTGCCGTCGCTGATCGAGTCGCCGAGCACCACCACGGAACCGGGCGTGACCTTACGCTCCACGTCGATGCCGGACAGGAACATCCAGCAGCAGTTGGGCCGGATGGTGAAGCCGGTGCCGTCGGTGGCCGAGGTCAGGTCGGTGGCGCCGATGAAGTTGGTGACCCGGGACTGGCCGTGGAAGGTGACCGGGCCGGTGAGCACCGGGAAGTACAGGGTGACCACCAGGTCCTCCTGCTCGGCCACCGGGAAGGTCAGCGGGTCGCTGAGCAGTTCCGCACCCTTGTTGATGGTCGACGAGCCGGACCCGGAAAACGTCAGCGGCCGGATGCTGGCCGGGTCGACGTCGGACAGGTCGTCGGCGGTCGCGGTGTTCGGCCGGGCGATCGTGGCCCGGCCGACCTGGACGGCCTGCTGCCCGTACAGGTTGGTGAGGCGCACCCGCAGGCGCGGACCGCCGACCGAGGTCTGCACGGTCATCCGGATGCTCTGGTCGTTCAGGCCGGTCTCGGTGAGGCCGACGGTGTTCCCGCGGGTCACCGCCGCGGCCCAGGTGCCGGTCCAGTCGGCGCGCCCGTGCCCGGCGCGGTCGGTTGCGGTGGGGCCGGCGCTCGCGGTGACCGCCGGGGTGGCGGCGATCAGCATCGTGACGGCGGAAGCTATGACGTGCCATCTTCTCGGGGTCGGCATCGATCCTCCATGGTCGGCAACCCCGGGCGTGCCGCGTTGGGCGCCACTGCCCGGGCGATGGACCGGAAACTAGCCGCCGGTCGCGACGAGCGTCAATCAACCTGATCGACATGATCAAATGCCCGCGGGGCGGGACGCAACGACGATCGGCTCTGTCCCCGGTGGACCGCGGCTGCCTAGGCTCGCACTGGCGGCGGTGCGGTCGCCTACCCCGGCACCCGCCGTCACGTACCGGCCACGTTCCGGCCGGACGCCGCTAGCGGACCATGATGGGGGCTGCCCGATGACCAACCGGCCGAACTACGTACGCGAGGCGCTGGAACTCTTCGCCGGCTTCGGCGACCGGGAGGCACTGGTCGGCGGCGAGCGCCGCCTCACCTACCCCCAGGTCGCCGCCGACGTGCGTGACCTGGCCGCCGCGCTGCACCACCACGGGGTACGCCCCGGCGCGGCGGTGCTGGTCATGCTCGGCAACACGGCCGAGGGGCCGCTGTTGCAACTGGCCCTGCACCTGCTCGGCTGCCGGAGCATGTGGGTCGCCCCGGTCACCTCCCGGCGCGAGGTCGACGAGTTCGTCGCGCTGGCCGCGCCGGAGGTGTTCGTGCACGACCCCCGCGACCCGCTGGCCGTCCAGATCGCGGCGGGCCTGACCGGCGTACCCGTGCTCTGCCTCGGCCCCGGCGGCACCGGCCCCGACCTGACCGCGGCGGCCGACCCCGACGGCCCGCCCGTCGACCTGCCCGCCGACGTGCCCGCCCCGGAGTCGTTCCTGCAGACCAGCGGCACCACCGGCACCCCGAAGCTGGTGCACCACCGGGAGAGTTTCTACCGGCAGGTGCTCGCCCTGGCCGCCGATTTCCGGGCCGCCGGCTTCCCGCTGCTGCGGCACCTGTCGCACTCGCCGATGTGGCTGGCCAGCGGGCAGGTGACCACGCTGTTCAACCTGTTCACCGGCGGGGTGCTGTTCCTGCGCGAGCAGTGGGACCCGGCGGCGTTCATCGCCACCGCGCACAACGAGCGGCTGACCTCCACGTTCGTCACCCCGCCGATGCTCTACGAGGTGCTTGACCACCCCGACCTGCCGGGCGCGGACCTCTCCGCCATGTTCATGTTCAACGTGGGTGCCGGACCCGCCGCACCGGCCCGGCTGCGCCAGGCCATCGCCCGCTTCGGCCCGTGCCTGCGCATCGTGTACGGGCTCAGCGAAGCCGTGATCATCTGTGCGCTGCCCGGACTCACCGAGGACCCGGAGCACCCGGAGCGGCTGCGTTCCTGCGGCCGCCCGTACGGGGACGTGACGGTGCAGATCCGCGACACCGACGGCCGGGTGCTGCCCGCCGGGGTCGACGGCGAGGTGTGGGCGCGCACGAAACTCAGCTTCGCCGGCTACCACGGCCAGCCGGAGCTGACCGCGGACACGCTCGTCGACGGCTGGGTGCGCACCCGCGACATCGGCCACCTCGACGCCGACGGCTACCTGTACCTGGTGGACCGGTTGCAGGACCGCATCCTCACCCGCCAGCGCAGCTGGCCGATCTACTCCCGTCCGATCGAGGACGCGCTCGCCGGGCACCCCGAGGTACGCGCCGCCGCCGTCATCGGCGTGCCCGACCCGGTGGCCGGGGAACTGCCGTACGCGTACGTGGTGCCGACGCCGGACGCCACGGTGACCGGGGACGAGCTGATCGCACTCGTGGTGCGGGAACTCAGCGAGACCTGGGCGCCCGGCGCGGTGGAGTTCATCGACGCGCTGCCGCTGAACCGGTCATCCAAGGTGGACAAGCGGGCGTTGCGCGCCCGGTACGCCGCCGCGCGTCCCGCCGACGCCGACTCGCCGGGCAGTGGGATCGGCGCCCCGGCATGAACCCCCGCCGGGAGTTGTACACCCTGGTCGGCGCTGACCTGCTGTCCAACCTCGGCACCCGCATCTCGGTGGTGGCCATCCCCTGGCTGGTGTTGGAGACCACCGGCAGCCCCACCCGGATGGGTCTGGTCGCGGCGGCGGAGACGCTGCCGTACATGCTTTCCAGCGCGCTGGCCACTCCATGGGCGGACCGGTTCGGGGTGCGCCGCACCTCGGTCTTCGTGGACGCGGCGAGCGCCGCGGCGATGGCGGTGGTGGCGCTGGCGCCCTGGCTCGGGTTCGGCACGCTGCTGGTGCTCGTGGCGATCGCCGGTGGGCTGCGCGGCATCGGCGACCGGGTCAAGCACGTGCTGTTCAAGCCGGCCGCGGAACGGGCCGGGGTGCCGCTGATCCGGCTCACCAGCGCCTACGACGGGCTGGCCCGGGGCATGACGCTGTTCGGCGCGGTGCTCGGCGGGCTGCTCATCGACTGGGTCGGCCTGACCACGGCGATCTGGATCGACGCGGCCACGTTCGCGGTGTGCGCGCTGCTGATCGGCGTGCTGGTCCGGCCGCCCGCGCCGACGCAGGTCGCGCCCCGCGAGCCGTACCTGCGGGCGCTGCGCGGCGGCTTCGCGTACCTGCGAACCGACCGGACGTTGCTGACCATGCTGATCGTGGTGTCGGTGTCGAACATGTTCGCCAACGCCAGCGTCGCGGTCTGGATCCCGCTGTGGGTCAACGAGGTGCTCGGTGACCCGGCCGGGTTCGGCTTGCTGCTGGGTCTGTTCTCGGCCGGCGCGCTGCTGGGCAACCTGCTGTTCACGATGCTCGGCACGCGGCTGCCCGGCGGCGTGGTGTTCGCGGTGGGGCTGGTGATCAGCGGCCCGCCCCGGCTGCTCGCGCTGGGGCTCAGCGAGAACCTGCTCGTGGCGCTTGTGGTGACGTTCCTGTCCGGCATCGGCATCGCGGCGGTGAACCCGCTGCTCGGCACCGCCCTCTACCAGCGGGTACCGGCGGCGTTGCAGACCCGGGTGCTGGGCATCTCCGGTTCGGTGGCGTTCCTCGGCCTGCCCGTGGGGGCACTGCTCGGCGGCTGGTCGGTGGCGTTGCTCGGGCTGACCCCGGCGCTGCTGGTGATGGCCGCGGTCTGCCTGGTGCTGACCGTGGGGCCGCTGCTGCTGAACCGGTCGTCCCGGCACCCGGTCGCGGAGCCGGCGACACCCACGCCGGTCTGACCCGCGCGACAGGGCTTCGGTAGGGTCGTGGCCATGGCGACCTGGGACGACGTGCGGCGCATCGCACTGGCCCTGCCGGAGACCACCGAGCGGCCGACGTACGACCAGGCGCCCGCCTGGCGGGTCCGCGACAAGTCGTTCGTGTGGGAGCGGCCGCTGCGCCGCGCCGACCTGGAGACGCTCGGCGACGCCGCGCCCGACGGCCCGGTCCTCGGTGTCCGGGTGCCCGACCTGGGCGCCAAGGAGGCGTTGCTCGCCGACGACCCGGCGGTCTACTTCACCACACCCCACTTCGACGGCTATCCGGCGGTGCTGGTCCGACTCGACCGGGTCGACGTGGACGAGCTGACCGAGTTGGTCACCGAGGCGTGGTGTGCGCGCGCACCGAAGCGGCTCGCCGCCGCGCACCGGGCGGAGCACGGATGAGCGCGCCGGTGGACGCGGTGGTGTTCGACATGGACGGCACGCTCATCGAGTCGCACGAGGTGGTGCCCTCGGCGTACCGGGCGGCGGTGCGTGCCGGGGGCGGGCCCGAGTACACCGACGCGGAAGTCATCGCCGGCTACTCGCTGGGTTCGCCGGTCGACCTGCTGACGCACCTGCTCGGGCGGCCGGCCACCGACGAGGACCTGGCCCGCTACCACACCGAGCTGGCCGACGTCGCCGGGCGGGTGTGCGTCTATCCCGGCGTCGCGGACATGCTCACCGAGGTGGCCGAGCGGGTGCCGGTGGGCCTGTTCACCGGCGGGAGCCACGTCGCGGCCGGCATCATGCTCGACCGGGTGGGCATCCTCGACCGGTTCGGGGTCGTCCTCGGCGGGGATCAGGTTCCCCGACCCAAGCCGGCGCCCGACGGCGTGGTGTTGGCCTGTCGACGGCTCGGGGTGTCGCCGGGCCGGGCGGCGTACGTCGGTGACTCGCCGCTGGACCTGCGGGCCGCCCGGGCCGCCGGCGCGGTGGCGGTGGCCGCGGCGTGGGGGCACCAGTACGATCCGGCCGAGCCGGCCGATCTCACCCTGTCCCGGCCGGCGCAGGTGCGGTCCCTGCTCGACGGGCCTCTTTCCCCGCCCGGGCGGCTCGGCTAGCCTGCCGGGCATGCCATCGACGCTCACCGAGGCGACGGACCCGTGGTGCCTGCGACCCGGCGAGGCCGCCGACCTGCTGCGTGGGCATCCGTGGCAGCGGTTCGTGGTGCTGGGCGACAGCGTCGCGGAGGGCCTGTGCGAGCCGGTCGACGGCTACCCCGACGTGCAGTGGGCCGACCGGGTCGCGGCCGAGCTGCGGGCGGTGCGACCGGGCCTGGCCTACCTGAACCTGGGCCGCCGCGGGCTGCGCGCGCACGAGGTCCGCGCCACCCAGTTGGCCGAGGCGCTGGCCTTCCGGCCGGACCTGGCACTCGTGGTGTGCGGCGGCAACGACGCGTTCCGCTCCTCCTACGACCCGGAGGCGGTCGACGCGGAGCTGGCCGCCGTGGTCGCCGCGCTGCGGGACGCCGGGGCTGACGTGATCACGGTGGGCATGTTCGACGTCTCGCACAGCCCGGCGGTGCCCGACGCGCTGCGGCCGGGCCTGGGCGAGCGGATGCGCCTGCTGTCCCGCCACACCCGGGCGGCGGCGCACCGGCTCGGCGCGCTGCACGTGCACCTGACCGACCACCCGCTGGTCGCCGACCCGTCGCTCTACAGCAGCGACGGCCGGCACGGCAGCGCCCGCAGCGACGCCATCGCCACCGCCGAGACGCTGCGCGTCCTCGCCCGCCGGCCGGCACCCGACGCGCCTGCCGTGGACCCGCCGCCGCGGTAGCCGGACGCCGACCACCACTCGGGCGTCACACCGCCACGGTCGGACGCTCCCCACCGCGACTCCGGTGCGGAACCGGGAGACCGGCTCCTGACCCAGCCCGGGACCCGCGGTGGGACTCTGAGACCGGACTCCGGCCCGGGCTTCGGGGCGAGTTCCGACACCGGGCTGCGGGACCGGTAGCGGTGTCGGTGAATCGTTCCTGGCATCAGCTCGAAAGGCGGCGGGCGCCCTCCGGGACGGTGGGCGCGGCGGGGTCGGTCAGTCGGTGAGGAGAATGCCGGTCATCAGGACGCCTCGGGCCAGGTTCAACACGCCCTCACAGCCGGGGTAGCCGACCCGGGCCAGGGCGCCGGAACCGGTGCGGCCGAACAGGTACGGGGCCAGGCTGTAGGGAACCTCGGCGGTCACCGTCTCCCCGGTCTCGATCTGCACGAAGTCCATCGCCACCCGGTCCGCCTCGTGGTAGCGCTGCAGGATGTTGCCGCCCGCGTCGATCGCCGCGCGCACCCCCTCGGCCCACGCCGCCGCGCTCATCTCCGGGCCGATCAGCACCCCGTGCCCGGCCGAGCCGCCGGCCGGCTTGGCGACCAGGTCGGCCTGCTCGGCCAGCGCCCGGTCGAGCTGGTCGGCGGTCAGCGCGACGGTGTGCGGCACGTACCGGCGGACCAGCGTCCGGTCGTCGGCCGGCAGCAGGTCCAGGTCGTCCCAGAGCCAGGCGTAGTTGAGCTTGTTGCTCAGCAGCCAGGCGGCGGTGCTGACGAACATCGGCAGCGTTCCGGCGGACAGGGCGCCGGCCACCGCGTCCAGCCCGGCGCTGGGCGTGACCCGGTTCGGTACGAACAAGCGGAACAGGGCGTCCACCGGGGCGCCACCGACGACCAGCCGACTCCGCTCGTCCAGGGTGGCGGTGGAGACCGGGGCGATGACCAGGTCGATGCCGAACCGGCGGGCCTGGTCGGCCAGCGGGGACAGGATGCGGATGAACGTCTCCGGGTCGTCCAGCCCCGGATAGTCGGCGTCGAAGTCCATCAGCAACGCCACCCGGGCCCCGTCGGGCAGGTCGAGCGTGTCCCGGATGGCCACGAACCGCTGGTCCAGCAGCGACGGCGCGGGCCGCACGCCGTCGAGCAGGCCGTGTGAGCGGTACAGGTCGGCGTACCGCTGGATCACCGTGTCGGCGTCGAAGCCGCCACCGAGGCTGCTGTCGATGTTGTACTCCACGATGCACGGCACGCCGCCGGAGAACAGCACATCCGGCCGGTACGCGGCGAGCAGCCCCTCGTGCAGCACCTCGTCCGGGTCGAGCAACTGGGTCTCCCCGTCCGGCACGTCGAGCAGCCGACGCAACTCCCCCGCGGTACGCGCACGACGCCGGCAGGCGTCCAGGATGAGCTGCACGATCCGGTCGCTGACCTCGTTCAACTCGCGGAACGCGTCCGCGGTGAGCACCGGCGGGCGGGCCAGCCGCCACTGCTTGTTGTAGGTGGCCCGGCCGTGGAAGATCTCCTCCCACGCCCCGGCCCCGGCGGCCACCATCGCGGTGCGGGTGGACCCGGGCAGATCGGTCCACGCCTGCCCGAGCGGCGGCCACGCATAGTTCGGGTCCATCGTTCATCCGTCCTTGACAGTCAGTTGGATGGCGGCGGTGAGCTGGTCCCGGCCGGGTTGCACGGCCCGGTCCAGAGCCGGCGCGAAGGGCAGCACCGCGCCGTCGGGACGGGTCACCCGCCGGGGCGGCGCGGCCAGCCGGACCCGCTCCACCACGGTCGCGATGATCTCCCCCGCGATGCCGCAGGAGCGGTTGCCGTCGTCGAACACGACCAGGCGGCCGGTGCGGCGCACCGACTCGACCAGCCCGTCCCAGTCGAACGGGTACAGCGTGCGCGGGTCGAACACCTCCACCGACGCCTGGCCGGCCAGCTCGTCGGCGACCGCCAGCGCGTCGTGCACCAGGTGCCCGACGGCCACCACCGTCACGTCGATGCCGCCGCGCCGGATCACGCCCCGGCCCAGCGGCACCGGCGTCAGGTCGGTGACGTCGGCGCGCAGGTCCAACGCGCCGGCCGGGGCGAAGACCACCACCGGGTCGTCGCAGCGGATCGCCGAGACCAGCAGCCCGTACGCGTCGGCCGGGGTGGCCGGCACGACTGTGGTCACCCCGACGTGGGCGAACAACGCGTACGGCTGGTCGGAGTGCTGCCCGGCCCAGCCGGTGCGGGAACCGGAGCCGGGCACCACGTAGGTGACCGGCACCGCGCACTGGCCGCCGGTCATCAACGGAAACTTGTGCGCGTGGTTGACGATCTGCTCGAACACCAGGAACAGCAGCGACGGGATCTGGAACTCCACCACCGGGCGGGCCCCGGCCAGTGCCGCGCCGGTGGCGAAGCTGGTGAACGCCTGCTCCGACAGCGGGGTGTCGCGTACCCGCTCCGGGCCGAACTTCTTCAACAGGCCGGTGGTCACGTTGGCGGCGGCCACCCGGATGTCCTCGCCGAGCACGATCACCGAGTCGTCGCGGGTCATCTCGTCGGCGAGCGCCCGGGTGAGCGCCCTGCGGTAGGAGAGCCGGGGCATCAGCCACCTCCGGTCCGGGCACGCAGCCCACTGGCGTACAGGTGGTCCAGGGCGGTCGCCGGGTCCGGGTGCGGGCCGGCCAGCGCGAAGTCGACGGCGGCGGTGAGGACCGCCTCCACCTCGGCGTCCACCTCTGCCCGCACCGCCGGGTCCAGCCGGGCGCCGGCGATGTCGACCGGGTCCCGGGCCCGCCCGGCGGCCACCTCCTGCGGCGACCGGTAGTCCAGGCGTACCCGGTGCTCGAACGTGTGGTGGGCGTCGAACCGGTAGGTGTGCGCCTCGACCAGCTCGGGGCCGCCGCCGGCGCGCATCCGCGCGACGGCGGCGGCGGTGATCTCGCGTACCGCCGCCGGGTCCTGCCCGTCGACGGCGGTCGCGGGGATGCCGAACGCGGCGGCCCGCCCGGCGATCGTGCCGGCCACCGCCCCGGCCACCGGCATCGTGGTGGCGTAGCCGTTGTTCTCGCAGACGAACAGCACCGGCACCCGCCACAGCGCGGCCAGGTTGAACGCCTCCAGCAGCATGCCCTCGTTGACCGCGCCGTCGCCGAAGAACGTGACGCCGACCAGGTCGGCGCCGCGCCGCCGGCGCTCCCACACCGCTCCGGTGAGGATCGCGCCGGCGGCCCCGACGATGGCGTTGGCGCCGAGCACGCCCACGCCGAAGTCGGCGGCGTGCATCGACCCGCCCCGGCCCCGGTTGAGCCCGGTGACCCGCCCGCACAGCTCGGCCAGCATCCGGGCCGGGTCGGCCCCCTTGGCCAACACGTGCCCGTGTCCCCGGTGGGTGCCGGTGACCAGGTCGTCGGCGCGCAGCGCCGCGCAGACCCCGGCGGCGACACCCTCCTGACCGAGGTACGGGTGGATGCCGCCGACGATCTCCCCGGCGTCGACCAGTTCGATCGCGCGTTCCTCGAAGCGGCGGATCAGGCGGACCATCCGGTAGAGCCGGAGCGGGTCGGGGTCGGTCACGCCGGCCGGCCCTCCTTGACCGCGGTGAGGATGTCGTCCCAGAGCCGGGCACGGGCGGCCAGCGCCATGTTCACCGTGTCCGCGCACTCCTGCCACTTGGTGTCGTCGTCACCGCACAGGTCGGCGAGCATCTGCATGGCCATCGGGGTGTGCTGCTCCCCGTCCACCTCGATGTGCCGCTCCAGGTAGTCGACGAACTTGTTCAGCCGGTTGCTGCGCTCGTTGACGGCGACGACCTGGGTGAACATCTCCGGGATGAGGTCCTCGCGGCCGAACGCGAACGCCGCCGCCTGGCAGTGCACCGGCGTCGACTCGATGATCTGCCAGGTGGTGCCGGCGAACGCCGCCGACGCCGCGGGTACGCCGGCCGCGCCGAGCGCCTCGGTCACCGGCATGCCGGCGCGCAGCAGGTCGACGAGCTTCTCCACTGCCGTGGTGTCCGCGCCGGCCTCGGCCATGCCCTGCACGTACAGCTCGAAGTGGCTGATGTAACCGTCGCCGAGCTCGTCGCTCTCCTCCACCATGACGATGTCGTTGATGAGCCGGCGGCTGCCGGTCGGACCGGTCGGGATCCACGGCACCGTGACGCAGGTGAGCTGCCGCTGCAACGACTTCAGCAGGGACATGAAGTCCCAGACCGCGAAGACGTGGTGCTCCATGAACGTGACGAGCGCGTCGTGGGTGTCCAGGTTGGCGTAGAGGGGGTGCTTGACCACCACGTCGCGGCGCTCGGTCACCGCCCGCTCCAGCCGCTCGATGCCCGGGTGCGTCTTACCCCAGTCGTACCGTGACATTGTCAGCCTCCCTGCTGGGCGCGATCGCGCCAGATGACCGGGCAGTAATCGGGGTCCGCGTAGTCCGGCCGGCCCTCGTGGGTGCGGCGGACCAGCACCTCGTGGTTGTACGCGGCGCGTGTGCCGTCGGAGAGCGGATACTCCCGCCAGGCGTTGTCGCCGTCCTGCAGGTGCAGCGAGACGGCCCGCCGGGGCCGCCCGCTGACGTTCGCACCGCTGCCGTGGTAGGTGCGGCAGTGGTGGAAACTCATGTGTCCCTTCGGGATCACCATCGGGATCTTGCGGATCTCGGCCCCGTTGTACGCCGCGTTCTCGGCCAGCATCGTCTCGAGCTGGTCGCGGTCCCGGTCGGCGAAGTGCCGCACCACCGTGTCGTCGGCGCCGATCTCCCGCCACCGGTGCGAGCCGTCGACCATGGTGATGGTGCCCATCTCCACGCCGCAGTCGTGGAACGGGATGAACGCGGTGAGCATGTTCTCCGACGACGAGGACGCCCAGTAGTGCTTGTCGAAGTGCCAGGGCACGATGTTCGACGGTTCCCCGGCGATCGGCGGCTTCCAGATCAGCGTGGACTGGAAGATCCGGATCTCGGTGGCGCGGGCGAGCCGGGCGGCGACCGCCCCGATCAGCGGCTTGCGCAGGATGCGGGCGATGCCGTCGTGCTCGTGGTGGACGTAGTCGTTGTGCCGCTGCACGTCGCCCCTGGCCGGCTCCCAGTAGGCAAGCTTGGGCGGGCGCACCGGCAACCGCCGGTCGCGTTCCCCGGCGTAGTAGCTGTCGGTGGCCGCGACCAGCTCGTCCACCTCGTCGTCGGTGAGCAGCTTCTTCGACAGGTACCAGCCGTGTTCGGCGTAGTGCCGGACGTCCTCGTCGGAGGGCAGCAGCGCCTCCTCCTCGGCGGTCAGCCCGGGATCGATGGTGGTCATGCCTTCACCCCTCCGGCCGCGGCCAGCTCGCGTTCCTTGGCCTCGTAGAGCGCCTTGATGTTGCCGCTGCCGAAGGTGCGTGCCCCGCGCCGCTCGATGAGTTCGAGGAAGAGGGTGCGCCGCACGTGCATCGACTCGGTGAAGATCTGCAGCAGTTGCCCGTCGTGGTCGGAGTCGACCAGGATGCTCAGTTCGCGCAGCCGGTCCACGGGGGCGTCGAGCCGTCCGACCCGCTGTTCCAGGTCGTCGTAGTACGCCACCGGGGTGCGGGCGAACCGCACCCCCCGACCGGCGAGCGCGTCGACCGCGCCGACGATGTCATCGGTGCGCAGCCCCAGGTGCTGCACGCCGGCGCCGGCGTGCCAGCGCAGGAAGTCCTCGATCTGCCCCGGTCGGGCACCGGTGTCCGGCTCCAGCAGCACGAACGTGACCTGCCCGGACGGGCTCTGCACCACCTTGGAGTTCATCGCCTGGCCGGCGACCTCGATGTGCTCGGTGAAGATGTCGGCGAAGCCGAACACCTTCTGGTAGTGCGCGACCGTCGCGGCGAGCTGTCCCGGCGGCACGCACACCGCCAGGTGGTCGACCTCGGCCAGCAGCGGCTCCCCGGCCGGGCCGGGGACCGGCTCGATCGCCCCGGGCAGGAACACGCCCGGCTCGCCACTGCGCTGCACCAGGCGGTGCACCACGTCGCCGAAGCCGCCGACCTCGGCGAGCACCACCTCGGCGCCCGCGCCGCGGTAGGTACGCGGCGGCGTCAACCCGGTCGCACCCCGGGCCACCATCTCCGCGTACGCCCCGGCGGCGTCGTCGACCGCCAGCGCCACCACGGCCACCCCGTCGCCGTGCCGGTGCACGTACGTGGCCGCCGGGTGTTCCGCGGACAGTCCGGTGGTCAGCAGCAGCCGGATGCCGCCCTGGGCCAGCAGCAGCGAACGCTGCCCGTCCAGCCCGGTCTCCGGCCCGCCCTGTCCGTGCAGCCGGAACCCGACCGCGTTGTCGAAGTAGAAGGCCGCCTGCCGGGCGTCTCCCACATACAGTTCGAGGTGGTCTATGCCGTTGATGTGCATGGGCTTCCCCCTGTTCCCCCCGTGATCGCAACCCGGGCGGACGCCCGGGGATGGTGTCGGTCAGCCCGCCGCCGGGGTGGCGGACCGGCGGGCCGGCGTGGTGAGCCGGCGCAGCAGCAGGCTGACGTTCTGGCCGCCGAACCCGAACGAGTTCGTCAGCGCGTGGTCGGCCCGGGTGGGCCGGGGCGCGGCGCGGACGTGGTCCGCCTCGCAGTCCGGGTCCGGGTCGTCCAGGTGGTAGGTGGGCGGGAGCAGGCCACGCCCCAGTGCCAGCGCGGTGACCGCGGCCTCCAGCGCCCCGGACGCGCCGAGCAGGTGCCCGGTGAGCGCCTTGGTGGAGCTGACCGGCACGCCGCCGGCCCCGAACACCTCGGCCAGCGCGGTGGTCTCGGCGAGGTCACCGAGTTTCGTGCCGGTGCCGTGCGCGTTGACGTACCCGACGTCGTCCGGGCCGATCCCGCCGGCGGCCAGGGCCCGGCGCATGCACGCGGCGGCGCCCGCGCCGTCCGGCCGGGGCGCGGTCGGGTGGTACGCGTCGGTGTTCGCCCCGAAACCGGCGACCTCGGCGTAGCCGTCCACCCCACGGGCGGCGGCGTGCCCGGCGCGTTCCAGCACCAGCAGCGCCGCGCCCTCGGCGAGCACGAAACCGTTGCGCCGCTTGTCGAACGGGCGACTCGCCTCGGTGGGCTCGTCCCATCCGCGGGCCAGTGCGCGGGCGTTGCCGAACGTGTCGGCGAAGGTGGGGAACAGCGGCGCCTCGCTGGCCCCGCAGACCACCACGTCGGCCTCGCCGGTGCCGATCAGGCGTACCCCGTCGGCGATCGCCTGGGCGCCGGAGGCGCAGGCCGTGCCGACCGCGGAGCTGTAGCCGCGGATGCCGTGCGCGATGGCGATCCGCGCGGAGGGCATGTTCGGCAGGATCCCGGTGAGCAGGTACGGGCTGACCGCCGCCCGGCCCCGGGCGGCCCGGGCCAACACCTGCGACTCCAGCGTGGACATCCCGCCGACCCCGCCGACGATCACCGCGATCCGGTCCGGGTCGACGTCGCGGCCCACCTCGACGCCGGCGTCGGCGAGCGCCTCGGCGGCGGTGAGCAGGGCCAGCAGCACCACCCGGTCGAGGACCTTCGTCTCCGGCCCGGAGGCGACCGTACGCGGGTCGATGGCCGGCAGCACCCCGGCGACCTCCAGGCTGCCGGCCGCCGGGTGGTCCGCGGGCGGGCGGCGCAGCCCGGACCGGCCGGTGAGCAGCGCGTCGAACGTCTCCTCGACGCCGCGCCCGGCCGGGGTGAACAGGCCCATGCCGGTGACCAGCGCGGTCACGACGGCGCCTCGGTCAGGTAGCGCTCGCGCAACGCCACCTTGCGGACCTTGCCGGTGACGGTGACCGGGATGTCGTCGGCGCGTACCGGGACGACCCGGCGCAGCGTGGCCGCCAGGTCCGGGTCGAGTGCGGCGCGGACGCGGTCGGTGCGGTCGGCCGCCGGGTCCGCGCCCGCGGAAAGTTCCAGCAGCACGTCGGTGGTCACCGAGTCGTCGTCCGCCCGGACGATCACCACGGTGCAGTCGGTGACGTCGGGGCAGGCGGCGAGGATCCGCTCCTCGGACAAGGCGGTGAAGAACCGCTTCCCGTCGCGTGTGGTGACCGAGTCGACCGCCCGGTCGAGGTGGTAGTAGCGGCCCTCGTCGTCGGCGTACACCAGGTCACCTGTGAGATACCAGCCGCGCAGCCGGAAGCGGTAGGTGGTCACCGAGTCGTTCCAGTAGCCGCGGAACAGCGACGGCGAGTCGATGCCCAGCCAGCCGACCTGCCCGGCGGGCAGCTCGTTGCCGTCGGCGTCGAGCACCGCCACCGTCGCGAACCGGTACGGGCGGCCGACGCAGCGGCCGTAGCGGTCGGTGTCGGCGGTGTGGGTGATGTGGAACATCGAGTGCCCCATCTCGCTGGAGCCGAGCCCGTCGATGAACACCGAGCCGGGTACCCGGGTCCGGCCGTCGCGGGTCACCACGTCGCGGGAGCCGACCGCGACGAGCCGGCGGACGTGCGGCTCGTGCGAGCAGTCGCCGGTGTTGAACCACAGCCGCACCGAGTCCAGGTCGTAGCCGGACAGGTCGAAGCGGGCCAGCTCGGCCCAGGTCACCGAGAAGCCGAACACGCCGTCCGGGCGCCACCGCTGGATCGCGTCGAGCACCCGGTCGCCGCCCTGCTCGGAGAGCAGGAACATCTCCGCCCGGTTGCCCAACGCCTGGTTGACCATGAGCACGGTGGCGGTGTGCGGGGCCGGCAGGGCGTTGAGGATGCGTGTGGTGCCCTGCGCCTGCGGCATGGACAGCAGGTGGCGGGTGGCGGCGAAGAGGCTGGCGTGCGAGTGCAGCACCGCCTTCGGCACGCCTGTGGTGCCGGAGGTGTGGGTGATGACGATCGGGTCGTCCGGGTGGTGCCGGTAGTGCGCGGGGGCGGCGGCCGGGTCACCCTCGCCGGCCTGCGCGGGCTCGCCGAGCATCGGCGCCCCCAGGTCGTGTCCGGCCAGTGCCGCGGCGTGCCCGGCGTCGGCGAGCACCCCGGCGGCGCGCAGCCGGCGGATGTACTCGGCGGCGATCTCCGGGCGCAGCTTGCCGTTCATCAGCGCCGGGACGGCCCCGAGCCGGGTCAGTGCCAGGAACGACAGCACCATGTCGGCGGCGGTGCCGGCCCACACCGCCACCGGGTCGCGGGGCTTCACCCCGCGCTCGTGCAGCCAGGCGGCCCGGGCGGCCACCATCGCGTCGAGCCGGCCCAGGGTCAGTGGGGTCTCGGCCGGGTGGCCGTCGACCTCGGTGTCGAACGTCAGCCCCGGCCCGTCCGGGTCGGCGCCGTGGGCCAGCACCCGGGCGAGCATGTTGCCCGCGCCCAGTTCGGTGTCGGCGGCGAGTGCGCCGCGTAGCCCCTTCGTCCTCATTGCCGTGTCCCCTCCCCCAGCAGCACCGCGGTCGCCTCGCCCGACGTCCCGTCCGGTGCCAGTTCGATCAGGATCAGCAACGCCTGCGCGGCGTCGCCGTCGTACATCAGCAGGTCCGCCTGGGCCTCCCCCTCGGCCCGCGGGTCCCCGCCCGGGCTCAGGCACACCACCGGCCCGTCCAGCCCCCAGCGCGCCGCGACGTGCCCGGCCACGCTGTTGGGTACCGACTGGAAGAAGAACAGCGGCCCGATCCGGCCGCCGGCGGCCACGGTGGCGCGTACGTGCGCCGCGCTGGCCGTGTCCCCACCGGCGCTGACCAGCACCACCGCGGTGCGGTTGCCCGCCGGCAGCGGCCCGTCGGGGTACCGCCGGACCAGACACCGCTGCGCCACCTCCGCCGCCAGCGGCGCGAACGGCGAGTGCACGAACCCCGGCACTTTCGGCGGCACCCCGTCCCCGGGCTCGGGCCACCGCGCCTGCGCGAGCACCGCCAATCCCGTCACGGGGTGCTCACCAGAAGGGCGGTGTTGGCGCCGCCGAACGCGGCGTTCAGGGTCAACGCGTGGGTGGTGCCGGCGGGGCGGGGGGCGTCGCGGATGACGTCCAGCGGGCACTGCGGGTCCGGGCCGAGCCAGCCGGCGGTGACCGGCAGTTTGCCGTGCCGCAGCGCCAGCGCGGTGACCACCAGTTCCAGCAGCCCGGATGCCTCCAGCGCGTGCCCGTGCACCGCCTTGGTGGAACTGACCGGCAGCCGCCCGCACCGGTCGCCGAAGACCCGGGTCAGCGCCGCCGCCTCGGAGGCGTCGCTGAACGGGGTGCCGGTGGCGTTGGCGTTGACGTAACCCACCTCCCCCGGTGGCAGCGCGGCCCGGCGCAACGCCCCCTCGACCGCCCGGGCCAGCCCGAGCCCGCCCGGGTGTGGCTGACACGGGTGGTACGCGTCCCCCGCCCGCCCCCACCCGTCCACCGTGGCCAGTGTCTCGGCGCCCCGCCGGGCGGCGGACGCGGCCGATTCCAGGACCACGGCGGCCACCCCGTCCCCGAGCAGCAGGCCCTTGCGGCCCGCGCTGAACGGTCGTACCGCGCCGTCGGCGGCGAGCGCCCGGCCGGCGTCGAAGAGCGCGTACTGGTCCGGTTCGACCAGGTAGCCGGCGGCGACCACGACCCGGTCCAGGTCACCGCGGCGGATCAGCGTGGCGGCGTCGGCGACCGCACTGCTCGCCGACACGCAGGCGGTGGTGTAGACCCGGGTCCGCCCGCCGAGACCGCAGCGCGCCGCCAGGTGGTCGGCGAGCGCCGGACCTGTCGGCTCGTGGCGGCCCTCGGGTACGGGCAGCGACGCCGGGCCACCGTGGGTGGCCAGGAACAGCGCGGTGTCCACCCGGTCGGCCGGGCCCAGGCCGGCGGCCCGGCCCGCGGAGTCGACCGCGTCGGCCAGTTCGTCGGCGAGCGTGCCGACCTCGGGCAGGGTGGCCGCCACGGTGACCCGGCGGCCGCCGGTGTCGAAACGGCGCACCGGCCCGAACGCCGGGGTGCCGGTGAGCACCCCGGACAGCAGCGCGTCCGCGCCCCTGCCGAGGGCGCTGAGCGCGTACGTGCCGGTGATCCGTACGGTGTCCCGCTCAGCCATCTGCGGCAGCGGTGAGCGAGGTGTGGAACACCGCGAGCGCGTCGTCGACGGTACGGATGCCGGCGAGCTGGTCGTCGCTGAGATCGAGCCGACGGTCGTAGCGCTGCTCGACCAGGTGCACGAGCCAGGCCAGCTCCATCGAGCCGATCCGGTCGGGCACCTGGTCGGCGGGTTTCGCGGTCAGTTCGGCGAGCATGCCGACCAGGTCAGCTCGCCCCAGGTCGGGCTGACCGGACATCAGGAGTTGTCGCTGTTCGGGGCCGCCCGGTCGGCGACCATCGTGATGAACTCGCCGACCGTCATCAACGCCAGCTTCTCCGACTCGTCGTCGGCGAACTTCAGGCCGTAACGGTCCTCGACGCGGACGGCGAGGTCGGCCAGGGCCAGCGATTCGAGGTCGACGCCGGACGGGCCGAGCGTGGTGTCGTCGTCGAGTTCCTCGACGTCGTAGTTCATGTCGGCGAGCTGCTCGACGACGAAGGTGCGGACCTCGTCTCGCATGGTGTTGCCCTCTTTTCCTGTACCAGTTGGTGGTGTCCGGTCGGGACACCGTGCCCGGGTGGGCCGGCCGCGCCGCCGCGAACCGGCGGGGACCGGCGGGGTGGCGCGGCGGGGTGCGGTGGGCGCAGCGGACCGGTCACGGGACCGCGTCCCGCAGCGCCGAGGTCGAACGGACGAGCTTGCCGGTGGTGGTACGCGGCAACTGGTCGAGCAGGCGAAGTGTGCGTGGGCGTTTGAAGCCCGCCAGGCGCTCGGCGATCAGCCCGTCGAGCGTGTCCTCGGTCAGCGAGCCGTCGGTCTGCGCGTACGCGGTGATGCCGTCGTCCCAGACCACCACCGCGGCGGTCACGCCGGGAAGCCCGGCCACGGTGGCCTCGACCTCGGTCAGGTCGACCTTCAGGCCGCCCACCGACACCTGCGAGTCGAGCCGACCCTTGATGGTCACCAGCGCGGTGTCCGGGTCGACCGTACCCGCGTCGCGGGTGTGCAGCCAGCCGTCGGCCCAGCGGGTCGGGTCGGCGAGCCCGACGTACGGGTTGTCCGGGCAGCTCACCCACAGTTCCCCGTCCTGCTCGCGGACGCGGATGCCGGGGGCGGGCGCGACGGCGGGGCGGTGCCGTCCGTACAGGTCGGTGCCGATGACGCCGACCTCGGTCATCCCGTACATGTTGCCCAGCGGCACGCCGTAGCGGTCGGTGAAGGCGGCCGCGACCGCGGCGGGGACCAGTTCGCCGCCTGTGGTCATGCGCTTGAGCTGCGGCAACGGCCCGGCGGGTGTGGTGGAGGCGAGCAGGCCGATGTGGAACGGCACGCCCAGCACGGTGGCCGGGGTGTCCTGGGCGGCCACCGCGGCGAGGATGGCGTCGCCGCCGAGCCGCTGCGGCGGGCACAGTTCGACGCCCGCGTGCAGCCCGTAGAGCAGGCCGCCGACCAGGCCGAGCACGTGCACCATGCTGGGCAGCAGGATGATCCGTTCGCCGGGCAGCGCGACGCCGTCGATCCGGGTGTAGCGGTGCACCTCGGCGACGAGGTCGGCGGCGGTGCGTCCGATCACCTTGGACGGTCCGGTGGAGCCGGAGCTGAGCTGGATGACCGCGTGCGGGCTGCCGGCCGGCTGGTCGGAGTACGCGCTCACCCCGGCCGTGACGTCGACGAAGACGCGCAGGGCGCCGCCTCCGGAGCGCACCGGCGCGACCACCACCTGCGGGGTGAGCCGGTGCAGCGCCCGGTCGACCTCGTGGTCGGTGAGCCGGTGGTCGAGCAGGATGGCCTGGGCGCCGGTGCGCCAGGTGGCGAGCAGGTGCGCCACGTACGCCAGCGAGGGTGGCAGGCGCAGCGCGGCGGCGCCGCCGGCCCGCAGCCCGGCCTCGGCCAGCCGGGTCTGGGCCTCGCCGACGAGGCGGCGCAGGGTGCCCTTGTCCACCGGCTCGGGCAGGCGGAGACACACGTCGGTGTCGCGTCCGGTGAGAAGGATGTCGTCCACCCAGTCCACCGCCGTCGACGCAGGATTATCCGTCACGGGATGTGCAGTCACGACTGGCCACCGTTCCGCCTCGGAGACTGGGCGGAGCCGCCCAGCGGGTACGTCGTTCGGGGTATGGACGGAACCCTACGACGGCCCTTCTCCGCATTACCAGATGCAAATGGCTAGATCAAAAACGGCGGCTGGGTGGATTGCTCAGGCTCGATCGGACAGGCAGGATCGGACCCACGCCGGCAAGGTAGCCCGCCGGCCGCCCGATGCTGTGCTGCGCCGGAGTGCCCCCCCGGTGCGGTCGACGGCGGCTAGGGTCGCGGCATGTTCCGTTCGGCCCGACCCGACGATTTCGCGCCGGTCATCCGCCTCTACCGGCAGCTGAACCCGGACGACCCGGAGCTGACGTCGACGAGTCGCGCCGCGGCACCGGCCCGGGCCGGGCCGGGCCGGGCCGGCAGATCATGGCCGGCACGCTCCAGGCCGCCTGGGACGCGGGCTGCTACAAGGCGATGCTCATGACGGGATCGCGCCGGCCCGCGACCCACGCCTTCTACCGGGCCTGCGGGTTCTCCGGCGACGCCAAGACGGCGTACCTGGCCCGGCCGTCGTGACACGGCCCGGCGGCCACCTCAGCGCTCACCCGCCGGCGGGGGCGCGGCGCCCCGCAGCACCAACGCGCTGTTGAAGCCGTCGAAGCCGCGCGCCCCGACCAGCGCGATACGGCTGCGCGGCGCGCGGGGCTCCCGCAGGAAGCCCAGCTCGCAACCGGGCGCGGGCTCCTCCGGCCCCGCCGAGGCGGGCAGCACCCCACGGCGGAACGCCAGCAGCGCGGTGGCCGCGTCCAGCGCCGACCCGCCCTGGTGCGCCCGGCCGGTCAGCGGCTTCTGCGTGGTCACCGGCGGGGTCCGGTCGCCGAACACGGCGCGCAGCGCCGTCGCCTCTGCCCGGTCGTACGCGGGCACGCCGAGCGCGTCCGGCCAGACCACGTCCACGTCGTGCGGGCGGACCCCGGCGCGCTCCAGCGCCAGACGCAGCGCGCGGGCGTAGTGGGTCGGGTCCGGGCCGGCCGCCGCGTCGGTGGGCGCGGCGTCGTGGGTGGCCGCCCAACCGGTGATCTCCCCGTAGACGCGGGCGCCCCGGGCCAGCGCGTGACCCAGCTCCTCGACCACGAAGACCGCGCCGCCCTCGGCCGGCACGTAGCCCCTGGCCGCGACGTCGAACGGCCGGTACGCCCGCGCCGGGTCGGCCACGTCGCTGAGCAGACCGGAACGCAACTGGCAGGCCAGCGCGTACGGGCTCAACGGGCACTCGGTGGCCCCGGCGAGCACCACCGGGGTGCCGCGGCGGACGGTGCGCACCGCGTGCGCCAGGCTGTCCAGCCCGCCGGCCGACTCCGACACGGTCACCCCGGACGGCCCCTTGAACTGGTGCCGGATCGACAGCTGTCCCACGCTGGCGGCATAGAACCAGGCGATGGACTGGTACGCCCCGACGGTGCGGCTCGACCCGCCCCACAGCCGTTGCAGCTCCCGCTGGCCGAACAGGTTCCCGCCCGACGAGCTGGCCAGCGTGACCGCCCACCGGTACGGGTCCGGCGACACCTCGGGCAGGCCGGCGTCGGCCAGCGCCATCCGGGTGGCCGCGAAGCCGAGGTGGGTCCACCTGTCGGTCTGCACCCGCTGCCGGGTGTCGACGAACCCGGCCGGGTCGAACCCGGGCACCTCCCCGGCGACCCGGGTCGGGTAGCGCGCCGGGTCGAACAGGGTGATCGGCCCGGTGCGCCGGGTGCCGGCGAGCACGGTGGCCCAGTGCGCCTCGGCGCCGACGCCGCTGGGCGCGACCACCCCGATCCCGGTCACCACCGCTCGTACGGTCATGGCGCCGTCACCGCCAGCCGGCGGAACACCATCGCGGACTGGAAGCCGCCGAATCCGCTGCCCACCGACAGCGCCACGTCCACCGGCACCTCCCGGGCCTCGTTCGGCACGTAGTCCAGGTCGCACTCCGGGTCACGGGTGGTCCAGTTGGCGGTGGGCGGCACCACGCCGTACTCGACGGCCAGCGCGCAGGCGGCCATCTCGATAGAGCCGATGGCGCCCAGCGAGTGGCCGACCATCGACTTGATCGAACTGATCGGCACCCGGTACGCGGCCGCGCCGAGCGCCCGCTTGAACGCGGCCGTCTCGTGCCTGTCGTTCTGCCGGGTCCCGGAGCCGTGCGCGCTGACGTACGACACGGCCGACGGGGCGAGCCGGGCCTGGCGCAGCGCGTCGGTGATGGCCACCGCCATCTCGGCACCGTCCGGGCGCAGCCCGGTCATGTGGAAGCCGTTGCTGCGGCTGGCGTAGCCGGCGACCTCGCAGTAGACGTGCGCGCCCCGGCGGCGGGCGTGTTCGGCCTCCTCCAGCACCAGCACCGCCGCGCCCTCGGCGAGTACGAACCCGTGCCGGTCGGCGTCGAAGGGCCGGGAGGCGTGCGCCGGGTCGTCGTTGTCCGGGCTGGTCGCGCCGATCGCGTCGAACGAGGCGACGGTGACCGGGGAGATCGGCGAGTCGGCGGCGCCGGCCAGCACGATGTCCGCCTCGCCGTCGGCGACGAGCTGGTGGGCGTACCCGATGGCGTCGATGCCTGACGTGCAGCCGGTGGAGACGACCTGCGCGGGGCCGTGCAGGCCGTGCCGGCAGGCCACGTCGGCGGCCAGGCTGCTGGGCACCAGCGCCTGGTACAGGTACGGGCCGCCGAGTGCGTGGTCGACGAGCCAGTGCCGGCCGGAGTCGCTGACCCGCACGTACTCCCGTTCCAGCGCCATGGTCCCGCCGACCGCGGTGCCGAGCACCACCCCGGCGCGTTCCCGTTGCGCGTCGGTGAGGTCCAGCCCGCTGTCGGCGAGCGCCTCGACGGAGCAGGCGAGCGCGAACTGCACGTACCGGTCGGCGCGTTGCCGTTCGGCCAGGGTGATCCCGGCGGCGTCCGGGTCGAAGTCGCACTCGGCGGCGATCTGCGAGCGGAACGGCGACGGGTCGAAGAAGCTGATCCGCCGGGTGGCGGTGCGCCCCTCGGTGATCGTCTTCCAGAACCGGTCCCGGGTGGCCCCGCCGGGCGCGACCACGCCGATGCCGGTGACCACGGTGCGCCGGCCGGTCACGACGGCTCCCGGGGCGGCGGCGCGGCGCTTTCGGTGTCGACGTGGCCCAGCTCCGGGCGGGGCGCGAGCGGTCCCAGGTGGAACACCACCTCGGCGGGTTCGTCGCCGGTGTTGCGCAGCCGGTGCCGCACGTTGACGGGTACGTAGAGCGCCTCCCCGGCGGTCAGCGGCGCCGGCACGTCGTCCAGGTCGACGGTGATCGCGCCGCGGGCGACGTAGAGGAACTCCTCGCTGTACGGGTGGTAGTGCTCGGCGATCCGCTCCCCCGGCGCGAGCGTGGCCACCCCCATGAAGCCGGAGGTGCTGCCGACGGTCTTCGGGCCGAGCAGCACCCGCAGCTCCCCGCCGCGCCGCCGGTCGGCGGGCACGTCGCGGGCGCGGATCCGGGCGGTGGTGGTGTCGGTCATCGGGTGCCTCCCGCGTACGCCCGCTCGATCTTGTCCTTGATGACGGCGAGCTGCACGGCGCTGTTGGTGTTGATCCGGGCGGTCATGCCGGCGTTGTCCACCGGCGCGGTCGGTTTCATGGCGAAGTCCTGCGTCCACGTCATCCGGGTGCCGTCGGGGGTCTCCTCGTAGCGCCAGTGGATGCGCATGTACTCGAACGGCCCGGTCTCCACGCGCCGGGCGTGCACCTGCCGGGTGGCCGGGTCGGCGGTGCGTTCGCTGACCCAGCTCCACGACACGCCGTTGGAGTCCGGGTGCATGGTGAGCCGGAACCGCACCGTGTCGCCGTCGCGGTGCAGGATCTCCACCACCGCGTACTCGGTGAACAGCTCGGTCCACCGCGGCACGTCGTTGGTGATCTCCCAGACCAGTGGCAGCGGCGCGGCGATGTCCACGGCGTTCTCGGTGTGCCCGGGCGGGTCCGCGCCGCGGGCCACCAGGTCGGCGACGCCGTCGATGCTGAGCCGCCCGGCCTGTTCGGGGATCCGCACCCGCCACCGGTCGGCCACGACCGCGGACAGTTCCAGCAGCGCCAGCGAGTCCATGCCCAGCTCCTCCAGGCTGGCCTCGGGTGTGCCGGCGGCGGCGTCCGGGTCCAGACCGCAGTGCGTGACCAGGATGTCGGTGATCTCGCGGGCGAGCGGACGGTCGGGAGCGACGGTCATCGGTTCCTCCAGGTGGTCGGGCCGGCGGCGGGCACGGCGGTGACGGGGCTACGGCCGGTCGCGCCGCGCGGGTCGGGCACGGCGGCGCGCACCGGCGGCGGGGTGAGCAGGCGCTCCACCAGGGCGGTGGTGTGCCGGGCGGCCCGGAACGCCGGGTCGCGCAGCACCCGCCGGGCGAACGGGATCGTGGTCCGCACGCCGGGGCCGGCCACGTCGAACTCGGCGAGCGCCCGGTCGAGCCGGTCCAGGGCGGCGTCCCGGTCCGGCGCCCAGGTCACCACCTTGGCCAGCAGCGAGTCGTAGTGCGGGCCGACCACGTAGCCGACGTGACCGTGGGTGTCCACCCGGGTGAACGGGCCGCCCGGGGGCCGGAACCGGTCCAGCCGGCCGGGCGTGGGCGCGAAGTCCCGGTCCGGGTCCTCCACGTTGACCCGGCACTCGACCGATACGCCGCGCAGCCGCACGTCGGACTGCCGCAGGCGCAGTGGCGTGCCGGCGGCCACGTGCAGCTGTTCGCGCACCAGGTCGACGCCGGTGACCATCTCGGTGACCGGGTGTTCCACCTGGATCCGGCAGTTGATCTCCAGGAAGTGGCCGTTCCCCGCGCTGTCCACCAGGAACTCCACCGTGCCGGCGCCGGTGAAGCCCACCGACAGGACGCCGCGCAGGGCGACCTCGGCGAGGTGGTCGAGGGTGTCCGGGGGCAACGCCGGCGCGGGCGCCTCCTCGATCAGCTTCTGGTGCCGGCGCTGCACCGAGCAGTCCCGGGTGCCCAGGTGCACGCCGTCGCCCAGGCCGTCGCAGAGCACCTGCACCTCCACGTGGCGGGCGTCGGCGAGGTACCGCTCCACGTACACCCGGTCGTCGCCGAACGCCACCTGCGCGGCGGCGCGGGTACGGGCGTACGCGCGGGGCAGCTCGCCGGCCGACCGGACCACCGTCATCCCCCGCCCGCCCCCACCCGCCGCCGCCTTGACGATCACCGGGTAGCCCACCTCGGCGGCCACCTGCTGCGCCTCGGCGACCGTCGGCAGTGTCCGGACGCTGCCCGGCGGCAACGTCAGGCCGGCCCGGCTCATCAACGCGCGCGCGGTCGACTTGTCGGCCAGTGCGGCCATCACCTGCGGCGGCGGGCCGACGAAGACCAGGCCGTTCTCCGCGCAGATCTCGGCGAAGTCGGCGTCCTCGGACAGGAAGCCGTAGCCGGGGTGGATCGCCTGCGCGCCGGTCTGCCGGGCGGCCTCCACGATCGCCGCCGCGTTGAGGTAGCTGCGCCGGCTCGACGCCGGCCCGATCCGGACCGCCTCGTCGGCCAGCCGCACCGGCAGCGAGTCGGCGTCGGCGCTGGAGTGCGCCACCACCGTGCGCACGCCCAGTTCCCGGCAGGTCCGCAGCACCCGCAACGCGATCTCGCCCCGGTTGGCGATCAGCACCTTGTCGAACATCAGGTGTCCTGTCCGGTGACCGGGTCCAGGGCGATCAGCGGCTGGTCGTACTCGACGGGTTTGCCGTCGGCCACCAGCACCTCGACCACCCGTCCGGACTGGCCGGCGGTCACCTCGTTCATCAGCTTCATGGCCTCGACGATGCCGACCACCTGACCCGGTCGGACCAGGTCGCCGACCGCGACGAACGGCATCGCCCCGGGCTCGGGCGCCCGGTAGAACGTGCCCACCACCGGGGACCGGACGCTGGCCCGGTCGGTCGCCGGGGCGGCGGGGTCGGCGACCGGTGGGGCCGGTTCCGCGGCGCGGGGCGCCGGGTCGTGCCACTCGACCTCCAGCGCGTGCCCGCCGCTGCGCAGCCGCACCCGGCGTACCGGGCCGGCCAGGTCGGCGACCAGCCGGCCGGCCTGCCGGCGCAACCCGTCGAGCACCTGCTCGGCGTCGGCGTCGCTCATCACGCCACCTCCGTACGCCCGGTGACCGGCGCGGCGAGGCCGGGCGACACGCTCGCGCGGGCCGCACCGAAGCGGCGGAACCGTTGCCGGCGGCGGCGGACCAGCGTCGCGGCCGGCACGGCCAGCAGCGGGGCGAGGTTCGCCGCGACCGCCAGGCGCAGCAGCTCCGCCGCGCCGGTGGGGTCGGCGTGCGCGGCCGGGCGCGGCTCCGGCACCAGTTCGTCAACCACGCCGAGGCGGCACAGGTCGGCACCGGTGAGCCGCAACGCCCGGGCGGCCTGCGGCGCGGCCGAGCCGTCCGGCCAGAGGATCGCGGCGCAGCCCTCCGGGCTGATCACCGAGTAGACGGCGTGTTCCAGCATGAGCACCCGGTCGGCGACCGCCAGCGCGAGCGCACCGCCGCTGCCGCCCTCCCCGGTGACCACCGCGACGACGGGCGTGGGCAGCACGGTGAGCGCGAGGATGTTCTCCGCGATCGCGGCGGCCTGCCCCTGCTGCTCGGCGGCCACGCCGGGGTCCGCGCCGGGCGTGTCCACAAGCGTCACCACGGGCAACCCGAGCCGGGCCGCGAGACGCATCAGCCGCAGCGCCTTGCGGTGCCCGGCCGGGCTGGCCATGCCGAAGTTGCGGGCGACCAGATCGGCGGTGGTGTGCCCCTTCTGGTGGCCGATCACCATCACCGGCTGGCCGTCGAGGCGGGCGAGGCCGCCGACGATCGCCGGGCAGTCCGCGCCGAGCCGGTCGCCGTGCAGCTCCAGGAACCCGTCGAACGCGGTCTCCAGGTAGTCCAACGTGGTCGGTCGGCCCGGGTGCCGCGCCGTGCGCACCGTCTCCCACGGGTCCCGGGCCGGGTCGGCGGGCGGCGCGACGGGCCGGGGCGGCGCCGGCCGGGGCACCGGCGCGTGACGGCCCGCCGCCGCGGCGGCCAGCAACACGGCGAGCCGTCCGCGCAGCGCGTGCCGGGGCACCACCAGGTCGACCTGGCCGTGGCGCAGCAGGTACTCGGCGGTCTGGAAGCCCTCCGGCAGCGTGGCGCCGGTGACCTGGCGGATCACCCGAGGGCCGGCGAAGCCGAGCCGGGCGCCGTTCTCCGCGAGCACCACGTCGGTGTTGGTGGCGAACGAGGCCGCCACCCCGCCGTACGTGGGATCGGTGACCACGCTCACCGTCAGCAGACCCGCCTCGCGTAGCCCGGCCACCGCCTGGCTGACCGTGGCCATCTGCATCAGCGACAGCGCGCCCTCCTGCATCCGCGCCCCACCGGACGCGGTGACCAGCACCAGCGGGACGCCGTCGGCCAGTGCCCGCTCGGCGGTCCGGGTGATCAGCTCACCGACCGCGCTGCCGAGGCTGCCGCCGAGGAAGCGGAAATCCATCACCGCCAGCGCCAGCGGGTGCCCGCCGAGGCAGGCGGTGCCGCAGAGCACCGCCTCGTCCAGACCGGTGCCCGCGCGCGCGCCGGCCAGTCGGTGCGGATACGGCACCGCGTCGACGAAGCCGATCGGGTCGACGCGTACCGCCCGGTCCGGCAGCGGGGTGAACGAGTCCGGGTCGACGAGTTGGGCGACCCGCTCCGGCGCGTCCAGCCGGGCGTGCGCGCCGCACTCCGGGCAGACGTCCAGGTTGCGGCGCAGTCGCTTGCGGTAGAGCAGCGAACCGCAGCCGTCGCACCGCGACCACAGTCGCTCGTCGCGGGGGGCGGTGGTGGTCACGGTCGCCGCCCGGCCGGGTCGGACCGCTGCGCGGCGAGCCCCGGGGCGTCGTACCGGTAGAAGCAGTGGGCCATCGCGTCGCGCGGCGACCGCCAGGTCGGCAGGTACGGCGAGATGTACGGCCGCAGCCGCTCGCTGATCCGGATGAACTCGGGATGTCCGCGGGCGTCCTCCACCGCGCCGTGCGCCGGCATCTCCGTCTCCAGCAGGTGCACGTAGAGGTCGTGCAGCCGGTAGAGGGAGCGGTGCCGCACCCCGACCAGACCGGGCAGCTCGGTCGCGTCGGACTCGGCGAAGATCTCGGCGACCCGGTCCTCGGCCGTGGGCACCACCTTGGCGACGATGAGCGAACGGTCCATTCGCGGCCTCCCCTGCGAGACGTCCCGGTGCGCGGCACAGCGTCGCGCCGTACGGATCGGTCCACAGTGCCGCCGGTGGCGTCTACCGGGCGTCAACCGCGCCCCATCGGCTCACAAACTCGGTGACGCTGCGTTGACGTAAGCTGTGCGTGAGCTATGCGAAGATCACGTCCCGACTCTGGCGATCACCACTCCGCCGCAGATCAAGGGCGTGCCGCAGGCCACGTCACGGACAGTCAAGAGGCCGACCGAACGTTGACCCAGAGTAACAGCCGTTGATATTCTCCGTCTCGGTCGGCCCGGCCGCGCCGGAGGTTCCGGGTGCGGCGGAGACGTTCCGACACCGGCGCCGCGGGCGACGGTCCGGGCAACACAGGACGGTCGGGACGAGGGTTCCGGTGCTGGGGGGTGCGCCGTGTCCGGTGGATCGAGGACGCCGACGGCGGGAGAACCCGGCCCACGGGTGGCACTGCACCTGCTCGGCGGCTTCCAACTGCTGCACGACGGCACCCCGGTGGTGGTGCCCCGCGGGCTGCAACGCGTCATCGCCCTCATCGGCCTGCGCCCGGCCGCCACCCGCAGCCACCTCGCCGGCCTGCTCTGGCCCGACACGCCCGAGGAACGCGCGTTGTCCTCCCTGCGTACCGCCCTGTGGCGGCTGCGGCAGGACCCGTGCTGCCCGCTGCGCACCGACGGCGACACGGTCCGCCTCGGCCCCACCGTCCGCCTCGACGTGGAGGAACTGGTGGCCGCCGCGACGCAGGTCCGCGAGGGCGTCGTGCCGCGCGGCGCCACCGGCGCCGGCCGCCACGACCTGCTCCCCGGCTGGTACGACGACTGGGTGCTGCTGGAACGCGAACGGCTGCGTCAACTGCGGCTGCACATGCTCGAGGAGTTGGCCGGCAGCCACCTCACCGCCGGCCGGCACGGCGAGGCGCTGGAGGCGGCGCTGGAGGCGATGGCCGCCGAGCCGCTGCGGGAGACACCGCACCGCCTGGTGGTCCGCATCCACCTGGCCGAGGGCAACGCGTTCGAGGCGGTCCACTCGTTCTACGTCTACCGCGACCTGCTCCTGCGCGAACTGCGCCTGGAGCCGTCGCCGGCGATGACCGCGCTGCTCGACGACACCCTCGCGCCGATCCGCCGGGCCAGCCGTCCCGAACGGCCGCCGTCGCCGCGCCGCACCCCCCGGCCCGCACCACCATCAATGCCCACCGGTACGCCGTGACGGCGAGGTGACAGCGTCCCCGGCACGGTGGACGCAGCACCGGCACGGCGAGAGGGGTCCCGATGAGTCGACTGTTGGTGGTCAGCCGGATCGTGCCGGGAGCACAGGGCCGGGTGGCACAGATCTTCGCCGAGTCCGACACGACCGAGCTTCCCCACCTCACCGGCGTCCGGCACCGCTCGCTGTACCACCTCCACGACCTGTGCGTCCATCTGATGGAGACCGTCGACGTCGCCCCGGACCTGGCCGCCGAACTGCACGGCCACCCCCTCTACGAGCGCGTCAACCAGCGGCTGTCCGCGCACACCGCGCCGTACCTGCCGACCTGGCACTCCCCCCGCGACGCCGTGGCCGGCTGCTTCTACAGCTGGGACGCCGCCGGCAGTCCGTTGCACGACCGGGCCCGCTGACCGGGCGCCCGGTCCACGGGACACGCTCGGTCATCCGCCGGCCACCGGCCGGCACCATCGATCCCACCGTCGACCTCCGGCCCCGGCCTGCCTGTCGCCCCCGGCGTACGTGTGCGAAGCTGCCCCGAGCTTCTCGCGACCATCGTGCACGTACATACAAGGAGGTAGGCCATGCCGTCGAGCTTCGGGCAGTGGCTGTTCGTGATCCTGGCCCTGCTCATCGGACTGGTCCTCGGTTGGGTGATCACCGGCCGCCGGTCCCGTACCGGCAGCCCGGAGTCCACGGTGGACAACTCCGCCGACGCCGGGGCGACGGTCACCGGGACCGGGGTGGGCGCCGTGGCGGCCCCCGAGGCGACCGTGGCCGGCGGCGGGACGGGCACCGGCGTGACCGCCGTCATCGACGAGCCCCGGCCGGCGGCCGTGGTCGACGAGGAGCCGCCGTCGGCGGTGCTGGCCGAGTCGCCGGGTCCCGCCGAGACGCCGTCCGCCGAGCCGACGATCGCCACCGCCGCCCAGGACCCGGACGTCGAGCCGGTGCTGCCCTCCGCCGAGCCGGTCTCCTCCCCCGCGACCGACGACGGGTCGCTCCCGGCCGGGCCGGCACCGTCCGAAGCGGTCACGACGACGCCGGCGCAGGTGGATGCCGCGACCCCGGAGCCGACGGTCGACACGACCCCGGAGCCGGTCGCCGGCACGAGGCCCGCCGAGCAGCCCGTCGCGGTGCAGCCGGCCGGCGCGGACGCCACCTCCGGCGAGCCGGTGACGGTCGGCGACCCCGTCGAGCCGGCGCCCGCCGTCGAGCCGGTGACGTCACCGTCGGCAACCGCGCCGGTGGCCCCGGCCGCCACCGAGGCGTCGCCCGTTGCGGCGGTCGTGCCCGCCCCCCGGGCCTCGGTCGAGAACGACGCCCCCGCCGCGACGGGCGACGACGCCCCCGACGACTTCCGGCGTATCCAGGGCATCGGGCCGAAGCTGGCCGCCGCCCTCCAGGACGCCGGGATCCGCACCTACCGGCAGCTCGCCGAGCTGGACGAGGCCGCGCTGCGGCAGACCGTGAAGGCCGCCGGCCTGCGCGCCGCCCCGAGCCTCGCGACGTGGTCCCAGCAGGCGAAGGTGCTGGCCGGTGCCCGGGCCGAGGCCGAGCGGGCGCTCCCGGCCGACGCCGGGTAACCGTCATCCGCAGGCACGGGCCGGTGGCGACGCCAGTCGCCGCCGGCCCGACGTCCTCTCCGCCCCGATGACGGCGGCGGCGGTAATCGGAATCGGCCGCGCCGCGTCAGGTGCGTCGTTTGGCGGATCACCCGCACGGGGTACATGCCCTGCACCTCGAAATCCACCACAACTTCAGTGGAGGCAACTGATGCGCGGCACCTCGATACTCGGCGTCCTGGTCGTCATCTGGCTCATCATCGGCGCCGTCGCCGCCGGGCAGCGCGGCTACTACGGCAACGACGACACCAACTGCGCCGAGGCGGGCACGATCCTGGTCACCATCGTCGCCGGCCCGCTGAACTACATCGGCGCCAACCCGAAGATCGACTGCGCGCTTCCGGAGCCGTCCAAGTAGGCCCCACGCCGTAGGCCATCGGCCCGCGCCCGCCCGGCGAGCGCGGGCCGTTTCGTGCGTCCAGCTGGACAGCTCACGCCCCACAGCGCGTCCTAGGAGGCTGCGTTGCCTGCTGTCGCCAACGCGGGCGGGGCGGCGCGCCCGGTCAGTCGCGGGCGATGGCGCGGCTACGCCCCCGGAACTCGGCGACCACCTCGTCGCCGCGCCGCACCGTCACGTCGTAGATGCCGCTTCGCCCGTGCCGCACCCGCTCGGTGGCATACGCCTGCAGCAGGTCACCCTCGTGCACCGGGCGCAGGAAGCTGATCTCCCCGCCGGCGGCCACGGTGACCGGGCCGTGGCTGTTGCAGGCCAACGCGAACGCGGTGTCGGCGAGCAGGAACACGAAGCCGCCGTGGCCGATGGCGTGCCCGTTGAGCATCGCCGGGGTGACCCGCATCCGGGCCACCGCCGCGCCGTCACCGGCCGAGACGAGTTCGATGCCGAGCCCCTTGGACGCCACGTCGGCGTCGAACATGTCGTGCGCCGCGGTGCGGCGGTCGTCGGCGGGCATCTCAGCGGCCCTCCCGCCGGTCGACGATGCGCCGCATCTTGCCCAGCGAACGCTCCACCCCGTCCGGTTCGACCACCCACACCGTGACGGACACCCCGATGGTGTTCTTGACCTGCTCGGCCAGGGTCGCGGCGGCCCGCTCGGCCTCCTCGACCGTGGCGTCGGGTCGCCGCTCCACGGGCACGGTGAGCGTGTCCAGCCGCCCCTGCCGTTCCAGCACGCACTGGAAGTGCGGCGACAACGCGGGGGTACGCAGGATCAGCTCCTCGATCTGGGTCGGGAAGACGTTCACCCCCCGGACGATCATCATGTCGTCGGTGCGGCCGGTGATCTTCTCGATCCGCCGCATCGGGCGGGCCGTGCCGGGCAGCAGCCGGGTCAGGTCGCGGGTGCGGTAGCGGATCACCGGCATGGCCTCCCTGGTCAGCGAGGTCAGCACCAGTTCGCCCCGCTCGCCGTCGGGCAGCACCGCGCCGGTGACCGGATCGATGATCTCCGGATAGAAGTGGTCCTCCCACAGGTGCAGGCCGTCCTTGGTCTCCACACACTCGACGGCGACTCCCGGGCCCATCACCTCGGACAGGCCGTAGATGTCCACCGCGTGCATGTCCAGGCGCTGCTCCAGTTCCCGCCGCATGTCCTCGGTCCACGGCTCGGCGCCGAAGACGCCCACCCGCAGCGAGGTGGCGCGCGGGTCGACGCCCTGGCGTTCCATCTCGTCGACGATGGCCAGCATGTAGCTGGGGGTGACCATGATGACCTCCGGGGCGAGGTCGCGGATCAGCATCACCTGGCGTTCGGTCATGCCGCCGGATACGGGGATGACGGTGCAGCCCAGTTCCTCCGCGCCGTAGTGCGCGCCGAGCCCGCCGGTGAACAGTCCGTAGCCGTACGCGACGTGCACCCGGTCCCCGCGCCGGCCGCCGGCCGCCCGGATCGACCGGGCCATCAACACGGCCCAGGTGTCCAGGTCGGCGCGGGTGTAACCGACCACCGTGGGACGGCCGGTGGTGCCGGAGGAGGCGTGCAGCCGGGCGATCCGCTCGCGGGGCACCGCGAACATGTCGAACGGGTAGTTGTCCCGCAGGTCCGCCTTGGTGGTGAACGGGACGCCGGCCAGGTCGGCCGGGTCGCGTACGTCGTCGGGGTGCGCGCCGACGGCGTCGAACGCCCGGCGGTAGTGCGGCACGTGGTCGTAGGCGTACCGCAGCGAGTGGCGCAACCGGTCGCGTTGCAGGGCGCGCAGCTCGTCGACGCCGCTGCGCTCGACGGGGTCCAGCTCCTCCGGACGGGGGGCGCGGTCCTGCACGGCTGCCTCCTGACACCCCGGGCCCGGCCGCCGCGCCAGGCGATGCCGCCACCGTACGCCCGCCCCGCCGTTCCCGCCCGTTCCGCCCCGCCTGCCCTCCCCGCCCTGCCCCTCCCCCCTCCCTCCCCGCCTTGTCGATCTTGCACTTGTCGCCCGCCAACTGTCCTCTTTGCGCACTTTGCCCGAGCGGAGAGTGCAAGATCGGCACGGGTGTGGGCGGGACACGGGAGGCGTGGGGCGGGCGAGGGCGGGGGCGGGGGTTATGCTCGCGGACGGCGGGGCCGGGTGGCGGGAGAGCGCCACGTCGCCGACCGGTCCGGCCGGTGACGGGTCCTGGTGGGAGGTGCGGTGTCCGATCGCCGGGTCGATCCCGACGTCGACCTGCGGGTACCGGCCGACCGGACGGAACTGGCCGCGCACCCCGCGGCGGTGCTCGGCGTGATCGCCGCCGGGGGCGTGCTCGGCGCGCTGGCCCGGGCCGGTGTCCAGGCCGCCGTGCCGCGCCCGCCGGGCGGCTTCCCGTGGGCCACGTTCAGCGTCAACGTCACCGGCTGCCTGCTCATCGGCGTGCTGACGGCGGTGCTCACCGCCCGCACGGCCCACCCGCTGACCCGGCCGTTGCTCGGCGTCGGCGTGCTCGGCGGGTTCACCACGTTCTCCGCGTACGCGGTCGACGCGCAGCGTCTGCTGACCGCCGGTGCGGTGGGCACGTCGCTCGTCTACCTGGCCGCGACCGTGCTGGGCGCGCTGGCGGCGGTGGCCGTCGGGGACACGGTGACGACCCGGCTGCTGGCCTCCCCGGCCGGGGAGGACCGGTGACCGTCCTGCTCATCGCGGTCGGCGCCGCGGTCGGCGCCCCGCTGCGTTACCTCACCGACCGGGCGGTGCAGGCCCGGCACGGCTCACCGTTCCCGTGGGGCACGCTCGCCGTCAACGTGGCCGGGTCGCTGCTGCTCGGCGCGCTGCTCGCCGCGCCGGTCGGCCCGCACGTGACCGCGCTGCTCGGCACCGGCTTCTGCGGCGCGCTGACCACCTGGTCCACGCTCAGCTACGAGACGCTGCGCCTGGCCCGAGCCGGCGAGCGCCGGAACGCGTACGCAAATGTGCTGGTCAGCGTGGTCGCAGGGCTCGGCGCGGCATTCCTCGGCCACGCGGTCGTCGCGGCGTTCTGACCGGCGGCTCAGGAGGCGCGGCGCTCCGGGTGGGCCCGGTTCCACGCCCGCATCCGCTCCGGGTAGCCGGTGCGGGCGGCCTCGTACAGCGGCACCGCGTGCTTGCGGGCGATCTTGCCGGCGGCCCGGGGCGAGCCGGTACGGCGGCGGATCCACTCGCCGTCGTGGGCGATGGCGACCACCGTGGTGTCGGTGGCGGTGGTCTCCGGTTCCAGGTAGAACTCGACCCCGCGCCGGCTGGTGACGAACGCCTCCAGCTGCGCCAGGTCCTCCCGGTCGCCCTCCCGGTCGAGCTTCGTCGGGGTCGTCGGGTCGGTGCTCCGGCGGCGTAGCCAGCCCATACCCGCCTCCTCTCCTCGGCGTCCCGCCCAGTGCAGCACGCCCGCCTGGCAGGCGGCTGGGAGCACGGTGGGAGGGGGCTGGGCCGGGCCGGGTCAGCGGGTCGGGCTGTCCGCGGCGGCGGGCGGGCGCAGCACCGGCACCAGCGCGAGGGTGGGCAGGAGCAGCAGCGACACCAGGCCGAGCGCGGACAGGATGCCGATGTGGTCGCCGAGGAAGCCGAGCAGCGGCGGGCCGGCGAGGAACGCGGTATAGCCGATCACCGCGACCACGCTCACCCGGGCCGGGGCCTTCTCCTCCTCGTCGGCGGCGGCGCTCATCCCGATCGGGAAGCCGAGGGACGCGCCGATGCCCCACAGCGCCACGCCGACCACGGCCAGCGCGCCGGAGCCGGCGAACACCGTCAACGCGGCGCCGACGGCCGCCATCACGATGGTCGCGAACAGCACCGGCACCCGCCCCCAGCGGTCGATGGCCACCGTGCCGACGGTGCGGCCGAGCGTCATGCCGACCACGAACACGCCGAACACCGCCGCGCCGACCGCCTCGTCGACGCCGTACCCGTCCACGAACGCCACCGCCAGCCAGTCGTTGGCACTGCCCTCGGTGAACGCCATGACCAGCACCAGCAGGCCGAGCAGCAGGGTGCGCGGTTCGCGCCAGGCGGCCAACAGCGCCCGCCGTCGGGTCGTCGGCGCACCGCCGCCGGTGTCCTCGGCCGGCGCGGCCAGGAACGCCCGCGCGCCGAGCAGCGTGCCCGCGAGCACCAGCACCGTCAGGACCGGCAGGTGCACCCCCACGGGTACGCCCAGCCGCGCGGCCCCGGCGCCCAGCCCCGCACCGGCGACCGAGCCGAGGCTCCAGGCGGCGTGGAACCGGGGCAGGATGGTGCGGCCGAGACGTTTCTCCACCGCGGCGCCCTCCACGTTCATCGCCACGTCGCACAGGCCGGAGCCGAAGCCGAACGCGGCGAGCCCGGCGGCGACCCCGACGGCGGAGCCGGCCAGCCCGGCGGCGAGACCGGCGCCGGTGAGGCCCAGCGCGACCAGCACCACCGACACGGCGACCGTGCGCGCCGGACCGAGCCGCTGGGTGACCAGGCCGGCGGTGGGCATCGCCACCAGCGCGCCCGCCGACATGCACAGCAGCAGCAGGCCGAGCCGACTCGGGGTGAGGTCCAGTTCCTGCCGGACCGCCGGGACCCGGGAGAACCAGCTCGCCACCGCGAGCCCGTTGAGCGCGAAGACGACGGCGACGCCGTTGCGGGCGGTCAGCACCGCCCGGGGCACCGGCGGGCGCTGCCCGGCCGGCGCGTCGATGGTGCTGCTCACGGTGCGGTTTTCCCTCCCACGGTTGACCCCGACGACAATCGCACACCTGAGAGCGCTATCACCACAAGCGCCCATATCGCTTAGCTCACCAGCGTCCGAGCGGGCATGATGCGGGGCATGAGTACGTCGACCGCACGCCCCGCCACCCTCGACGACGTGGCCCGCGACGCCGGGGTCTCCCGGGCCACCGCCTCCCGGGTACTCGGCGGTTACGGGTCCGCCTCGGCGCACGCCCGCGCCCTGGTGCAGGCCGCCGCCGAACGGCTCGGCTACGTGCCGGACATCACGGCCCGGGCGCTGGTGCGCGGGGTCGGGGTACGCCTGGTGGTAGCCGTGATCGGCCGCGACGACACGGTGCTGGACGACCCGTACGTGCACCGCGTGGTCGGGGCGGCGTCGCGGGTGTGCGCGCCGCACGGCGTTGGGGTGGCGTTGGAGTGGCTGGCGCTGGCCGACCCGTCGCGGCTGACCCGGCTGGGCGCCGACCGGGGCGTCTGCGGTGTGATCCTGGTCAACACCACCCAGGCGGCGTTGGACGCGGTGCCGCCGAGGCTGCACGGCCGGGTCGTCTCGATCGGTCAGGGCTCCGCGGCGGTGCCCTCGTTCGACGTGGACAACGCCGGCGGGGCCGGCGAGGCGCTGCGCCACCTGTACGCCACCGGCCGGCGCCGCATCGTCATGGTGACCGGGCCGCGCTGGCTGAACTGCGCGGAACGCGCGGTGACCGCGTACCGGGAGTTGATGCGCGCGTCGGGGTCGCCGGAGCGGCTGGTCACCGGCGACTTCACCGCCGCCCGGGGCGGTCGGGCCGCGCTGGAGGCGCTGCGCCGATGGCCGGACGCCGACGCGATCTACGCGGCGAGCGACGCCACCGCGTTCGGGGTGATCGCGGCGCTGCGTGGGCGTGGCCTGCGGGTGCCGCACGACGTGGCGGTGGCCGGGTTCGACGACCTGCCGTACGCGGCGATGAGCAGTCCGTCGCTGACCACGGCCACCCACCCGGTCGACCGGATCGCCGCCGCGGCGGCCACCGCCGTGCTGACGCGCGCGCCGGTCGCCCCGAGCACCGCCTTCCCTTCGACGCTCGTCGCCCGGGAGAGCGCCTGAGCGCCGGTCAGCGCCCGGCGGCAGCCGCGTCGACCCGGTCGGGGATCGACTCGTCGTCGCCGGCGCCCACGGCGCGCAGCAGGTCGACGGCGGTGTCCCGGACCTGACCGGTGACCATCGCCAACGGCAGGGTGGCGTCGCCGGTGAACAGCCGTCCGGCGCCGCGGACGGCGGTCAGCGCGCACTCCTCGGTGTGCGCGCGGTGCCGTGCCGCCGCGCGTTCCTGCCCGTCGACCTCGGCGGCGAGCGCGTCACCCGCGGCGCGGACGGCCTCGGCCAGGGCGCGCAGCGCGTCGCCCAGCTCGGCGGGGACGGGCGCGCTGCCCCGGGTGAGCGTGACCGCGGCGCGGACCAGCACGCGCACGTCACGGACCGCCAGGTCGGTCTGCCGCAGCGAGCCCGCCACCGAGCGCAGCCGGCCCAGGCCGCGCCGGCGGCGTACGGTCAGTCGCAGCCCTTCGCCGGCGGCGCGGGTCGCGGCCCGCAGCCGGTCCACCGCGGCGTCGGCGTGCCGGGCACGGGACAGGACGGCGCGGGCGGCGTCCGGGTCGCCGCGCCGGAGCGCGTCGGCGGTGTCGTCCAGCACCCCGGCCAGCTCCGCGAAGGTGCGCCGGACCTGCGCGGCGAGCGGGACGAGTGGCCGGCGGGCGCCGAGGACCTGGCTGGTGACCAGCGCCACCGCGCCGCCGATGAGCGCGTCGACGAACCGCACCGGCACCAGCGTCTGGTCGGGCGGGGAGACCACCGCCAGGTAGAGCGCGGAGAGCGTGGCCTGCACGGTGCTGACTGAGCTGGCGTCGAACGCCACCGCCAGCGTGACGGTGAGCAGGATGACGGCGAAGACGGTGCCGGTGGTGCGCGGGCCGAGCGCCTGCACCACCAGTTCGGCCACGAGCACGCCGGCGGCCACCCCGAGCACCACCTCCGCGGTGCGGCGGATGCGCCGGCCCCGGGCCTGGTTGAGCACGTTCAGGGCGGCGGCGGGCGCGAAGAACGGCAGTGGGTGCCCGGCCAGCCGGGTCGCGATGATCCAGGCCACGGTCGCCGCCACGGTGTCCTGGAGCACCGGCCGCCAGCCGCCGTGCCGCAGCCGCCCGACCGCCTGCCGAACCGCCGCCGTGGCCCGGCCCGCGGTCGCTGTCATCGCTTCCCCTCCGGTCCCCCGTGCCTCATCCTGCGGCCCGGTGGGCCCGGCCGGTGGTCCGGCAGGCGGTGGTTCACGCTGCCGTGGACGGGCACGGGCCGGTCGGCCCTGGCCGCCACGGCGCGCCCGCCGGTCAATGGGTACGGAAGAAGGAGGGGTCCGATGGGCGGAACCATGACGTGGATGTACCGGGGCGGCCGGCCGAACCGGCTGGCCCGGATGATGAACGCGCTGTCGGCGTGGCAGTACGGCGCCGGTCTCGCCCCGCGGAACTGGGTGACCATGGAGGTGCCGGGCCGCCGCACCGGGCGGACCGTCTCGGTGCCGATTGTGGTCGCCGATCACGACGGCGGGCGGTACGTCGTGTCGATGCTGGGCGAGCGCGTCAACTGGGTGGCGAACGTGCGCGCCGCGGGCGGTCGGGTGGTGCTGCGCCGTCGCCGTCGCGAGCCGGTCCGTCTGGTCGAGGTGCCGGTGGCGCAGCGGCCACCGATCCTGCGCCGGCACCTGGCGCTCGCCCCCGGTGCCCGGGCGCACGTGCCGGTGGACCGGCACGCCCCACTCGCCGACTTCGCCCGGGTCGCCGCCGGCATCCCGGTCTTCCGGATCATTACCGCGGAGTGATCCGCGGGACAACATTCCAGAATATCGAGCACGACGGTTTCCGGGGGTCGGCCGAATGGGAGCAGGCGGCCGTAAGATCGGCGACACGAAGCCGGCTGATCGCTGACTGTCCCGCCTGACGTGGGCGCGCACACTGAGCCCATGAATACGAGACTCCGCCGCAGCCGGGCATTCCGCCTCGCGGCGTGTCTCGCCCTCGTGGCGATCCTGAGCGGCTGCATGCAGCTCAACATGGGGCTGACCGTGAACAACGACGACACGGTCTCCGGCCAACTCCTGCTCACCGCCCCGAAATCCGCGCTGCGGCAGCGCAACCCGGATCCCGCGGTGGCCTTCGCCGACCTGCGGCCGAACATTCCCTCACTTCCGGCCGGGGCGGAGAGCCGGTACGAGGACGCCACCTCGTACGGCATTCAGGTCGCGTACCGGAAAACGCCGCTGGCGCAATTCACGAGCGAGAGCGTGAATCTTGTTCGGGACGGTGATCTGTATCGGTTCTCGCTTCCGCTGGATCCGAAGAAATACGGCGGCAAGGTCGGCCAACAGGATCCGCGTCAACAGCAGGCGTTCATGACCCTGATGGCGTTCGAGATATCGGTGACATTCCCGGGCCGGGTCCTCGACACCAACGGCACGGTCAACGGGCGCTCGGTGACCTGGACGGTGGTCGCCAACCAACCCAAGCCGGCCGAACTGCGGGCCGTCGCCCAGGCGCCCCCGCCGCCCGCCACCAACCCGGCCGCCGCCGTCGCCGGCAACGGCTCCGTCCCCTGGCTGCCGGCCGTCGCCGGCGTGGTCGTCCTGCTGCTGGTCGTCGCCGCGGTGGCCGTGCTGCTGCGGCGGCGCTCCCGTGGCGGACCGGGTCCGGCCGCGACGCCGACCACCCCCGACGCCCCGGCGAGCACCGGCCCTCCGGCCAGCAGCAGGCCCCCGGCCAGCACCGGATCCCCGGCCGCGCCAGGCGGTCCGGCCGCACCCACACCTCCCGCCGGCCCGCCGGCCTGAGCGCCTGCCCGACCCTCCGACCACCGACGGCGCCCGCGCCGGCGGCCCACCGCCAGACCGGGCGGAACCCGAGGTCAGCACCCCGGGCCGCCGCACCATCGCACCCCGACCGCACCGTCGCACCGTGGGAAAGAGGGGGATCGCCGTGGACGATCTCTTCACCTGGTCGTCGCTGGGCAGCCTCACCGGTGCCAGCGCCGCCACCCTGCTCGCCACAAACGTCATCGGCGGCCTGATCGGCCCCAGTGGCGACAAGGCCCGCAAGTGGATCGCGCTGGGCTTCGCGCTCCTGCTGTCCTACCTGACCGCCGCGTTCGCCGACCAGGCCGGACCAGAGAAGTGGATCATCGCGTTCTTCAACGGGCTGGTCATCTTCTCCGCCGCGCTCGGCGTCAACCAGCTCCCCCCGGGCAACCGGCAGGCGACACAGGCGTCGTCGACCCAGCTCGCCCAGGGACGCGAGCCCCGCTTCGTCCGCTCGTGGGTCTGAGAGAGAGGTGACCCCATGATCTTCGGCATCCTCAGCGCCGCCGTCCAGATCCTCTTCGGCGCCCTGCTCGGACAGTTCGCCGCCGGCCCCGTCGGCCTGCTCGTCGGCGCGGTCCTCGGACTGCTCGTCGGCGCGCCCTTCGGCTGGGCGAGCGCCTCGGCCGGCACGTACGGCCCCGATCCGAAGGGCATCTTCCTGTTCGTGGTCGACCACACGTGGAGCCTGCTCAACACGTTCGTCGGGGCGCTGTTCCTGGCCCTGCACCTGGTCTTCGGCCACCGGCTCGACCGGATCGTCTCGGCCGGCAGCGGCCGGGTCAACGTGGTCGAGGGCGTCTCCCCCCGGTACGCGACCACGATCGGCACCGTCTGCGCCGGTTCCAGCCCGGGCATCCAACGGCACGAGGACGTGCACGTGTTCCAGGCCCGTCTACTCGGCCCGCTCTACCTGCCGCTCGTCGCGCTCAACTACATACTGTTCACCGTCGCCCCGGTGTGGCTGCTCTGGCACGACCACACCAACGCGCCGATCAACCGGTTCACCCGCTATTTCGAGATCGGCGTCTACCCGCACGTGTGGAACGAGGCCATCGCGTACCGGATCCAGGGGACACCGCCGCGATGACCGGCGCGATCGAGGCCGCCGTCGCGGACGTCACGACCTGGCTGACCGGGGCGGCGGGTGGACCCGTACCGGTCGGCCCGCCCCGCGACGACCCGGACGGCGGCCTCACCGTCTGGCCGCTCGGACTGCGGTCCGACCGGCAGACCGCGACCGGGGGCGCGGCCCGCGAACCGTACCGGTTCATGGTCCGGATGCTGGTCACCGGTGGCGGCCCGGCCGCGTTGGCGGCGCTGGACCGGGTCCTCGCCGCCGCCACCACCGGCGGATGGCCGGAGCTGACGCTCGACGCCGGTGATCCGGCACTGTGGCGGGCGCTGGGGGTGCCGCCCCGGCCGGCGCTGCTGCTCGACGTGCCGGCCCGGGTGGACCGGCCGACCCCGACCGCGCCGCCGGTGCGGCAGCCGCTGCGGCTGCGGCAGCTCGACATGCGCACCCTGCACGGGCGGGTGGTCGGACCGCAGGACCAGCCACTGGCCGCCGTCCGGGTGGAACTGGTGGGCACCGCCCAGTCCACCGTGACCGACGCCGCCGGCCGGTTCCGGCTGGTCGGCGTGCCGCACGACCCCGACGCACCGGACCGTCCGGTGCGGCTCCGGCTGGCCGGCGCCGGTCGTGTCCACACCGCCGAGATCGACCCCACCGGCGACGGCCTGGTCGTCGTCCGTGCCCCCGACTGACGTCCGAGGAGGACCGATGCCCACCTACTTCTCCCCCGGCATCTACGTCGAGGAGGTGCCCGGCGGGGCCCGCCCGATCGGCCCGGTCGGCATGAGCACCGCCGCGTTCGTCGGCGTCGCGCCCAACCGCACCGCCCACGTCGACCAGGCGTTGGCGGTCAACAGCTGGACCGAGTTCCTCCGGCTTTACGCCGACGGCGAGAACCTGGAGAGCACCCCGCTGGCCCGCGCCGTGTTCGGCTTCCTCGACAACGGCGGCACCCGCTGCTGGGTGGTGAACGTCGGCGAGGACGGCCGGCTGACCGGCACCGGCGGGCGGCGCGGCGGCCTGCAACTGCTGGAGGCCATCGACGAGATCTCCATCCTGGCCGCGCCCGGCTACCACGACCCGGTCTCGCACGAGGCACTGATCAGCATGGCCGAAGGGCTGCGCACCGTGGTGGCGATCTGCGACCCGCCGCCGCAGGTCACCGACGTCTCCCGGCTCGCCCGGGTCGCCACGCCCGGCAGGGCGGCCCGGCCCGCGTCGTCCGACAAGCCCGCTGAGGGTACGTCGGGCGACGCCGACGACGAGCCACCGGGCACCGGCGGTGACCGACCCCGCCAGTCGGACTACGCCACCTTCTACTTCCCCTGGATCGGGGTCCGCGACCCGCTCAGCGGCGACCTGGTCCTCACCCCGCCGAGCGGGCACGTGGCCGGCATCTGGGCGCGCACCGACGCGCTGCGCGGCGTGCACAAGGCCCCGGCCAACGAGCCGGTACGCGGCGCGGTCGACCTGGCCTACCGGGTCACCCGGCCCGAGCACGACGTGCTCAACCCCAAGGGCGTCAACGTGATCCGGTTCTTCGCCGGGGAGGGCATCCGGCTGTGGGGCGCCCGTACGCTCGCCGCCGAGGCCAGCGAGTGGCGCTACCTGAACGTCCGGCGGCTGTCCATCTCCATCGAGCGGGCCATCGCCGACGGCACCCGCTGGATGGTGTTCGAGCCCAACGACTTCACGCTGTGGCGCTCGATCCGGCGCGACATCGGCGCGTTCCTGACCCGGGTGTGGCGCGACGGGGCCCTGCTCGGCCGCACGCCCGAGGAGGCGTTCTTCGTCAAGTGCGACGAGGAGACCAACCCGGCCGACGTACGCGACGCCGGCATGGTGGTCGCCCACATCGGCATCGCGGTGGTCAAGCCCGCGGAGTTCGTGGTGTTCAAGCTGAGCCAGTGGGCCGGCGGCACCGAGACCGAGACGATCGGAGGCTGACATGCCGACCACGGCCACACCGCAGCCGGGCGCACCCGTCGACCCGTACCGGGCGTACCACTTCAAGCTGCTCGTCAACGGCATCACCAACGGACACTTCACCGAGGTCAGCGGCATCGAGGTGGCGATACCGGCGCTGTCCTACCGGGAGGCCGGCAACGAGCGCATCCGGGCCGTGCCCGGGCAGGTCGAGTACGCCCCGGTGACCCTGCACTTCGGCCTGACCAGCTCGCGTGAGCTGTGGGACTGGGTGAACGCGGCGGCCAAGGGCACGGTGAACCGGCGCAACGTGTCGGTGGTGCTGCTCGACCCGGCCGGCACCGCCGAGGTGCTGCGCTGGAACATGATCAACGCGTGGCCGTGCCGGTGGCGCGGCGCGCACCTGAACACCCTGTCCCAGGAGATCGCCATCGAGGCGCTGACCCTGGCGTACGAGGGCCTGGAGTTGGAGGCCGGCGGTGCCGCCGCCCCGACGAGCGCGTGACCGGCTGGCCCGGGCACTGCGGGCCACCGCCGACCGCCTGTCCCAGCCTGACCCCTTGCCCGACGTGTCACGTGCCGCCGGCCAGCCGCCCGAGCACTGGCGACGGCTGGTGGCGGCGCACGCCCCCGGCCTCCTGCGTGACCTGCCCCCGTCTCCGTCTCCCGTCGATCAGCCGCCCGGCGCCTCCTCGCGCATCGGCCGGCCCGCCGCCGGCGGCTCACACTCGGGCCGGGCTCGACGGACCCACCCGGCCCGGCGCGCAGTCGGGCGGGCGTGGCAGAACTGGAAGGCGCGCCTGGCCGATCGCCTGGCCGCACCCGCCCGACTGTCCACACCCGACTCCCCCACCCCGCACGCGGCCGACCCCGGCACGCCGTCGAGATCTTGGTACGAAATGGCCCCCATAGGGGCCCTGCCCTACCAAGATCTCCCGCATGTCCTGGATGGTGAGACGGGGGTCTCGGAAGATGGGACAAGTGCGTCTGTGGGGCGGGCGGGAACGGCGTTTCCGGGGAGGGAAACGGCCGGGTTCGCGGCTTCCGCACCGACGGCGGGCAACCGGTCCCACCCGGTCGGTGCGGTACCGGCCAGATCGTCCGGGGGCACTACGGCGTGCCGGTGCGGGGCGTCGAGCGGCCCGGCCGCGACGCCGGGCCCGACGAGAGCGGCGGGCACCACCGAGACGGCCCGGTCACGGGGCACCCTCGGCACGACCGACAGCACAGAGCTCATCGGCACCGGCAGGTCTGCGGGCACCGGCACGGCGGGGCCCGCCGACCCGACCGGCAGCGGTGACACGATCGGATCGCCGGGCGCCGCGACCTCCGGCGGGTCGGGGCGGCGGCCCGCATCCGACACCGGTCGGGGACACCTGCTCCGGGGCGTGGCGCGGGCCGGCCGGGAACGGCAGCGGGATGACGCCGGGGCGGACCTGCCGCCCGCGCGGGACGACGTACTCCCGCTCGCCTTCGCGGCTGCGCCACCGTCGCTGCCGCACGAGCCGGCCGTACCTGCCGGGGACGGCCGAACCGGGCTGGCGGGCGGCCGGGGCGAGACCGGCCCGGCGACCGGTGGCGCCCGGCCCGCCGACCGCCACGCGGGGCGGGCCGCCGGCTCCCCGTACCCGAACGCGCACGACCCGGCGCCCGGCGACGAGACCGGCGCGCGGCGGTGGCGGCGACCCGGGCGGGCCGCGCCCGGCGACCCCTGGCCGGCCCTGCCGGCTGGCCCCTGGCCGGCCCTGCCGGACGAGGCCGACCCGACCCGGACGGCCGACCCGACCCGGACGGCCGACCCGACCCGGACGGCCGACCCGACCCGGACGGCGGACCCGGCGACGGCCGGCGCGGACCGGGCGGCCGAGGACGGCGGGGCGTACCCGGATCCGTGGCCGGCGCTGCCGGGCGACCCGGTGAGGTGGACCCCGGCGACGCGGGCCATGTCCTGGGGCGACGTCGCCAGGCTGGACCGGGAACAGGCGGGTCCCTGATGGAGCGCGTCGCCTTCCTCGTGGACGAGTCCGGCACCCGGGTCGACTGCCTGCTCAACCCGGAGACCGTGCGGGTCACCCGGCTGGCCGGGGTACGCCCGCGCGGCGGGCCGGACGGTTCGCTCACCGGCGCCGGGCTGGCCGACGACCCGCTCGTCTTCACCGGTGGCGGGCGCACCGAGCTGGTGCTGGACCTGCTCTTCGACGTGGACTTCGTGGAGTCCCCGGCCCGGCCCGGGGACGTCCGCGCGCTGACCCGGCCGCTGTGGATGCTCGCGGAGAACTCGGCGGTCGAGCACGGCTGGCCGCGACCGCCGCTGGTCCGGTTGGTGTGGGGCAAGACCTGGAACGTCCCGGGCGTCGTCACCGCGATCGCGGAGCGCTTCGACGCGTTCACCCTCACCGGTACGCCCCGGCGGTCCTGGCTGCGGCTGAAGCTGGTCCGCGTCGCGGAGGGCGCCGAGGCGGCACGTGCCGGGTTCGAGGAGGAGCTGGCCGCGGTGAGCACTCCCGCCGTCGCGCCCGGGTCGGCGGTGGTCGCCACCGCCGACGGCGCGGCCGAGCCGGGCTGGTCCGGGGTGCGCTTCGACCTGCTGGCCCACGACGCACTGGGCTCGCCGCTGCGCTGGCGGCTGCTCGCCGAACACAACCGGATCGCCGACCCGCTCACCGTGCCGGCCGGCACCGCGCTCGCGGTGCCCCCGACCGGCGCCGCCCCGCAACCGCACGCCGTCCCGACGGGAGGCACGCCGTGAGCCGGGCCGCGCTGGTGACGGTCGACGGCCGGCCGCTCGCCGACCCGGCCCGGCTGCGCGGCATCCGCGTGGCCGGCCGGCTGGACCGGCCGGCGCAGTGCGAGCTGACGGTGGCCGCCGCTGCCGGCGTGGGACCGCTCGACCCGCCGGTACGCCCCGGCGCCGCCCTCGACGTGCGTCTGGACGGGCAGGCGGAGGCGCTGTTCACCGGCGAGGTGACAGCCGTCGAACGGGAGTACGCCGGTGACGGTGTCGCGCTGGCCCGGATCCGGGCGTACGACCTGTTGCATCGGCTGCGCAAGCGGCAGGAACTGCGGGTGTTCGAGTCGGTGACCGCCGCCGGGCTGGCCGGTGAGCTGTGCGCCGGACTGGGGTTGACGGTGGCGGCCGAGGACGACGGGCCTCGCCTGGAGCGGCTGTCGCAGCACCGGCACACCGACCTGGAGCTGCTGTGCGAGGTCGCCGGCCGGGCCGGGCTGCACCTGTGCGTGGACGGCGACCGGCTGCGGTTGTTCACCCTCGACGGTTACGGGGAGCCGCTGCCGCTGACGCTTGGCGCGACCGTGCACGCGCTGCGGATCAGCGAGAACCTGGACCGGGCGGGCGCGGGGTGCGCGGTGCTGGGGTGGCATCCGCAGCGCGCCGAGCCGCTGGGCCAGCGGGCCGGCGAGGCCCGCAGCGGGCGGCGCATCCCGCTGTGCCCGCAACCGGGTGACGTGGGCGCGGACGGGGTGCGCACGGCGGTGGACCAGCCCGGCCGCAGCGACGACGAGCTGGCCGCGCTGGCCCAGGCCGGCTGGGACGCCCGGGTGGCCGCGCTGGTCACCGCCGAGGGCACGGCCGAGGGTGATCCGGCGTTGCGGCCGGGCCGGCGGATCACGCTGGCCGGCGTGCCGGAGCCGCTGGCCGGGGTGTACGTGCTCACCGAGGTGGTGCACACGGTGGACGCGGACGGGCACCTGACCCGGTTCGCCACGGCACCGCCCGACCCGCCGCCGACGGCCGCGCCCCCGGCGGCGACCGTCACGTTGGGCACGGTCACCGACGTCGACGACCCGGACGGATCGGCTCGGGTCCGGGTGACGCTGCCGGCGTACGGGGAGTTGGACGCCGGCTGGTTGGCGGTGCTGTTTCCGGGCGCCGGCCGGGGCAAGGGGATCGTCGCGCTGCCGGACCCGGGCGACACGGTGCTGGTGGCGCTGCCCGGTGGGGTACCGGCGTCGGGGGTGGTGCTCGGGTCGCTGTTCGGCGCGGTCGAGCCGTACGACACCGGGATCGTGGCCGGCCGGTCGCGCCGCTGGTCGATGCGTACCGGCACCGGCCAGTCGATAGTGATCGACGACGACGGTCGCACGTTGCGGCTGGCCACCGACGCGGGCAGTTTCGTCGAGCTGCGGCCGGAGCTGACCACCGTGCACGCCGCCGGCGACCTGGTGTTGTCCGCGCCGGGGCGGGCGATGGTGCTGCGTGCCCGCACGGTCGACTTCCGGCACGCCCCGACGGCCGAGGACGCCGAGACCGCCGCGGCCCAGGCCCGTACCCTCGCCCGCGCCCCCGGAGGTGGCTGATGCGTTGGCTGCACCGCGATTCGTTGATCACCTGCGGTCACGACGGGCGGGTGGTGAACCGCCCGTCGCAGGGGTGGGTCACCGTGCGGGGCGTGCCGGCGCTGGTGCGGCCCGACCCGCAGGGGCGCGAGATCACCGCCTGCCCGAACTACGGCCCGACGGTCAAGCCCTGCCTGCGCACCGTGACGGTGACCGTGGGCTACAGCACGTGGGTGCGGGTGGACGGGCAGCCGGTGGTGCTGTCGCACCTGGACGGGCTCACCGACGGCACCCCGCCGGGTGCGGTGCACCACCAGGTCCGCGACCCACGGCAGAGTTTCCTGGGGGCGGACCGGTGAGGGCCTTCCGCTTCGTCGGCGCCGGCTTCGACGCCGGTCGCGCCGGTGGTCTCGCGTTGACCGCCGCCGGTGGCCTGGCCATGACCGACGGCGACGAGACGGTACGACAGGCGCTGTACCTGCTGCTGTCCACGACGCCCGGGGAGCGGCTGATGCGCCCCGGGTACGGCTCGCGGCTGCACCGGCTGGTCTTCGCGCCCAACGACGACACCACGGCCGGCCTGGCCATCCACTACGTCCGGCAGGCCATCCGGCGCTGGGAGCCCCGGGTGGAGGTGCTGGACGTGGACGCCGGCGGGGACCCGGACGCCCCGTGGCGGCTGGTGATCCGGCTGGACTACCGGGTGCGGGCCAGCCTCTCCCCCGGCCACCTGGTGTTCTCCGTGGACCTGCTGCCTGTCGACGACGAGCCGGGCGACCCGACCACCGACCCGATGACCGAGGAGGCCACGCCATGACGCTGCCGGTGCCGCACCTGGACGACCGCGCCTTCCTCGACCTGGTCACCGAGGCCCGGGAGCGGATCGCCCGGTCCTGCCCGGACTGGACGGACCTGTCCGCGCACGACCCGGGGATGGCGTTGCTGGAGGCGTTCGCCTACCTGACCGAGGTGATGATCTACCGGCTGAACCAGTTGCCGGAAAAGGCGTACGTGGCGTTCCTGAACCTGCTCGGCGTGACCCGGCACCCACCGTCGGCGGCGTGGGCGGACGTGCGCCTGACCCGCACCGGAGCGGACCGCGGCCCGGTGCGGGTGCCGGCCGGCACCCGGGTGGCCGCGGCCCGCGGCGCCGACCCCCGGCCGGTGGTCTTCGTGACCACCGAGCCGGCCACGCTGCCGGCGGGGGCAGGCACGCTGACGGTACGTGTGCACCACTGCGAGCCGGTCGAGGCGGAACTGCTGGGCACCGGCACCGGCCAGCCCGGCCAGGTGTTCCGGGCCGCCCGCGCGCCGCTGACCCGGACCACCGAGGCGCTGGACCTGCTGCTCGGCGTGGAGGTGCCCACCGGCTCGGTGGAGCTGGGCGCGGCGGCGCGGGAGCACGACGGCCGCACGTATGAGATCTGGCGACCGGTGGACAGCTTCGCGGGCCTCGGCCCGCAGGCCAAGGTCTACCTGGTCGACCGGGCCGCCGGGGTGGTCACCTTCGCCCCGGCGTTGGACCTGCGCCCGGCCGTCGAGGGGGCGGCCGGGTCAGCAGGTCCGAGCACCACGGTGGCGGCGGTGCCGCCGGCCGGGCGGCAGGTCCGGCTCTGGTACCGGTGCGGCGGCGGCCCGGCCGGGAACGTGGCCGCCGGTGTGCTGACCAGCCTGCGCGACCCGCTGCCCGGCCTGAGCGTGGACAACCCGGCGCCGGCCACCGGCGGGCGGGACCTGGAGTCGTTGGAGTCGGTGCTGGCCCGCGGCCCGTACGAGTTCTTCGCCCAGCAGCGCGCGGTGACCGCGCGGGACTTCGAACTGCTCGCCACCGGCTCGGGGGCGGTGGCGCGGGCGCGGGCGTTCACCCGGTCCGCCGTCTACAGCTTCGCCCGGCCGGGCGAGGTGGAGGTGGTGCTGGTGCCGTACGTGCCGGAGCAGGCCCGCCCCGGCGGCCGGCTGCCGGTGGCGGTGCTGCGCGATCACGAGGTGGCGGAGGCCCGCCGCCGGGTCGAGGCGGACCTGGAGCGGCGGCGGGCCCTGGGCACGGCGGTGCGCGCCGGTTGGGCCCGGTACAAGGCGGTGTCGGTGCGGGCCCGGGTGGTGGTGCGCCGGGAGGAGGACGTGGACGCGGTGCGCCGCCGCATCCACGACCGGCTGCACCAGACGCTGAGCCCGCTGCCCACCCCCATGAACCCGACCGGTTGGGCGTTCGGCGAGCCGCTGCGCGCCTCGAACGTCTACCGGATGTTGGAGCACGCCGAGCCGGGCGTGCGGTACGTCGAGTCGGTGCAGTTCGTGGTCGACGAGGCGCCGGACACCCGCGTGCGCACCGTGGCCGTGGACCAGTACCAGGCGGACACCTGGTACGCCGGTGGCGGTCCGGTGCTGTTCCGTTCCACGAACGCCGGCGCGGGCTGGGAGCCGGCGGGCCGGTTCGACGGCGACGAGACCGTGGTGCGGGTGGTGCCCGCGCCCGCTCCGGCCCGCCCCGGTGTGGTGGCGCGGGCCGGCTCGGTGGCGGTGGTGACGACCCGGGAGTCGGGTGGTTCCCGGGTACGGCTGAGCACCGACCTGGGCGAGACGTGGACGCTGCTGATCGACCTCGACTCCGGCGTACGCGACCTGGCCTGGATCGACCGGGACGGCACCGGCGCGCTGCTGCTGGCCACCGACGCCGGCCTGTACGAGGTGCCGTTGCTGCCCGGCGCGGTGCCGCTGCAGATCCTGGTCGACCCGGGCGACGCGGACCGGGGGTTCTACGCGGTGCGCGCGTTCGTCTCCGAGCGGGGCGCGCCCGGCGTGGCGGTCGCCGCGCAGGCAGGTTTCGGGGTCTACCTGTCCACCGCGGCCGGGCGGCCCGGCACGTTCGCCCACGTGGGCCTGGCCAACGTGGACAACCGGGTGCTCGCCGTGCAGTACGACGGCCCGGCGACGCTGCTGTGGTGCGGCGCGGGCGAGCCGGATCCGAAGAAACCCGGGCAGGGGTGCCACCGCACCAGGTTGTTCGAGTCCGACGTGCAGTGGCAGTCGATGGCGTCGGGTTGGATCGGCGGCACCTGCCGGGACCTGGCGTTCAGCGGGCCGCTGGCGTTGGCGGCCACGCAGAGCGGCGGGGTGGTCCGGCTGGACACGCTCGCCAGGCAGCCGCAGTGGACGCCGGTGATGGTCAACTGCGGTCTGCCGTTGCGGGACCGGACCCGGTTCGTCCCGGTCGACGCCATCGCCGCCACCGCGCCCACCGGCACGTCCGGCGGCGGGCGGCTGGTCCTGGCCGGCGGCGAGCGCGGCGTGTTCCGCAGCGGCGACGGCGAGGACTGGACGGCCAGCGCCAACCAGGCCACCGCCGACGTGGTCACCGTCCCCGGCACCTGGCTGCTCTGCTCCGGCGAGCACGACATCGAGGTGGTGCGGCAGGATGCGCCGAGCGGCGATTGAGCGGCTGCTGCCGTCCGCGTACCAGCGGGCCGCCGGGCCGGGCAGCGTGCTGGGGGCGCTGCTGGACGTGATGGAGGCGTTGCACGCGCCGGACGAGGCGGTGCTCGCCGACGTCGACGCGTTGTTCGGGCCGTACCGGACGCCGGACGGGTTCGTGGCGTACCTGGCCCGCTGGGTGGCGATGGACCACGTGGTTGCCGCGCCCCGCGCGGACGCGCCGCTGCCGTTGCCGGTCGGCCGGCTGCGGGACCTGGTCGCGCACGGCGCGCTGCTGGCCCGGTGGCGCGGCACCCCGTACGGGATGCGGACCGCGCTGGAGCTGGCCACCGGGGTGACCGGGTTCCTGCTCGACGAGCCGCCCGAGCGACCGTTCCACCTGGTGGTACGGGTGCCGCCGGCCGCCGCCGACCGGCTCGCGCTGGTCACCCGCATCGTCGAGGCGGAGAAACCGGCGGCGGTCACCGTCGAGATCGTCGCCTCCCCGACCGACGCCGCACCACCCTGGCCGGACGCCGTCGAGCCGGACGCCATCGAGCCGGACGCCGCCGGGCCGGACGCCGTCGAGCCCGCCGCCGCCGAGCCCGCCGCCGGGGTGGCGACGGTGCGCGCGGTCGGCCGGGCGCACGTGCCCCCACCACCCCACGATCCGCCCGAGGAGCCGTCATGACCACCGACTGGACAGTCGTCGCCGCCGCCGAACAGTTCACACTGGACGCCCGAAACGCCGGTGAGCTGACGTTCACCGTGTCGAACCCGGGCACCGCGCCGGACACCGTCGTCTTCGACGTCGCACCCGGCGAGGGCAGCCAGCGGGCCTGGTTCACGGTGGCCGAGCCGCAAAGGGTGGTGCCCGGGCAGGGGTCGGTGTCGTTCCTGGTCCGGCTCGTCGTGCCGCCCGGCACGCCGCCCCGGCGCTACGACATGACCGGGTTCGCCTACTCGGCGAACACCGCACCGGAGGAGAGCTCCCGCTCCAGCGGCCGGGTCACGTACGACGTGCGGGCGGTCGTACCCCCGAAGCGCGCGCCGTGGCCGTGGATCGCGGCCGCCGCCGCGCTGGTGCTGGTCGTGGCCGGGGTGGTGGCCTGGCTGGTGACCCGCGGCCCGGACACCCCGGCTCCCCCGCGGGCCCGGGCGGTGACCGTGGAGGCGGAGACGCTCGTCTCCGGCGCGGTGGTGCAGTCCGCCACCGGCGCGAAGGCGGAGGTGGTGGCGCAGAAGAACTGCTGCGACGTGGTGTGGTCCGGCGACGCGCAACTGTTCTTCCTGGGCCGGGGCGTGGGCGACCGGGTGACGGTGCAGGTGGACGTGCCGTCCGACGGCACCTGGCGGTTCTCCACGGTGCGCACCACCTCCTTCGACTACGCGAACACGATCTGGTTGGTCGACGGCCGGCAGGTCGGCGACACGTTCTTCGGGTTCAGCCCGACTGTGATCCGCACCGACGAGGTGGACGTGGGCACCGTGGAGCTGACCCGCGGCCCGCACAGGCTGACGCTGGTGGCGGTGAGCAAGACCCAGGGCACCGACAGGTACTTCGCCGGGGTGGACGAGATCCGCTTCACGCCCGTCGTCCGGCCGTGAGCGCGAGGAGTGAGCCGGTGTGGCGAGCCCCGCGGTCGCGAACAGGGACCGCACCGTGACCACCAGGCAGAAGCTGCTGCTGGTGGCGCTGGCCGTGCTGCTGGTGGCGCTGTACGTGGTGGCGGTGGCCGGGCGCCGCGACGACCCGGGCGACCCGGCCGCGGGGCCGGGGGCGCTGGCCCGCCTCGGGCGCGGGGCCGGGACCGTGGATCCGGCGACAGTGACGGTGACGTGCCTGCCACCGGCCGCCGAACCGGCCACCACCGCCGGCGGGGTGGCGCTCACCTTCGGGACGGTGTGCCGGCTGCGGGTGGCCGACCCGGGCGCGCTGCGCACGCTCGTGCTGCGCGGCACGACGCCGTTCCGGGTGACCGCCCGCGCGCCGGGCGACGCGGACGTCACGGTCACCGACGAGGTCGCCCCCGACGCGAACGGCCCGGCGGTGGCGAAGGTGGCCGTGGACCGGGAGACCGAGGTGCTCCTGCGCTGTCCGGGAGGTGGCGGATGCGCTGTCACCCTGGCCCGGTCCTGACCGGGACGGAGACGCGGCATGGGTGAGTTGCGCAAGCCGTTCCTGCTGCTGGCCCTGCTCGCGGTGGCGCTCGTGGTCGGTGTGGAGCTGGGCGCGGCGGCGCTGACCGGCGGCGGCGACGCCAGCGGCGCGCTGCGGGGCAGCGCCGGGCAGCTCGGTGTGGAGCTGGGCGATGTCGGCGCGGTGTCCGAGCCGTCCGGGCGGGGCATCGGCTACCTGGCGCTGATCGACGTGGTGGCGCTCTGGACGACAGGGCTGTTCTGCCTGAGCCTGGTGCTGCCGGACCGGGTCCAGGGCGGGGTGCAGGGCGTGGCCACGCTCGTCTTCGCGATCGTGCTGCTGCTGGTGTCGCTGGTCCTGCTGGTCGTCGCGTTCGTCGAGCTGACCGTGATGGTCTCGCTGTTCCTGGCGCCACCGTTCGGCACGCTGGCGTACCTCGCGGTGTGGGGGTTCTTCCCGGTCGACGACGCGGCAGCGCTGCTCGGGCTGGCGCTGCTGCTCAAACTGGTCTGGGCCGGACTGCTGCTCGCCGCCCAGCCCCGGTTCCTGCGCAACAAGGGGCTGGTGCTGCTGGCGCTGACCACGCTGCTGTGCACAGTGGTGCTGCAGTTCCTGCACGCCCTGGTGCCGGTGATCCTGGTCAGCATCCTGGACGACGTGGGCGCCGTGGTGTTCGCCGTGGTGGCGCTTGTCTGGGCGCTGGTGCTGCTGATCGGGTCGATCCCGGCGATCGTCAAGGCGATCCGGACCACCGCCACGACGTCCGGCCGTACGGTCAGGTGACCGCGCGGCCGGTCAGGCGATCGCGGCCGAGGCGGCGGCGACGAACTGTTCCGCCGCCCGGGCCGGGGTGGCCCGGGCGGACTGGGCGTCCTCAGCGGCCTTGACCAGCTCGGACTTCACCGTGCGGTGTCCCCTGAGCGGGGGCCGCGGGCCGTCGCCGAACGTCTTCGCCAGCTCCGACTCGAACCGGATGGACCGTTTCAGGGCCGGGTCGGTGACCGTCTCGCTGAGCTTGGCGCGCAGGTCGACGTTGGGCGGCAGGCCGCGGTCGGTGCCGAGCAGCACTGCCGCTTCGGGATCGTTGAGCATGAAGTTGATGACATCGACGGCGACGTCCTTCTTCCTGCTGCGGCTGTGCACCGACCAGTACGTCTCGGCGCGGGCCCACTGGCCGCTCGGGTCACCGGGGTACGCCACCACGCCCAGCTCGTCAGTGGTGCTCTTCTGCAGGTCCGGCATCTGGCCGGCCCAGACCCAGGACGTGGCCGCCCCGCCGGTGACCACCAGCTGCTTGGTGACGTCGCTGGTGTTTCCCTCGCGGATGACGTCCGGCGCCGGCGTCGCCCTCCGGTCGCGGGCGCCGGACCACAGCGCGAACCACCGGGTCACGTCCTCGACGGTGAAGCCGAGGCTCTTGTCCTGGTACAGATCCTTGCCCTGCTGGCGCAGCCACACCCAGAACGCCTTGTAGTCGGCGCTCGGATCCTGCGTACCGGGGACGTTGGTCTTCTTCGTCACCTGCTCGGCCCAGACGATGTGCTGCTCCCACGTCATGCCGGTGGTCGGCTCGGGCAGCTTGTGCCTGGTCAGCAGCGTCCTGTTGTAGACCAGGCCCTGGGTGTTCCCCCCGGCGGGCACTCCGACGAAACTGCCGTCCACGTATCCGTACCGCCAGAGACTGTCGTGCATCGGGCGGGTCTCCAGCTTGCGCGTCCCCTGGTAGTAGAGCAACCCGGCGAGCGTCCGCCGCGCCGCGTACTCGGCCAGGTGGTCGTCGTCGATCTGGAAGATGTCCGGCGCCTTGTCGCCGGCGGTGAGCGTGGCCAGCCTGTCGAAGTAGCCCTGGTCGGTCTGCCAGGTCTTCGTGAAGGTCACGTTCGGGTGCTTCCTGGTGTAGAGGGCCAGCACGTCGTCGGTCAGCCTGGCCCGCGCGTCGGTGCCCCACCAGAAGACGGAGAGCTCGACCGGGGCGTTCGGGTCGACGGGGGCGTCCTCGTCGTCACTGCAGGCGGCCGTGGCCGTCAGCGGCACCCCGGCCGCCCCGGCCAGCAGGCCACGCAGCAGCAACCGCCGGGACAGAGGGCTGGACAGCGGCACGCCGTCGGCGTGCCTGGCAAGAGCGCGGATCAGATCCTCCTCGGCCACCGGGTCCTGGAGTCGGCTACGACGATACGGTCGTCGCGCCACCGGACCCCGCCACGCGGCGGTCAGGTGACAGCGCCGCCGGCCGCGAGCGTGGCCAGGCGCGGCAGTTGCGCCGGGTCGGTGAGCGCCGACCCGACCGCCACCACGCGCGCCCCGGCGGCGAGGAAGTCGCCCGCGTTGCCGGCGTCGACACCGCCGGTGGCCACGAACCGGGCCTCCGGCAGCGGCCCGGCGACCGCCCGGAACCAGGCCGGACCGAGGCTGACCGCCGGGAACGCCTTGAGCCACACCAGGCCGTGGTCGAGCGCCCGCTGCGCCTCGGTCGGGGTGGCCACGCCGGGCAGGTGCGGCACGCCGAGACCGGCCGCCGCGTCGGCCACCGCCAGGTCCAGGCCGGGGGCCACGGTGAACGCCGCCCCGGCGGCCACCGCCTGACCGACCTGCGCCGCGGTACGCACCGTGCCCGCGCCGACGATCCGGTCCCGCCGCCGCCCGGCCGTCACCGCGGCGCGCAGCGCCGGCACCGCTTCCGGGGTGCGGATGGGCACCTCGACCACGGCGATGCCGAGATCCCAGGCCAGTTCCGCCAGCCGGACCGTCTCCCCGGGCGGCAGGTCACGCAGGATCACCATCACCCGCGCGTCGCCGAACAGGGGCCCGAAGTCGTGCCCGCTCATCTCCCGCTCCCTCCTGGGACGGCCGTCGTCACCGGTGCCGCCCCGGTCCACGCCTCGTCCGCCAGCGCCAACGCCCACGCGATCGTGTCCGGGTCCGGCGGCAGGGCGGTGTCGCCGGGCACGGCCAGCACCGGCGCGGCGGTCAGGTGGCCCAGCCGCAGGCAAGCGCGCAGGTCGAAGCCGCGCAGTACACCGGAGAGGAACCCGGCGGCGAACGCGTCCCCGGCGCCGACCGGCTCCACCACGTCCACAGGCAACGCCGGCACGAACACCGCCGGCCCGGTACGCGGCAACGCCGTCGCGCCGACCGGCCCGTCCTTGACCACCACCAGCTCCGGGCCCGGTAGCAGGTCGCGGACGGCGACCGGCTCGTCCGCCGACCAGAGGACGTCCGCCTCGTCCAGCCCGACCAGCACCACGTCGGCGCGGTCGGCCAGGTCGCGCAGGACCGGGCCGGCCCGGTCGGCGGGCCAGAGCGCCGGGCGGTGGTTCACGTCGAAGCTGACCTGCGCGCCGGGCAGCGCCCGCCCGTCCAGCGCGGACACGAGCAGGTCACGGCAGGCGCCGGACAGCGCGGCGGTGATCCCGGACAGGTGCAGCAGCCGCGCCCCGGCCAGCCCGGGACGCGCGAGGTCGGTGGCGTCGAGGCGGCTCGCTGCCGACCCGGCGCGGTGGTAGTGCACGCGGGTGCCGTCCGGCCCCGGGTCCTTCAGGTAGAGCCCGGTCGGCGCGTCCGGATCCACGGCGACCGCTGAGACGTCCACGCCCGCGGCGGCGACCTCGGCCACCACCCGCCGCCCGAACGGGTCGTCGCCGACCCGGCTGACCCACGCCGCGCGGTGCCCGAGCCGGGCCATCCCGGCTGCCACGTTCGACTCCGCGCCGCCCACGCCGACCGTCAGCCCCACGGCGTGTTCCAGCGACCCGCCGTCGGCGGGGGCGAGCACCACCATCGTCTCGCCCACGCAGACCACCTCCGACCCGCTCCCGGCGCCGCCCCGGCCCGCGACCGCGGCGCCGGAGGTGAGCGGCTCGCTCACCGGAGGACCGCCGCGTCCACCCGGGCAGCGAAGTCGGCCGGGTCGAGGTGGCCGTCGGCGACGAGCACGCGGTGCCGGTTATGCCGGGGCCGCCCGGCCGCGACCACGGCCGGGCGGTCGAACGCGTACGCGACGCAGACGCCCGGGTACATGGCGGTGCGCACGAACCACCTGTCGCCCGGTCCCAGACCGGTGAACACCAGCGTGTACGCACCACCGCCGGGCGCCGAGGCGGACAACGCCAGCCAGGGCGCGGCCGAGCCGTTCACCGCTTCCTCGCCCGCCGCGTCGGCGGTACGCACCTGCGGTTGCCCGTCCGCCACGGCACGCCAGAAGAAGCCGCCGTACCCGGCGCCGCCGGAGCGGCCGTTCGTGGCCGGGCTGCCCAGGTGCACGTCGGCACCGGTGGCGGAGGTGAGCGTGCCGGACAGGTCCAGCCACCAGGCATCCGCCCCGGCCGGGGTGGCGGTGATCCGCCGGTGCTCGCGCAGCAGCGTCCGGCCGTGCCGGTCCCGCCATTCCAGATCGTGGTCGAGCCGGTCGGCGGCCCGCTCCCGCCAGCCGGTGTGCGCGATCACGCCGTGGTCGTCGCGCCAGGTGTAGCCGGTGCCGCGCACGTACGTCCGGCCGCCCCACAGGTTGGCGCCGTCCACGTCCTGCACGGCCAGGGACACGCCGAGGTGCCAGACGTGGTCGGCGGGGAGCGCGTCGGTGACCGGGGTGCCGGCCCGGGTCCGCACCGGGTGCAGATAGGGCCGGGGGCCGTGGCGCGGGTCCAGGTCCGGCCGGAGCACGTAGCGGGCCACCTCGGTGCCGTCCACGGCCAGCCGCTGCTCGGCGTCGACATCACGAAGGCGCGACCCGGCGGCCTGGGAGTCGGCGGTCACGACGGGTCCGGGGCGGGGGCCGGGCGCCGGGCGTCGAGCGCGTGCAACGCGGCCAGGGCGTACCCGCCGAGGATCGGCACCGCGACCGGCGTGACCAGCACGGCCAGCAGCGCGGCCAGCGCGCAGACGCCGGAGGCGGCGGCCCACACGCCGGGGCGTTGCGGGCAGGTGCCCGCCACGTGGCGGGCGGCGGCCCGCCAGCCCCGGCCGCCGGTGCGCCCGAGCGCGACGGCGACCAGGCCGGCGTACCCGAGCAGGGCCGCCACCACGACGGCGGTGAGCGCGAGGGCGGGCCCGCCGCCGGGCACCCGGCCGGTGGCGAGCGCGAGCAGGTCGGCGGCGAGCAGCGCGGCGGCGGCGAGGGTGACGGCGCTGGCCACCAGCCCGGCGGGCAGCGCGCGGCCGAACCGGGTGAGGCTGGTCCGCGCCGCGGGCCAGGAGCCGGTGACCGACCGGTCGTGCAGCGCGGCGCTGGCGGTGGCGAGCGCCGGGGCGAGCGTGAGCACCGGCAGCGCGGCCAGCGCCACGGCGAAGCCGAGCAGCGCCAGGTCCGTCGCCTCGCGCAGCGTGTCCCGCCAGTCGCCGCGGGCGGGCACCGTGTCGGCGCGGGCGGGCACGGCGGTCATCCCTTCAACCCGCTGGTGTTGATGCCCTCGACGAGCATCCGCTGGAAGGCGAGGAAGAACAGGAACACCGGCAGCAGCGACAGCACCGACATGGCGAACATCGGGCCGACCGAGCTCTGGCTGGTCGAGTCGATGAACAGGGTCAGCGCCACCGGGACGGTGTAGTCCTCCAGGTTGGACAGGAACACCAGTTGCCGGAAGAAGTCGTTCCAGGTCCAGATGAACGAGAAGATCGCGGTGGTGACCAGCGCCGGGCGGCTCAGCGGCAGGATGACGTGCCGGAACACGCCGTACGGGGACGCGCCGTCGATGGTGGCCGCCTCGTCCAGCTCGCGCGGGATGCCGCGCATGAACTGCACCATGAGGAAGACGAAGAACGCCTCGGTGGCCAGGAACTGCGGCACCAGCAGCGGCAGGTACGGCCAGTCGCCGCCGACCAGGCCGAGACTGCGGAACAGGATGTACTGCGGCACGATCAGCACGTGCCCGGGCAGCAGCAGCGTCCCGATCATCACGGTGAACCACAGCTTGCGCAGCCGGAACCGCAGCCGGCCCAGGGCGTACGCGGCGAGCAGGCAGGACAGCGCGTTGCCGACCACCGTGAGCACGCTGACGACCGCGCTGTTGAGGAAGAACCGGCCGAAGCTGATGTCGAAGTTCGTCCAGCCGTCGAGGTAGTTGCCGGGGGTGAAGCGTTCCGGCAGCAGGCCGACGTTGTTGGCGATCTCGGCCTGCGACTTGACCGAGGTGCCGAGCATCCAGAACAGCGGGTAGAGCACCACCGCGACGATCGCCACGAGCACGACCAGCCGCAGCACGTTCCGGCCGCTGCCCGGGCGGCGGCGGACCGTGGCGAGGGCCGTCACCGCGCCTCCTCTGTTCGCGACTGCAGGGCTCGCCGGCCCCGCTCACTCCTCGCGCTCACGTGTCATCTCCGTCCGAGTAGTGCACCCAGAACCGGCCGGTGCTGAAGAAGACGGCGGTGACCACGCCGATCGCCACCAGGAACACCCACGCCATCGCCGAGGCGTAGCCCATCTCCAGGTCGGTGAAGCCGGAGATGTAGAGCTTCAGCGTGTACATCAGGGTGGAGTCGACCGGGCCGCCGGTGCCGTTGCTGAGCACGAACGCGGCGGTGAAGCCCTGGAAGCCGTTGATGGTCTCCAGCACCAGGTTGAAGAAGATCACCGGGGAGAGCATGGGGAGGGTGACCGCGCGGAAGCGCCGCCACGCCCCGGCGCCGTCCACGGCTGCCGCCTCGTACAGCTCGGTGGGCACCTGCTTGAGCCCGGCCAGGAAGATCACCATGGGCGCGCCGAACTGCCAGATCGCCAGCACCATCAACGTCTGCAGCGCCCAGTCCGGGTCGTTGACCCAGGGCAGCCCTTCCACGCCGAACAGGGCGAGGAACGAGTTGAACGCGCCGTCCCGGTTGAACATGTTGACCCAGACGATGGCCAGCGCGACGCTGCCACCGAGCAGCGACGGCAGGTAGAACAGGCCGCGGAACAGCCCGACGCCGCGCCAGGCGCGGTTGAGCAGCAGCGCCACGCCGAGCGCGGCGGCCAACTTCAGCGGCACCGCGACCAGCGCGAACGTGAGCGTGACCCGCACCGCGTGCCAGTACGACGGGTCGGCGGTGAACATCCGCTCGTAGTTGGCCAGTCCGACCCAGCGCACCTCGGACAGCGGGGTGAGGATGTCGTAGTCGGTGAAGCTCAGCCAGAGCGAGAGCAGCATCGGCAGCGCCGTGATGCCCATCAGGCCGATGAGCCAGGGCGAGAGGAAGACGTACCCCGCCAGGCCCTCATCGAGCCGGGCCCGGCCGGCCCCGCGCCGCCTGGGGCGAGGGCCGGACGGTCCGGTTCGAGCGGGCCGGCCGGGCGCCGTGGTGAGGGCCACGGGCCGGGTCCTTTCTTCTCGGCGGGGGGTCAGGCGATCGCGGCTTTGCAGGCGGTGACGAACTGCTCCGCCGCCTGGGCCGGGGTGGCGCGGCCGTACTGGGCGTTCTCCGCCGCCTTGGTCAGCTCGGCCTTGACCTTGCTGTGCCCCTTGATCGGGACCTGCGGCGAGGCACCGAACTTCGGTGCGAGGTCGGATTCGACCTGGATGGACTGCTTCATGGCCGGGTCGGTGACGCTCTGGCTGATTTTCGCCCGCAGCTCCAGGTTCGACGGCAGCCCTCGGTCGGTGCCGAGCAGCGCGACCGCCTCCGGGTCGTTGGCCAGGAAGTTGATCACGTCGACGGCGGCGTCCCGGTGCTTGCTGCCCCTGAACACCGACCAGTACATCGACGCCCGCGCCCACTGGCCGCTCGGATCACCCGGGTACGCGACCACGCCAAGCTCGTCCTTGGTGTTCTTCTTCAGGTCCGGCATCTGGTTGACCCACACCCAGGAGGTGGCCGACTTGCCGGTGACCACGAGCTGTTTGCTGATGTCGCTGGAGTTGCCCTCGTGGATGACGTCCGGTGTCGGGGTGGCGCCCCGGTCCCGCGCGCCCTTCCACAGCTCGAACCACTTCGTCACGTGCTCGGCGGTGAAACCGATCTCCTTGCCCTGGTATAGGTCCTTGCCCTGCTGGCGCAGCCAGACCCAGAACGCCTTGTAGTCGGCGCTCGGGTCCTGGGTGCCCGGGATCTTCGTCTTCTTCGCCACCTGCTCGGCCCAGGCGATGTGCTGCTCCCAGGTCATCCCGGTGGTCGGCTCGGGCAGACCGTTCTTCGTCAGCAGCGTCTTGTTGTAGACCAGTCCCTGGGTGTTCTCCCCGGCTGCCACGCCGGCAAGCTTGCCGTCGACCACGCCGTACTCCAGCAGGCTCTTGGGGAACTTCGACACGTCGATCTTGCCGGAGTCGCGGTAGCGGCCCAGGTCGAGCGTGGTGCTGCGACCCGCGTACTCGGCCAGGTAGTTGTCGTCGATCTGGAACAGGTCCGGCGGGTTGCCGCCGGCGGTGAGCGTGGCGAGCTTGTCGAAGTAGCCCTGGTTGGTCTGCCAGGTCTTCTCGAACGTCACCTCGGGGTGCTTCCTGGTGTAGAGGGCCAGGGCGTCCTCGGTCAGTTTGGCTCGCGCGTCGCTGCCCCACCAGAAGATGGAGAGCTTGACCGGGCCGCCGTCACCGCCGGCGGAGTCGTCGCCGCAGCCCGCCGCGCCCAGGGCGAGCGGCACGGCGAGCGCGACGGCGGCCAGGCCGCGGACGAGTCGGCGTCGGGTCAGGGGGGTACGGTGATGCCGCCCGGCGGGTGCGCCGGCGGTGGGGGACGTTGCGGGGTGCATCTGCGCTCACTCCTCGGATGTGGGAGGCGACGACGTCACCGGCGGCCGTCCACGGGCCGCCCGGGTCCGCAGTGCTGTGCGGGCCCGGGCCACCTGTTCAGGCTCCGGTGCCGTCCCGGCCGGGCGCGGGGACGGGCCCGGTCGAGTCGCGGACGACCAGTTCGGTCTGGAGCATTACCTGTGCGGTGGTACGACGGTCGCCGGCTGCCGCGCCCCGGCCCCGGGCGCCGCGCGGCGCGTCGGAGTCCAGTTGCAGCAGCATGTCGACGGCCGTCCGGCCGGCGGCCGCGGTCGGCGTGGCCACCGTCGTCAACTTGGGGCGGGTGAGCCGGCTCAACGCGATGTCGTCGACGCCGACGACGCTGACGTCGTGCGGCACCCGCGCCCCGAGCGCGTCCAGCCCTTCGATCAGGCCGATCGCCATCAGGTCGTTGTAGGCGAGCACGGCGGTGACGCCGCTGCGGCGGATCTGCTCGGCGAGCGCGCCGCCGCCGGTCTCGGTGGGTTGGTTGGGTCCGAGGACGGTCAACTCCGCTCCCCCGCCGCGGGCGGCGGCGGTCGCGGCGCGGCGCATCTCCCGGGCGGTCCAGGAGCCACGCGGACCGCCGAGCAGCGCGATCCGGCGGTGACCGAGCCCGAGCAGGTGCTCGATCGCGGACCGGGCACCCTGTCCGACGTCCATCATCACGCAGGGCAGGCCGGTGACCTGGCGGTTTATCACCACCACCGGGACCTCGCGGCTGACCTGCTCGATGAGGCTGTTGCTCATCCGAGGGCTGCACAGCAGCACGCCGTCGACCTGCTTGGCCAGGGCGTGGACCAGGTCCTCCTCGGCGGCCGGGTCCTCGTTGGTGTCGGCGACGAACACGTGGTAGTCGCGGTGCCGGGCCTGCCCCTCCGCCGCCTTGATCAGCGGCGGGAAGAACGGGTTGGCGATGTCGGCCACGATCAGGCCGATGTTGTGCGTACGGCCGGTGATGAGGGCCCGGGCGGCCCGGTTGGGCCGGTAGCCGAGGTCCTCCGCGCAGGCCAGCACCCGGACCCGGGTCTCCGGGTTGACCAGGTGCGGGGCCGAGAACGTGCGGGACACGGTGGAGATGTGCACACCGGAGGCGCGGGCGACGTCCCGGATGGTGGCTGGCACGGCGGGCTCCCTCGTCCGATGTGGTGGGGGTCACGGGTGCCGCCCATTAATGCAAACGGTTGCGCCGGTGTCAACGGTCCATTGTTGCGGGTCGATTGCGGCAGCGTGCCCATCGGGCGCGTGAAACCTCATCAATGCGGATGGATGGGGCGGCTTGGCGGGCAACCGTTGACGACGCATCCATCGTCATGGTTTCTTCGGCTGCAAACCTTTGCAGTCGACTGCCGGGGAGGCCGACGTCATGTCACCACCGGCCCGGGAACGGGTCCGCCACGCACTGGTGGGCGCGGGGGCGCGCGCCGAGATGTTCGTCCGCGCGCTCGCGCTCGACCACGCCGACACCGCCGAGCTGGTCGCGTTCGCCGACGTCAACCAGAGGAGGATGGACGCGCACAACCGCTGGCTGGCCGAGCTGGGCCACCCGCGGGTGCCCACGTACGCCGCCGGCGACTTCGCCACCATGCTGGCCACCGAACGGGTCGACGTGGTGCTGGTGACGAGCGTCGACGCGACCCACGACGGATACGTGACGGCGGCGCTGCGGGCCGGCTGCGACGTGGTCGTGGAGAAACCGATGACAGTCGACGCCGACCGCTGCCGGCGCATCCTGGACGCGGTCGCCGAGACCGGCCGCCGCGTCACCGTCGCCTTCAACTACCGCTACAACCCCCTGCACGAACAGGTCCGGCGGCTGCTGGCCGACGGTGCGGTGGGCGAGATCGGATCGGTGCACTTCGAGTGGCTGCTCGACGTGCGCCACGGCGCCGACTACTTCCGCCGCTGGCACCGGGACAAGGCCGTCTCCGGCGGGCTGCTGGTGCACAAGGCCGGCCACCACTTCGACCTGGTCAACTGGTGGCTGGACGCCCGCCCGGTGCAGGTGCACGCGTACGGCCGGCTGTTCTTCTACGGCTCCGACGGCCGCCGGCACGGCTACGCCCGCGACTACGACCGGGCGCACGACTGCCCCGCCGCCGACGGCGACCCGTTCGCGCTGCGCCTGGCCGACCACCCGAGGCTGCGCGAGCTGTACCTCGACGCCGAGGCCGAGGACGGCTACCACCGCGACCGCAACGTCTTCGCCCCCGGCGTGACCATCGAGGACGACCTCGCGGTGCTCGCCCGCTACGACACCGGCGCGACCATGACCTACCACCTCACCGCGTACGCCCCCTGGGAGGGCTACCGGGTGATGGTCAATGGCAGCCGGGGCCGCCTGGAACTGGAGGTGACCGAAAGCGACCACGTCAGCCCGGCCGTCGCCGGGGCCCTCAAGGGCGCGGCGCTGCACGGCGACGAGGCGGCCGTGGAACAGGGCGCGGCCCGGCTCACGCTGCGACCGTTCTGGGCGCCGCCGGTGGACATCCCCGTGCAGGGCTGGACCCGGCGCGGGCACGGCGGCGCGGACACCCGGATGACCCGGGTGCTGCTCGGCGGCGAAACCGACCCGCTCGGCCGGGCCGCCACCGCCCGGGACGGGGCGCTGGCCCTGCTCACCGGCCTGGCCGCCAACCGTTCGCTGGAGACCGGCGCGCCCGTCCGGGTCGCCGACCTGCTCACCCTGCCCTGACCGAGGAGCTCTCGCTGTGCCGATCATCTCCCGCGGCGATCTGCTGCTGCCCGCCGAGCCCTGCCTGCGCGCCCTGGCGCGCGAGTTGTACGCGCTCGCCGCCGAGCAACCGATCATCTCCCCGCACGGGCACGTCGACCCCGGGCTGCTGGCCGAGGACCAGCCGTTCCCCGACCCGGCCCGGCTGCTCGTGGTGCCCGACCACTACCTGACCCGGATGTTGCTCAGTCAGGGCGTGCCCCCCGCCGACCTGGGCGTGCCCAGCGTCGACGGCAGCCCGGTGGAGACCGACGGGCGGACCATCTGGCGGCGCTTCGCCGCGCACTGGCACCTGTTCCGTGGCACCCCGTCGCGGCTGTGGCTGGAGCAGACGTTCCGCACCGTGTTCGGGGTCGACACGCCGCTGGGCCCGGCCACCGCCGACACCGTCTACGACGCACTCACCGCCCGGCTCGCCGAACCGGGCTTCCGGCCCCGGGAGCTGTTCACCCGCTTCGGCATCGAGGTGCTGGCCACCACCGAGTCACCCCTGGACGACCTGGGCCGGCACGCCGAACTCGCCGCCGACGGCTGGGGCGGGCCCGGCGGGCGGGTGGTCACCACGTTCCGCCCGGACGACGTGGTGGACATGGAGTTCGACAACTGGTCGGCCAACGTGGACCGGCTCGCCGAGGTCTCCGGACAGGACACCGGCACGTACGCCGGCTACCTGGCCGCGCTGCGCGCCCGGCGGGAGGCGTTCGCCGCCGCCGGGGCCACCTCCACCGACCACGGGCACCCCACCGCCCGTACCCTCGATCTCGGCCCGGCGCAGGCCGCCGCGCTGTACGACCGAGGCCGGCGCGGTCTGGCCGACGCGGGCGACGCGGAGGCGTTCCGGGCGCACATGCTGCTGGAGTTCGCCCGGATGTCGCTCGACGACGGCCTGGTCATGCAGCTGCACCCCGGCGCGGTGCGCAACCACAACCGCTGGCTGTACGCCCGGCACGGCCGCGACGTCGGCGGGGACGTGCCGCAGGCCACCGAGTACGTGCACGGTCTCGCGCCGCTGCTCGACGCGCACGGCAACGACCCGCGGCTGACCGTGGTGCTCTACACGCTCGACGAGGACACGTTCACCCGGGAACTCGCGCCGCTGGCCGGCGGCTACGCGGCGCTGCGCCTCGGCGCGCCCTGGTGGTTCCTGGACTCCCCCGAGGTGCTACGCCGGTTCCGGGAGACGGTCACCGAGACCGCGGGCTTCTACAACACCGCCGGGTTCGTCGACGACACCCGCGCGTTCTGCTCCATCCCGGTACGCCACGACGTGGCCCGCCGGGTCGACGCCGGCTTCCTCGCCCGACTGGTCGCCGAGCACCGGCTGACCGGGGACGAGGCCGCCGAGACCATCGTCGACCTGGCGTACCGGCTGCCGAAGCAGGTCTTCAAGTTCGGAGGTGGGCCCGCATGACCACGATCGTCGACGTCGAGGTGCACGACGTGCGCTTCCCCACCGCGGCCGGCGGCGACGGCTCGGACGCGATCAACCGGGGCGACTACTCGGCCACATACGTGGAACTGAGCACCGACGGCGGGCCGACCGGCACCGGGTTCACGTTCACCAACGGGCGGGGCAACGAGATCACCTGCGCGGCGGTACGCGCGCTCGCCCACCACGTCCGTGGCCGTACGGTCGCCGAGATCGCCGCCGAACCCGTCGCGTTCTGGCGCTCGCTCACCGCCGACGTGCAACTGCGCTGGCTGGGCCCGGAGAAGGGCGTGATCCACATGGCCACCGGCGCCCTGGTCAACGCGGTCTGGGACCTGCGCGCCAAGCTGGCCGGCAAGCCGATGTGGCGGTTCCTCGCCGAGGCGCCCACCGACGAGCTGGTGGCGACCGTGGACTTCCACCACATCACCGACGCGCTCACCCCGGACGAGGCGGCGGCCATCCTCGACGCCGGACGCGAGGGCCTCGCCGACCGGCTCGCCGCGCTGGAGCGCGACGGGTTCCCCTCGTACACCACGTCGGTGGGCTGGCTGGGCTACCCGGACGAGCGGGTGCGCGCGCTGACCCGCGCCGCGTACGCGGCGGGGTGGCGCGCGATGAAGATGAAGGTCGGCGGGCGGATCGAGGACGACCTGCGGCGGGCCCGGATCATCCGGGCCGAGATCGGCCCGGACGCGCTGCTGATGATGGACGCCAACCAGGTGTGGGACGTGGACGAGGCGATCACCGCGATGGGCGTGCTGGCCGAGGTCGACCCGTACTGGATCGAGGAGCCCACGCACGCCGACGACGTGCTCGGGCACGCCCGGATCGCCCGCGCGGTGGCCGAGCTGACCGGCGGTCGCTGCCGGGTCGCCACCGGCGAGGTCGCGGCCAACCGGGTGATCTTCAAGCAGCTGCTCCAGGCCGAGGCGATAGGCGTGATGCAGGTCGACGCGTGCCGCGTCGGCGGCGTGGACGAGGTGCTCACCGAACTGCTGCTGGCGGCGAAGTTCGGGGTGCCGGTCTGCCCGCACGCCGGCGGCGTCGGCCTCTGCGAGTACGTGCAGCACCTGGCGGTCTTCGACCACCTGCGGGTCAGCACCGGCCTGGACGGCCGCATGATCGAGTACGTCGACCACCTGCACGAGCACTTCGTCGACCCGGTCCGCACCCGGGGCGGGCGCTACCTGCTGCCCACCGCGCCCGGCTACAGCGCCACCATGCGGCCGGAGTCGATCGCGCGGTTCCGCTTCCCGGACGGGCCGGCATGGCGCTGACCGAGGGCCGGCTCGGCCTGGCCACGCTGCGCCGCCTGCCCGAGGCGAGCCGGCCGTTGCTGCGCCCCGGCACCGTACCGGCCGGCATCGTCCACCTCGGCCTCGGCGCGTTCCACCGCGCCCACCAGGCCGTGCACACCGAGGCGGCGGTCGGCGCGGCCGGCGGCGACTGGGGCATCGTCGGCGTCGCGCCGCGCAGCACCGGCGTGGTCGAGGCCCTCGCCGCGCAGGACTGCCTGTTCAGCGTCACCGCGCTCGCCGCCGACGGCGCGGCGACCCGGGTGGTCGGCGCGCTCGCCGGGGTACGGCACGCCGCGAGTGACCCGGACGCGGTGGTCGGCCTGCTCGCCGACCCGGCGATCCGGGTGGTCACGCTCACCGTGACCGAGAAGGCGTACCGGCTGGACCCGGTGACCGCCGCGCTTGTCGCCGACGCGGACCTGACCGCCGACCTGACCACCGACCGGCCCCCGACCACGGTGCCCGGCCTGCTGGTGCGCGGGCTGCTCGCCCGCGCCGCCGCCGACGCCGGGCCGGTGGCGCTGGTCAGCTGCGACAACCTGCCCGCCAACGGGCGTCGGCTGCGCGGGCTGGTCGAGCAGTGCCTCGCGCTGGCCCGGGTGCCGGACGCGACGGTCGAGCGGGTGACCGGGCAGCTGTCCTGCCCCGGCACGATGGTCGACCGGATCGTGCCGGCCAGCACCGACGGGACCAGGGCGGCGGCGCGGCGGGCGCTGGGCGTGACCGACCTGGCGGCGGTGGCCGCCGAACCGTTCTCGCAGTGGGTCATCGAGGACGACTTCCCGGGCGGCCGGCCGGCCTGGGAACACGGCGGGGCGGTGCTCACCGACGACGCCGGCCCGTGGGAGCGGTTGAAGCTGCGCGCGCTCAACGGGGTGCACTCGGCCACGGCCTACCTCGGGGCGCTGGCCGGCGCCGAGACGGTGGCCGAGGCGTTGGCGCTGCCGCACCTGGAGGCGGTGCTGCGCCGGCTCGTCGTCGAGGAGGTCGCGCCCAGCTTCACCCCGCCGCCGGGGGTGTCCGTGCCCGGCTACGCCGAGCAGGTGCTCGCCCGGTTCGCCAACCCGGCGATCCGGCACCGGACGTGGCAGGTCGCCATGGACGGCTCGCAGAAGCTGCCGCAGCGGGTCCTGCACACCATCGCCGACCTCCGCTCGGCGGGCCGGTCGGCGCGGTGGAGCGCGCTCGTGGTGGCCGCCTGGCTGCGGTTCCTGCTGGGCTACGCCGACGACGGCCGGCCGCTGCCGCTCGACGACCCGCTCGCCGACCGGCTGCGCGCCGCCCTGGACGCCGCGGCGCGCACCCCGGCCGGCGTGGTGGACGCGGTGTTCGCGATCCGCGAGGTGTTCCCCGCCGACCTGGCCGCCGACGACGAGGTACGCGCGGACGTGACCGGCTGGCTGACCGCCCTGGAGCGGCACGGCGTCCGCGCCACGCTCGCCGGTGCCCGGTGACGGGCGACGGGCCGCCACGGGTGGCGCTCGTCGGCGCGAACGGGCACGGGCGCTGGCACCGGCGGGTCATCGCGCCGCTGCACGCCGCCGGCCTGCTGCGGCTGGTCGCGCTCGTCGACGTGCGACAGGTGCAGGTGGAACCGGACGCGCCCGTGCCACCGCGGGCGCGGATCTTCACCGACCACCGGGAGATGCTCGCCGCGTCGCGCCCCGACGTGGTGGTGATCTGCACCCCGCCGCACACCCACCTGCCGATCGCCCTGGACGCCCTCGACGCGGGCGCGGACCTGCTGCTGGAGAAACCGCCGGTGCTCGACCTGGCCGGGCACCGCACGCTGCTGGCCGCGGCGGCCGCCGCCGGGCGGGCCGTGCAGGTCAACTTCCAGGCGCTCGGGTCGGCCGCGCTGACCGAGCTGACCGACGCGCTGGCCGCCGGGCGGCTCGGCCCGGTCACCGGCGTCGCCACGGTGGCCGCGTGGCAGCGCCCGGACGCCTACTACGCCCGCTCCCCCTGGGCCGGGCGGCGGTCGGTGGACGGCCGTCCCACGCTCGACGGGGCGCTCGCCAACCCGCTCGCGCACGCGCTCATGCAGTGCCTCGCGGTCGCCGCGTCGGTGACCGGCGCGCCGGTGCGGCCGGCCCGGATCGAGGTGGAGCGCTACCGGGTCCGCCCGATCGAGGTGGACGACACCACGGTGCTGCGGCTGACCCCGCACGCCGGGCCGCCGGTGCTGGCCGCGCTCACCCTCGCCGCCGAGGAGCACGTCGCCGGGGAGGTGCTGGTCACCGGCGGGCGGGGACGGGCGGTGCTGGAGTACCCGACGGACCGGCTGTGCCTGCCCGGCGACCCCGGGCCACGCCCGGTGCCCGGCCGGCGGGGGATGCTCGCGAACCTGCTCGACCACCGGGCATACGGGACGCCGCTGGCCGCGCCGCTGGCGCGTACCGGGCCGTTCACGGCGGTGCTGGACGCGCTGCGGGCCGCCCCCGAACCGACGCTGCTCGGCGGCGACCTGGTCCGCACCCGCGGCGACGGGCCGGACCTGGTGCGGATGCTGCGCGGGATCGGCGCGGTGCTGCGGACCGCCGCCGAGACCGGGGCGCTGCCGTCGGAGGCGGGCGTGCCGTGGGCGGTCCGGCCGTACGTGGTGGACCTGCCCGCCCCCTGACCGACTATCGACAGAACGGAAACAAGCCATGCGTGTCCGCACCGCGACCGCCGCGCTCCTCGCCGCCGCGCTCGCCGCCACCACCACCCCCGCACCTGCCGCGTCCGCCACCTCGCTGTCCCGGGCCGCCGCGCTGCTCGGCCGGCAGGCCCTCCCGGCCAACGACGGCTGGGCCGCCGCGGGCACCGGCACCACAGGCGGCGCGGCCGCCACCCCCGACCGGGTGGTCGTGGCGCACACCCGCGCCGAACTGGTCGCCGCGGTCGCCGGGGACACCCCCAAGATCGTGTACGTGGCCGGGACCGTCGACGGCTTCGAAGGGCCCGACGGGCGGCTGCTCGACTGCGCCGACCTGGCCGACCCGGCGTACTCGCTGCCCGCCTACCTGACCGCGTACGACCCCGCGGTGTGGGGCCGGGTCGACCCGAGCGGCCCGCTGGAGGCCGCCCGGGTCCGGTCGGTGGCCAACCAGACCCGACAGACCCAGGTGAACGTCGGGTCGAACACCACACTCGTGGGGCTGCGCGGCGCCCGCCTGACCGGGCTGACCCTGATGATCGACCGGGTCACCAACGTCATCGTGCGCAACATCGAGTTCGACGACGCCCGGGACTGCTTCCCGGCCTGGTCCCCCACCGACGGTGAGGCCGGCAACTGGAACTCCCAGTACGACCAGATCTCGGTGCGGCGCAGCGAACACGTCTGGGTCGACCACAACACGTTCACCGACGGCGACAACCCGGACAGCGGGCAGCCCCGCTACTTCGGCCGCCCCTGGCAGGTGCACGACGGCTCACTCGACGTCACGCACACCGCCAGCCTGGTCACCGCCTCCTGGAACCGGTTCACCGGCCGGGACAAGGTGATGCTGATCGGCTCGTCCAACACCGTCGGCCCGGACCTCGGCCGGCTCGACGTGACCGTCCACCACAACCTGTTCGACGGCGACCTGCAACGGCTGCCCCGGGTGCGGTTCGGCCGGGTCGACGTGCACGAGAACCACTACCGGCTCGGCGGGGCCGACTTCGCGTACGCCCTCGGCGTCGGCGTCGGCTCGGCGATCCACGCGGAGAACAACTTCTTCACCCTCGCCGCCGACGTGGACCCGGCCGACCTGGTGCACGACTGGGGCGGCACCGCGCTCACCGAGCGGGGCAGCTGGGTGCGGACCGGCCGACAGCTTCCCCGGCCGGTGGACCTGCGCGCCGTGTACAACGCCGCCCACGACCCCGACCTCGGCGGCGACGCCGGGTGGACACCGACGTTGCGCGCCGCCCCGCCGCTGCCCACCCCGCTGGTCCCGCTCGTCGTCGACGCCTGGGCCGGCGCCGGTCGACTGCCGCTCTGACCGCCACCCCGGCCGCTCGTCCGCGGGCCGGCCTCCCCCGCCGGGGGACGTCGGCCCGCCGCCGCGCCCGGGTCGTACGCTGACACGTCGCCCTCGATGAGAGATGATCACCTTTGGCCGATACCGGCCGTCGGGGGATTGAATCGGCGGCCAACGGGGACAACAGGGTGTGTATCAGGCGGTCGGAGCGCGAGTGGGCGCCCAGGTCCGGGGACGGGAACGGGACGGAGGGCCGGACGTGACGGGTGGGACATCCGGTGGGCTCGACCGCGTCCTCATCATCGACCTACCGGCCGACCCGGGTCGGCTCGCCGGCACCCGGGAGCGACTGCGCGGCTGGCTGCGCGCCCGGGGCGTCGACGACTGGGACGTGGAGACGGTGCTCATCGCCACCGGCGAGGCGTGCGCCAACGCCATCGAACACGGCTACCGGTTCGCCACCGAGGGGATCACCACGCTGCGGGCAGAGCTGCGCGACGGGCGGCTGGAGATCGAGGTGCGCGACCACGGCGGCTGGCGCGCGGCCGACGAGGACAGCGGCGACCGGGGCCGCGGGCGACTGATCATGGCGCGGGTGATGGACGAGGCGACGATCGTCGGCACCCCGGAGGGCACCTGCGTGCGTCTGGTCAAGCGCCTCGCCGGCCGGCCGGCCCCACAGTCGAGCGAAGATCAGCTATAAGGGACGCATGGAGTTCCCCGCGTACCTGGCCACCATGCCGATGCACGCGATCACCGAGATCCACGGTGAGCCGGGCCTGCTGGCCCGGTTCCGCCTGGAGGTCGAGGCGTTCGACGAACCCGCCCGCGCCCGGTTGACCGAGGCCCTCGACCTCGCCGCCGACCTGCACCGCGACGACCGGCGGGTCCGCGAGCCCTACCTGAACCACCTGCTGCGGGTGGCGATCCGGCTGATGCACCACTACCAGGTGCGGGACGTGGACGTGATCGTCGCGGCGCTGCTGCACGACGCGGTCGAGGACCACCCGGCCGAGCTGGCCGCCCTGGCCCCCGACGGCTCCGCGGCGGGCACCGACGTGACGGCGGCCGCGCTTGTGGCGTTGTCCGCCCGGTTCGGGGCGCGGGTCGCCCGGCTTGTCGGCGCGGTCACCAACCCGGCGTTCGACCCGGAGCGGGACCGCAACGCGCAGTACCGCGACCACGTGGCGGCCAGCCTGGAATCCGAGCCCTGGGCCCGGGTGATCAAGGTATCGGACTTCACCGACAACGGCGTGGGCGTGATCCACACCGTCGGGCCGAAGGTGGCCCGCTCCGCCGCCAAGTATCGCCCGCTGGTGCCGGTGTTCCGCGACCTGATCGCCCGGCCGGACACGCCGCTGTCCCCGCCGGTCAAACAGCACATCTTCGCCCAGCTCGACCTGGCCGAGGAACGGTTCAGCGCCATCCTCGACCAGCCCGACCCGGCCCGCCGCCCCTGAGTCGTCACCCCAGGCCCTGGTCGACCTCGGCCAGCAGCTCCACGAACCGCCCGCACCAGGTGTCGACGGTGGACCGGTCGAACAGATCGGTCGAGTACTCGACCACGCCGCGCAGGCCGCCCTCGACCGGCGTGACCACCATGGCGAAGTCGCGGCGCGCGCAGCCGAGCCCCTGATCCGAGACCCGCACACCGACGCCGGGCAGGTCGACCCCCGGCATCTGCGGGTTGAGGCCGAACAGCGCGGTGGCCACCGGCGGCGGCGAGCCGACCCGCCAGTCGGGATCGACCGCGGCGTAGATCGCGGGCAGGGGCGCCGGCTGGTGCCGGACCGCGTCCAGGAAGGCCTGCTCGGTGCCGGCCACCAGGTCGCCGTGCGACGCCGCGCCCGCCAACGGCGGCCGCAGCAGCAGAGGGCTGGTGAACAGGCCGACGACCGACTCGTGTGCTCGGTCGTCGCGGTGTGCGTAGGGGCAGGCCAGCACGACGTCGCGGTGTCCGGTGAGTTCGCCGACCAGCAGCGCGTAGCTCGCCGCGAGCACACCGAACACGGTGGTGCCGCGGGCCGCGGCGGCCCGGTTCAGCCGGGCGGCCAGTTCCGGGGGGACGTCGAAGGCGAATTCCTCGCCGCGGCCGGACAACCGGTCGGGCCGCGGCCGGTCGGTGGGTAGCGACAGCGTCCGGGGTGCGCCGGCCAGCTGACGCCGCCAGTACGCCAGCACGTCCGGCGCCACCGGCGTGGCCCGCTGCCGGCGGGCGTACGTCAGGTAGCCGACGGCAGGCGGTGCCGGGACGGTCCCCTCGCCGCGCTCGGCGGCGTACCCGCGCCCCAGCTCGTCGAGGAGCTGGAGCATCGACCACCCGTCGCCGCGGAGATGGTGTACGACGAACATCAGCACCCAGGTCTCGTCGTCGAGACGGGCCACGTCGAGACGGGCCCAGGGGCCGCGCCCGTCGGCGAAGGCACGCCGGCCGACCCGCAGGCACCACCTGTCGACCTCGGATCGGTGGAGGTCGACCACGGGCACGGCCACCGGTTCGGCGGGCAACACCTCCTGGGTCAACTCACCGTCCCGGTCCACCAGGCGGGCCCGCAACGCCTCGTGCCGGGCCACGAGGCCGTCGAGTGCCCGTTCGAGTGCGGGCAGGTCGAGCCGACCGGTGAGGTCCATCCGCACCGCCATGTGCACGGCCGCGGGATTCGGCGCCTGCCGCTGGCGCTGCCACATCAGTTCCTGCTGGTAGGTGGCGGGTGCCCGGGTCACGACCTCGTCACCATCCGCCGGCAGCAGCGCGGCCATCTCGCGGATGCCCCGGCTGCGCAGCACCTGGTGCACGCCCACAGGGACCTGGCCGGTGGCCGTCAACCGGTTGGCCAGGCGAACGGCGGCCAGTGAGTGGCCACCGGCGGCGGTGAAGGGCACCTCCAACGGCAGTTCGGCCACGCCCAGCTCGGCGCACCACGCGTCGTGGACGAACCGTTCCCGGTCGGTGCGGGGCGACTCGCCGACGGTTGCGGCGGGCGGTGCCGGCAGGCGGCCGGCGTCGACCTTGCCGGCCTCGGTGGTGGGCAGGGCGTCGAGGAACACCCAGGCCGCCGGGACCAGGTGCGCGGGCAGACATCCGGCCAGCCGGGCGGTCAGACCTGCCACCGACGTGTCCGCGGCCGGGTGTTCGTCGTCGACGACCACGTAGGCGGCCAGGTACGGGTCGTCGCCCCGGTCGTGCCGGGCGGCCACCGCCGCCTGCCGCACACCCGGCAGGCGGGCGAGTTCCGCGGTGACCTCCCCCGGTTCGACCCGGTGACCGGCGATCTTGACCTGGTCGTCGCGCCTGCCGACGAACTGGAGGGTGCCGTCGCCGCGCACCCGGGCGAGGTCACCGGTGCGGTACATCCGCTCCCCGGGCCGGAACGGATCCGGCACGAACGCCGCCGCGGTCTCGGCGGGGCGTCGGAGGTAACCCCGGGCCACGCCGGCGCCGCTCACGTACACCTCCCCCACCGCCCCGGCCGGCACCGGCAGGCCGGCGGGATCGAGCAGGTGCAGTCGCCGGTTGTCCACGGGCGTGCCGATGTCGATCGGTCCGGCGCCGTTCGGCGGGACCGGGCCGGCCGTGGTCACGATGCTGCACTCGGTCGGGCCGTAGGCGTTGAGGACCTCGGCGGGGAAACCCGCGGGCGGGCGGCGCCGCAACTGGCTGCCGCCCACCACCAGGGTCCGCAGCGACGCGGCCGGGACGGTCGGCATCGCGAAGACGAGTTCGGCAAGCGGCGCCGCCAGGAAGGCGACGGTGACGCCGTGGCGGGACCAGTCCGCGACCAGGGCAGCCGGATCCGAGCGGGCGTCGTCCGGGACGAGGTGGACGGTGGCCCCCACGGCGAGCGCCGGGTGGAGCTCGGCGAGGTTGGCGTCGAAGCCCAGCCCCAGGCCGTGTGCCACCGTGTCGTCCGGGCTCAGCGCCAGCGCCCGGACATGCCAGGAAACCGCGTCGACGGCGTTGCGGTGCCGGACCAGGACCCCCTTCGGGCGGCCGGTGGAGCCCGAGGTGTAGACGCACCAGGCCAGGTGCTCCCCGGTGGGCACCCGGCCCGGCGGGGGCAGGTGGGGATCCGCGGGCTCCTCCACGAGGACGTGGTCGACCCTGCCCGGGTGGTCGATCCCGGCGGTGGTGAGCAGCAGCCGCGCGCCGCTGTCGGCCAGCAGGGCGTCGACGCGGGCACCGGGCAGCGACGGGTCGAGGGGCAGGAACCCGGCACCGGCCATCAGGACGGCGAGCTGCGCGGCGACGAGCTCGGGGCGACGGGGCAGCAGCACCGCCACGACGTCGTCCGGTCCCACCCCGGCGGCGGCGATCCGGCGCGCCAGCAGATCGGCCCGCCGGTGCAGCTCCCGGTAGCTCCACCGGGTCGGTCCGCAGACCACCGCGACGGCGTCGGGCGTGCGGGTGGCCTGCCGGACGAACGGGTCGTGCAGCCGTTCGGCGAGGGGTTCCCGGTGCGGCCCGCAGAGCTGGTCAGCGGGGCCGTACAGGTCGGTCGCGAGGTCGGACAACCGCTCCCCCGGCCCTCGGGTCGCCCGGTCGAGGACCTGCTGGACGTGGTCGAGGAGGCGCCGCACGGTGGTGCGGTCGAACACCTGGGTCCGGTATTCGACGTGGCAACGCACGGTGTCGCGGTGGGACAGGTAGACGACGAGGTCGACAGGCGCCTTGTCCAGTCCCACCCGCAGCGGCGTGGCGGTGACACCGGGCAGGTCGAAGGCGAAGAGTTCGGCGCCGCTGTCGTACTCGACGACGACGTCGAAGAGCGGATGACGACCGGCCGGCCGGTCCGGGGCGAGCGCGCGGACGAGGACGTCGAAACCGACGGCGTGGTCGTACCCGTCGACCGCGCCGGTCTGGGTCCGCGCGACCAGCTCCCGGAACGTGGGGTCGCCGGTGAGGTCCAGCCGCAGCGGCAGGGTGTCGACGAAGAACCCGATCAGGTTCTCGGTGGTCTCGTCGCGTCCGCTGGTGCCCGTGCCGACGATCAGGTCGGGCTGGCCGCCGAACCGGGACAGCGTCACCCCGAACGCGCTGAGCAGGGTGCTGAAGACGGTCACCCCCTCGGCCCGGCTGAACCGCCGGATCCGGTCGCTCAGGTCGGCGGGGAGGTCGACGAAGAGGCTCTCACCGGCGGCCGACGGAACCGCCGGCCGCTGCCGGTCCGAGGGCAGGACGAGAGCCGGCGGCAGCGGGTCGAGACGGCGGAGCCAGTAGTCCAGACGCTTGTCGGTGTCGTCCGCGGCGGCCCGGTCGCGGGCGAGTTCCGGGTAGCTCACCGGCAGCGGGGGCAGCTGCGGCACGCGGCCGGCGACGCGGTCCCGGTAACACGCCGACAGTTCCCGGGTCAGCACCGCGTACGAGCCGCCGTCGGTGGCGAGGTGGTGGAACGACATCACCAGCACGTGGTGCGTCGGGGAGAAACGCAGCAGTTCGAAGGCGAACAGGGGGCCCTCGCGTAGGTCGAACAGCCGGGTACTCACCGCAGCCATCGCGTCCCGGACGACCGTCTCCTCGTCGGCGCCCGGATGGTCGCGCACCACGACGCCGGCTTCCAGTCGCGGGTGGATGATCTGGTGGGGCTCGCCGTCGATCTCCCGGTAGGTGGTCCGCAGCGGGGCGTGCCGGTCCACGACGTCCTGCACGGCGTCGTGGAGCGCGGCCGGGTCCAGCGCACCGCGCAACCGCACCGCCGCGCCCTCGGTGTACGCGGGGGTGCCCGGGTCGATCTGTTCCGCCAGCCACAGGCGTCGCTGGCCCGGCGACAGCGGTGCCGTGTCGACCCGCGCGGTCGTGTTCCTGGGGGCCCGGCGGGTGGTGCGGCGCAGCGCGTCGATGACCGGCAGTCCGTCGCGGACGGCCCGCGCCGGCAGGCCGAAGTCGACGAAGCAGGCGATCTCGTCGGCGCCCGAGGCGAGGACCGCCTCCAGCACCGGCCGGCAGCTCTCCGGCGACCCGATGAGCGCCCGCTGGTCGCAGTACCGCTGGTAGGCCCGGGAGAGGACGAACCGCACGTCGTCCTCGGGGGTGTCGGCCAGGTCGATGGTCATGCCGAGGCTGTTGGCCACCTGGCCGAGCAGGCTGAACGAGGAGCGCAGGTAGGCACAGAACGGCTCGAACGCCGTCGCGCGGGCCCGCTCGGCATCCGCTTCGAGGTACGTGTGCATCAGCACCACGACCCGGCCGGCATCGGGGTCGAGCCCATGCTCGGCGCGGGTACGCCGGTACAGCGCGATGTTCTCCGCCAGTCGCGCGACGTCCTGCGTCATCAGGTTGGTGACCACGCCCAGGCCCCGGCGGGCGGCCTCACGGTAGCTGTCCGGGTTTCCCACGATGGCCGTGAACATCGGCGGTTCCGCCTGCACGGGGCGGGGGAAAAGCCGTACGTCGATGTCCTCGCCGGAGCCGGAACGGGCCCGGATGGCCTCGCCGCGCCACAGTCGCCGGACGGTGTCCAGGTTCTCGTACATCACCTGCTTGTGCCGCGGGAAGTTCTCCGGGTAGAAGACGAAGTCGTTGGCGTGCCAGCCGGGCGCGCAGCCGAGGCCGATCCGTCCCCCCGAGAGCCGGTCCACCATGGACCATTCTTCGGCTACCCGGATGGGATGGTGCAGCGGCAGCACCACCGAGCCGGCGTTGAGCCGCAGCCGACGGGTCCGCGCCGCGATGGCTGCGGCGAGCACCGAGGGGTTGGGGAAGATCCCGCCGAAGGAGTGGAAGTGCCGCTCCGGCAACCAGACGGCGTGGAAGCCGTGGGTGTCGGCGAACTCGGCGGCATCCAGGATGACCTCGTACGGGTCGTCCCGGCCCGGGTCGGCGTAGTCGCCGAAGAAGTAGAGGCTGAAGTCGACGGTGTCGGCCGCTTCGCTGTCCGGCACCGCCGGAACGGGCGGCACCGGCGGAACGGGCGGCACCGGCGGTGCCGGCGGGGTCGCCGCCCCGAGCAGCGCGAGCTGCTCCCGCATCAGGTCGAGCTGGCGGTGCACGACGGCGGCGAGGTCGGTGGGCACCTCCCGGGCGGTGTCGGCCGGCGGGGTGGCGGGTTCCGACGGCGGTGGCGGCACGCTCTGGCGCACGGACGACGGTTGCGCACCCGTCGGCGCCGGGCCGACCGGAGTCGTCGAAGCAGGCGGACCTGCCGAAGCAGGCGGACCTGTCAAGGTGCTCGCCGCGACGCCCGCGACCACCGTCTCGGCGAGCCGGCGCGGGGTGCCGACGGCACCGAACAGGTCACGGACCGGCACCCGGACCCCGAACTCGTTGTTGATCTCCCGGCTCATGGTCATCAGGAGCAGGGAGTCCGCACCGGCCCGAAGAAACGTCTGGTCCGGGTCGACCGCCGACACGTCCATGCCCAGCCGCTGCGCGGTCAGGGCCACAACCCGGGTCAGCGCCGAGTCCGCTGCCGGGCCGGCGGGCATCTCCCGGGCGGGCGCACCGGCTCCGGCGATCACCGGCGCCGACCCGGCCGGTGTCGGTTCCACCGGGTCCGGCGTCGGTTCCACAGCCGCGGGCGTCTCGACCCAGAAGTGCTGCCGCTGGAAGGGGTACGCCGGCAACGTCACCCGTCGACCACCACACCCGGCGGTGATCGCGGCCCAGTCGACCTCGACGCCCGCGACGTGCAGCTCGGCCACGGCCTGCCAGATCCCCTCGACCGGCTCGCGGTCCCCGCGCTGGGACGGCACCCATCGCGCCGTCGACCCGGAGCCCCGGGCGATCCGGGTGAGCACGCCGTCGGCGCCCGCCTCCACCACCGTGGTGACGTCCTGCCCGACGAGGGTGTCCACCGCGGCGTCGTAGGCGACCGGGCGGCGGGCCTGGTGGCACAGGTAGTCCGCGTCCGGCAGCCAGCCGGGTGGCCGGAGCCGACCGTCGACCGAGCTGACCACCGGCAGCCGGGTGGGCCGCAGCGACACCTCCGCGACCCGCCGCCGGAACCGGTCGAGCACCGGCTCGACAGCCGCGGAGTGGAAGGCCCGGTCCACCGCGAGCTGGCGGGTGGCCACGCCGAGCTTCTCGGCGTGATCGGCCAGCGCCGCCACGGCCGCCGGCGAGCCGGACAGTACGTACTGGTGGGGACCGTTGCGCGCGGCGACCTCCACCTCGTGCCCGGCGAGCAGTTCCGTCATGGCGGGCTCGTCCGCCAGCACCGCGAGCATCGCGCCGGGCGGGAGATCCCGGTGCATGAGCCGACCGCGGTGGGCGGTGAGGGTGACCGCGTCGGCAAGCGACAGCGCCCCCGCGACGCACAGCGCGGCGTACTCCCCCACGCTGTGCCCGACGACGAACCCGGGGGTCAACCCCCAGGACCGCCACAGGCGCGTCAGTGCCACACCGGTGATGACCAGGGCGGGCTGGGCCACATCGGTCGGGTGGACGCCGCCCTCGGGTCGTTCCCGCAGCCGGGCGACCAGGTCCCCGCCGACCGCCCGCCGGTACGCCTCGGCCCCCTCGTCGAGCACCTGCCGGACCACCGGGAAGCGCTCGGCGAGGTCGAGCACGGCGCCCCGCAGCTCCCCCTGGCCGGGGAAGGCCAGCGCGAGCGCGTCGGAGGCGTCCGTGGCGGCCGTTGCGGCCAGCACGCCGTCGGTGCTGCCCCCGTCCACGAACACGTCCAGGGCGTCGGCCAGCGCGGCGGTGGATTCGCCGCGTACGACGAGGCGGTGCCGCAGGTGACGGCGCCACGGTCCGGCGGTCGAGACCACGTCGGCCACAGTCAGGCCGGGTTCGGCGCGCAGCCGGTCGCGGTAGCGGGCGGCCAGTTCCCGCAACGCCACCGGGTCGGCCGCCGACAGCGGCAGCAGACCCGGCGCCGGGTGGAGACCGGCCCCGGCGGCCGGAGCCGAAGGGACCGGCGGCTGCTCGACGATCACGTGCGCGTTCGTGCCGCCCACGCCGAGCGCGCACACCGCCGCCCGGCGCGGGTGACCCGACGCCGGCCAGTCCGTGGGGCTGGTGACGATGGTGAACGGACCGCCCGGCAGGTCGATCGCCGGGTTCGGCCGGGCGAAGTTGATCTGCGGGGGGATCCGCGCGTCGCGGACACTCAGGATCGTCTTGATCAGCCCGGCCATGCCCGCGCAGCTGTCCAGATGGCCGATGTTCGCCTTCACCGAGCCGAGGACCGGCCGCCCACCCGCGTACGCCTCGGCGAGCGCGTGGTGCTCCACCTGGTCGCCGAGGGCGGTGCCGGTGCCGTGGGCCTCGACGTAGCCGACCGATCCGGCCGGCACCGCCGCGGCGCGAAGCGCCCGTCGGACCACGTCCACCTGGCCCGACACTCCGGGTGCGGTGAAGCCGACCTTGCCGGCGCCGTCGTTGTTGACCGCCGTGCCGAGCAGGACGGCGTGGATGCGGTCCCCGTCGGCGAGTGCCTGGTGCAGCGGTTTGAGGATCACCGCGGCGACCCCGTTGCCCCCGACCGTGCCGTCGGCGTCGACGTCGAAGGGCCGGCAGCGTCCGCGGGCGGACAGGATGGACCCGGGGGTGTACCGGTAGCCGGTCACCTGCGGCACGTGCAACGCCACCGCCCCGGCGACCGCCAGGTCCGCCTCCCCGCCGAGCAGGGCGCGCACCGCGAGGTGCACGGCGACCAGCGAGGTCGAGCAGGCGGTCTGCACGTTGATCGCCGGGCCGGTCAGCCCGAGACGGTAGGCGACCCGGGTGGCCAGGAAGTCGGGTTGGTTGCCGAGCGCGGCGCCGATGGCGGTCACCGGGTCGGCGCGGGGGTCCAGCGCCGCCGGTTGCTGGCGCAGGTATGTGTGGTGCGGGTACAGGTTCATCCCGCTGCCCGCGTACACCGCGGTGCGGCGGCCGGGCCCGTCGCCCGGGTGCCCGGCGTCCTCCAACGCGTGGTGGCACGTCTCCAGGAACAGGCGGTGCTGCGGGTCAAGCGTCCGGGCCTCCCGGGGGCTGATGCCGAAGAAGCCCGCGTCGAAGCCGGCGATGTCGTTCAGGGTCGCGCTCGCGCCGACGAAGTCGGGTGCGGTGGCGATCTCCGCCGGTGTGCCCGCCGCCGTCATCTCCTCCGGGGTGAAGGTACGGACGCTCTCCACCCCGTCGAGCAGGTTGGCCCAGTACCGCTCGACGGTGTCGGCGCCCGGAAACCGGGCCGCCATGCCGATCACCGCGACGTACCGTTGCGACGGCTCGGACCCGACCGGCTCAGGCGCCGGTGGCACCGGGGCGGCGGCGAGGTGGGCGCTGAGCGCGTCGACCGTGGGGTGGGCGAAGAGCGTGGGCCGGGGAACCGGGCGGCCCAGTTCCCGCTCCAGTCGCGCCCCGAGCTGGGCGATCTGGATCGACCCGATCCCGAGTTCGTGGAACGGCACGCCCGGGTCGACCGGGCCGCCGGTCAGGTCCGCGAGGATGCCGCTCACCAGAGCCCGCACCGCACCCCGGCCGGGTCCGGCCGGTCGGTCGCCGACCGCCGCCGACGCGTCACCGGCGACGGTGCCGGCCGCGCCGTCGTGACCGGCGGGCACCGCCGGGTCCCCGGGCAGCCGGCGGCGCAGCGCCGCACGCAGGACCTTGCCGCTTGACGAGCGCGGGAACTCCTCGGCCGGGACCGCATGGACCTGGGCCGGCTTGACCTGCCAGCGACGGCTCACCGCGGCGGTCACGGCGTGGGCCACCCGGTCGGTCGGCCCGGTGCCGTCGTCGGCGACGTAGAAGATCGCCAGCGATTCCGTGCCGGTTCGCTGCTCCGGTACGCCGAGGGCGGCGACCCAGCCCGCACGAACCCCGTCCACCGAACCCACCACCCGTTCCACCTCGTGGCACGGAAGGTTCTGCCCGTTGACGATGACCAGGTCCTTCACCCGTCCGGTGATCGTGATCTCGCCGGCTCGCATGAACGCGAGGTCGCCGGTGTCGAGCCAGCCGTCGCCGCGCGGGAAGGCGAGCCGGGTCGCCTCCGGGTCGTCGAGGTAGCCGGGGGTGATCCGGGCCGACGCGACCTCGAGGCGACCGATGCGACCCTCGGGAAGCACCGTGCCGTCGGCGTCCACGATCCGCAGGGTGGTGCCCGGCGCCGGGCGTCCGACGGAGAGGTATTCGGTGACGGACTCCGGTGGGTCCTCGTCCGTGGCCCATTCCAGGTCACCGTCCAGGCTGGCGGTTCGGACGCGGGGCCGGGCCTGGGGTGTGCCGTAGGTGGCGTAGGTGATGCCGGTGACGGTCTCGGACATGCCCCAGGCCGGCCGCATCGTGGTGGCCGGCACTCCGGTGGCGGCCACGAACGCGTCGAAGGTGTCCGGCAGGCATTGTTCCCCGCCGCTGACCATGCCGCGCAGGCCGCTCAGATCCCACCGGCGGTCGACGGCTTCGGCCGCCAGTCGCAGGGCGAAGTTCGGCGCCCAGCTGTGCGTGACGTGATGCCGGGACATCAGCTCCAGCCAGCGCCGCGGGTCGGCGAGCACCAGGTCGGTGGCGACGTGCACGGAGGCGGCGCCGAGGAAGATGCCGGCGACGTGGTAGAGCAGCAGCCCGGCGGAGTGGTCCAGTGGGAGCCAGTTGAGCAGGACGTCGTCCGGGCCGATGTCGAGCATCGCCCGCGCCCCGAGGGCGTTCTCGGCCAGCGCCCGGTGGGTGAGCGGAATGATCTTGGGCGTGCCGGTGCTGCCGGAGGAGAGCTGCAGCAGCGCCACCGCCGCCGGGTCGACCGGCTCTCCGGCGTCCGGCGCCGGCCGCGGCCCGCGGTCGGTCTCGTGCCCGGTGGCCGCCAACCCGGCGGCCGCCACCAGCCGGTCACGCACCGGCAGGCGAGCCAGCAGGTCCCGGTCGGCCGTGCCGGCCACGACCGTCGGCTCTCCCAGCTTGCGCCAGGCGTGCAGAAGCGCACCGACCGCCGGAGTGTCGGGGTCGTAGCCGCCGAGAGCGCCGACGGTGAGCGGGACGATGCCACCCAGCACGCAGCCGGCGAACACGGGCCAGTACTCCACGCCGGACGTGATCCGAAGGACGACGTAGGAGCCGGCGCGCAGGCCGTACGCCCGCAGGCCGGCCAGTGCCGTCTCCGCCCGGGACAGCAGGGTCCGGTGGTCGAGGAACTCCTCTCGCCCGTCCGCGTCCACCACTAGCATGCCGGCGTCGGGGAAGTCCACGGCGGCCCGGCGCAGCGCGGCCCGCAGGCTGCCGGGGAAGGCGGCGTCTGCGGGCAGGTCGCCGCCGTAGCTGACGGCGGGCGGTCGGACGGTCACGTCTGGGCTCACGGGGCGGCCTCGACTTTCTGCGCCACCGGCCGGTGGGGTCGGCGGTCTGGGGGGCGTAGGCGGGTGGCGAGGAACGCGGCGGCGGCGGCCAGCGCCAGCCCGTGCGCGGCGGCGATCACCGCAAAGGGGGCGAGGTGTTCGAGGGCGAACGCGCTGATGATCATGCCGATGCCGAATCCGGCGTTCTGGCACGCTCCGGCGAGGCCGAACAGGTGGGCCCGGCGGGACGGCTCGACGTTCTGCAGGCGGGTGGTGTAGCTGATCTCCGCGTAGCCGTCCGCCATCCCGGCGGCCACCACCACGACGACAAGCAGCCACATCGCAGGGCCGGTGAAGGCGAGGACGAACAGCACCGACATCGCGCAGGTCGCGAAACCGAAGGCGGCCGGGGAGGTCGGCGCGGGCCGGCGCGCGAGGAGGCGGCTTACCGACAGGCTGCCGACCGCCCACGCGGCGGTGAAGACGGCCGCGAACGAGGCGGGCGCGTCGGGGCGGGTCAGGGTCGCGTACACCGGAAGCCCCACGTTGTGGGACGCGGAACCGAAGGCGTCGAGCGTCCGGACCGCGACCATCGCCAGCACCACCGGGGCGACACCGGACAGCGCGTGCCGCAGCGCGGGGCGGCGGGGCCGGTCGGTCGCCCGGGAGTGCGGCACGGCGGCCGACCGCCAGGCGCCAACCCGGGTCAGCAGCAGCGCGGACAGGACGTAGGAGGCGGCGTCCAGCAGGAACGCGGTGTGGTAGCCGAGCAGGGTGACGACGAGGCCCGAGGTGCCGAAGCCGAGCAGCATGGCGGTCGAACGAGCGGCCACGAGATGCGCGTTGGCCCGAGCGAGCCGCTCGGGCCGGACCAGCTCGGGCATCCCGCTGCGCAGCGCCACCCCCCACAGGGTCTGGCCGGCGCCGACGACGACGGCGAGGCCGTAGAGCACCACCGGTTGCGCTCCGGCGGGGGCCACGACCAGCAGCACGAGCGCGGCGGCCGACAGCAGGTCGGCGGTGATCATCAGGCTTCGGCGCGGGTACCGGGCCACCAGGACACCGGCCATCGGCCCCATCAGGAAGCCGGCGGTCAGGCGGACCGCCATGAACAGCCCGGTCTGGACCGTGGAACCGGTGAGGTCCAGGGTGAACAGTCCCAGCGCCACCATGTTGAGGAAGCTGCCCCACGTGGAGCAGGCGTGTGCGGCGATGGCGAAGCGGACGGGACGGGTCGTCCGCACCCCTGTCGGTGGCACGTGTGCTCTACCCCGCCCGCACACCGGTGGCGGCCACCGGAGGGGGGTCTCGGCGTGGTCGCCGGCCCGTGCGAACAGGGCACAGGTTTCCCACCACGACACCTCCCCGTAAGTGTCCAGCAGCCGCCGGAAATGAAACCGGCCATGTCATGAAACTGTTGCGGATAGTGATGGAACCGATGCCACCCTTTGCCGCAGGCGCCGGAAAGAAATGACTTAACGGTCGGTCAACCAGGATTCCGTCCACGCGAACCTAGTCGCCACGAAGATCACCGTCAAGCGTCGAAACCCTCACCACGGCGGGGTTCCCGGCCCTCCGACGGTCGGCGGGAGCGCCATGACCGACGCCCGCACCGGCTCGGGATTCGTCACCGTGAATGAAATGGCGAGGCGCGGCAAATCAGGAATTCGTCATATTTTTCGTAGTCGATTCCCGGACCAAATGGGGCGTCGACGGCCCGGGCAGATGCCCCTTGTCGGTGCGTTCGACGCACGGGAATGGGACCGGCACCCGCCGGTGACCACACGCGGCGGCGGGTGCGGCCGGGCGTTCACCGCCCATCCGCACCCGCCTTGGGAGATCAGCGCGCGTACGCCTGGAACTCGGCTATCCGTACGTTCTGCGCCTGCGGGCTGGCGGTGGCGCAGTCGGTCGCCGCCCGGGGGTCGGCGTCCTGCTCACCGGCGTAGTCCGGCGCGCCTGTGCACTGGTTGGTCAGCACCTCGACACGCAGGTGGGTGGCCTTCGTGCGGGGGATGTCGAACGACCGCATGATCAGCTCCGGTGCCCGGGGCCGGGGCGCGACCGCCGGGAACGCGTCCGGCCGGCTGGTGTAGACAGGTCGGAAGTCCGCCCCCCCGGCGCAGGTCACCGCGCCCTTGACGGTGCACGCCAGGACCCGGAACTGCCGCAGCGCCGAATACCGGCTCTGGCTGCCGGCGTCGGCGTCACCGACCACCGGCGGGCGCAACATCGCGCTGACCTGCACCCGGCGTACCTGCTGGACACCGCCGGCCAGGTCGACGGTGACCTGCCGGCCGGCGACCGGCGCACCGAGCGCCGCCCAGTTGGTGGCCTCGTCGTCGTCGACGAGGTGCGGAACGTTGATCCCGTCGCCGCCGGCCGTCGCACCGGCCGCTGTCGAGGCCAGGTTGGGCCGCATCGACACCGCGAGCGTGCGGTTCTGGCCCGCCCTGACGGTCACCGGGCCGATCCGGGTGTGCCCGTAGCCGGGTGCCCGGATGATGAACTCGTAGCGGCCGGGGACCAGGTTCACCCGGTCGGTCAGCGGGGTGGCCGCGTCGGTGTCCGCGACCGGCACCGCCCGCGCCTGGTAGCGCCCCACGAACAGTTGCGCGCCGGCCACCTGGCCGCGCTCGCCGATCGGCAGCAGCCGCAGCGAACCCTCCCGCGCGTACGGGGAGGTGAAGCCCGGCGTGGGATCGGCGTCGGTGTGCCCGACGCTTGCCGCCCCCTCACCGAGGCCACGCCCGGCGAACGCGTTCCACAGCAGGTCCTGGTTGGCCCCGCCGAACCGGATCCGGTCGGCGGCGAGCATGGCGTCTCGGGCGTCGACCATGCTGACCTGGCTGACCGCCATGAGCAGGAACGAGTCGAAGACGAGCTGGATCCAGCGCCGGTTGCCCGGGCAGGCCGTCACCGGTCGGGTGCCGTTCGCGCACGCCTTCTGCACGGCCGGTGTGCCGCTGCCCCACCGGCGCATCATGGCCGAGCGGATGTCGGCGTTGGTGGCGCTCCACACCTCACCGGAGGCGTGCACCTGCAGGCCGACCAGGTCGTAGTCGACCGAGCTGTAGTTGAGCGGGCTGCCGCTCATGTTGTGGTTGCGGATGCCGGCGTTCGGGTCCTGGGTGGTGTACTCGCCGATGGTGAAGCCACGTCGGCCGGGTGCGGCGTACCCGTGCTCGAAGAGGTACTCCACGGCGAGCTGGTCCGACCAGCTCTCGCTCATGCCCTGCGGCGAGCTGACCCCGGCGCTGGGACCGGCGATCATGCGGTTGGAGACGGCGTGGCCGTACTCGTGCGCGATCACCGACATGTCGAAGTCGCCGTCGACGCACGGCGCGTAGAACGAACCAGCGATGGGCTGCCACAGGTACATGTTCGTGATCGGGGCGACCCCGTCCGGCGGCGTGATCTGGTTGGCGTTGTTGCGGGCCGCGAACGTGGGCGGGCCGCCGCTGACGCCGCCGGCCTGGGCGTTGCCCTGCTCGGGGTCGTTACCGAGGCCACCCCGGCCGAGGTTGTCCCGCTGCAGGTTCCAGGTCTGCTCGGTGAAGCCCAGGTGGTAGGTCCAGTCGTGCATCCGGTTGTGCATGGCGAACAGGTTGGCCCGGGCCGCGTCGATGTCGTTGGCCTGCGGCGAGGTGAACACCTCCGAGTTGCACCGCTCCCGCTGCCACTGGTTGGTCCACGGGTAGGCGTAGGTGCGGTCCGGCCGGGGCGTCGCGCTCTCCGTGCCGACGCTGGTCCCGTCGTTGCTGAACCAGTTCTCCACCGCCATCGCGTTGTTGCCCCTGGTCGTGGTGGTGGACGCCCCGGTAGCCGGGTCCGCGTCCCACGCCGGGTGCCCCGGCACGCCCACCACCTCACGGCAGCCGGCGGCCGGCGCGGCGCACCAGCGCACCCGGGTGTCGACCGAGGACCGGTCGACGCGCGGCGAGTTCGGGAAGACCTCCCAGGAGGGGTTGTCCGAGTCGTGGTCGATGAGGTCCTCACGGACCAGCACGGCGCCGTCGCGGGCGTCCACGTAGGTGGAGTAGGCCGCCGGGTCCGTGCCCGTGGCGTCCGCGCCGAGGACGACCTCCCAGGCCGCGCGCGGCCCCCGGTCCGCGGTGGGCACCGCGACCAACGCGGTACGCATGACCTGCGCGTCGGCACGGCCGGCGTCGGCGATGGCGGCGGTGCGGGCCTGCTCGGCGCTGATCGTGGCCGGGGCCGGCGTGGCGGCGTCGCGGGCCAGCGAGGAGCTGACGTGCCACACCGCGCCGTCGCGGACCCCGACCGACAGCATGCCGTCGACGGCGGCCGGCAGGTCACCGAAGCGCTGCCGGAACAGCACCGTCGCGCCCTGGCCCATCGGCGCCACGGTCAACTGCTCCAGCGCGGCGGCACCCTCGGCGGTCAACCCGAGCACGTCCCGGTTCGCCACCACGTACGCCCGCGCGGCGGCGGCCGGGTCGGCGGGCAGCCCGGTCGCGAGCGGCTTACCGAGGGAGGTGAGCGTGGCCGGCGTACCGAAGTCGGTCCAGCGCACGCGCGCGCCAAGCGCGGCGGCCCGGGCCCGCTGCCGGTCGCTGGCCGCGACCCGGCCCTTGCGGTTGTCCTTGGCCAAGCTGTCGTGCCGGTCGCCCGGCAGGTGGTCCGGTGGCGCCTCGGTGCGGGCCTGCTCCCGGGGTGCCGCCTGGCCGCTGCCGGCGGCGGTCAGGACCAGGCCGGCTGCCATCAGCAGCGCGGTGGTCCCCGTCAACGCACGGGATGGTGTGCGCACGGTCCCTCCTGTCATCGTCGAACGGCGATGTCCGTTCCGCCATCCGACCAGGACGATCGACGCGCCGGCACCAGCCGAACATCCAAAATTGTTGCTGCGTCGATTTGTTGGCGGATCAGGTGGGGCGGGCCGCCGGCGGGGCTCGACAGCTACCTCGCCGGATGCTGTCCGAGCTGCGACACCACGGCTCGCTGAAGCACCGCAGTCGTGCCCAGCACCGTCCCCGCTGGCCCTTCGGCGGTGTCCGTGACGAGGTAACTGCGCTCACCCAGGTACTCGTACGTCTGCTCATTGAAGATCAGCGGCCTGATATCGTATTGATCTAGGGTCATGCGATGACCGCCATGCCCGTGACGACGGTACTGTTCGACTTCGCCTGGACTCTGTTCGCCCGCGACCCGGAGCGCTGGGTGGCCAACGCGGCGGCATCGATCGACCGGACCGTGGCGGCCGGCGAGGCGCACCGTATTGCTGGCGACTACGCGGCACTGTTGCGGGAGACGGCCACGGATCCGGCCCACATCACCCGAGATCTGGACCCGCGAGTCTGGGATCGGGCGATCCGCTCCGTGCTGGAACAGATTCCCGGGGTGGACCAGGCGCTGGCCTCGGCCTTGCACGAAACACACGCCGAAGCCATCGAGCCGTACGCCGACACCGCCGCCACCCTGTCCGCATTGCATGATGGCGGTGTCCGCATCGGCGTCGTCAGCAACGTCGGCTGGGACATCCGTAAATGCTTTGCGCGGCACGGGCTCGACGGCTATGTCGATGCGTTCGTCCTGTCCTACGAGGTCGGCTTCGTCAAACCGGACCCTCGGATCTGGGGCACCGCCCTCGAAGCCCTCCATGCCGCCCCGGGCCAGACCCTGATGGTCGGCGATCATCCCGCCGGCGACGGCGGATCGGTTTCCGCCGGCATACCAGCGCTGATCCTGCCAATGGTGGATTCGCCCGCGCGGAAACGCGGCTTCGAACACGTGCTCAGGCTCGCCCAGATTCCGTCCTGACAGGTCTGAAGACGCGCCGGCCAGGATCACTCATCCTCGAAGAGTGGCTGAAGCTGCGCGAGAAGCTGGGCCCTACTGACATTGCGGGGCAAGTCGACTTCAAGGTCGATCCCCGACCCTTTGACGGTAAGGGTCACCGACGGCCGGGGGTCACGTAGTCGCCAATTCCGGATTGCTGCCACCAGTTCCCCCAGCTGAGGCTGCAAGGCGGCTAAAGTGGCGAGATTCGCCATGACGCTCACCGCGTCGACCGCGAGGGTTATCCCAGAGGCATCGCGGACGCCCTCGTAGGGAAGATCAAGTTCCTCCATGACGTCTGCCGGCAATAGCAGCTTGACGGTGGTCATTCCTCACCCCTCACCCGGGTGGCGACGCGGTCCCGGACCGCCTGATCGAGCGGATGCAGCGCGGTCGTCGCAACCTCTCCGCAGAAATACCCCTGGACGTGGTGGATGCCGAGGTCGTAGATCTGCTTGAGCCCCACCGGCGCCTCGTCGTCGTAGCCCTCCACGATGACTGCACGGGCGTGTGGCGTATGCCCCCGGTCGAGCGCATCTCGCGCTACCCGGGCTACGAGCGCGAGTTCCTCCAAGGCCAGGGGATGGTGCAGGACAGCCCGATCAACCTTGATCTGGGTCAACGGCAACTCAGCCATGCGCGCCAGCGATGCATAGCCAACGCCGAAGTCGTCGACCGCGAATTGGATCCGCAGCTCGCGAGCGAGGGCCGTAAGCCGCCCATGAAAGTAGGCGAGCGGTTCCTGCGGCCACTGTTCGCCCGGGCCCGGTTGGATCGGGTCCTGTTCGGATATCTCCAGCGTCAGGGTTCGCGGATTGAGGCCGGCCTCAGCAAGCGCCCTACTCACATGGCCCAGATAGGAGTCGCTGAGCAGGGAGCGTACCGCCACGTTTACCGAAAGCGGCTTTGTACCTTGCCAGGGCGCGTCGGCATCAGCGTTAGCATAAGAGGTGATCGCCTTCTCGAGGAGTTGAGTATCGCGTTCGATGATGAACCGGTCGCCCCAAGCATGCGCCATCTGCAGCGCCATAAGGGGAGCACGCTTCTCCTTCTCGGTGCGGCGAGCCAATGCCTCATAGCTCTGGATACTCACTCCGGCCGGACGCTGGTCGAGTTCCACCACAGGCTGGAAGACCATGGTCATCGAGCCGATCAGCTTCTGATAGAGGCTGAAGGCATACTGGTAGAGGGTGAGCGGCAAACGTCCAAAGTTACTACGCAGAGCGGTCATCACCCGCATCTCAGCTTCAGTCGGGTTGTCCAGCGGATCCGACTCCCAGATTGTCCGTAAGATGATGGCCAACGGCTCGCCCATGTCGAGCAGGGCCACTGCGGGGTCCGCCACGATCAGCGCGAGCGTCCGGTCGTTGTCGAACGACACGGGTACGCAGAGCAGCCGCCGGTCGGCGTCATCCGAGACGATGTGCCCCGGGATCGAAGTGCGGAATTGCATGGTGTCGGGGGCACTGCGCTCAAGCAGCGGCCACAGCTTGTCCTTGTCGAACCGGCCTGTCGAGTTGACCACGCCGATCCCTTGGCCCGAGAACTCGATGACTGCCGCGGACTCGGCATCGAGGGCGTGCCGGATGAGTTCTACCCGCCCGGTTTGGTCCGGCTGACGTGCCGGGGATGGCTGAGAACTGGCCGGAAACACCCGGCTGAGCATCTGCAGGATCGAACTGGCGCGGTCGTCGAGAGGGCTCTTGCACGGCTGGATCGTGCCAGGACTGGCAGAGGAGGTCAGCGTTTCACGCTCGTGGCGTGAGACCGGCGGGTGTGTGAGGACCGTGGTGGGTGCATAGGTCTGGACGAGCGGTACCGGTGGTGGTTCAAGACCCTGAAGTGCGACATACTCGGCCAGTTGACCGAACGAGACCCGCCCGTTGTCACCAGCCTGACCACGCAGCCCGCGCAGCAGGTGATGGGTCAGCAAACCATGTCGATGCTCGTCGCTCTCCCGCGCGGCCGAGCCATTGGGGCAAGCCAGAAGCGCGCTGTGTCGATCAACCTGAGTGCGGTAGGTCTGCATCACCTCGGCGTGCCGCAGGGCGGCATCTCGATAAATGCCCGCATGGCAGCAGTCGAGGATGAGGAAGGAGGTACCGGCGAACATCTCGAACACGTCGCGTTTCAGGAACGCCATCCGCAACCCGTTATCGGGCTGCTTGCGCAGCATATCCGGGCTTAGATCCGCAGTGACCAGGTAGGCGTCGAGTTGACTGTTCCACTCGGGCACCAGCGCGTGACCGGCGAAGTAGACAAGTAGAAGGTCGGACGGACGCGACTCGACAGCAATCTCCCGGAGCCGGGTTTTGATGTCGTGCCACCTGGCATCAGGACCTACGAAGAGGTCGACGTTGTCGAAGGTGCCGATGTTTGGATCCAACAGCACGGCCTGCATCTCCCGCGCATCGTTCTCGGCGTAGCGCAGGGCAGGCAACTGCACGTCGGCCCCGCAGGTGTTCACTCCGATAAGGACGGCCGAACGCCTGGTCGGCGCCATCACACCTCCAGACGATCCGCGGGCAAATACGCAAAGCAGCTGTGCGGGTGCTATGAGTAACCTTAGCGGATCTTCACGCGCAGAACTGAGCCTGAAGTCAGATTCCCGTCAGTATCACTACCGTCCGTAGTGGAGGTACCCACAGACATCGCCTGGCCGGCCGGCAGTTCCCGAAGTCAGCCATCCTCTTTGCCTCACGTTGGGGAGGCGAGGAAGGTGGTGACCGCCGTCCGAAAGTCGTCCGGCTTCTCCACCCACGGCAGGTGACCGGCCCCGGCCAGGCTCACCCGCCGGCAGTTGGTCAACCCCCGGTGCAGCGAGTCCACGCTCCAGCGGGGACGGATGTCCTCGGGGCCGTCGATGATCAGCACGGGCAGGTCCAGCGTGCGGCACCGCGCCGCGATCTCGGACGTACGGAGTTCGTGCTTGACCTCGGCGTTGACGGCCCGGTTGCAGTCGTGGTTGATGCCCAGCCACGGCGTGGCCAGGTCCTCGGCGTGCGTCATGGCGGCGTCGGGGTCGGCGAAGTCGGCCGACCACTGCAGGACCGCCCGTTCGCGTTCCTCGGCGGGTGTGCGGTCACGCGCGCCGAGCGCCTCCCACCGGTGCAGATGCGGCCCGAGTCGCCGCCTGAGGTTCCGTTCGTAGTGCGGATGCCAGCCGCGTTCGGGGTCGATGCCGGTGCCGGAGACGTAGATCAGATGGCTGACCCGCTCGGGGTGTTCGATCGCGTACCGCAGCGCCAGGTGCGCGCCCCACGAGTGGCCCAACACTGCCGTTCGCGGCCCGGCCAGGTGTTCGCGTACCGCGTCGAGGTCGGCGACGAAACGGTCGACCGAGTACGGCCCACGCCGCTCGGAGCGCCCACAGCCGCGCTGGTCCCAGCGGATGGCGCGGGCGTCGCCGTCGAGCAGTCGGGCGAGCGGGCCGAGGTAGCCCCAGACGCCCGGGCCGCCGTGGCAGAACACGAGCGGCGGGCCGACGCCGGTCTGCTCGGCCCACAGGCGGCAGCCGTCTTCGGTACGCACGTTCGCGGTCATCGCCGACAGTATGGCGAGTCGCGCGGCGGCGGGTGGGTGCATGCGGGCGACCGCCGATGTGGCAGTTTTGGCGGATGAGTGCCGAGGAGATCCCGCTCACCGGCGGAAACGTGACGGCGGGTGTGGTGCGGGTCGGGGACACCGTACGCCGGCAGGCCGGCCCCTGGACCCCGGCGGTGCACGCGCTTCTCGACCACCTCTGGTCGGTCGGGTTCCGGGGCGCGCCCCGGCCGCTCGGTGTCGACGAGAAGGGTCGGGAGATCCTCACCTACGCGGCGGGAGAGGTGCCCTAGCCGCTCCGCTTCGACCTGCTCGAACCGCTGGACCGGCTCACCAGGGTGGATCGGCTGACGCGCGAGCTGCACGACGCGCTCGCGACGTTCACGCCACCGCCCGACGCGCGGTGGAACGTCGTGATCCCGGCGGACCGGGACGAGATGATCGTCCACGACCTCGCACCGTGGGACCTCGTGATCGGTGACCGCTGGGTCGTCATCGACTGGGACAACGCCGGGCCGGGATCACGCCTGTGGGACCTCGCCTACGCGGTGCACGGCTTCGTCCCGATGTCGGCGCGTCCGGACTGGCAGCGCGCCGACGCGGGGCAACGTCTGCGCACCCTGGTGGACGCCTACGGGCTGGACGAGCGGCAGCGCCGCGACCTGGTGCCGCTGCTGACCGTGCGGACCCGGGCGATGCACGACTTCCTGCGGGACCAGGCCGCGCTCGGCGTCGAGCCCTGGGCGACCCACTGGCGGACCGGGCACGGTGACGCGTGGCGCGACGACGCCGAGTACACCGAGCGCCACACCGACCGCTGGATGAAGGCGCTGCTGGACTGACGCCGGTTACGGCTCTCGCATCCAGGTCTTCGGGTCCGTGACGAAGACACCCTTGCCCTGCTGCCGGCGGATCACCCGCAACGCTTCGAGACGCGCATACGCCATCTGCACGGTCCCATGGCTCACGCGGTAGCGAGCGCGCAGCTCAGCGATTGAGGGCAGCTTGTCCCCCGGCTTCAGCTTCTTGCCGCTGACGTCGGCGATCACATCGTCGGCGATGCGCCAGTAGTCCGGCACTTCTCGCATGGCACTCCTCGCGTGGCGATCCGATTCGATCACACCGCGACGCGCCTAACAAGCAGCGTTGACTCATCTGACATGTCTAGATAAGTTGATTCCGAGCCGGTCCTCGCGTGGCAACGAGTTCGGCTCATCCCCCGGTCGGGGCGGGTGCGCGTACCCGCCCCGACCCTCCGGACTGCTCCGGCTCCGTACCGCCGATCCGGGCTGCGGGGGCGGGGCGGGCGGGTCGCCCCCGGCCGGCGTGCGGACGGCCCGCCCTTCCAGCCCCACCGCACCGACCCGCCGCGTCTCCGCCCACCCCGGAAAGGACCGAAGTGACGCAGTATCGATCCGGCCGGCCCTACCTGACCGGCCTACCGGCCCGGCCGACCCCGCACGAGGTGCGCACCCACGCCTTCGACCCCCGCAGGCGGGGCGTCGACCCCGACCAGGTGCGCGAGTTCCAGGCCCGGGTCGCCGACGAGCTGACCGAGCTGCACCGGCACGTACGCCTGCTCGCGCAGGAGAACGACAGGCTCAAGCGCGCCCTGCGGGACTGGCAGGCCATGCACGCCCGGGAGTGCCGCCCACCGAACGACGGGCACTGGTAGCGGCGCGCCCGCCACCCGGCGATCTCCCGCGGGTCGCCTGTCGTGCGTCGGCGCCGTCACTGCCGGGTGGTGGAATACAGCGTCCAGGCGTCGATCTCGGTCGGCGCGAGGGGCCGCGCCGGCAAGTAGGCGACCAGGTCCCGGAAGTCGGCCAATGCGTTGTGGACGCACACCGCCAGCGAGGACTGCAGCAGGTCCCGCGCGGGCTGGGCCTGCGGCGTGGACACGTCGTCGAGCAGCTGGCTCCAGACGTCGAGGGCGAAGACCACGTGGCCGGCGCTCTGGTCGGGCTTGACCACGCAGTAGTAGCGTCCCGTGTCGGTCAGCCGGTTGCGGATGTTCGCCCAGGTCATCGCGCCGTGCACGTCAGGCACGTCGGCGCCGGGCGCGCACGCCATGCGGAAGACCCACCGGTTGGGGTCGCGCTCGGGCGCGGCGGCGTAGACAAGCACCAGGGCGCCGCGGTGGAAGACAGTGAAGCCCTGCGCGTCGGGGTTCTCGCTGAGGAAGTCGGGGGTCCACGTCCGGTCGTACTGTCGTTCGGCGACGGATCGCAGGAACCCGACGGCCCGGCCGGCGGCATGGCAGGCGTCCACGGTCATGTACTCAGTCCCTTCCCGCGCCCGGCTCGGCGGGCGTCGGTGCGTCGGCGGTGTGGACCGGCACCGCGAGCCAGCGGAACCGGCCGTGGGGTCCCGGAAGGCGGGTGAAGTCCTGCCAGCGCAGTGGGTAGTCGCCGGCCAGGTGGCGCTGATCCGGCGGGAAGTACCGTTCGTCGCTGCCCCAGCGGAGGACGCCGCGCAGGCTTCGCCCCTCGTGCAGTCGGAACTCGCGGTCCCGGGTCGGCCGGTCCGTGGCCGGCGCCTGCCACAGGGCGGGGTCGTTGGTGAGCAGGAGCGCGACGGCGGTCGTCGGCGGCGGCCGGCCCCGGCAGAAGCGCTCCAGCCGTTCCAGGTCGGTGACGAACCGGTGCCGGGCGAGGTCGGCGGCGGCGTGGTCGCGCAGGTCGTACCGCTCACCTGTGTGCGGGTCGACGCCGCCCCACCGGGCGGTGAGGTAGGTCAGCTCGATCGCGGTCCGCCCGCCCGGGCCGCGGCAGAGCAGGTCCAGGTGGCCGTGCTGGTCGTGCGGGACCTGGAGGCGGACCTGGACGCTCGGGTCGAGCCGGTGTGCGGTCCAGGCGAAGGCGTGCTGGAGGTCCGCCTCGGAGTGGAACACGGAGCGCTCGGCGCGCAACTCCGCCATGACGGTCGGGACCGGTACGGTTCCAGCGATCAGCATGCGCACCCCAGATGGACGTACCTCGTCCGGTCGGTGGCGGATCAGGGACCATCACGCTACGAAGGGCGACGGAGCGGGATCAAGACGTGACGATCGACTTTGGATGGTCGGTCCCGTAGACGGGACCGGGTTCGCCACGGAGTCCCGCGAATAGGACTACCGGCGTGGTCATCCGATCGGTCAGCCGCCCACGTGAACGCCTCCCCCGGGCCCGCCGCGCGCGGCAGCGGGCCTGGGCCGGCCGGGATTGTTAGCGTGGATCACGGATCGCCGCCCGCGGTGCTCCGCCACCCCTCGCCCGTCCGCCCCGCCGTCGCGCCGACGTCGGGGCGGGGAGCCGTGCAAAGGGGTGCGATGACCACGGAGCCGCAGGAACCGGGCCCGGCCGACCGCCGACCGAAGCCGGGCGCGCCGGTCGGCCGGCGGTGGCACTGGGCGCAGTGGTCGCGCACGCTCGGTGCCGCCGCCCACCGGCGGGCCCGACGGTTCTGGGAGGGGGCGCAGCCCACCCTGCGGCAGTGGTGGTGGACCGAGGAGCCCGCGCTGGCGATGACCACCGTCGACCGCCGCTTCCCGGAGCCGCTGGAGGTGTCCGCCCAGGGCCAGGTGTACGGGTTCACGCTGCGAACCACGTTCACCTGGTCCTCGGACACGGCCCGGCCGGAGTTGTTCGGCTGGTACGTCGACTACTTCCAGCCGCAGGCGATCCAGCGACTGCGCCGGCTGGCGGCGCGCTGCGCGACCGAGGTGCCGCCACACCGCCCGCACGAACTGCACACCGCGCTGACCGCGGCGCTCACCGAGGAGGACCCACCCCCCTGGGTGTACGCGCGGGGCGAGGTCACGTTCACCTGCGAGCCGGACGTGACGGTGCGTCTGGACGAGCGGGTGCGCAAGCTGCTCCAGCCGTACTGGGAGCAGCGCATCGCGCTGGAGTGCGAGCGCGACCTGGCCCGCCGCCGAGCCGAGTACGCCGAGGAACGACATCGGCGCGACCGGCCAACCCCGGGACAGCGGCCACGCCCGCGCGACCCCGGCGAGCCGGAGCCGCCCCCGAACTGAGAGGGCGGCCCGGCGACGGGCGCCGCGGAAGCGGTTCCCGGTGACTACGGGGCGAGGACGAAATCGGCCACCACGCCGTTGTGGTCGGAGTTGGTTCCGCCGACGATGGCATAGTCGGTCATCCGCATCACGCGGAATTCCTCGACGCGCTTCCAGAAGTAGATGTAGTCGATGTGCCGGTTGCCGTGCGTGCCGTTGCCCTTCTCGCCGTAGAGGTTGTAGCAGGAACGCAGATTGGGCAGCTCGTTGGACTCGAAGACCTGCCACGGGAACTTCGCGTACCCGTACGCCCGGTCGGCGCTGAAGTCGACGTTCAGGTCACCGCTGACGATGACCTGTCCGGTGTCCTTCTTGTTGACCGCCAGGTTCTTCAGTGCCTGGAACTGCTTCTCGGCGCAGTCGGTGCGGGGCAGGTTCTCGGGCCTCCCGTTGCTCTCGATGCCGGCGTTGGCGTGCGCGTTGATGTGGTAGACGCTGCGCCCGGTCCCCTTGTGCCGATACCTGACCCAGTTGTTGTATCGGGCGGGCGGCACGTCACCCGGCCCGTTCGTGTCGCACACGAAGTTCGATCCCTTGTCGAGCACGTCGAACATGCTCTTCCTGGCCAGCAGTGCCTCGTTCGCCGCCTGGACCGGTGCGGGCGCGTACAGCCACCAGCCGTTGGCGGCGGCCCACTCCTGCAGGTACGCCTTGCGGTTGCCGACCTCGTTGAGACCGACCAGGTCCGCCCGAGAGGTGATCAAATCCAGGTCCTCGGCGAATTGCGCCTGGCTGAGTGCGTTGAGGATGTTGAGCGTCGCCGCCCGGAAGGTCGAGTTCGCCGCGGCGGCCGGAGCCCCGGGCAGCAGGCTCACCAGCAGCACGGCCGCGCCGACGACGGCGCCTGCGCCCCGCGCTGACCAGCGTCTTCCACGTTGCATGGGCACTCCCTCCACGATGCCGGCAGTCGACATGGCTGCAACACGGCGGTGAAGGATATTACCCGGACGGCGGAGCCCACGGAAGGTTTTCTACAGCAATTCGAGAAAATTTTCGTATCGTCGATACTGAATGAAGAATCTTGACAGGTGCGGGGCACGCGGGCACGCTCGTCGCTGCCCTTTCGATTCGCCATCCCCTCGCCCGTCACGCCAAGGAGATCCCATGCGTCCACGAACGATCTGGCGGCCCGTGCTGGCCGCCGCCGTGGCGGCGCTCGCCGTCGTCGGGTCCGCCCCCGCACCCGCCGCAGCAGCCGCCCCACGACCGGTGTACGCGCCGTCCGACAAAAAACTCGCCGACCCCGGAGTGGTGCGGCACAACGACGACTTCTTCGTCTTCACCACCGGTGACATGGCTCCGGTCTACCGGGGTGACACGGCCTCGGGGCCGTGGACCTCAGTCGGCAACGCCCTCGGCTCGAAGCCGGACTGGGCCGAGAACGACAACGTGTGGGCGCCCGACGCGGTGCAGACCTCCGCCGGATGGGTGCTCTACTACTCGTTGCCCGCCAAGGGCATGAACAAGCAGCGGTGCATCGGTGCCGCCACCTCCCCCAATGTCGGCGGCCCGTACACGCCGGTGGGTGCCGCGCCCCTGATCTGCCCTGGAGGCGCGCACAACGCCGACGACGCGGTGCCGGGGCGGCCGGTCGCCGCCGCCGGCGTCATCGATCCGTCACCGTTCGTGGACGCCGAGGGCCGCCGCTTCGTGCTCTACAAGACGCAGGACAAGCCGTCGTCGATCCGGATGCTCCGGGTCAACGACAGCGGCACCCGCTGGATCGGCAACGCCAGCGGGGAGCTGACCCGCAGCGACGGCATCATCGAGAACCCGGTGCTGCGGCAGCGCGGCGACACGTTCGTGCTGTTCGCCTCCCGGTACGGCTACAACAACTGCAGCTACGCCACCGTCTATCTCACCTCCACCAACCGGTGGGACTTCCACGGCAAGGCGGAGCGCCCGTTGCTCACCACCGCCGGTACCGGAATCTGCGGCCCAGGAGGCGCGGACCTGGTCCCGGCCCTGGTCGAGGACGAACAACGGATCTTCCTGCACGGGTGGGTCTGCGACGGCGACGCCCCGTGCCGGCAGGAGGCCGACGGCAAGCTGCCGGCCAAACCCGAACCCCGCCGTGCGCTCTACGCCGCGATCTTCCGCTGGGACGGCGCGACACCCCGCGTCGGCGCGTTCCTCTGATCCGATGCCGGTCCGGGCCCGTCGCCGCAGCCGCGGCGCCGGGCCCGGACGCGGGCGGCGACCCGGGGACGTCGCGGTTCAGCAGTTGTTGGTGCTCTTCTGGTTGGCCTTGCGGCCGTCGGACCAGGTGACGCCCTGGACGACCGCGACCACGACCCTGCCGTTGTGGATCTGCTCGTAGTGCAGGTGCGGGCTGAGGTTGTACTTCGCCGAGGTGGCCCCCACCCGGCCGATGACGGTGCCGCGCTTCACCTTGGCGCCCTTGGCGACAGCGCGCGACTTGAGGTGGGCGTACCGGGTGCGCCAGCCGTCGCCGTGCCCGATGACGATGGTGTTCCCGTAGCCGGAGGTGGTCGAGTAGTACGACTCCAGCACGGTGCCCGCGGCGCTGGCGACCGTCCGGCGACCGAGGTCGTCGGCGCCGCCGCTGGCACTGTAGTGGTTCCAGTCGATCGCGTGGGCGGGGCTGTGCCCGTTCCAGTTGTTGCCCTGCCAGGTCTGGCCGCACAGGAACGGCATCCGGAAGCCGGGCCGGGCCGCCTGCGCGGGCTGCACTCCCAGCAGCGCCCCGGCGACGACGGCGACGGTGAGCACGGCCGAGACACGCAATCGGGCGGCGGTGAACGTCATGGACATGGACCCTCCCGTTCATTAACAACGATGCAGATCGATGCTAGGAGCAACAGCCCCTTCGGTAAATAGCTACAAGCATGAATGCTTGGGCAAAACTTTCCTACGGTTCCGTAGGTTGCCCGACCGGGCGACAGGCCCACCCCCGGTGCGCGTACGGCATAATCGGCCGGCGATGGACGTGGCGAAGATCCTGACCGCGCTCGCCGAACTGGCTCCGGCCGGAGCCGAGCGGACCTTCGACGTGTCCGGCACCGCGCGGCCGCTGATCTGGCTGCCGGAGCCCGACCGCGCGCCGCGCGACGCCAGGCTGGACCGGCTGGCCGCCCTCGACGCGCTGCACCGCGACCAGCGGATCCTGCGCCGGGGCCTGGCCTTCGTCGTCGGCGGGGTCGACGTCGACGGCAGCCGCCGGCGGGTCCGCGTGCCGTTGCTGGCCCAGCCGGTACGCCTGGACCGCACCTCCCGCAGCTACCGGATCGTGCCGGCCGGGGACCTGGAACTGACCTCGTTGGTCGAGGACCGGGACCTCGCCGGCCGGCTGGAGGCCGCCCCCGGGCTGGCCGCGCCCGGCTGGCTCGGCGCGGCCGGCACGAAGGCCTGGATCACCGCCGCCGCCGAGGCCGCCGGCCTGAAGCTGACCACGGTGCGGGCGCGGCCGCCCCGGGTCATCGACGAGGACACGCTCACCGGAATCGCCGCCGCGGCGCTGTTCACCACCCGCGACGTGCTGACCGGCCGACTGCGCGACACGCTGCTCGACTGGGCGGTCCGCCCCGGGCTGGCGGACACGGCGCTGAGCCGGCTCTATACCGACCAGGGCGACGACACCGACCGGCGCGGCGACACCGGCGACGGTCCGACCGACGACGCCGAGGTGCTGTCGCCACTGCCGCTGAACGCCGCGCAGCGCGACGTGGTCCGGCGGACCCGGACCGAACCGGTCGTGGTCGTCTCCGGCGCGCCCGGCAACGGCAAGAGCCACGCCCTGGTCGCCGCCGCGCTGGACACCGTGGACCGGGGCGGGTCGGTGCTGGTGGCCACCAAGTCGGTCCACGCCGCGGACGTGCTCGGCGAGCTGCTGCGCCGGCACCCCGGCCCGACACCCGTGCTGTTCGGCGACGCGGAGCGCCGCGAGGCGATCGCCATCGATCTGGCCGGCGGCGCGGCGGCCGGGACGGACGACGCCACCCTGCTGGCCGACGAGGCCGCCGTGGCGTCCGCCCGGGCCCGGGTGGCGGCCGTGCGGGCCGCGATCGTCGCCGCCCTCGACGAGGAACGTCGCGCCGCCACGCTACCCGGGTGGCAGCCGCTGCTGCCGGCCCTGACCCAGGACGCCCCTGCCCTGTTCGACCCGGACACCGACCTGGAAGCCGTCCGGTCCACCCTGGACCGGGCGAGCGCGACCGGTGACGGCTGGTGGCGGCGCTGGCGGCGGTCCCACGCGAAGCGGCAGCTGCGCCGGCTCGTCGGCGGCGACCCGTCGCCGGACCGGCTGCGGACCGCGCTGGAGGCGGCGGGCGCGGTACGGGCGGCGGCCCGGCTGGCCGCCACCGGCGGCACCGACCTGGCGGCGGCGTGGCGGAGCCTCGACGAGGCGGACGCCGCGCTGGCCGACGCGGTCGGCACCGCGATGCGACACCGGGCGACCGGCGCGCAACGGTGGGCCGGCGAGGCGCGGCGGGCCACCAGCGGGCTCGCCGCCGCGCTGCGCGCCGGACGCAACCGCCGCCGGGAACTGCTTGCCGGGCTGGACGCCCGGGCGCTGGTACGGGCGCTGCCGCTGTGGGTGGGCACGGTCAGCGACATCGAGGACCTGCTACCGCCGACGCCCGGGATGTTCGACCTGGTGGTGCTGGACGAGGCGGCGCACATCGACCAGTTGCGTGCCGCCCCCGCGCTGGCCCGGGCGCGGCACGCGCTGGTCGCCGGCGACCCCCGGCAACTGCGGTTCGTGTCGTTCGTGGCCGACGTGGACGTGACCGCCACCCTGCACCGGCACGGTCTGGACCGGTTCGGCGACCGGCTCGACGTGCGCCGGTCCAGCGCCTTCGACGTGGCCGTCGGCGCCGCCCCGGTCACCTGGCTGGGCGAGCACCACCGATCCGTGCCGCACCTGATCCAGTTCTCCGCGGGCCGGTTCTACGGCGACCGGCTGGAACTGGTCACGCGGCATCCGCGCAACGAACGTGCCGACGTCATCGACGTGCTGACCGTGACCGGGGCGACAGTGGTCGACGGCGTCAACCAGGCCGAGGTCGCCGCCGTCCTCGACCTGGTGGGCCGGCTCGCCGAGGCGCCCCCGGCGGGCGGCATCGCGGTGGTCAGCCCGTTCCGGGCGCAGGCCGACGCGTTGGAGGCGGCGCTGCTGGCCGCGTACGACGTCGAGGCGATCGAGCGCCTCGGCCTGCGCTCGGGCACCGTGCACGCGTTCCAGGGCAGCGAGGCCGACGTGGTGATCGCCTCGCTGGGGCTGGTGGACGGCGACCCGCCGTCGCGGCACCGGTTCGTGGCCGAGCCGAACCTGTTCAACGTGCTGGTCACCCGGGCCCGCGCCCGGCTGGCCGTGGTCACGTCGCTGGGCTCGCCCGAGGGTCTGGTGGGGGACTACCTGGCCTACGCGGACCGAGCGCCCGTGGCGCCCGAGGCGGAACCGGCGACCGGCTGGGCCGCCGAGCTGGCCCAGGAGCTGCGGCGGCTCGGGCTGCCGGTGCGGCCCGGCTATCCGGTGGGCCGCTGGCGGGTCGACCTCTGCGTCGGCGCCGACGCGGACGCGGTCGGGGTGATCTGCGCGGTGCACCCGGACGGGGTGGCGGCGCACCTGGAGCGGCAGCGCTCGCTGACCCGGGCGGGGTGGCGACTGCACGACGTGTTCGCCAGCCGCTGGTCGGACGACCCGATCCGGGCCGCCCTGGACCTGGCCGCCCGCGTCCCCGGCCGCTGACCACGACGACGGCCACGGCCGCCGCCGGCGGCTGCGCCGGACCGCCGCCGGCAGCGGTGGCCGGCCGGCGGGACGCTCAACCGACCAGGGCGGCGTACCGGCCGCGCCGGTCCAGCAGCGCGTCGTGGGTGCCGGACTCCACGATGCGGCCGTGGTCGAGCACGGCGATCCGGTCGGCGTCGCGGACCGTGGAGAGCCGGTGCGCGATGGTGACCACGGTCCGGTTCCGGGCCAGTTCGTCGAGCGCCGCCTGGACCGCGCGCTCGGTCTCGGTGTCCAGCGCGCTTGTCGCCTCGTCGAGCACCAGGATGCGCGGGTCGCGCAGCAGCGTCCGGGCGATCGCCAGGCGTTGCTGCTCGCCGCCGGAGAAGCGGTGCCCACGCGAGCCGACCATGGTGTCGTACCCGTCGGGCAGCGCGGCGACGAGGTCGTGGATGCGGGCGGCGCGGGCGGCGGCCTCGATCTGCGCGTCGGTGGCGTCGGGTCTGGCGTACCGCAGGTTGTCGCGCACGGTGCCGTGCAGCAGGTACGTCTCCTGGCTGACCACACCGACCACGGCGGCCAGGTCGGCCAGGCGCAGCTCGCGCAGGTCGACGCCGTCGATGGTGATCCGGCCGGCGTCCGGGTCGTGCAGGCGGCTGAGCAGCGCGGCGAGTGTGCTCTTGCCGGAGCCGGTCTCCCCCACCAGCGCCAGGCTGGTGCCGGCCGGCACGTCCAGGCTGACGCCGGCCAGGGCCGCGGTGTCGCTGCCCGGATAGCTGAACGTGACGTCCTCGACGCGCAGGTGGCCGCGGACCGTGGCCGGGTCCAGCGGGACCGGACGGGTCGGCTCGGCGACGTCCACGGGCAGGTCGAGGTATTCGAAGATCCGGGCGAACAGGGCCAGCGACGCGGTGAGCGTGACACCGACGTTGAGCAGGCCCATCAGCGGCCGGAACAGGTTGCCCTGCAACGCGGTGAACGCGACGAGCGTACCGATGGTGAGGGTGCCGGCGGTGCCGGGCAGCCCGGCGCCGAGGTAGATCACGGCGGGGATCGCGGCGAACAGGATGCTCATGGCGGCCATCCGCCAGCGGCCCGCCAGTTCCGAGCGCAGCTCCAGGTCGACCAGGCGGGCCGAGGAGGCGGTGAACCGGTCGACGAGCGACGCGCCGGTGCCGAGCGTCTTGGCCAGCCGGATGCCGCTGACCGACAGCCCTTCCTCGATGGTCACCGTCAGGTCGGCCAGTTCCCGCTGGCGGCGGGCGGTGATCTCCCGGCGCAGCCGGGCGACGCGGCGGGTGAGCCAGAGCGCGGGCGGCAGCACGACCGCCGAGACGAGGGTGAGCCGCCAGCTCAGCGCCAGCATGGCGATGGTGGTGGCGACCACCGTGGTGAGGTTGGCGGCGATCGAGGTGGCGGTGGAGGTCACCACGTTCTGCATGCCGCCGATGTCGTTGGTGATGCGCGACTGCACCTCGCCGGTGCGGGTGCGCACGAAGAAGCCGAGCGACTGGCGCTGGAGGTGGGCGAAGACGTCGGTGCGCAGCCGGTGCATGACCTGCTGGCCGACCCGGGTGGAGATCCAGGTCTGCGCCACGCCGAGCACCGCGGTCACCGCGGCGACCGCGATCATGCCGGCGACCAGCCAGGCCAGCAGCGTCAGGTCACGTTCGGGCAGGGCCCGGTCGATCACGGCGCGCAGCAGGAACGGCGAGGCCATCGCGATGATCGAGGACGCCACGATGATCGCGACCACGGTGGCGAGGGGGCGGCGGTGGGCGGTGAACAGGCCGCCGATGCGGCGCAGGGACACCTGGCCGGCCTGGGCCTTCTCCTCGGGTGACACGGTCCGGCCGCGGCCGTCGGGGATGCGATCCAAAGCGTTCTCCTCAGGTCGGGGATATTGCTGAGGTTACCTCAACATGAGGGAACAACAAGAATGGCTGCTATCGTATTCCGGGTGACCGGCAGCGACGCGCAGACCCTGGCCGAGACGTTCTGGGCGGTGACCCGGCGGCTGCGCCACCAGACCAAACGGGCGCTGGAGCCGTGGGAGATCAGCCCGGGCCAGGCGCGCGCCCTCGGCGTGCTGCTGCGTCACGGCGCACTGCGGCCCGGCACGCTCGCCGAGCACCTGCGCATCGCCCCCCGCTCGGCCACCGAGTTCATCGACGGGTTGCAGGACCGCGGCCTGGTCGCCCGCCGGCCCGACCCGGCCGACCGGCGGGCCACACTCGTCGCGCCCACCGCCGAGGGCGAGCGGGTCGGCACGGCCATCCGACAGGCCCGGGCCACCGAGGCCGAGCGGTTCTTCGGCGCGCTCGACCCGGACGACCGGGCCGAACTGACCCGCATCCTGCGCCGCCTGCGCGAGGACTGACCACCGGACGGTCGCCGTGGGCCGGGACCGCCGGCCCCACGCGCCGGGCTCAGCGCAGGCCGGCGGCGATCGCGTCGACGAGCAGCGCGCCGACCGTACGGGCCATGACCGCGCGGGCGGCGTCGAGGTCCAGGCCCAGCGCGTCGCGCAGCATCGACCAGGCCGACCAGGTGCAGGCGACGGTCAACGCGTCCAGCAACTGGTCCCGCCCCGGACCGGCGTGGGCCAACTCCGCGCCGAACACCGCCTCGAGTTCCGCCCGGACCCGGTCGACGGCCGCCTCCCGGTTGCGGCGCAACTGCGGGGAGAACGGCTCACGCAGCGCGGACGCCCGGGCCGACGGCGCCAGCACCTCCAGCAGCCGGGCCCGCTGCTCGCAGAACGCGGCGACCCGGCCGGTCAGCGGCAGATCCGGCTGCACGGGCCGCCACAGCTCGGCCTGCCGCTCACCGACCCGCCGCCCGGTCGCGGCGAACAGCGTCTCCATGTCCTTGAAGTTCGTCCACAGCGTGCGCAGCGAGACCCCGGCCCGCTCGGCGATGCGTTCCCCGGTGGGCCGCAGGTCACCGGCGTCGATCAGGGCCAGGTGCGCCTCCACGATCGCGGCCCGGGTCCGCTCGGCCCGGGCGGCCCGGCCGTCCACCCGCCCCGGCGGGTCGGTCTCCACGATCATGGGTACGGCTCTCCTGTGCTGCTCGACTGCCGGCGGCCACTCTACGGGCGTGGGGGGGGGGGGGGGCGGGGGGGCGCCGC
>NZ_JBNCKZ010000001.1:0-338626 GCF_049841795.1 Micromonospora sp. DT31 | reverse complement strand
ACTGTGGAGCGACCCAGGGGCAGGGTGCGCCGCCGGCCGCTGATGTCGCGGGTGCCGCCGTGGGGGGGCCCCCCCCCCCCGGCCGCCCCCGGGGCCGCCGGCCCCCCCGGGGCGGGGCGCCGGCCCCCCGGGCCCCGGCCGTCCGGCGACACGGTGATCTCAGGCGGTCGGCACCGCCTCCGCCGGCGGGGCGGTCGGCGGCTCGGTGAACTCGGTGACCGCACCGTCGCCGTCGTCGGTGGTGTACGCCGGGCCGAAGTACTCCTGCACGCCGCGGCTCACCTTGGTCAGCCGCACCCCGCCGTAACCGGCGTGCACTCCGTCGGCGTACCGGAAGGGGACGAGGCCGGGCCCGCGGAAGCCGCCCTTGCGCACGGCCTCGACCAGCTTCTCCCGGGTCGGGTCCGGCCCGGCGGCGAGCATCGCCTGCACGAACGTGTACGCCATCGAGTAGCCGTAGATGGCGTTGCCGTCGATCGGGTTGCCCGCGTTGTAGCGCTGGTGGATCTTGGTGTATTCCTGGATCCACGGGTTGGCGGTGTCGCTGATGTTCGGCAGGTAGTTGTCGGCGACCATGCCTTCGAGGATGACCTTCTTGTCGCCGAGCTGCGCGGCCAGCGTGGTGTAGTCGGCGCCCACGTTGGACACCACCCACTGCGCCTTGAAGCCCTGCCCGGCGGCCTGGCCCATGGCCAGCGCGGTGAAGCCGGGGATGGTCGCCGAGATCACCACCTGGCAGCCGGCCGCCCGCAGCGCACCGATGGCCGGTCCGACCTGCTGGTTGGTGGTGGTGTAGGTCTGCTTGGCCGCGACCGGGCCGAGGACCTGCTCCACCCCGACCAGCGAGTCCCGCCCGAAGTCGTCGTTCTGCCCGAAGTGGCAGACCTTCTTGCCGGCGAACTCCCGCTTGACGTAACTGGCGAGGATCTTGCCCTCGACCGTGTAGTCGGGCTGCCAGCCGAACGTGGTCGGGTACTTGTCCGGCTGGTTCCAGTTGCGGCTGCCGGAGGCGACGAACAGGTCCGGCACCTTCTGCGCCTTGACGAACTCCAGCACGTTCGTGTGCGTCGGCGTGCCCAGACCGCCGAGCAGCGCGAAGACCTTGTCGTCGAGCACCAGCTTGCGGACCACGTTCTCGGTGTTGGCCGGGTTGTAGCCGTCGTCCATGACCTTGTAGACGATCTTCCGGCCGTGCACCCCGCCCTTGCTGTTGACGTGCTCGAAGTACGCCTTGGTGGCGGCGGATATCTTCGCGTAGCCGGGCGCGGCCGGCCCGGTGAGCGGTTGGTGGGTGCCGATGACGACCTCGGCGTCGGTGACGCCGGGGACGTTCTCGGCGGCCTGTTTCTCGTCGTCGGCGCAGGCCGGCAACGTGGCCAGCAGGGCCAGGCCGGCGACGGCCGCGAGAACGCGGCGGGTGGTGGGGCGCATGGTTCTCCAATCCGGTGCGACAGTGCGAACGGTGGGTGGAACCGGTGAGGTCAGCGGTCCGGCGAGCGGCGCCCGGCGCCGGAGCGGCGGCGGGCGAGCGCGCGGGCCCGGGCAGCGACGGCGCGCACGCCGCCCTGCACCCCGCCCGGCGCGGCGAGCATGACGACGATGAGGACCAGGCCGAACACGGCGAGCGCGAGGTTGCCCTCCAGCCGCTGGGCCAGCCCCGCGGAGAGGCTGAGGTGCTCGGTGAGCAGGCCCGGCAGGTCCTGGAGCGCGACCAGCAGCAACGCGCCCCAGACCGCCCCGGCCAGGCTCCCCAGGCCACCGATCACGATCGCCATGAGCAGGAACAGCGACAGGTCCAGCGGGAACTTGCCCGGCGCGACGGTCGCGGTGAGCACCGCGTACACCCCGCCGCCGAGGCCGGCGCAGCCGGCGCTGACCACGAACGCGAGCACCTGGGTGCGGGCCACCGGGATGCCGGCGAGCCGGGCGGCGACCTCGTCGTCGCGGACCGCCCGCAGTGACCGGCCGAAGCGGCTGCGGACCAGGTTGGCCAGCAGCAGCATGGTGAGCAGGGCGGCGGCCAACGCGATCCAGGCCAGCCAGCGTTCCGGCTGGAAGTAGGCGCCGAGCCCGGCCGGCGGGAGCTGCGTCGGGAAGCGCAGCCCCTGCTCGCCGTTGAACACGCTGGTGAAGATCGTGGTGACCGCCGGGACCAGCGTCGCCACCGCCAGGGTGACACCGGCCAGGTAGGGCCCGCGCAGCCGGGCCGCGGCCAGCCCGACCACCAGTCCGGCAAGCGCGGTCACCGCCACGGCGGCCAGCAGCGACACCGGCAGGGTCCACCAGCCGCGTACCGCCCGCTCGTCGAACCCCTGCAACGTCAGGGCCACGGTGTACGCCCCGGTGGCCATCAGCGCCCCGTGCCCGAGCGAGAGCTGACCGTTGAGCCCGACCAGCACGGTGTGTCCCGCGGTGACGCAGAGGAACGCGCACACCCGGGCCACCTGGAGGTTCTGGTACGGCGGGAGCTGGTTGGTCAGCAGCACGACGAGCGTGCCGACGACCACCGCCACGGCCAGGTGCCGCAGCAGCGTCGAGGAGCGCGGCCCGCCGCCGGCCGGTGCGCCGGGCAGCAGCCGGCGCAGCGTGGACGGCGGGGCCGGTTCGGTGCGGATGGTGGTCACACGTGCCTCGCTCTCGCCGCGGAGAAGAGCCCGCCGGGGCGGACCAGCAGGACGGCCAGCAGCAGCACCAGCACGGCCAGCGGGGTGGTGTCCGGGCCCAGGTAGCCGGTGACGTAGGACAGGATCAGCCCGACCAGCAGCCCGCCGACCACCGCGCCGACCGGGCTGTCCAGACCGCCGACGACGGCGGCGGTGAACGCCACCACGAAGACCAGGTCCATGGCGTGCGGGTGCAGGCCCAGGCCGGTGGGGACGACGAGCATCCCGGCGAGCGCGCCGACCCCGGCGGCAAGCGCCCAACCCAGCGTGAGCATCCGGCCGACGCTGACGCCGAGCAGCCGGGACACCTCCGGGGCGAACGCGGCGGCCCGCATCCGCAGCCCCACCGGGGTGCGGGTGAACAGCAGCGCCAGCAGGACAACCACGGTCAGCGCCGCGCCGAGCACCCACAGGTCGTACGGGGACAGCGCCGCCACCCCGCCGATGGTGAGCGCGTCGGTGTCGAACGGTGTTTCGGCCGGCCGGTAACCGTTGCCGAAGATCATGCCGAGCACCGCCTGGATCACCAGCACGAGGCCGAGCGCCACAATCACCTGGTTGAGTGGCCCGCCGGGGCCGGCGAAGCGCATCAGCACCCGTTCCACGAGCGCGCCCAGGGCCAGCCCGGACAGCACCGCCGCGGCCAGTCCCAGCCAGTACGAGCCGGTGGCGCCGACCACCGCGTAGCCGACGTAGGCGGTGGCCACGGCCATCGCGCCCTGGGCGAAGTTGACCACCCGGGCGGCCCGCCAGATGAGCACCAGCGCGAGCGCGAACGCGGCGTAGACCGCCCCGGCGGCGAGCCCGTCGAAGGTGAGGAACCAGAACCGCTGCATCCGCGACCTCTCCGTCCGCCGTCAGAATCCGAGGTACACGTGTCGGAGCTGGTCGTCGTCGCGCAGCCGGGCGGCCGGCGCGGCGATCACCACGCGGCCCAGCGACATGACGATGCCCTGGTCGGCGACGGACAGGGCGCTACGCACGTTCTGCTCGACCAGCAGCACGGTCATCCCCCGCTCGTCGCGCAGCCGGCGCAGCAGCGCCATGATCTGCGCGGTCACCTTCGGGGCCAACCCGAGCGACGGCTCGTCCAACAGCAGCAGCCGGGGCCGGGCGATCAGCGCGCGGCCGATGGCCAGCATCTGCCGTTCCCCGCCGGAGAGCTGGTGGCCGGCGTGGTCGCGGCGGCGGGCCAGCGCCGGGAACAACTCGTACACCTCGTCCTGGGCGCGTCGCGCATCGGCCCGGTCGCGCCGCCACAGCCCGCCCAGGCGCAGGTTCTCCGCCACGGTCAGCTCGGTCACCACGCCGCGCCCCTCCGGCACGTGCGCCAGGCCGCGCCGGACCAGGTGTTCCACCCGGACACCGCGCAGGTCCTCCCCCGCGTACCGGATCCGGCCGCCGGTGGGCCGCAGCAGACCCGACAGCGTACGCAGCAGCGTCGTCTTCCCGGCGCCGTTGGCGCCGAGCACGGCGGTGACGGTGCCGGCCGGCACCGCGAACGCGACCTCCCGCAGCACCGGCACCGGGCCGTAGCCGCAGCTGAGCGCCTCGACCTCCAGCACGGCGGTCACGACGCGCTCCCGGCGGTCGGCACGTCGGCGCCGAGGTATGCCTCGGTCACCAGGGGGTCGTCGCGCACCTGGTCCGGGGTGCCGGCGGCGATGACCTTGCCGAAGTCGAGCACCACCAGCTCGTGGCAGACCGCCATGACCAGGTCCATGTGGTGCTCGACGAGCAGCACGGCGCAGCCGTCGCCCCGCTGCGGCAGCGACCGGACCAGGTCGGCGAGTTCGTCGACGTCGTCGGCGCCGAGCCCGCCGGCCGGCTCGTCGAGCAGCAGCAGGCGGGGCCGGGCGATCAGGGCGCGGGCCAGGGCGACCCGCTTGCTCACCGCGTAGGGCAGGGTGGTCGGGGCGGCGTCGGCGTACCTGTCGATGCCCAGCTCGGTGAGCAGGTCGCGGGCCTGGGCGCGCAGCCGCCGTTCGTCGCGGTCACCGGAGGGCAGGCCGAACAGCGCGGTGGCGAACCCGGCCCGGGCGGCGTGGCTGGCGCCGGCCACCACGTTCTCCAGCACGGTCAGCCCGCCGAACAGGCCGACGCCCTGCAGGGTGCGGGCGATGCCGAGGCCGGTGAGCCGGTGCGGTTGGGGGCGGAACGGCCGACCGTCGAGGGTGAGCGAGCCGTCGGTCGGCCGGACGAACCCGCAGACCACGTTGAACAGGGTGGTCTTGCCGGCGCCGTTGGGGCCGATCACGCCGACCACGCGGCCGGGTGGGACCCGCAGCGACACGTCGTCGAGGGCGACCAGGCCGCCGAAGCGGACGCCGACATGGTGCAGCGCCAGGCCGGTGTCGCCGGCGGGGGTGGCCGGTGGGCTCATCGTCACCTCGGACGGTCGCCGGAGCAGGGAAAACTAATTACACCGGGAGTGTAGTTTTTTCTGCCGCCCCGTCAATGCCCACCGGTCCACCATGTTCGGTCATCCCGGCAACCGGTCCCGGGCACGGCCGAGGAATGCCTGCTCCGCGACGTTGCCGGTGCCGGCGATCGCCGCGTCGTAGGCGGCGCGCGCCGCCCCCGGCCGGTCGAGGCGGCGCAGCAGGTCGGCCCGGACCGCGTGCCACACGTGGTAGCCGGCCAGCCCGAGACGGTCCACCTCGGCCAGTGCCACCGCCGGTCCGCGTACCTCGGCCAGCGCGACCGCCCGGTTCAGCGCGACCACCGGGCCCGGCACGCGCACCGCCAACTGGTCGTAGAGGGCGAGGATCTGCCGCCAGTCGGTGTCGGCGGCGGTAGGCGCGTCGGCGTGCACCGCGCCGATCGCGGCCTGGATCTGGTACGGGCCGGGCCGGCCGCGACGCAGGCACCGGCGGACCAGCTCCTGCCCCTCGGCGACCAACGCCCGGTCCCACCGGCCACGGTCCTGCTCGGCCAGCGACACCGGCACCCCGTCCGGGCCGGTGCGGGCGTCCCGCCGCGCCTCGGTGAGCAGCATCAACGCGAGCAGTCCGCACGCCTCCGGCTCGTCCGGCATCAGCGCCACCAGCAGCCGGCCCAGCCGGATCGCCTCGCCGCCCAACTCCGCGCGGCCCAGCTGCCGTCCCGCGCTCGCCGTGTGCCCCTCGTTGAAGATCAGATAGGCCACCGCCAGCACACCGTCGAGCCGGTCCGGCAGGTCCGCGTCGCGTGGCACCCGGTACGGGATGCCGGCATCGCGGATCTTGGCCTTGGCCCGGACCAGGCGTTGCGCCATCGTCGGCTCGGGCACCAGAAAGGCCCGGGCGATCTCGGCGGTGCTCAGCCCGCCGAGCAGCCGCAGGGTCAACGCCACCCGGGCGCCGACGCCGAGCGCCGGGTGGCAGCAGGTGAAGATCAGACGCAGGCGGTCGTCGGGCACGGGCCCCTCCTCGGCGGGCGGGTCGGCGGCGTGCACCAGGGCGGCCTCGGCGTGCCGGGCGGCCCGGGTCGACTCGCGGCGCAGCCGGTCGATCGCCCGGTTGCGGGCGGTGGTGATGATCCAGCCGGCCGGGCTGGGCGGCGCTCCCTCGACCGCCCAGCGCCGCACCGCGACCGCGAACGCCTCCTGGACCGCCTCCTCGGCGAGGTCGATGTCGCCGAGGAGACGGACCAGGACGGCCACCGCACGGCCGTACTCGGCCCGGAAGACCCGTTCGACCTCGATCATCCCTCGCCCTGGAACGGGCGGACCTCGATCGGCAGGGTGGTGGCCCGGGCGTAGCGGCGGCCCCAGTCCAGCGCGGCGTCCAGGTCGGGCACCCGGATGACGGTGACGCCGCCGAGGTACTCCTTGCCCTCGGCGAACGGCCCGTCGGTGACCAGGACGTCGTCGCCGCGGGCGCGCAGCACGGTGGCGGTCCCCGGGTCGTGCAGGCCGTCGCCGAAGACCCAGGACCCCGACTCGCGCAGCTCCCGGCCGATCGCCTCGACCTCGCGCATCACCCCGGCCAGGAACTCCGGCTCCGGTCGGGGGGCGTCGGTCGGCTGGAACATGCTGATCAGGTACTGCTTCACGGGCTTCTCCTCACCACGGCGGGCGACCCGGCGCCGCCCTCCTCACCCTTTACACGAACGGCGGTCGCCGGTTTCGACACCGGGCCGAAGCACCTCCATACAAAGAAAATCTTCGATGCCTGTATTGAAAACTTTCTCCGCTATGTGACCTAATGTGGATAGTTCCTTTCGTCGCACTCCCGCCGCCGGTCTGGCGGCAACCCCCAGGGAGGAAAGATGCACCGCTCGATGCGATCGGCGCTGCGCGCGGCCGGAGCCGCACTGCTCGCCGCCGCCACCGCCACCGCCGCGGCACTGTTCGGGGCGGCACCCGCCACCGCCGCCCCGGCCGGACTGCCCGGCATGGACGTTTCCAGCTACCAGGGCAACGTCAACTGGTCCGGCGCCTGGGCCAACGGCGCCCGGTTCGCCTACGTCAAGGCCACCGAGGGCACCTACTACACCAACCCGTACTTCGCCCAGCAGTACAACGGGTCGTACAACGTCGGGATGATCCGCGGCTCGTACCACTTCGCCCGCCCGGACACCACGAGCGGCGCCACCCAGGCCAACTACTTCGTCGACCACGGCGGCGGCTGGTCCAGGGACGGCAGGACACTGCCCGGCGCGCTGGACATCGAGTACAACCCGTACGGCGCCACCTGCTACGGACTGAGCCAGGCGTCCATGCGCGGTTGGATCGCCTCGTTCGTCAACCAGTACTACGCCCGCACCGGCCGGTGGGCCACCATCTACACCACCACCGACTGGTGGAGCACCTGCACCGGCAACACGTCGCAGTTCGCCGCGAACAACCCACTGTGGATCGCCCGGTACGCCAGCACCGTCGGCGCGCTGCCGGCCGGCTGGGGCACGTACTCGTTCTGGCAGTGGTCCTCCTCCGGCGTCTTCCCCGGCGACCAGAACGTCTGGAACGGCTCCCTGGACCGACTCCGGGTGCTGGCCTGCAACGGCCCCTGCTGACCCGCCACCGACGAGGAGGCTCCGATGTCTGTTCCTGTCCCCCGCCGGGCCGTGCTGCGCGGCGCGGTCCTGCTCGGCGCCGCCGCCGGCGCCGGCGCGCTGACCCAGCTCGACCGCGGCCCCGGGGCGCGGGCCGCCGCGACCCGCGTCGACCAGCCGACCATCGCCAACTGCGCGACCTGGAGCGCCCGCCCGCCCTCCTCGCCGGTGAGCGTGGTGGCGAGCCGCCCCAACAAGATCATCGTGCATCACACGGCGTTCCCCAACACCACCGACTACAGCCTCGCGCAGGCGTACCGGAACTCCCGCACCATCCAGAACCTGCACATGGACACCAACGGCTGGCTCGACTCCGGCCAGCACTTCACCAACAGCCGGGGCGGCTACCTCACCGAAGGCCGGCACGGCAGCCTCTACGGGCTGCTGCACGGGCAGAGCATGGTGCAGGGCGCGCACTGCGTGGGGCAGAACAGCCAGGCCATCGGCATCGAGAACGACGGCATCTACCTGGACGTGCAGCCGCCGCAGGCGCTCTGGAACAGCCTCATCTGGTTCTGCGCGTTCACCTGCCAGCAGTACGGCATTCCGGCCACCGAGATCTACGGGCACAAGGACTTCAACAACACCCAGTGCCCGGGGCTGCTGCACGACCGGCTGCCCGAGCTGCGCCGCGCCGTCGCCACCCGTCTCGGCGGCTGACGCGACGATCCCACTCGTCACCATCCCTCGCTTATATAAGCTCGTCCTGATATAACTGGGTCGTGCACGCCTTCGACGTCCTCGGCGACCCGGTGCGCCGCCGCCTGCTGGAACTGCTCGCCACCGGCGAGCAGCCGGCCGGCGCGCTCACCGAAACCGTCCGGCGCGAGTTCGGCATCAGCCAACCCGCCGTCTCACAGCACCTCAGGGTGCTGCGCGACCACGGCTTCACCACCGTGCGCGCCGAAGGCACCCGCCGGCTCTACGCGGTAGACCCCGGCCCGCTGCGCGAGATCGACGCGTGGCTGGCCGGGTTCCGCCGCTTCTGGACGCCGCCACTGGCGGCGCTCGGCACCGAGCTGGCCCGGGGCCGCCGTGAACGGCGGCTGCGCGAGGACGACCCCGACGACGAGAGGACCCACAGATGATCGACGTGACCGGGCAGATCAGCGGCGTCGAGCGCCGCATCGGCGACCGTACGCTCCCCGCCGGCCAGGCGCGGGTGCTCACCATCGCCCAGACCTACGACGCCCCGGTGGCGGACGTCTTCGACGCCTGCACCAACCCGCAACGGATTCCCCGCTGGTTCCTGCCGGTCTCCGGGGACCTGACCCTCGGCGGCCGCTACCAGTTGGAGGGCAACGCCGGCGGCACCGTCGAGCGCTGCGACCCGCCGCACGGCTTCGCCGCCACCTGGGAGATGGGCGACGAGGTCAGCTGGATCGAGGTGCGGCTGAGCGAGGCCGGCCCCGACCGCACCCGCTTCGAGTTGGACCACGTCGCGCACGTCGACGACAATCGCTGGGCGGAATACGGCCCGGGCGCGGTCGGCATCGGCTGGGACCTCGCGCTGCTCGGCCTGGCCTCCCACTTCGCCGCCGACGGCGTCGGGTTGGAGCCGTCGGCGGCGGCCGAATGGCTGGCATCGCCGCAGGCCCGCCAGTTCATCACCGACTCCGGCGAGCGGTGGACGGCCGCCAGCGTCGCCGCCGGCACCCCGGCCGACGAGGCGCACGCCGCCGGCGAACGGGTCATCGCCTTCTACACCGGCACACCGGCCTCCTGACCCCGCCGCCCGGGTCGCGGCCGTCGCACGCGGCGCGGACGGCTCGTCGCGTGAGCGCCGACGCCGAGCACAGGACCATGCACTTCGGCGACCGGGCTGGGCGGGATGAACGCCGACCGGCTGGTGCGGGTAACGTGCTGCGGCGTGACCGCGTACTCGCACTGCTCCTTCTGCGGCGCGGCCTACCCGGCCGACGCCGGGTGGCCCCGGGTCTGCACGGCCTGCGGGGAGACGGTGTGGCGCAACCCGCTGCCGGTGGCGGTGGCGGTGCTGCCGGTCCGCACCCCCCGGGGCGTGGGGGTGGTCGTCGTCCGCCGCGACATCGAACCGGCCCGCGGGCAGCTCGCACTGCCCGGCGGCTTCGTCGAGCACGGCGAGGAGTGGTCCGAGGCGCTGGTCCGCGAGTTGCGTGAGGAGACCGGGCTGGTGGCCGAGGCCGACCAGGCGCGGCTGTTCGCGGTGCACGGAGCACCGGCCGGCGGCACCATGATGGTCTTCGGGGTGCTGCCCGAGCGGTCGGCCGCCGACCTGCCGCCGTCGGCGCCGACCGAGGAGGCCACCGAGTGGCTGGTGCTCACCGACCCGGTGGAGTTGGCCTTCTCCACGCACACCCGGGTGCTCGCCGACTTCCTCGCCGGCCGACGCTGACCGGCCGGGCAGCGCGACCCCGTCCGGTCAGCGGCCGGCGGGGACCGGCTGGGGTGAGAACGGCACGCTCGCCGGAGCCCCGGCGACCGGCTCGCCGGCCGGGTGCCGCCACAGGCCACGGCGGCGCAGGATCGGCAGGACCCCCTCGCCGAACCAGTAGGCCTCCTCCAGGTGCGGGTGCCCGGAGAGGATGAACTCGTCGAGCCCGAGCGCGTGGTATTCGGCGATCCGGTCGGCGACCTCGGTGTGGCTGCCGACCAGCGCGGTGCCCGCGCCGCCGCGGACCAGCCCGAAGCCGGCCCACAGGTTGGGTGCGATCTCCAGCCGGTCCCGGGAGCCACCGTGCAGGTCCAGCATCCGCCGCTGCCCCTCGGACTCGCTTCGCCGCAGCCCTTCCTGCACGGCCCGCACGTCGGCCTCGGGAATGCCGTCGAGCAACCTGCGGGCCTGCGCCCACGCCTCCTCGGCGGTGTCCCGGCTGATCACGTGCAACCGGATGCCGTAGCGCAGCTGCCGGCCGGCCTCGGCGGCCAGCCCACGGATCCGGTCCAGCTTGTCGGCCACCTGCGCGGGCGGCTCGCCCCAGGTGAGGTACACGTCGCTGTGCCGTGCCGCCACCGGACCGGCGGCGCCGGAGGACCCGCCGAAGTAGATCGGCGGCACCGGGTCGGGCACCCGGGCGAGTCGGGCCCCCTCGACCCGCACGTGCGCGCCGTCGTGGTCGACCGTCTCGCCGCGCCACAGCGCCCGCACCACGTGCAGGAACTCGTCGGTGCGCGCGTACCGGGCGTCCTTGTCGAGGAAGTCGCCGTACGCGCGCTGCTCGGTGGACTCACCGCCGGTGACCACGTTGAGCAGCAACCGCCCGCCGGACAGGCGCTGGAACGTGGACGCCATCTGCGCGGCGAGGGTGGGTGAGAGCAGGCCGGGCCGGAACGCCACCAGGAACGTCAGCCGCTCGGTCACCTCGGCGAGCATGGCGGTGGTCAGCCAGGCGTCCTCGCACCAGGCGCCGGTGGGGGTGAGCGCGCCGGCGAATCCGAGCTGTTCGGCGCTGCGGGCGATCTGTCCCAGGTAGGCCACACTGGCCGGTCGGGCTCCCCCGGCTGTTCCGACCGGTACGCCGTGGCCGCCGCCCACGATGTCGCGGCTGTCGCCGTAGGTCGGCAGGAACCAGTGGAACGTGAGGGACATGGTGGCCTCCGGTGCGGGTTCGACGGGCCGCCTCCTGAGTGGTGGGACGGCCGCGTCGACAGACTACCCACAAAACCTATCGGGTTGGTAGGTTGCTGCCCACCGACGACCCGGCACATCCCCTCCCCGAGGAGCCGCCATGCGTACCCCGTCACGACCGCGCCGCCGGACGGCCGCGCTGCTCACCACCCTCGCGCTGCTCGCCGCGACCACACTGACCGGCTGCGGCGGCGAGGCCGCCGGCGACGGGCCACTGCGCATCGGCTACCAGCGATTCGGTGGCCTCAGCCTGGTCAAGGCGCGCGGCGACGCGAAGAACGTCACCTGGTCGCTGTTCGAGAGCGGCCCGGCGCTCACCGAGGCACTCAAGGCCGGATCGATCGACATCGGGCAGGTCGGTGAGGCGCCGCCGGTGTTCGCCGCCGCCGGGAAGATCTCCTTCTCCGTGATCGGCACGTCGCAGCCGATCCCCCAGGGCGAGGCGGTGCTGGTCAAGGCGGACAGCCCCTACCGCGGCTTCGCCGACCTGCGCGGGCGGACCGTCGCGCTGAACAAGGGCTCCAACGTGCACTGGCTACTGGTGAAGCTGCTGGAGGCCAACAAGATGACGCTCGCCGACATCAACGTCAAATACCTGAAGCCGGCCGAGGGCCGGCCCGCGTTCGACAACGGGCAGGTCGACGCGTGGATCATCTGGGATCCGTACTTCGCGCTGGCCGAGCGGCCCGGCGTGCGGGTACTCGCCGACGCCACCGGACTGGCCGGCAACCGCGAGTACGTGCTGGCCGCGCCGGACACGGTGCGCGACCGCACCGACGACGTACGCGCCTTCCTGGAAACCTACCGGCAGACCACCGACTGGGGCATCGCCCACCCCACCGAGCGGGCCGCCACCCTCGCCCCGGAGCTGAAGATCCCGCTCGACGTGACCACTCGGGCACTGGCCCGCAGCGCCACGCCGCTCGCCCCGGTCACCCCGGAGATCGGTGCCGAGTTGCAGGCCATCGCGGACAGCTTCGTGACGTTGAAACTGGTCCCCGGGCCGGTCGACATCGCCGGCCGGGTCGACGGCCGGTTCAGCGAGGCGTTCCGGTGAGCGGCCCGGCACTGGCCGAGGCGACCGCGCCCGTCGTACCGGACCGGGCGACACCCCGACCGCGTCGGGCCCGCACACCCCGACGGTGGCTGCGGCTGATCAGCCCGGTCGTGCTGGTGCTGGCCTGGGAGACCGCCGCGCGGGTCGGGCTGCTCGCCCCGGAGAAGCTGCCCGCGCCGAGCACGGTGCTGGCCACCGGCGCCCGGCTGGCCGGCGACGGCACCCTCGGCGTCCACCTGCTCGACTCGCTGACCCGGGCGGCGCTCGGCCTGCTCATCGGCGGCGGGCTGGCCCTGGTGCTCGGCGCGACCGCCGGACTGCTGCGCCTCGGCGACGAGCTGGTCGACCCGCCGGTGCAGATGGCCCGGATGCTGCCGCACCTGGGCCTGGTGCCGCTGCTGATCATCTGGGTCGGCATCGGCGAGTCGCTGAAGATCACGCTGGTCGCGCTGGGCGCGTTCTTCCCGATCTACTTCAACACGTACGCCGGCATCCGCGACATCGACGAACGGCTGGTGGAGACGGCCCGGACCTGCGCCCTCGGCCCGGCGGCCCGGCTGCGGCACGTGGTGCTGCCCGGCGCGCTGCCGGCGCTGTTCCTCGGGCTGCGGCTGGCCATCGGCGCGGCCTGGCTCAGCCTGGTCGTCGGCGAGCAGGTGAACGCACAGACCGGCATCGGCTTCCTGATGATGGAGGCGCGCGAGTTCAGCCAGACCGACGTGGTCGTGCTCGGACTGCTCATCTACGCGCTACTGGGCCTGCTGTCCGACCTCGCCCTGCGATACGTGGAGAGGAGGACGTTGACGTGGCGACGCGGACTGCGCGCGACCTGACCGGCCCGGTGCTCACCGCGCACGGGGTCACCCGCGCCTTCGGCCCGACCGTGGTGCTGGCCGGGGTCGACCTGACCATCGCCGCCGGGGAGACGGTCGCGCTGCTGGGCGGCAGCGGCTCCGGCAAGAGCACGCTGCTGCGGGTCCTCGCCGGGCTCGACGACGACGCCGGTGGCACGCACGTGCCGCACGGCACCGCGGCCGTGGTGTTCCAGGAACACCGGCTGCTGCCGTGGAAGCGGGTGGCCGGCAACGTCGCGCTGGGCCTGTCCGGCCCGGACGTCGCCGGCCGGGTCGAGCGCGCGCTGGCCGAGGTCGGGCTCGCCGACCGGGGCCGGGCCTGGCCCGCCGAGCTGTCCGGCGGGCAGGCACAGCGGGTGGCGGTGGCCCGCGCGCTGGTACGCGAACCGGACCTGCTCCTGCTCGACGAGCCGTTCGGCGCGCTCGACGCGCTGACCCGGCTGCGGATGCAGGGACTACTGCGCCGGCTGCGCGCCCAGCACGGCTTCGCCGCGCTGCTGGTCACCCACGACGTGGAGGAGGCGCTGCTGCTCGCCGACCGGGTCCTGCTGCTCGACGACGGGATCATCGCCGAGGAGCTCCCGGTGCGCCTCGGCCCCGCGCCCAGCCCCGACGACCCGGCGCTGGGTGCGCTGCGCCGACGGCTGCTCGACCGCCTCGGCGTACCCACCGCCTGACCGTTACCTGGGTAAACCCTCCGGAAAGTCCCACTGGTTGAATAGGAAAGGCAGCGTCGCCCAGCCCGGAGGTCACCCGTGCGTCAGTCCCCGTCCACCACCGAAGCCGCCCACGACGCCGGCCGGAGCCGCCAGTGGCTCACCGGTCAGGCCCACGGGCCGGGCGTCGACCGCGACCGGCTGCTGGAGGTCGGCGCGGCGATGGCCGCGGTGACCGCCGCCGCCGCCGAACGCGAACCGGTCGCCGTGTCGTCCGCGCCGGTCGGCGTCGACCCGGGCACCCCGATCGTCAAGCCGCTGCCCCCGGCGCTGCTGCGCCCCCTGGACACCAACGCCGAGATGCACTGGTCGGCGATGGCCGGGCAGGGGCACGTCGTGCCGAACGACCGCTTCTTCGTCCGCAACCACACGGTCACCCCGCACCTCGACGCGACCACGTGGCGACTACGCCTGTTCGGCGACGGGCTGCGCGGCGCGCCCACCCGGGACAACCCGGTCGAGTTCGACCTGCAGGAGCTGCGCCGGCTGCCCGCCGAGGAGCACACCGCGCTGCTGGAGTGCGCCGGCAACGGGCGACGCTACTTCGCCGAGCAGCAGGGCGAGCCGACCCCGGGCGTGGACTGGGGGCTGGGCAGCGTGGGTGTGGCCCGGTGGCGGGGTGTGCCGCTGGGCACGGTGCTGCGGCTGGCCGGGCTGCGCGACGACGCGGTCGACGTGATGCCCGAAGGGCTCGACCCGGACTACGTCACCGGCGGGGTCAACCTCGGCCGGGTACGCCGTCCGCTGCCCGTGGCCAAGGCGCTCGACGACGTGCTGCTGGCGTACGAGATGAACGGCGAGCCGCTGCCCGCCGACCACGGCTTCCCGGTGCGGGTGGTGGTGCCCGGCTGGGTCGGCATCTCCTCGATCAAGTGGGTGGGCCCGATCGAGGTCGCCACCACCGCGCTGTTCTCGCCGTGGAACACCCGGTTCTACCGGATGTTCGGCCCCGGCCACCCGGCCGACGGCACGGTGCTGACCACCCAGCCGGTGCGCAGCGCGTTCGAACTGGCCTGGGACGCCCGGGTGCCGGCCGGTGCGGAGGTGCTGCTGACCGGCCGTTCCTGGTCCGGCAACGGCCCGATCGAGCGGGTCGAGGTGGACACCGGCGACGGGTGGCGCCCCGCCGACCTGGTCGCCGAGGACCGGGGCGGCGCCTGGCAGCGGTGGACCGTCCGTTGGCGTCCGCCGACCACCGGCCGGCACACGCTGCGCGCCCGCGCCACCGACCGTACCGGCGCCGGCCAACCCGACCGGGCCGCCCCGAACGATCTCGCGTACCTGTTCGACGCCGTGGTGGCGCATCCGGTGACCGCCTGCTGACGTCGCTCAGGTGGTGGTCAGATATTGCGGTGGCACGGTGTCGGTGAGCCACACCCCGTTGGCCGAGCAGTAGAACAGGTGTCCGGCCTGCGTCATCGCCGCCGCGTCGACAGTCAACACCACCACCGCGCCGCCCCGGCGCGCGCCGACCCGCCGGGCGGTCGCCACGTCCGGCGACAGGTGTACGTGGTGCCGGCCGCCCCGGCGCAGCCCTTCGGCCAGGATCGCGGCGAGGGCGTCCCGGCCGGTGCCGTGGAACAGCCGGGGCGGCGGGTCGGCCGGGGTCAGGCCGAGGTCGACGGGGACCGAGTGCCCCTGGTTGGCCCGGATGCGGTCGACCCCGTCCGGCCCGTGTTCGACGGCGAAACGTTGCTTGTCGTTGCCCGCGACCACGGCGTCCATCTCGGCGCGGCTGATCCGCAGACCGGCCAGCAGGTCGTCGACCGGCACCCAGCCGGCCCCGTCGAGCCGCAGCCCGAACGCCCCGGGCCGGTGCCGCAACGCCAGCGACAGGCGCTTGCTCACCCGCACCAGGTCCCGGTTCTCCACCCGCACAGTGTGAATCCGCACCACTCCCTTGTCGACGCGGTTTCCCACCCCGCCCCGCCCTTGCCCGCGCCCTCGCTCGCCGATCTTGCAGTTTCCGGTCCCGTGATGCCCCATTCGCACGCTTGCCGGGGCGGAAACTGCAAGATCGACGGGGCTGGGGGAACGGGGAGGGGGTGGGGGGTCATACGGCGGCTCGTTCCGGAAGAGGGCGGCGGCGCCGGGCCGGGTCGGTCAGGGCGGGCGGGGACCAGGCGCCGTCGGGCTGGTAGAGGTTCGTGCCGGGCGGGACGATCTCGTCGATCCGGTCCAGCGCCGCGTCGTCAAGCGTCAGCGCCGCCCCCGCGAGCAGCGCGTCCAACTGCGTCATGGTGCGCGGGCCGATGATCGTCGAGGTGACCGCGGGGTGCGCCGCGGTGAACGCCACGGCGAGCTGCGGCAGCGTGCACCCCATCTCGTCGGCGAGCGCCACCAGGTCCTCGACGGCGGCGTACTTCGCGGCGTTGCCGGGCCGCGCCGGGTCGAACCGGGCCGGGGTGAGCGCCGGCCGCCCGCCGGTGAGGTCGACCGGGCGGCCCTGCCGGTACCGGCCGGACAGGAACCCGGAGGCCAGTGGGCTCCACACCAGCACGCCCATCCGGTAGCGCTGGCACACCGGCAGCACCGACGTCTCGATCCCGCGCGCCAGGATCGAGTACGGCGGCTGCTCGGTACGGAACCGGCCGAGCGCGCGCCGCTCGGCGACGTGCTGCGCCTCCACGATCTCCTCGGCCGGGAACGTCGAGCAGCCGAACGCCCGGATCTTGCCGGCACGGACCAGGTCGGTGAGCGCGCCGAGCGTCTCCTCGACGTCTGTGGTGTGGTCGGGGCGGTGCACCTGGTAGAGGTCGATCCAGTCGGTGCCCAGCCGGCGCAGGCTGTCCTCCACCGCCCGGACGATCCAGCGCCGCGAGTTGCCGCCCCGGTTCGGCCCCTCCCCCATCGGGAAGTGCACCTTGGTGGCGAGCACCACGTCGTCGCGCCGACCGCGCAGCGCCTTGCCGACGATCACCTCCGACTCGCCGGCCGAGTACATGTCGGCGGTGTCCACGACGTTGATCCCGCGGTCCAGGGCGGCGTGCACGATCCGTACACAGTCGTCGTGGTCCGGGTTGCCGACCGCGCCGAACATCATGGTGCCGAGGCAGTGGACGCTGGCCTCGATGCCGGTGCCGCCGAGGACGCGATGACGCATGTGCACTCCATGGGGTGACGCCGCGCTGACCGGGCGGCGGCCGGTCAGGTGACGGTAGGAGTTCGAGCGCGCTGGAGGTCAACCCCGGCAGCCGCCCGCCGTAAGGCGGGTCGCGGCCGGGTCGCGTCGCGCGGACCCCGTCCGGGTGGCAGGCTGGTGGGGTCACCGGCGCAGGCCGGCCGACCGCCCGTCGCGAAGGAGAAGATCGACCCGATGGCTGTGGACGTCACCACCACCGACGAATGGCAGGCACTGCGCAGGCACGCCGAGGCGATGCGCGGCACGCACCTGCGCGAACTCTTCGTCGCCGACGGGCAGCGGGGCGAACGGCTCGTCGGCGACGTCGGCGACCTGCACGTGGACTACAGCAAGAACCTCGTCACCGACGAGACCGTCGCGCTGCTCGGCGCCCTCGCGGAGCGGGTCGGGCTGACCGACCGGATCGCGGCCATGTTCGCCGGACGGCGCATCAACGTCACCGAGGACCGCGCCGTGCTACACACCGCGCTGCGCCTGCCCCGGGACGCCTCGCTGACCGTGGACGGCCAGGACGTGGTCGCCGACGTGCACACGGTGCTGGACCGCATGTCGGCGTTCGCGCAGCGGGTGCGCTCCGGCTCGTGGCGCGGCCACACCGGCGAGCGGATCACCACCGTGGTCAACATCGGCATCGGCGGTTCGGACCTCGGGCCGGTGATGGCGTACGAGGCGTTGAAGGCGTACCGGGACGCGGGGATCAGTTGCCGGTTCGTGTCCAACATCGACCCCACCGACATCCACGACAAGACCGCCGACCTGGACCCGGCGCGCACCCTGTTCGTGGTGGTGTCCAAGACGTTCTCCACGCAGGAGACGCTGGCCAACGCCGACCAGGCGCGCCGCTGGCTGCTGGCCGGGCTGGACGCCGACGACGACGCGGTGGCCCGGCACTTCGTCGCGGTCAGCACCAACGAGCAACGGGTCCGCGACTTCGGCATCGACCCGGAGAACATGTTCGGCTTCTGGGACTGGGTGGGCGGGCGCTACTCGCTGCCGTCCGCGGTCGGCCTGTCGGTGATGCTGGCGATCGGGCCGGACCGGTTCCGCGAGATGCTGGCCGGCTACCACGCGGTCGACGAGCACTTCCGCTCCACGCCTGTCGAGCGCAACGTGCCGGCGCTGCTGGGCCTGCTCAACGTCTGGTACACCGACTTCCTCGGCGCGCAGACCCACGCGGTGCTGCCGTACGCGCAGTATCTGCACCGGTTCCCCGCCTACCTGCAACAGCTCACCATGGAGAGCAACGGCAAGGCGGTACGCGCCGACGGCTCGCCGGTGACGTACCCGACCGGGGAGATCTTCTGGGGTGAGCCGGGCACCAACGGCCAGCACGCGTTCTACCAGCTCATCCACCAGGGCACCCGGCTGATCCCGGCCGACTTCATCGGGTTCAGCGAGCCGAACCACGACCTGGGCGACATGCACGACCTGTTCATGTCGAACTTCTTCGCCCAGACCGCCGCGCTGGCCTTCGGGCGGACCCGCGAGCAGGTGCTGGCCGAGGGCGGCGCGCCCGACGTGGTGGCGCACCGGGTGATGGTGGGCAACCACCCGACCACCACGATCCTCGCGCCGAAGCTCACCCCGGCGACGCTGGGGCAGCTGGTCGCGCTCTACGAACACATCGTGTTCACCGAGGCCGCGGTGTGGGACATCAACGCCTTCGACCAGTGGGGTGTGGAACTGGGCAAGGTGATGGCCAACCAGCTCGCGCCGAAGCTCACCGGAACGGGGGCGGACCTGGCTGACCTGGACACGTCGACCGCCGAGCTGATCCGGCGCTACCGGGCCGAACGCGGCCGCGACTGAACACGGCCCGCCCGACGCGGATGGCCGCGGCCGGGCACGGCGGCGGAAGTTGAGCGCGCCCGTGGCGTCCCGACCATCAGGGACGCCACGGGTCAGCGACGCATCAGGTCGGTGTGCGCGGCGCGCAGCCGGGCCAGCGCCGGATCACCGGCCGGGGCGCGGCGGTCCAGCTCGGCCCACGCCTCGGCCAGCGCGTCGGTCAGGGAACGCAACTCGGCGGCGTGCCGAAGGCCGGACTGCCTGTGCAACTCCTCCAGGCGGCGGGCCCAACCGGCGCTGATCGCGGCGATCCGGTCGGCGTCGGCACGGGCCTGGGCCGCGGTGCGGGCGGCCGGTGCGGGCACGATCGCGGCGATCGGGCGGGGATCGCCGTCGCGGGTGACGAGGGTGACGGTGTCGGTCAGCTCGGCCAGGGAGACGAGCTGGGTGAGCCGGGTGCGGACCTCGCGCAGCGGCAGGGCGCGCGGCTGCGGGGACCGGTCGGCCAATGCGGGGACAGCCATGGACACATGTTGACCCAAGGGTGTGACAGTTTCGCGTATCAGGCCGTCCACTCCGGCGCCAGCACCGACCAGACCTCCATGTCGGCGCGGCCGTCCGGGGTCGGGGCGGCCCCGCGCAGGACGCCGTCGCGGCGCATGCCCAGCCGCCGCGCCACCGCGATGCTCCGGTCGTTGCCGGCCTTCGTGATCCACTCCACCCGGTGGATGCCGCGCTCCCGCACCGCCCAGTCGATGATCACCCGGGCGGCCCGGGTCACCAGGCCCTGCCCTTCGGCGGCCGGTTCCAGCCAGCAGCCCGCCTCGCACACACCACGCGCGGTGCTCAGGGACACGAACAACACGCCGCCGACGAGCGTGCCGCGCTGCCAGATGCCCCAGAGCCCGCCGTCGTCGCGCGCCCACCGGTCGGCGTACGCCTGGAGGACCTTGCGGGCCGACTCGGGGTCGGTGGCGACGAAGGACGCGCCGACCCAGGGGGCGATGTGCTCCCGGCAGCGGTCGAGGTTGGCCAGGAACTCGTCGGCGTGCCAGGGCGACAATGGACGCAGCTCGGCGTCATCGGTGAGGGCGAGGGCGAACATGCACGGACGCTAGCAGCAGGAACGTGTTCCTGTCGGCCGGTGGATCTACGGTGTGCCCCGTGAACGCCGTCCAGACGTACCGCTATCTCCAGCCCTCCGCGTTGCGCCCCGCCGGTCTCGACCTGCAGACCTGCGGCGGCCCGGCGGCCAACCCGCGCTTCTTCGCCGGCTTCCTCACCGCGCCCGTCGCCGCGGCGGCCGGGCTGCTCGCCGTCGCCGAGGTGGCCCGCACCCGTTACCACCGGCCGGTCGACCGGGCCAGCCTGGACCCGGTGGTGACCGGCAGCCGGGGCCGCCTGCGTTTCGAGTCGTTCTCCGGATGCTGCGGGGTGTACGCGCGGATGGACGTGCTGCCGTCCGGCCTGGACGGTGAGGTCGGCGGGCACGGCACGACGAACGTGGACGTCAACCCGCCGCTGCGGGAGGCGCTGGCCCGGGTCGGTGGCATCGAGCCGTTGCACGTGGCGGTCGGGCCGGACGACCTGACCGTCTCCACCCTGGACGGTGCGGTGGTCGAGCGGAAGGTCCCGCTGCCCGATCGCTGGCTGCGCGGCTTCGCCGAGGTGCACGTGCTCACCGCCGGTTTCGAACCCCGCGCGGAGATCCCGGCGACGGAGGCGGCGGCGTTCCTGCGTAGGCTGCCCGCCGCCGGTGACCGCACGGTGCTCTGGGCGGTGCCCGCCGGGCGTACGCTGCGGTTGACGTCCCGGCCGGCGCCCGGCGCGGTCTGCCTGGCCGGCGCGGGCCGGCTGGCGGCCCTGCGGGGCCTGCTGCGGCACGCGCGCACACTGCGGGTGTACGGCCCGACGGTGCGGGCCGGTTCCCCCGCCGTGCCGAGCACCTGGGAGCTGGACACCGGTGCGCTCCGGCTGTCGCTGACCCTCTCCCCCGAGCCCTACCGCGGGTTCTCCGGCGAGGGAGCCGCGCTCGCGGCCCTGGCCGGCGACGACGTGGTCGACGACGCCGAGTTGGTCGGCGCGCTGCTCGACTGGGAGCCGACGATCGACGTGGCCGCGCTCGCCGACGCGACCGCGCTGCCCGACGACCGGGTCCGGGCCGCCCTCGCCCAGCTCGGCACCGCCGGGCGGGTCGGCTACGACGCGGCGGACGGGGGTTACTTCCACCGGGCGATGCCCTACGACGCGGGCCGGGCGGAACGGGACAACCCGCGGCTGGTCGGGGCGCGGGCCCTGGTCGAGCACGGCGCGGTCGAGCGCGACGGCGAGCACGCGACCGTACACGGTGACGCCGGCGTCTACCGGGTCCGGCGGCACCCGGACGGCACCTACTCCTGCACCTGCCGGTGGTGGGCACGGCACCGGGGGCAGCGGGGGCCGTGCCGGCACGCGCTGGCCGTGTCGATGGTCCCGGCGCCGGTGGCGGTCCGGCCGTGACCGACATCGTCGAGGCGGTGGGCCGCGGGCAGGTGTCCGAGGTCCGGTCGGCGCTGGCCGGGCTGGACGAGCCGGCCCGCCGGGCGCTCGGCGACGACCTGCTCGCCGAGGTACGCCGCCGGCAGGGCGCCTGGTGGTCGCGACGCGAGGCGGGGGCGCTGGCGGTGGCCGCGGTGGGCACGCTGAGCACCCCGACGAAGGTGGCGGCGCTGCTCGGCCGCCGCGGGGTCTGGCTGTCCGCCGTGGACGCCGCGCCGGTGGTCGGGGCGGCCCGGGATCGCGGGGTGACCTGGCTGGCCGAGGTGGCGTACAAGCTGACCGACCGGCTGCCCCGGGACCGGATGGTCGCGGGCTGGCGGTTCGTCGCCGGCCTGTTGCTGGCGGAGAAGGCGCCGCCACCGACCGGGGACGACTTCGTGCGTGGCTGGGCCGCGTCGCAGGGTTGGCCGGACCGGCATGGGGCACACCCGTCGGTGGTCGACCGGCTGCGCGCCGACCCGTTCCTGGACGATCTGTTGCCCCGCCTGTTCGAGGTGGACGGCGTGGGCATCGAGCTGTCCCGCGGCGCGGACGCGTTGCCCCGGGCGCTGGCCGGGTTGGTGGCGGAGGGCCGGCTGGACCGGGCGGCGGTGCTCGACGGCGTCGTGGCCCGGCTGCTGCGCGGCGACCGTCCGGTCGCGTTGCGGCCGTTCCTGGCCCTGCACGACCTGCTGGCGCCGACCCGGGACGAGGTGGCCGCCCGGTCCGGCGCCTACCTACGGCTGCTCGCGGACGGGCCGGGGTCGGTGGCCCGCGTCGCACAGCGGACGCTGCGCGAGGCCGGCGACGCCGTCGAACCGGAGGCGCTGTGTGAGGCCGCCCGGACGGTGCTGACCCGACCGGAGAAGGCGCTGGTCCGCGCGCAGCTGTCCTGGCTCGACCGGCTGGCGCGGCAGCAACCGCAGCGGGCCGCGCAGATCGGCGCCGTGCTCGCGGTCGCCGCCGACCATCCCGCCGCCGAGTTGGGTGACCGCGCGCTGGCGCTGGCCCGACGACACGGTCACCACCCCGTTGCGGCCGTCGCGACGGTGGCCGAGCCCGGCGACGACCTGCCGCCCCCGTCGCCGGTCCCGGCCGCGCCGCCGCCGATCGACGACGTGGACGAGATGGTGGAGGAGGTGGCCGCGGCGCTGCGCGACGGCTGGCCCACGGCGGTTCTCGAACGCGTGGTGGACGCCCTGGTGCGCCTGGGCACCCGTCACCGTGACCGGCTCGCGGCGGCGTTGGCGCCGGTGCTGCGCCGGGAGGGGGTGGGCGAGCACGACCACATCTGGGCCAACTTCGACCCCCCGACCCAGGTGAACCGGCTGTTGCTGGCCGGTGCCGGCATCGGGGACGCCACCCGCCGCCGCGACGAGTGGGCCTCGGCGTTGACGGCCGGCCACAGTGGACCGGCGCCGACGGCTTCCGGGCGTCCCGCACCGATGTGGCTCTACCGCCTGCGGCTGGCCGAGATCGGGCAACGGTTGGACGGCCGCGACGATCCCGGGCTGTTGTCCGCGCCGACGTCGAGCACGGGCGCGATCGAACCGGTGGCGCTCTACGAGCGGCTGGTCGCGCTCGGCGACCGCCCGTACTGGCAGTGGGACTACGGCCAGGCGCTGTTGCGCCTGCCGCACGTCGTCGACGAGCCGTTGGCGGCCCGCGCCGAGGCGCTCGGCACGCCGGCCGGGGTGGAGTTGGCGGCCTGGCTGCGCGACGGCATCCTGCCGACACCTTCGCAGGAGGTGGTGACCGTGGGCCGGGACCAGGGGTACGCCCGGTGCAGCTGGTTGCCGGAGCGACGCCGGCTGGTCGCGCTCACCCCGCCGGCCGACGTCGACGACCGGTTCGGGCTGTTCACCGTGACGCCCCCGGCGATCGGTCGCCACATGTTCCCGTGCGCCGACCTGTGGCCCGCCGTCCTGCCCGGGCGTCGGGGCGTGGTCGCCGCGCACGTCCTGCCCGCGCTCGCCGAGGCCACCCAGCAGGACATCGCGGGGCGTGGCGTGGTGCTGCCAGCGTTGGCCGAGTGCACCGGCGCTGGCGGCCCCGCACTGGATCTGGCGCTGGCCTACGGGCTGTGCGCCCGGCACGAGGCCGACCGGGTGGCCGCGCTCGACGCGCTGCTGATCCTGGCCGCCGCCGGTGACCTGGACGCCCCCGGGGTCGGTGGGCACCTGGGCGTGCTGGGGGCGCAGGGGCAGGTGATCCTGACCCGGGCGGTCACCCCGCTGCGGGACGCGATCGCGGCGGGCGCCCGGCTCAGCGTCTGGCGGCTGCTCGCCTCGGCGTTGCCGCCGCTGCTGGCCGCGCCGACGCCGCCGCGGGGCACTCCGGACCTGCTCACGCTGGCGGCGGAGACCGCGACCGGTGTCCGGCTCGACGTGCCCGGCCTGGCCGACGTGGTGGCCCGGGGCGGCGGCAGCCGCCTGGTCACCGAGGCCCGGCGCCTCGCCGGTGCGCTGGGGCGCGCCTGAGCCGGCCCGCACCTCATCCGCGGGGGTGAGGTGCGGGCAGGTGTTCGCCCAGCGCGGTGAACTGCGCCACGGTCAGGTAGGACGGGTTCGCCGCCTGCGGCTGCCGGAACACCTCGGCGTCGGCCAGCCGCGGGTCGGCGCGCAGCAGCTCGCGGCGTACCCGCAGCGGCTCGTCGAGGATCGTCAGGTCCAGCGGCGCGGTCCACGCCTCGCCGGGCGCTCCGGGCTCGGGGGCGGCGGCGATCCGGCCCACACCCCAGACACCGTACGGCGCCCGGCCCTTGCTGCCGCTGGCCCAGAACACCACCGGCTGGCCGGCGCGCATCAGCCGCACCCGGTAGCCGGGGCGGACGCACCATCCGGTCACGCGCGGATCGGCGGCGAACCGGGCCGTCAGGTCCACCGCGTCCGCGTTGCCCTTGACCACCCAGGCGCCGAGGTCGTCGAGGGTCACCCGCCGGTCGCTCATCCGCCCATTCTGCGGCCGGTCCGGCCGGCGCGCCGGACGAGGGGGCCGGTCAGATGATCAGGTGGGTCCAGTAGGTGAGCCAAGCCGCGAACAACGCGCCCTGCAGCAGCGCCAGCCCGGCGGTGAGCCAGCCGTCCAGGCTGGGCCGGCCGGCCCAGCGGGCCAGCACCAGCGCGACCGGGAAGGCGGCCAGCAGGTAGCGCAGCAGGCTCTTGTACACCGGCGGCCCCATCGACAGCGGCACCAGCACCATGACGAGCGTGTAGGCCAGGTACGGCCAGTCGGCCCGACGGCGCAGCCCGACGACCGCCACCGCGAGCGTGGCCACGGCGAGCCAGACCCGCAACGCGTCGGCGGAGTTGCCGCCGGTCAACGCGGACGTGGCGGTCGCGAGCGGGTTCTGCAGCCGGATGCCCCAGCCGGTCTCCTGGGCGCGCTGGTAGGCGAACCAGTCGCCGCTCTGCCAGCGGCAGAACGCCATGAACGTCAACCAACCCGCCGGGACCAGCACCAGCGGCCAGCCCTGCCGCAGCAGGCGCGGCCAGGTGCGCGGGCCGACGCGCCAGCCGTGCTCGCGCAGCAGCACCAACGCCAGCGGGACGACCACGAGGAAGCCGACCGAGCGGCTCATCGCCAGGAAGTAGCCGAGGACGCCGACGAGCAGCCAGCGGCCTCGCTCGGCGTACCAGAAGGCGGCCAGTGCGAGGCAGACGAACAGCGACTCGGTCAGCGCCGCCTGGAACAGGAACGCCGTCGGCAGGAGCAGCAGGTACCGGACCGCGCGCCGGCCGTCGTCCGGTCCGCCGCCACCGAGCAACCGGCCCCCTAGCCGGTACGCGTAGTAGAGCTGGAACACCAGCGCCACGTTGCTGACCAGCAGCAGGGCCCATGCGGTGTGCCCACCGAGCAGCGGCGCGAGCGGCCGGGCCAGGAACGGGTAGAGCAGCGGGAAGCCGAAGTCCGGCCAGGGCCGGTCCAGCGGCAGTCGGGCCAGGTGCTCGTAGAGGAACGAGTCCCAGGCGAACCAGAGCGAGAACCAGCGGTGCGGCGAGATCGCGTCCTGCTGGGCCCGCGTCCCGGTCTCGCCGGGCGGCGGCGCGCCGGGCACCCCGTCCCAGGCGGCCAGCACCAGCACACCGACCAGGCTGAGCACGAGCTTCGAGCCGACGAAGACGGCGAGCACGAACCCCCACGGCTCCGGCAGCCGGCGGGCGACCGCCGCTCCCCGCGACCGCCATCGGGTACGTCCGGCGCGTGTCCCGCCGTCGGTGCCGGGCGTGCGGTCGGGCTCGACGCCGGAACGTGCCCTGACGCCGGGCTCGCGCGCGCCGCCGGGCTCGGCCGTGCCGCCGGGGTCAGCCCGCCGCTCGTCCGCCATCGCGCTCCCACCGTTCGGTCGTCGACCGAACTCGTCCCGGCCGCAAACCCGGTGCGCGTTCCCCGTCCGGGCGGGCTCACACCCGCCGGGCCGGCGGAAAGCGACAGGTGAGGACGCGGCCAGGGCGGGTAAGCGCGCTGCCGCATCGGCAGGCGGGGGGCGCGAAGGCATGGGTGACGGCGACGGAACCGTGATCATCGGGGCGGGGCCGGCAGGGCTGACCGCAGCGTACGAGCTGCTGCGGCACGGCGAGCCGGCGCGGGTCTACGAGGCCGACGACGTGGTCGGCGGGATCAGCCGCACGGTGGAGCGTGACGGCTGGCGGTTCGACATCGGCGGGCACCGGTTCTTCACCAAGGTCTCCCGCGTCGAGGACTTCTGGCACGAGATCCTGCCGGACGAGGACTTCCTGCTGCGGCCCCGGATGAGCCGCATCTACTACCGGGGCGCGCTGTTCGACTACCCGCTCAGCGCCGGCAACGCGCTGCGCAATCTGGGCGTGCGGGAGGCGGTGCGGTGCCTCGGCTCGTACGGTCGGGCCCGGTTGCGCCCGCCGAAGGACCAGTCGCACTTCGAGGGATGGGTGTCGGCCCGCTTCGGCTGGCGGCTGTACTCGATCTTCTTCAAGACGTACACCGAAAAGGTGTGGGGGATGCCGGCGGACCAGTTGCAGGCAGACTGGGCAGCCCAGCGGATCAAGAACCTGTCGCTGGCGACGGCGATCCGCAACGCGTTGCTGCCCCGGCGCAACCGCACGGATGTGACCAGCCTGATCGAGGAGTTCCAGTACCCGAAGCACGGCCCGGGGATGATGTGGGAGCGCTGCGCCGAGCAGGTCGTCGCGCGTGGCGGCACGGTACGCACCGGTGCCTGGGTGACCGAGGTGCACCGGGACCCTGCCGCCCGGCGGGCGACCGGCGTGAGCGTGACCGACGCCGCCGGGGAGCGCACCGAAGCCGCCGACCACGTGATCTCCTCGATGCCGATCTCCGCGCTGGTGCGGGCGATGCGGCCGGAAGCGCCACCCGAGGTGCGGGCCGCCGCCGACGACCTGCGGTACCGGGACTTCCTGACCGTCGCGCTCGTGGTGCCGGAGGAGTTCTCCTTCCCGGACAACTGGATCTACGTGCACGATCCGACGGCCCGGGTGGGCCGCATCCAGAACTTCGGTTCCTGGTCGCCGTACCTGGTCAAGGACGGGCGGACCTGCCTGGGGCTGGAGTACTTCGTCTTCGAGGGCGACGAGATGTGGCGGATGCCCGACCCGGACCTGGTCACGTTCGCCACCGCCGAGCTGGAACGGCTGGGACTGGTCCGGTCGGGGTGTGTGGAGGCGGGGCACGTGGTGCGGATGCCCAAGGCGTATCCGGTCTACGACGAGCGCTACCAGCACAACGTGGACGTGATCCGGCGTTGGCTGGCCGAGGCGGTGCCGAACGTGCACCCGGTCGGGCGCAACGGCATGCACCGGTACAACAACGCCGACCACTCGATGCTCACCGCGATGCTGACCGCGGAGAACATCGCGCACGACGCCGATCACGACGTGTGGACGGTCAACGTCGAACAGGACTACCACGAGCAGCGCAGTCCGTCGCGGCACGGCACCGGCCGGGACGCGCCGGTCGTGCCCGCCCGGCGGTGACGCCCGGCGCGTGACCGTGGTCATAACCACTGGACGGGCCGCGGAGCAGGGCTGCTAGCCTCCTGGGCAGGTCATGAGCGCCAGCGTCAAGCCCCGGCTCGCTGGCCGGCAACCCTCCTCCGCGGTGGGGTGCCCCGGGTGAGGACCAGGCACCGGCAGCCGCCGGTGCAAGCGTGGCCTGGCACCCAGGTCAGCACCAAGACCAGGGAGACCCATGTTCGCACCACCTTCCGCCCCCTCCGGTGACATCGCCGCGTACCCGACCGGCCTCGCGCTGATCAGGCGCCGCCACGTCGACCTGATGCGGGTGTGCAGCGACGGCTGTCGCATCCCCCGCTGAGCGGGCGCCACCGCCCTCCCCGATCCACCTTTCTCCGCTTCACCTTTTCTCCGCTTCACCTTTTCTCCGCTCCGCCCTCCTCCGGCCCGGCCGTCCGCGGCGGGCCTGCGCCGACGCGCCCCGCGCGTCCATCCACTATGGAGAGACATCGTGCGTATCCGTACCGCCCTGACCCGCCTCGTCGCCGTCGGCGCCGCCGCCCTGCTCGCCGCGACCGCGCTGACCGCCTGCGGCGGCGACGACACCACCGCCGCCGACAACCCGTACGGCCTGCTCCAGCCCGGCGTGCTCCGGGCCGGCACGCTCACCGACGCCCCGCCGAACGTCTACCTGAAGGACGGCACGTTCACCGGCTTCGACAACGAACTGCTGCGCGCCGTCGCCGGCCGGATCGGCCTGAAGGTGGAGTTCGTCGGCACCGACTTCTCCGCCCTCCTCGCCCAGGTCAACAGCGGCAAGTTCGACGTCGGCAGCTCCTCGATCACGATCACCGAGGCGCGGAAGAAGACAGTGGACTTCGGCAACGGCTACGACTTCGGCTACTTCGGCCTGGACGTACCCGCCGGCTCCCCGATCACCGACTTCGCGCAGCTGCCCGGCAAGCGGGTCGTGGTCGTCCAGGGCACCGTGCAGGACGACTTCGCCAGCAGGCAGAACCTGAACCCGGTGCGGGTGCCCGACTACAACAGCGCGGTCAACCAGCTCAAGGCCGGCACCGCCGACGCCTGGATCGCTCCGGCCGAGATCGGCGACAAGTCCGCCGCGGACAGCAAGGGCAAGATCAAGGTCGCGGCGAAGCAGCTCAGCCCCACCCCGACCGCGTACGCGGTGGCCAAGGGCAACGACCGGCTGCGCGAGGCGCTGAACAAGGGCCTCGACGAGGTGATCGCCGACGGCACGTGGAGCCGACTGCAGGCCGAGTACTACCCGGGACGGCCGGTGCCGGCGGACTTCGCGCCGGGCAGCGGCTCGGTCGCGGCGCCGTCGCCGTCCGCGGCCTCCTGACCCGGTGACCGAGGACGAGCAGGGCGGACGGAGCTGACATGGAGCCACTGAGCACCCTCTGGGAGACGTTCTTCGACGGCGAGTCGATGCGCGAGGCGCTGCCCGAGATGCTGACCGTCGGGCTGCCCAACACGCTGCTCCTGGCGGTCTCCGCCGCCCTGCTCGGCTCGGTGCTGGGGATGCTGCTGGCGGTCGCCGGCATCTCGCGTACCCGATGGTTGCGCTGGCCGGCCCGGGTCTACACCGACGTGTTCCGGGGCCTGCCGGCGGCGGCGACCATTCTGCTGATCGGCGTCGGCCTGGCGCCGCTCGGGATGCAGGTGTGGGGCCCCAACCCATATCCGCTGGGCGTGCTGGCGTTGTCCCTGATCGCGTCGGCCTACCTCGGCGAGATCTTCCGGGCCGGCATCCTGAGCGTGGAGGCCGCCCAGCTGGAGGGGGCGCGGGCGCTCGGCTTCTCCTGGGGCGAGTCGATGCGACTGGTGATCATTCCGCAGGGTGTGCGCCGGGTGCTGCCCGCCTGGGTCAACCAGCTCATCGCGCTGATCAAGGACTCCAGCCTGGTCTACTTCCTCGGCCTGCTGGCCAGCCAGCGGGAGCTGTTCCGGATCGGGCAGGACTACGCGGCGAACACCGGCAACCAGTCCGCGCTGCTGCTGGCCGGGTTGTTCTACCTGGCGCTGACCGTGCCGCTCACCCACGCGGTCAACCGGCTGGACCGGCGCCTGCGGCAGGGCCGCCCGGCCGCGCCGCCCGACGCCGACCCCGAACCCGATCCGGCGCCCGTCGGCGTCACCCCGTCCGGAAGGGACCCCCGATGACCACGACCACCGCCACCTCGGTCAGCCTCGCCGTACGCGACGTGCACCTGGCCTTCGGCGCGCACCGGGTGTTGCGCGGCGCGGACCTGGACGTGGCCCGGGGCCGCGCGGCCTGCGTGATCGGTCCGTCCGGCTCGGGCAAGTCGACGCTGCTGCGCACCATCAACCGGTTGATCGAGCCGGACCGGGGTGACGTGCTGCTGGACGGGCGCAGCGTGCTGCGCGACGACCCGGACGCGCTGCGCCAACGCATCGGCATGGTCTTCCAGCAGTTCAACCTGTTCCCGCACCTGAGCGTGCTGCGCAACATCACGCTCGCGCTGCGGAAGTTGAAGAAGCTCGACCAGGACGAGGCGGTGGCGCTCGCCCGCGCCCAGCTCGAACTGGTCGGGCTGGCCGGGCGGGCCGACGCCCGGCCGGCTCAGCTCTCCGGCGGCCAACAGCAACGCGTCGCGATCGCCCGGGCGCTGGCGCTGCGCCCACAGGTGATGCTCTTCGACGAGGCCACCAGCGCACTGGACCCGGAGTTGGTCAAGGGCGTGCTGGCGGTGATGGCCGACCTCGCCGCCGGCGGCATGACGATGGTGGTGGTGACGCACGAGATGGGGTTCGCCCGCAGCGTCGCCGACACGGTGGCGTTCATGGACGCCGGCGTGGTGTTGGAGGCCGGGCCGCCGGAGGCGGTATTCGAGGCGCCCGAGCACCCCAGGCTGCGGCGTTTCCTGTCCCAGGTGCTCTGAGCCGGTCAGCCCTTCACCGCGCCGATCAGCACCCCGTTGACGAAGTGCCGCTGGATGAACGGGTAGATCGCGACGATCGGGGCGACGGTCAGCACCACCACCGCCATCTTGATCGACTCGGTGGGTGGCATGGTGACGCCGGAGCTGCCGCCGGAGGTGTGCGGGGCCTGCCCGGCCAGCAGGTAACTCTGCAGAACGCGCTGGATCGGGTACATGTCGTTGCGGTCGATGAACAGCAGCGCGTCGAACCAGACGTTCCAGTAGCTGACCGCGTAGAACAGCCCGACCACGGCGATCACCGCGCGGGACAGCGGCAGCACGATGCGCGCCAGGGTACGGAAGTCACCGGCGCCGTCGATGCGGGCGCTGTCCAGCAGCTCCGACGGGATGCCCTGGAAGAAGCCGCGCACCACGACCAGGTTGAACACGCTTATCGCGGGCGGCAGGACCAGCGCCCAGATGGTGTCCTTCAGCCCGAGCCCGGTGACCACCAGGTAGCGCGGCACCAGCGGTGGGTAGACCAGGAACGGGATCAGGAAGTACGCCAGCAGCCAGCGGTAGCCCAGCGAGCCCGGCCGGGACAGGCCGTACGCGGCCAGCACGGTCACCGTCAACGCGATCGCGGTGCCGAAGACGGTCACCAGCGTGCTGATCCACAGCGCCCGGGTGACCGCGCCACCGGCGAAGATCGTCTCGTAGGCGGAGGTGTCGATGCCCTTGGGCACCACCACCAGCCCGCCGGCTTCGCCGATGGTCTCCCGGGAGGAGAGGCTGGTCACCAGCACCACCCAGAGCGGGAAGAGCACGCCGGCCATCAGCAGGGCGAGCGCGACGGCCTTGAGCCCCTGACCGACCGGGGTGGGCGGTTCCTGCCACACCGGTCGGCGGGGGCGTGCGCCGGACGGCCGGCGGAGGCTCGTGGTCATGACTTGGAATAGATCCCTCGCTCGCCGAGCATGTGCGCCACCCGGTTCGCGGCCAGGATCAGCACGAGGCCGATGGCGGCCTTGAACAGCCCGGCCGCCGCCCCGTAGCCGTAGTTGCCGGTGGCGATGGAGAAGTGGTAGACGAAGGTGTCCAGCACCTCGGCGGCCTGCCGGCCGACGGCGTCGCGTTGCAGCAGGAACTGCTCGAAGCCGACCGAGAGCGCGTCGCCGAGGCGCAGGATGAGCAGCAGCACGATCACCGGGCGCAGGCCGGGCAGGGTGATGTGCCACAGCCGCCGCCACCGGCCGGCGCCGTCGGCGGCGGCGGCCTCGTAGAGGTTCTGGTCGATCGTGGACAGGGCAGCCAGGAAGACGATCGTGCCCCAGCCGACGTCCTTCCACACCGCCTCGACGGTGACCAGGACGATGAACGTGTCCGGGTTCGTCATCACGTTCCACGGTTGCATCCCGGCCTCGCGCATGGTCTGCGCGAGCAGCCCGGCGCCACCCAGCATCGCCACGAAGAACGTGACCACCAGCACCCAGCTGAAGAAGTGCGGCAGGTAGACGATGGTCTGGATGAGACCGCGCAGCCGGGTGGAGAGCAGGTTGTGCAGCGCGACCGCCAGCAGGATCGGCAGCGGGAAGAAGAAGACGAGCTGGAACGCGGTGATCGCCAGCGTGTTGCGGAACGCGTCCCAGAACGCCGGGTCGGAGAAGAGGAGCTGGAACTGCCCGAAGCCGATCCAGTCGCTGTGCACGAACGCCTGCCACGGGTTGTCGCCCAGGTACGGGTTGTAGTCCTGGAACGCGATGATGTTGCCGGCGATCGGCAGATAGCTGAAGATCAGCAGCACCACGAAGCCGGGTGCCACCATGGCCAGCAGTTGCCAGTCCCGGCGCAGCCGGCTGCGCAGCGGCACCCGGCGGCGGGACGGGCGACGGCGGCGGGGCGGGGGCGCGTCCGGCCGGGCCCGCTCGGGCCCGGCCAGGACGGCCGGCTCGTTCACCGGCCCTCCTTGGGCAGCGAGTCGGCGAGCAGCTTGCGGGCCTCCTCGCCGCCGTTCGCCTTCCACTCCCCGACGATGGCGTCGACATCGCTCAGCGGGCGTCGACCGCGCAGCACGTCGGTGAACTTGTCCTCGGTGGGCACCTGGTTGGCCTTGTACGCGGCCGGCATCTCCAGCTTCACCCCCGCCCACGGGTTGGGCTCGATGTGCTTCACCATCTCGTTGGAGTAGGTGAGCACGTCCGGCACGAAGCGCGGGGTGTCCGGGAACGGCCCGATGGTGGGGTTGCGGCCGCTGATGAAGAAGTACTGGTTGGCGATCTCCTTGAACGCCAGCTCGGTCTTCACCGGGCCGTTCGGCGACGGGGTGTGGTGCTTGCCCGCGACGCCGAAGTCCCGCAGCTGCGCCTCCTGGCTGCCGAGCGGGGCGGAGCACCAGTTGATGATCCGCAGCAGCTCCTGGACCCGGTCCTTGCCGAGGCCCTTCTTGACGAACGTGTAGGAGATCGGCTCGTCCTCGCCCCAGACCAGCGGGTCACCGCCGGTGGCGGAGAAGATCGGCACCGGCTGGATGTTCAGCCTGGGATTGGTCTTCTGGTGCTCGGCCTGGGCGCCCTGCCAGAACCCGACGCCGTCCTGGTGGAACACGATCGCGCCGTCCTTGGCGAACAGCTGCTTGGCGTCCGCGCCCTTGCTGGCCACGACGTCCGGGTGGACCAGGCCGTCGGCGTAGATCTTGGCCATGACCTCCAGCGCGCGGCGGAACTCCGGGGTCTCGTACTTGAACTCGGGCGTGCCGTCGGCGGCGACCCGCCACCCGCCCTTGGCGCCCGGCACCCGGTGGAACATCTGGATCATGGCGAACACGTCGTTGAACGCCCACACCTTGCGCGCCGGGTCGGTGACCTGCTTGGCCACGGCGAGCAGGTCGTCCAGATTCGCCGGCACGGCCAGGCCGCGCGCGTCGAGCAGGTCCTTGCGGGTGAACAGCGCCCAGGGGAACGGCCCGTCGGTGGGGTTGGGCACGGACATGACCCGCTCGTTCCAGACCGCGCGCCGCCAGGCCCCGGAGGGGAAGCTCGCCAGCATCGGGTACGCCGCGGCGGCGTCGCCCTTCAGGTGGTCGGTCAGGTCCTCGAACAGCACCTTGATCGCCTCGGCGAAGCGCGGGATCTTCTCCACCTCCCACCCCGGCACGCACAGCAGGTCCGGCACGTCCCGCGCGCCGAGCATCGCGTTGAGCTTGTCGGCGTAGGTGTTGCCGTCCTGGATGGTGAAGTTGACCGGCGTGCCCAGTTCGGCGTTGACGGCCTGGAGGTAGGCGCTCTGCGCCACTCCGGGCGGCGCCGGGCCCCAGGCGGGGGTCATCGCGGTGACCTGCTTGCCGCTGGTGCCGGGCTTGCCGGTGATGGCGTCGACGAGGTTCGACGGGTAGCGGGTGTAGCCGTCGGGCACCGGACGGGTGCCGACGATGTCGGGCTTGACGGCGCCGGGCAGGTCCTTGCGGGTGGGGAGCAGGTCGGAGACGGCGTCGAGGCTTTGGGCGCCACCGGAGGCGGCGGGCTTCTCGGAGCAGCCAGCGACCAGCGGACCGGTGGCGGTGGCGGCCACGCCGAGGCCCACCAGGCTGAGGAAACGACGGCGGGAGGAGCCAGGGGTGGGGTGGTACGCGGTCATCGGTCCCCCTTCGGGACGGGATGCGCGGTGGTTAGTTCGTATGGATGGTCAACAAACTAATCACGACCGTGAGCTTGCACAAGGGCAGACCGGAAGGGACGGTCAGGCCGGGCAGCGGTCGGACAGCGCGTACCGGGTGAGCACCACGTCGCCGATCTGGCGCACCTCCACCACCCGGGCCCGCCGACCCGGGTGCCACGGGAAGTGGCCGTCACCCACGAACCGGGGGGCCCGCCGGTCCCCCACGAAGAACGGCGCCACCACCAGGTGCAGCTCATCGGCGAGACCGGCGGTCAGGAACTGGCGGTGCATCGTGCCACCGCCCTCCACCATCAGCCGGCCGACCCCGCGCCCGGCCAGGTCGGCCACCACCCCCTCCGGGGTCGCCGGATCACCCGCGTCGACCACGGTGGCCACCCCGCCCAGTTGCTCGCGTGCCTTGTCCACCACCCCGCTCGGGCAGTAGACCAGCTTGGCCCCGTCGCCCGTGGTGAAGAACCGCGCGCCGGGATCGAGGTCACCACTGCCGGTCACCGTCACCTTCACCGGCGACGGCGGCAAGCCGCGGGACACCCGCTCGGCCCGCCGCCGCTCGCTGCGCACCATCAGCCGGGGATCGTCACGGCGCACCGTGGCCGCGCCCACCAGGATCGCGTCGCACCCCGCCCGGGTCGCGTCCACCCGGTCCAGGTCGTCGTCGTTCGACAACAACAGCCGCTGCCCGGTCGCGTCGTCGATGTAACCGTCGATCGACATCGCACAGCTCAGCAGCACGTACGGGCGGCTGCTCACGGCACGAACGGCAGGTCGAGGGCGTGGTCGGCGCGGGCCACCTTGGCCGCCAGGTAGTTCGCGTTGGCCGGGGACAGGTGCACACCTGTGGACACCCGGTCGGTCACCGTCACACCCAACCGTTCCAACTGGCTCGCCTTGTCCGGGTTGTTGCTCAGCAGCGCCACCCGGTCCACGCCCAACGCGGTCAGCATCTGCGCGGCCACGGTGTAGTCCCGTTCGTCCGCGCCCCGGCCCAGCGCCAGGTTCGCCTCGTAGGTGTCCAGGCCGTCGTCCTGCAGGGCGTACGCGTCGAGCTTGGCGTACAGGCCGATGCCCCGGCCCTCCTGTCGCAGGTAGAGCAGGTAGCCACCGGCCTCCGCGATGCGCTGCACCGCCTCGCGCAACTGCGGCCCGCAGTCGCAGCGCTGGCTGCCGAAGACGTCACCGGTCAGGCACTCGCTGTGCGGACGAACCAGCGGCGTCTCAGCCGTGCCGTATGCGCCGAGGCCGAACGCCAGGTGCTCCCGGCCGTCGGCCAGACCGTGGAAGGTGTGCACCCGGGCGGTGGTGGTGTACCCGTCAGGAAACCGGAGCGGCACCGTCACCCGGGTCCGGACCGTCGCGGTGGGCAGGGTTTGTTCCATGGTTCTCCTGTCGTCCGGTCGCCGGGCGGAACCCGGCGACGCACACCTCGCACCCGTCAACCGTAGGCGGGATCACCGACAGTTGCCGGTCGGCGGCCTGGGCAGGCGCCGCGCGAGCAGCACCGCGGCCCCGGGCAGGCTGGCCACCAGCACCAGCGCGCCGTACACCGTGCCGGTCGCCACACCCTGCGCGGCGGTCAGCCCGGCCGCCGCGAACGCCCACGCGGCCACCCCCTCGCGGGGGCCGAAACCGCCCACGTTCAGCGGCACCGCCATGGCCAACAGGGCGAGTAACGTCAGCGGCAGCAGACGCGACAGCGGCGCGTCGATGCCGGCGGTGCGGGCGGCCACCACGAAGGTGGCCAGGTGACCGGCGAACACCACTGTCGAGGCGACCACCACGCCGGCCCAGGTGCCCCGGCCCAGCACCCCCGCGCGGACGTCGGCGAGCGCGGCCCGGGCCGCCCGCGCCCAGCGGGACGCCCCGGAACGCGGCACCGCCCGGGCGGCCAGCACCACCGCCAGCGCGGCCACGACCAGGGCGGCGACAAGCGCCGGCAGGTAGGGACGCACCGGCGACGGGAACGCGGCCAGCACCGCCACCGCGATGACCACCTGCACCACCTGCCCGGCCGTGCGCTCCCAGATCACCGCCCGGACACCCCGGGCCACGTCCCCGGCGTCGCGGCCGTGCTGCACCGCCCGGTGCACGTCGCCGAGCACCCCGCCGGGGAGGGTGGAGTTGAGGAACACCGCCCGGTAGCAGTGCGCCACCGCGTCCCGCATCGGCAGCCGCACACCCAGCCCACCGGCGACAAGCGACCAGCGCCAGGCGCAGCAGACGGTGGTGAGCACGCCGATGCCCAGAGCGGCGGCCAGCGCCGGCACGTCGACCAGCCGCAGTCCGGTCAGGAACGGCCCGGTGCCCACGGAGACGACGAGCACGACGAGCACCGCCACCCCGACCAGCGGACGTACCCAGGATCGGCGAGGTCGGACCGGAGCGACCGCCGGTACGGGCCCGGCGACGGCGACGTGTGACAAGCGGTCCTCCCTCGTTCCCCACCGCATGTCACGCAGCGGCGCGCCGAACGGTTCAGCCGGCGAGCAGGTCGGCGTGGTGCAGCACCACCTCGAGCCGGCCGGCGGCGGCCTCGTCGAGGCGCCGTTCGTGATACGTCCCGGCGGCCCTCGCCAGATGCGGTTGTTGCGCAACAGCCGCCTCGATCCATCCGGTCAGCCACTGCACCGCCAGCGGGGCCTGCTCCGGCCCGAGCCGCCACGGGCTGCACCGCACGGCCACCTCGACGCCGTGGCGGCTGAACGCGGCCACGGTCGCGGCCACCGCATCCGGTCCGAGCAGGGTCCGGCCGTGCACGGTGCGCCGCTGGTGGGCGTTGAACGCGGCGGCGAACTCGGCGTCCAGCGGGTCGGCCGGAGTCAGCTCCGCCGCGCCGGACACGGTGAGCGCGAACAGCGTGCGGCGGCCGGTGCAGGCCGCCACCACCCGCTCGACCTCCTCGGCGGTGAGCATGTCCAGCAGCGCCGACGCGGTGACCAGATGGGCGTCGGCCAGGTCGGCGCCGGTCAGCCGGGTCACGTCCGAGTCCAACGCGGTCAGCGTGACGTCGGCGCCGTCGGCGGCGGTGAGCCGGCCGGCCCGGGCCAGCGCCAGCAGTTCCCGGTCCCGCTCGTGCAGCACCCAGTGCTGCGGGCCGGGCAGCCGGGGAGCCAGCCAGCGGGCCATCGAACCGGTGCCGCTGCCCAGGTCGTGCACGACAAGCGGGCGGTCGGCGGGCAGCCCGTCGCGGACCGTGTCGACCAGTTCGACGCGGCGGGCGGCGGCGTCGGCCGGTTCGCGCAGCCGCAGCCAGTCCGCGAAGCCGGGTGGCAGTGAGGTGGTCATGCCGGGGTTGCCTCCTTCAGCGCCGACGCCAGCCGGTGCACCGTGTCCGACCAGCGGGTGAGGGTGGGTCGCCGGTGCCGGGCGGCGCGGCGAAGCCGCTCCCGCAGGCCCGGGTCGGTCAGCCAGCGGCGCAGCGCGGCGGCGGTGGCGCCCGGGTCGTCGGTCGGCACCAGCAGGCCGGGACGGTCGCCGTCGGGAGCCCGGCCCAGGGTGGCCGGCAGGCCGCCGGTGTCGCCGGCCAGCACCGGCACGCCCCGGGCCAACGCCTCGGTCACCACCATGCCGTACGTTTCCCGCCGCGACGGCAGAACCAGCAGGTCGGCGGCGGCGTACGTGGTGGCCAGGTCGGGCCCGACGCGCGGGCCGGTGAGCCGGACCCGGTCGGCGAGGCCGGTCGCGGTCAGCCGCCCGCGCAGCCGTCCGACGAACGCGCGGTCCCGGTCCAGCGGGCCGACCCAGTCGCAGGTCCAGTCCAGGTCGGCGACCTCGGCGAGCGCGGCGGCGAGCACGTCGTGGCCCTTGACCGGGGTGACCGCCGCGACGCACAGCAGCCGGCCCCCGCCGGGCGTGCCGGAGGCGACCGGCGCCGGGTCCACGCCGGGCGGCGCGACGCGCACCCGATCCGGGTCAAGCCGGTAACGGTCGAGCAGCCGGCGGCGGGTCCACTCGCTGGTGGCGACCACCGCGGTCGCCGCCGCCAGCGCACGCGCCTCCGCCTCGCCCTCGATCGGCAGGTGCACCAGCACCACGAGACGCAGCCGCGCGGCGTGCGGGGCGAGCACGTCCGGCACGGTCGAGGCGACCAGGCCGTCGAGCAGCACGGTCGCGTCGTCGGGCAGGCCGGCGAGCAGCGCGGCCACCGCGGCCCGCTCCCCCGCACCCGGGTGCGGCCAGCCGCCCGGCACCGGGTGTTCCCGGACGGTCCAGCCGAGCCCGCCCAGGCCGCGGCAGACCTGCCTGTCGTAGGCGTTGCCGCCGCTGGGCTCCGCCGGGTCGTCGATGTCGCCCGGCAGGACCACGTGGACGGCTGTCATCCGGTCACAGCGACCGCTCGTAGCTCGCCCACGCCACGTGCGACTCGTGCAGGGTGACCGTGATCCCGGCCAGACCCCGCGCGCCCTCCCCCAGCCGGCCGGCGTGCGCCGCGTCGGCGAGCCGGTCGGCGATCGTGCGGGCCAGCACCTCGGTGGTGGTGTTCACCCCGGCGAAGGCCGGCTCGTCGTCCAGGTTGCGGTAGGTCAGCTCGCCGAGGACGGCCTTGAGCTGCTCGGTGGCCAGGCCGATGTCGACCACGATCCCGTCGTCGTCCACGTCCGGCCGGCGGAACGTGGCGTCGACGACGAAGGTGGCGCCGTGCAGCCGCTGGGCCGGGCCGAACACCTCGCCGCGGAAGCTGTGGGCGACCATGATGTGGTCCCGGACGGTCACGCTGAACACGTTCACTCCTCGCCGTAGGTGATGAGATGACAGAGCGCCGGCAGCCGGCCCGAGGCCAGCCGGTCCAGCACGTCGGGCAGGTCCACGAAGGGGGACCGGCCGGTGAGCAACGCGTCGAAAGCCGGGTCGGCCAGCAGGTCCAGGGCGAGCGCCAGCCGGTCGGCGTAGCTGCGGTTCGCCCGCCGCGGCGACACGGTGCCGACCTGGCTGCTGCGGATGCCCAACCGCCGGGAGTGGAACGCGCCGCCGAGCGACAGCGTCACCGGCCGGTCGCCGTACCAGCTCAACTCCAGCACGGTGCCTTCCGGGCGCAGCAGTTCCAGGCCCCGTTGCAAGCCGTCGGCGGTGGCGCTGGCGTGCACCACCAGGTCGCGGTCGCCGCTCGCGTCGGCCGGGGTGGCGAAGTCGACGCCGAGCGCGGCGGCCACCCCGGCGCGGGCCGGGTCGGCGTCGACGAGTTCCACGCGTACGCCTGGGAAACGGGCCAGCAGCGCGGCCACGCCGCAGCCGACCATCCCGCCGCCGATCACGGAGACCCGGTCGCCGACCAGCGGCGCGGCGTCCCAGAGCGCGTTCACCGCGGTCTCCACGGTGCCGGCCAGCACCGCGCGGGCCGCCGGCACCGAGTCCGGCACGACAAGCACCGAGTCGGCCGGGACCACGTACGCCGTCTGGTGCGGATGCAGGCAGAACACGGTGCGGCCGACCAGCTGCGGCACGCCGGCCTCGACGGTGCCGACGCTGAGGTAGCCGTACTTGACCGGTGCCGGGAAGTCGCCCTCCTGGAACGGGGCGCGCATGGTGTCGTACTGGTCGGCGGGGACGCGACCGGTGAACACGAGCGTCTCGGTGCCCCGGCTGACCCCGGAGAAGCGGGTGCGGACCAGCACCTCGCCGGGGCCGGGTGGGGCGAGGCGGACCGGCCGGATCTCGCCCTCGCCGGGGGCGCGCAGCCAGAAGGCGTGGGCGTCGACCGTCACGAACCCTCCTCAATTCCGCATTGCCGACCGAGTTGTCGATCATAGACACGGAGGCGGGGCGTCCGCGGTTCGAACCGCCCGGCGACCGGCTCAGGCGGCGCGACGGCGCTGCGCCCTCACCTGGTCGGCGTTCTCGCCGGTGCGGCGGTCGGCGTCCCCGGCCAGTCGCATGGCCCGGCGGGCGGCGGTGAGCGCCGGGCACGGGGTGGGCTCGCCGTCACAGAGCAGGCTGACGCACCTGCCGTCGGCGTCGCCGTGGTGCGCGGCGGCCACGTCGTACGCGGCGCGCCACAGTAGCGGATCGGTGACTCCCCGTGGCAGTTCGGCGTCCTGACTGGACCTGGTCCGGATCGTGTCGGGCACCGGTGTCCCCCCTTCGCGTCCTCGCTACCGTCCCAGTGACCGCAGGAGCGCTCGTCAAACCTCTCACCTGCACACATGCCACCGCCAGCGGTATGCGTCACGCCTGGTACGCGCGCGTCTCGGCCGCCTTCACCGCAGCCCAGACCGGCTGCCCGGGAGTCAACCCCAGGCGCGCCGCGGCGGCGGGGGTGACGTCGGCGGCGACCTCCACCGGACCGGCCAGCTGCACCCGCAGGTTGTCACCGTGTCGTTGCACTCCCGTGACGGTGGCCGGCCAGACGTTGCGAGGGCTGCCGCCGGGCCGGCTCGGGTGCAGCGCGACGGCGGCCGGCCGGAACGCCACGAACGCCTCGCCGTGCACGCGATCGGCGGCGGTGAGGGTCAGCTCACCGACGGTGACGGCATGCCCGTCGGCCCGACCCCGGTAGAGGTTGAGCCCGACCAGGCGGGCCACGTAGTCGGTGCGCGGACGGGCCGTCACGGTGGCCGCGTCGCCCTCCTGCACCACCTCGCCGTGTTCCACGATGACCAGCCGATCGGCCAGCACCAGCGCGTCCAGCGGGTCATGGGTGACCAGCAGCGTCGCCCCGGGGTGCGCGCCGAGGTGGCGTTGCAGCTCCGCGCGGGTGTCCAGCCGGGTCCGCGCGTCCAGGGCGGCCAGCGGCTCGTCGAGCAGCAACAGGGTCGGCTCGACGGCGAGCGCGCGGGCCAGCGCCACCCGCTGGGCCTGCCCGCCGGAGAGCTGCCGGGGCCGTCGCCGGGCCTGGTCGCCGAGGCCGACCCGCTCCAGCCAGCCCTGCGCCCGGCGGCGGGCCGACCGCCGGTCGGCGCCCCGGTGACGCGGACCGAACGCCACGTTGTCCACGGCGCTCAGGTGCGGGAACAGCAGGTAGTCCTGGAACACCACGCCGACCGGCCGGCGATCCGGCGGGATCCACACCCGCCGGTCGGGCCGGTCGAGGTCGACGCCGTCGAGCGCGAGGTGCCCGGCGGTCAGCGGGTGCAGCCCGGCCAGCACCCGCAGCGCGGTGCTCTTGCCGGCGCCGTTCGGGCCGAGCAGCGCCACCACCTCACCGGCGGCGATGCGCAGCCGCACGTCCAGGTGGAACGCGTCCCGATCGGCGAGCAGGTGCGCGTCGAGCAACGGCGCCGCGCTCACGTGACGCCTACCCAACGGTCACGCAGCGCGGCGAGGATGGCCACGGAGACGACGAGCAGGATCAGGCTGAGCACGATCGCGGCCTGCGGGTCGGTCTCCAGGGCCAGGTAGACGGCCAGCGGCATGGTCTGGGTACGGCCGGGATAGTTGCCGGCGAAGGTGATGGTGGCCCCGAACTCGCCGAGCGCGCGGGCCCAGCAGAGCACCGCCCCGGCCGCCACGCCCGGGGCGACCAACGGCAGGGTGACCCGGGCGAAGGTGGCGAAGCGCCCGGCACCGAGCGTCGCTGCGGCCTCCTCGTAGCGGGGGTCTGCGCCGCGCAGCGCCCCCTCGACCGCGACGACCAGGAACGGCATCGCGACGAACGCCTGGGCCAGCACCACCCCGGCGGTGGTGAACGGCAGCGTCACCCCGAACGTCTCGTCGAGCCACGAGCCGACCAGGCCGCGTCGGCCGAAGACCATCAGCAACGCCACGCCGCCGACCACCGGCGGCAGCACCAGCGGCACCGTGACCAGCGCCCGGACCAGCCGCCGGCCGGGGAACCGGACCCGGGCCAGGAGCCAGGCCAGGGGCACGCCGAGCGCGACGCAGAGCAGCGTGGCGGCGGTGGCGGTCACCAACGACAGCCGCAGCGCGGTGAGCACGCCCGGTTCGGTGAGCCGCCCGGGCAGCGTGGTCCACGGCGCGCGGGCCAGCAGGCCGACAAGCGGCAGGACGAGGAAGGCCAACCCGAGGCCGGCGGGCACGAGCAGGGCCACCGGCACCCGCTGCCGGCGGGCGGCACGGCTCATCGGCCGGCGGGCGGCACGGCTCATCGGCCGGCGGGCGGCTGGAAGCCGGCGGCGGTGAGCACCGCCAGCCCGGCGTCGGAGCGGACGAAGTCGACGAACGCGCGGGCGCCGGCCGGGTTGCCGGCGGTGCGCAGCACCACGATCGGGTAGTCGTTGACCGCGCGGGCGGACTCACCGAACTCGACCGCCGCCAGGCCGGTGGCGGCCCGGACGTCGGTGCGGTAGACCAGCGCGGCGTCGACCTCGCCCAGGCGCAGCTTGGCCAGTGCGCCCCGGACGTCCTGTTCCAGGGTGGCCGGGGTGAGCCGGACGCCGGCCGCGTCCAGCGCGGTGCGCGCGGCGGCGCCGCACGGCACCTGCTCGGCGCAGAGCGCCACCGTCACGCCGGGGCGGGCGAGGTCGGCCAGGCCGGTGATCCGGGCCGGGTTGCCCCGGGGCACGGCGACGACGAGTTGGTTGCGGACCAGCACGGTGGACGGTCCGGCCGCCTCACCGGCGTCGGTGACCGTCTTCATGGTGGCCGGGGACGCGGCGGCGAACACGTCGGCGGGCGCACCCTGGATGATCTGGGCGGCGAGCCCGGAACTGCCACCGAAGTTGAACCGGACCGTACGCCCCGGGTGGGCGGCCGCGTAGTCCTCGCCGAGCCGGGTGAAGGGCTCGGTCAGCGACGCGGCCGCGAACACCGTCACCGGGCCGGCGCCGTCGGGACCGACCGGCTCGGCCGGGCCGCCGCAGCCGGTCGCGCCGAGCGCCACCACGAGCATTCCGGCCAGCGCGGCGCGGACCCGGCGTACGGTCACGGGTTGCTCCTCGCCCGGGGCGCGGCGGCGCGCTCCACCACCACGGTCGTCGACTTGATCACGGCGACGGCGACCGAGCCGACCTGCAGGTCGAGGTCGTCGACCGCCTCGCGGCTCATCAGCGACACCACCCGGAACGGTCCGGCCTGGATGTCGACCTGGGCCATCACGGTGTCCTTGACGACGGCGGTGACGATGCCGCGTAGCCGGTTGCGGGCCGAGGACAGCTCGGGATGGCCGGGGGCGCGGACGAACGCGGCCAGGTCGGCGCCGTCGAGCAGCCGGTGGCCGTGCTCGTCGCGGGTGGCCGGCAGCCGCCCGGCGTCGATCCAGCGGCGGACCGTGTCCGCGCTGACCCCGAGCAGTTCGGCGGCCTCGCCGATCCGGAACACCGTCACCGGCTTACCGTAGCTGGGCGCAGGTGCGGGCGGGAAGGGGCATATCCACTCGCACCCGCGAGGCGCCTGACGGATCGAGCCCCGGAAGTGCGGATCAGTCCGGGCCGAGCCGGACCCGGCGCAGCAGTTGGGCGTTGAGCGCCACCACGATGGTCGAGGCGGACATCAGCACCGCGCCCACGGCCGGGCTGAGCGCGACGCCCGCCCCGGCCAGCACCCCGGCGGCGAGCGGGATCGCGACCACGTTGTAGCCGGCCGCCCAGGCCAGGTTCTGCCGCATCTTCCGGTACGACGCCCGGGACAGCCGGATCACCCCGCCGACCCCGCGCGGGTCCGAGCCGGCCAGCACCACCCCGGCGGACTCGATCGCCACGTCGGTGCCGGCGCCGATGGCCAGCCCCACGTCGGCGCGGGCCAGCGCCGGGGCGTCGTTCACGCCGTCGCCGACCATCGCCACGGTCAGCCCGCGTGCGCGCAGGTCGGTCACCGCCTGGTCCTTGTCGGCCGGCAGCACCTCGGCGAGGACCTCGTCGACGCCGGGGCGGAAACCGAGGTCGGCGGCGACCGCCTCGGCGACCGGCCGGGCGTCCCCGGTGATCATCACGATCTTGCGTACTCCCAGGTCGCGCAGCTCGGCCACCGCGGCCCGGGCCTCCGGGCGGACCTGGTCCTCCAGTGCGAAGGCGGCCGTCACCCCGGGCTCACCGTCCTCGGGCAGCCGCACCAGGTGCAGCACCGCGGCGCCCCGGCCCGACCACTGCCCGGTCGTGCGGAGCAGGTCGTCGGGCACCTGGGCGTCGAGCTCGCGTAGCAGGGCCGGGCCGCCCACCGCCCAGTCGACGCCGTCCACCGTGGCACGCACACCCCGGCCGGCCAGCGCCCGGAATCCGTTCGCGGCCGGACGCCCCGGGTCGCCGCCGCGACCCACCGGACGCTCCGGGTCGGGGACCGGCGCGTCCGGGTCGGCCCGCCGGGCGGCGGCTGCGGCGACGAGCGCCCGGGCCAGCGGGTGTTCGCTGTCGGCCTCCACGGCGCCGGCCAGGGCCAGCGCGGTGGCAGAGTCCGTCGCACCCGTGGTGGCCACCCCGGTCAGGGTGTGCCGGCCGGTGGTGAGGGTGCCGGTCTTGTCGAACAGGACGGTGTCGACGGTGCGCATCCGCTCCAGCGCGAGCCGGTCCTTGACCAGGATGCCGGCCCGGGCGGACAGCGCGGTGGACAGCGCCACCACCAGCGGGATGGCCAGGCCCAGGGCGTGCGGGCAGGCGATCACCAGCACGGTCACCGTTCGCACCACGGCCTGGTCCGGGTCGCCGAGCAGCGTCCAGGCCACGAAGGTGACCAGGCCGGCGGACGCGGCCAGGTAGAACAGCAGCGCGGCGAACCGGTCGGCCAGTGCCTGGGCGCGCCCGCCGGAGGACTGCGCCTGCGCGACGAGCCGCCCGATGCCGGCCAGGGCGGTGTCGGCGCCGACCGCCTCGACGCGTACCCGCAGGGTGGAGTCGGTGGCCACGGTGCCGGCGACCACCTGGTCCCCGGCGGCGCGGGACACCGGTCGCGACTCGCCGGTGATCATCGACTCGTCCACCTCGGCGGCACCCTCGACGATCCGCCCGTCGGCCGGCACCCGGCCACCGGGGCGGACCAGCACCAGGTCGCCCACCCGCAGCTCGGCCACCGGCGTCCGGTGCGGCTGCCCGGCGTCGTCCAGCCGTTCGGCGTCGTCGGGCAGCAGCGCGGCCAGCGCGCCGAGCGCACCCCGCGCCTGCCCCACCGCCCGCATCTCCTGCCAGTGGCCGAACAGCATGATCGTGACCAGCGCGGCCAGCTCCCACCAGAAGTCCAGGTCGAACAGGCCGAGGCTGGTGGCGGCCGAGGCGAGATAGGCGACCACGATCGCCATCGAGATCAGCAGCATCATGCCGGGGGCGCGTTCGCGCACCTCCCGCAGCCCGCCGGTGAGGAACGGCCAGCCGCCGTAGGCGAACACCACCGTGCCGAGCACCGGGCCGACCGCGCGCACGCCGGGAAGGTCGATCGAGTAGCCGAACCAGTCCATCACCATCTGACTGGTGGCGACGATCGGCACGGTCAGGGCCAGGCTCAGCCAGAACCGACGGCGGAACTGCTCCGGGTCGTGACCGGCGTGACCACCGGCGTGCTGGCCGTGACCGGGTCCGTGCTCCATCCGGCCATCATACCCCCTGGGGGTAACGGTCGGCGCCACCTCGGCGAAGGTCAGGACCGGTCGTAGACGGTCACCGAAATCCCGCGCTCACACAACGCCCGCCGAATCAGCGGCTCGATCCGCTGCCACGAGCCCCCGGCCAGCCCGCAGCCGATGCGGGGCATGTGCACCGACGCGGCCCGCTCCTCGGCGTGCACCGCCAAGGCGTCCAGGCACCGCTGCACCGCGTCGTAGCGGATCGGCGGCCCGGAACTGCCCCGGCGCATCCCGCGTTGGCCGACCATGTTGGCCACCCACACCTCCGGCGCGACCCGCACCAGCCGGGTGGCGCCCAGCCCGAAGTCGTTGCCGGCCCGCTGCCGGTGCCACTGCCGGTAGTCGCGTTCCGGCTCCGGCCACCGCCGTGAGACGGCGAGGACGAAGCCCTTGCCCCAGCCGCCCAGGTCGTTGCAGACATGGGCGATGATCTTCGGCCCTTTCGCCTGTGGACTGGTGGCGTCACCGCGCACGATCCGGAAGTCCCCCATGCCGACATCCTGCCGGCCGGGTACGACGACTCAGCCCCGCGGTTGGGCCCCCACCGCCGGCTCCGACGACGACCGGCTCTGCCAGGGCCACCGGCCGTCCAGTTCCACCTCCAGCGAGAAGCTCAGGAACGTGCGGACCAGCACGATGAGCGCCAGCACCCCGACGCTGGTGAAGGTGGGCGACACCGCGACCGTCCGGATGATGTCCCCACCGACGAGGAACTCCAGGCCGAGCAGGATGGCCCGCCCGACCCCCTGCCGGTACGCCCGGTAGTGCGCCACCACCGCCCGGGTCCGGGCGCAGCGCACCGCGAACACCGCCGTGGCGACCAGGACGCCGACCGCGATGACCAGCACCCCGGCCAGGTCCAACAGCGTCCCGACGTGCTGGACGATCTGATTGGTCGCCACCCGCGCACCCCCGGAACCAGCCTGGCGCACCCCTTGCCACGGGAGGCGGTTTCCGCTCTCCCGCCACCCGGGCGGGAGCGCGCCGATCGCCTCAGTCCCGGGCCTGCCAGCGGTAGAAGACGGTGGCCAGCGAGTCCTGCGGCCCGTGCCACTTCTCCGGCCGGTACGGCTCGATGTACGGCCCCAGGTCCTGCATCACCTTGCCGAAGGCCGGCTCCTCGCCGTGCCGGTCCCGGGTGGCCTCGGCCGCCGACGCCTCCTGCTCCAGCAGGTGGACGTAGACGTCGTCGATCGAGTAGAGCCAGCGCCCGGTGACCCCCAGGTCGCGCGGCAGCGACCCGGCGTCGGACTCGGCGAACACGCGGGCCACGTCCGGCTCGGCGCCCGGCTTGATCCGCCCGACGATGACGGTGAGCGTGGTGTCGGCGGGCGGCTCGCCCTCGGGCGCCCAGTGGTAGAACTCCTTGGCCACCGAGTCCGACGGGTTCTTCCAGTAGCGCGGGTACGGCGTCACGTACGGGCCGATCTCCTCGGCGATCTTCTGGAAGGCGGGCAGCCCCCGGGTCTGCCCGGAGATCCTCGGATCCTGCTCGCGCTCGATCACGTGCAGGTACAGGTCGTGGTGCGACAGCAGGATCCGGCCGATGACACCCAGGTCCTGGGGTCGGGTGGCCTGGTCGTAGTGGCCGAAGACGTCGCCGACGACCTGCTCGCTGCCGGGGACCATGTGACAGACGATCACGTTGCGGAAGACCATGACTGCTCCTTCGTGGGTGGGGTTCGGACGGACGACGCCTCAGGCGGCTCAGGCGGCTCAGGCGGAGAAGGCCACCGGCAGTTCCAGCAGGCCGCGGAACGGCGAGGCGGCGGGCAGCCGGCGCACCTCGGTGACCGGGACACCGAGACGCAGCCCGGGCAGGCGGCGCAGCAGCGCGCCGAGCGCGAGTTCGGCCTCCATCCGGGCCAGCGAGACACCCAGGCAGTAGTGCACCCCGTGGCCGAAACCGAGGTGCGGCCCGCGGACCCGGCGCAGGTCCAGCCGGTCCGGGTCGGTGAAGTGGGCCGGGTCGTGGTTCGCCGCGTTGATCGCCACCCCGACGATGGCACCGCTCGGGATGCGTACCCCCTGGTAGTCGACGTCCTCGGTGGCCACGCGCGGGCTGGCCACCGGCAGCGGACCGTCGAAGCGCAGCAGTTCCTCGATCGCCGCCGGCAGCAGCCGGGGCGTGGCCCGCAGCAGGTCGAGCTGGTCGGGGTGGGTGAGCAGGGCCAGTACGGCGTTGCCCAGGAAGTCGGCGGTGGTCTGGTGACCGGCGAACAGCAGCAGGAACGTGGTGGTGACCAGTTCCGCCTCGGACAGCGTGCCATCGGTGTCGACGGCCCGGATCAGCGCGCCGATCAGGTCGTCGGCGGCGTCACCGCGCTTGGCCCGGACCAGGTCGGCCAGGTAGTGGTGCAGCCGCAGCTGGGCCTCCTGCACCGCGGCCCGTTCCTCGGCCGGCGGCCGGCTCGTCGAGCCGGAGGTGCGGATGACCTGGGTCCAGTCGAGCACCCGGTCGTGATCGGCCGGGGGCACGCCGAGCAGCTCGCAGATGACGGTCATCGGCAGCGGGATGGCGAAGTCGTGCATGAGGTCCGCCTCGCCGCGCGGAATCATCTTGTCGACGAGTTGGTCGACGATCACGGCCACCCGGGGGCGCAGCGCCTCGACCCGCCGGGGCGCGAACGCCTGCGACACGACCCGGCGCAGCCGGGTGTGCTCGGGCGGGTCGGAGTTGAGCATGTTGCGGTTCAACCCCTCCGAGTTCGGGCCGAAGATCCGCAGGTAGTGCTGACCGGGGCCGTACAGGTCCTTGGACAGCCGCGGGTCCGTCAGCGCGGTGCGGGCGTCGTCGAAGCGGGTGATCAGCCAGGAGTCGAAGCGCGGCGACCCGACCGGGCAGACCGGCCGCTGCGCCCGCAGCCGGGCCAGGGCCGGGTACGGGTCGGCCGCGAACGCGTCGGTGTACAGCTCGCTCGCCGGCACCACGTCCCCGGTCATCGCCCCTCCCCCGGCTCGCCGGCCACGCTGTGCAGCACCTGGTAGGTGTGCCGGTCGGCGGATTCCCGCAGCTCTCGGACGACGCTCAGCAGGCGGTCCCGGTGGCTGCTGCGACCGAACGCGTCCAGCCGTTCCCGGTCCACCCAGTCGCTTATGACCAGATAGCTGCGCGGGTCGTCGGCGTCGCGCACCAGGTCCTGGTGCAGGCAGCCGTCGAGGGTGCGGATCTCCTCGGCGGCGGTGAGCCACTCGGCCTCGAAACGCTCCTCGCAGCCCTCCCGGGTCCGCATCGCCAGCACCGTCCGGACCCGGCTCACCGGGCACCGCCGAACACCAGGTGCAGGTGCTTGCGCAGCGCGTCGGCGTCGACAGGCGCGCCCCGGAACCCGACGTGCCCGTCGGGGCGGATCAGGTACAGCCCGGTGCCGGCCAGCCCGTACCCGGCCCGGAACCGCCGGTCGGCGTCGCGCACCACAGGCGGGTCGGACAGTCGCGGCTCGTCGACGTCCGGATCGAGGAGCAGGTACGCGTCGAGTTCCCCGCCGGCCAGCCGGCGCGCGTCGGCGCACAGGCCGGTGAACGCGGCCAGCTGCGCCGGGTCGGCCGCGGCGTCGGCGTAGAGCAGGAGCGTGTGGCGGGTGCCCCGGGTCAGGTCGCGCAGTCGCAGCCGGTGGCCCACCCCACGCCGGCGCAGACCGTCGACGTCGGGGGCGAGGTCACCGGGGCGGGGCGCGTCGCCGAGCGCGGCCGGGTCGGCGACCGTCTCGCCGACGAGCGGGCTGTCGGCGTAACTGAGCAGCATGCCCATCTCCTGACGGAACTGCCGTTCCAGGTCGGCGCGGTCCAGTTCCTCGGTGCCCGCCATCCGCACCGCGCGGCCGACGATCTCCTCGCCCTCCGGGCGCCGCTCGGTCTCGTAGCTGTCCAGCAGCCCGGGCGCGGCGAACCCGCGTACCGCCAGGGCCAGCTTCCAGGCCAGGTTCCAGGCGTCCTGGATGCCGGTGTTCATGCCCTGCCCGCCGGCCGGCGGGTGCAGGTGGGCGGCGTCCCCGGCCACGAACACCCGGCCGTCGCGGTAGCGATCGACGATGCCGTGGCTGATCCGGAACACCGAGGACCAGCGCAGGTTGGTGGCCCGGGTGCCGGGCGGCGCGAGACGGTCAAGCGCGGCCTGCACGTCGTCGAGCGTCGGTTCGGCCAGTTCCTCGCTGAACCCCGGTGGCGCGTCCTGCCCGCCGGTCTGGGCGAAGAACCGGGGCGGGGCCAGGGTGGCGATGCGGTAGCGGTGCTCGCCGCGCAGCGGGACGCAGACCAGCATCCCGTCCATCTTCCCGTCGGTGGTGTGCAGGAACCGCAGCAGGTGTCCGTCGGGCATGTCCCAGTCCACGTCGACGTCGACGAGCATGAACAGTTGCGGGAAGCGGCCCAGCCCGCCGGTGAAGGTGAGACCGAGGGCCTGCCGCACCCGGCTGTGCGCGCCGTCGCAGCCGACCAGGTAGGCGGCGCGTACCGTCTCGGTGCCGCCGTCGGCGGTGCGGACGGTGGCGGTGACGCCGTCGGCGTCCTGGGTCAGGTCGGTCAGCTCGGCGCCGCGCCGCGGGCGCACCCCGAGGGTGGCCAGGCGGGCGGTGAGGATGCGTTCGGTCTCGTACTGGGGCAGCCCGAGGTGGGCGTAGGGCAGGTCGGGCAGTTCCCAGCTCATCCGGTGGGTCTGCGCGCCGTTGACGAAGACCGTGTTGCCGGTGAGCCAGATGCCGGCGTCCATCGCCTCCCGGACGACGCCCTGCTCCTCCCAGAGTTCCATGGTGCGGCAGTGCACCCCGATCGCCTTGTCGGCGTGGCCGGGCGGGGTGGCCAGCCGGTCGACGACGAGGCAATCGACACCCCGCCGGGCCAGTTCGACGGCGGCGGTCAGCCCGGTGGGTCCCGCTCCGACCACGAGTACGTCGGTTGTCCTGTGCACGTCGGCCTCCCTGCCGGTGGTGGGGTCTCGGCGGCCGTCCGGGTGGAGCACGACGTGGAACAGGCGGCGCCGGATGTCGAGAAGGAACGGTGCGATCGGCCCGGCCTGCGCCGAGGCGTGGGCCGGGTCGCCGATCCAGGCGAGGAACTGCGCGGCCCCGTCCCACTCGGCGAAGATGTGGTGGGTGTCCGAGCCGGGTTCGCGCAGCAGCTGCTCGCGGCGGTAGCCGGGTATCGCGGCCATCCGGCGCACCACCTCCGGGTAGCCGCGGTGGAACTCGGCGAGCCGGGCCGGCGGTACGGTCAGTTCCACGTCCACGTAGACCGGACCCTCGCCGTCGTCGTGCTCGCGCAGCAGCGGATAGCCGCCGTCGGCGTCGGGTTCGGTCAACGGCTGGAGCAGGTCGGCCAGGCGCGCCGCCACCGCGGAGTCCCGGTAGGCACGCAGCGCCGCCTCGTCGGCCCACTCGGTGACCACGATGAAGCCGCGCGGGTCGAGGGCGTCGCGCAGCAGTTCGTGCCGGAGGTTTCCGGCCAGTGCGCCGAGTTGGCCGGCAACCGTCTCGAAGGCGGGCCCGACGGCGGGTTCGCACCCCGGACGCGCGCGCAGCCGGAGCATCGTCCTGATCATGCCGCCCCCTCGGACCGTGCCGTCGTCGTGCCGCGACCCTGCCGCAGCGCGCGTCACCCGGTCGTCACCGTGGACCCGCCGCGCGTCCGCCCCCGGTGACGCCGGCGGGACGGACACTTATTGCAAAAGGTTGGCAACAAGCCTCGACAGGCTCCCCCGCGGTAACTATCGTCAGCCGTATGACTCCTTACGATCTGGATGCGCGCGCCTGGCAGGAGAGCTGGGACCGGCAGCAGGAGACATTCATGCCGGACCGGGAGCACCGCTTCGACGCGATGCTCGACGCCGTCGAGGCGGTCGTCGGTGACCGGCCGCCACGGGTGCTCGACCTGGCCGGCGGCACCGGCTCGATCAGCCTGCGGACGCTGGCCCGCCGGCCCGACGCCGAGGTCACCGTGCTGGACCTCGATCCGGTGCTGCTCACCCTCGCCACGGCCACGCTGGCCGGACGGGCCACAGTGGTGACCGCCGACTTCAACCGGTCCGACTGGGCGGCCGTGCTGCCGCACCGGGACTACGACGCGGTGCTCACCGCCACCGCCCTGCACTGGGTGGACGGTCCGCGTCTGACCGAGCTGTATCGCGAGATCCGCGACGTGCTGCGGCCCGGCGGCGTCTTCGTCAACGCCGACCACATGCCCGACGACACGACGCCGGCGCTCACCACCCTTCTCGGCGCACGGGCGAAGGCGCGGCGCGACGCCCGGCAGCGGGCCGGCGCGGCGCTGTCCTGGCCGGACTGGTGGGCGCAGGCGGCCGACGACCCGCTGCTCGGGCCGCTTGTGGAGAAGCGGCGGCAGATCTACCCGACCGGGCACAGCCCGGAGTGGAGCCCGCCCGCGGCGTGGCACCTGGACGCGTTGCGCGCGGCGGGGTTCACCGAGGCCGGCATGCTCTGGCGGGGCGGGGCGGGGCGGCGCGGACGCCGCGGTGGCCGCACTGCGCTGACGTCGGCGTGCCGCGCCCGGCCGCGGCCGATGCCACGGGCCGGTGCCCGGCGGTCAGGCCAGCAGGCGGGCCAGTTCGGTACGCGAGCGCACGCCCAGCCGGTGGAAGACGTTGCGCAGGTGGTGGTCGACGGTCCGGGTGGACAGGGACATCCGGGTGGCGATCTCCCGGTTGGTCGCCCCCTGCGCGACGAGCCGGGCGATGTGCAACTGCTGGCCGGTGAGCAACTGCTCCGGCCCACCCCGTACCGGCTCCACCGACTCCCCCGCCGCGCGCAGCTCCTCACCCGCCCGGTCGGCCCAGACGGTCGCGCCGAGCAGGGTGAACGCCTCCCGGGCCCGGTGCAGGTGGGCCCGGGCGTCGCGGGGGCGACGGCGGCGGCGCAGCTCCCGGCCGAACAGCAGCTCGGTGCGGGCCCGCTCGAACCGGTCGGTGTCGGCGGGGTGCAGCCGCAGCGCGATGTGGAACTCCCGTTCGGCCTCCGCGCCACCCCGGGGCGCGAGCAGGGCGCGGCAGCGGGCGGCCAGCGCCCGCCGGGCCGGGCTGGCCGTGCTGGCGGCCCAGTGGTCGAAGACGGCGAGCGCGGCGGTGGGCCGGCCGTCGTCCTGGACGGCGGCCTCCACCAGGTGCGGCGTGGCCATCACCTGCACCAGCACCTGCCCCCGGCCGGTGCCGGTACGGGCCAGCGCGGACAGCCGGGCGGTGGCGTCGGCGTACCGGCCGTCGATCAGGTCCAGCACGCCGAGCGCCCACCTGGCGTACGCGTCCGGACGGCTGCCCGGCGGCGCGTCGTCGCCGATCTCGGCGATCCGGGCCAGCGCCCCGGCCCGGTCGGCGCGCACCGCGGCCAGCACCGCGAGGATGCCGAGGTGCACCTGGGCGCAGGCGTGCTGGCCGGTGGCGCGCGCGGTCCGCACACCCTCCCGGGCGGTCCGGGCCGCCGCCTCGTGCCGGCCCAGCCAGTACTCGGCGACGGCGCGCAACTCCAGCGCCCTCGGCAACAAGGGCAGTTCACCGCGCGCCCGGGCGGCCTCCACGGCCTGGCCGGCGAGCCGGTGCGCGGGCCCGTCCACGGCCACCAGCAGCGCGGCGGCTGCGGCACACACGAGCGCGGCCGGGGTGAGCGCGGGTCCGGTCAGCCGGCCGCCGAGGACGACGACCCGGCGCAGCGCCGGGCCTCCGCGCGCGTGGTCGCCGCGCAGGGTCGCTCCGACACCCACCGCGAACGTGGCCAGCAGGTCGACCTCGGGCGGGTCGTCGGGGCGGCGCAACACCTCAGCCCGACGGGCCACCTCGGCATAGCGGTAGTGGTCGCCGCTGACGCAGATCGCCTCGCCGGCCCGGGCCAGCGCGAGCAGGGCGGTACGCCGGTCGGCGGGGGCGAGCGCGTCGGCGGCGGCCAGCAGGGTGGACACCGCCGCGGCCGGCGCGTCGCAGCGCAGCTGGATGTCGCCGCGCAGCAGTTCGGCCGGGCCGGACCCGGCGGGCAGCCGGTGCAGCAGCGCGCGGGCCTGTCCCGGGTCCCCGGCGGTCCACGCGCAGCGGGCGGCCGTGACGGTCAGTTCAGCCGCGCGTGCCGGGTCGACCGTCAACTCGGCGGCCCGGCGCAGGGCCACTGCCGCGGCGGCGCGGTCCGGCGCCCCGTCCACCGCCACCACGTCGGTGGCGGGCCCGCCGGTGGGGCAGTCGACCGCGGTGTGGCGCAGCGGGTCGCCGCCGAGCGTGCCGGCCAGCAGCAGATGCGCGGCGCGCAGGTCGGCGAGTGGCGCGACCGCCTCGATCATCGTGCGGGCGAGCGGGTCGGGGAAGGTGACCCCGCCGGGACCGGTCCGCAGCAGGCCGGCGGCCTCGGCGGGGGCGAGCGCCTCGACGGTCAGCCCGGCGGCCCATCCCGCCCGGACCAGGGTGCCCGGCTCGTCGGTGGGGTCGAGCGCGGCGAGCAGCACCATCCGCCGGGTGGGGGCGGGCAGCCGGTCGAGGCGGGCCCGGTAGGCCGCGGCGAGCGCCCCGTCGACCGGCAGGATGCGGGGCAGCGGCTCCTCGCCCCGCCACTGCGCCGGGGTGAGCGCGTCGGCCAGGTCGGCGAGCGCCGCCGGGCTGCCGCGGCTGAGCGCGGCCAGGCCGACGGCCACCGGTTCCGGCGGCGCGGTCCGCCGGTCGGCGAGCGCCGCGCGGCACTCGGGCGGGTCCAGCGGGCGCAGCCGGTGGGCGGGGATGCCGTCGACGCTCGCCGGTGAGGTCGCGGTGAGCAGCATCGCCACCGGCAGCCGGCGCAGCCGGCGGGCCACCACGGCCAGGGTCCAGGCGCTCTGCCGGTCGCCGAGGTCGAGGTCGTCCACGGTGCACAACAGCGGCCGCGCGGTGGCGACGGCGGCGAGCAGGGAGCGTACCGCCGCGGCCAGGGCCAGCCGCTGGTCGGTCGGGCAGCCGCCGCCGGTGAGCGTGCGTCGTAGCAGTCGCCGCTGCCGGGCCGGCAACGCGGCATCGGCGTCCAGCACCGGGTCGAGCAGGCGGTGCAGCCCGGCGTACGGCAGGGTCGCCTCGTCGGCCAGGCCGCCGCCGCTGAGCAGGGCGCGTTGCGGTGCCTGCCGGTGGGCGTACGCCAACAGGGCGCTGCGCCCGGAGCCGGGTGGGCCGTGCAGCAGCAGTGCGCCCCCCTCGACCCGGTCCAGCAGCCGGCGGACGGCGCCGCACTCCTCGTCCCGGCCCCACAGGTTTATATGCACTGGTGATGCAGAAACCATGTGTGCAGTGTCACTCATCCGCAACCGGTCGGCAACGACGAGAACACACCGGTGGGGTGGCCGACAGCTCGGCCACCCCACCGGTGTCGCCCTCAGGCGCTGGGACAGGTGTTGCGGTACTCGTCGATCGCCGACCCGCTCGGGCCGGGGCAGAGGAACTGCTCGTAGCGGGTGTCGTCATCGACGAACCGCTTCAACCAGGCCACCATCTGCTTCGCCGTGGGCGTGTTCACGGTCTGCGGGAAGAAGTGGCTGGCGCCGTTCAGCTCCAGGTAGGCCTTCTCCGACGATGCCGGGATGCTCGTGTAGAACGGGATCGAGTGGCTCGACACCGGGGCGACGCTGTCGCTCTCACCGCCGATGATGAGCGTCGGCACCCGCACCTCCGACCAGCTCTTGTCCAGGTTCCACGGCGCGAGCGGGACGGCGGCCTGCAGTGACGGCCGGGCCGCGGCGGCCTCCAGGCTGCCACCGCCACCCATCGAGTGCCCGGCCACGGCGAGCCGGGAGGCGTCGATGCGGCCCCGGACCGAGCTGCGCTGCGTGAGGTAGTCCAGCGCGGCCAGGAGCTGCCGGCCGCGACTGTCCGGCTGGTCCAGCCGCGTGTTGGTCTCGATGCCGATCACCACGAAGCCGTGCGAGGCGATCCTCGGCCCGAGCCAGCTCAGGCTGGACCAGGCGGCGGTGTAGCCGGGCGAGATGGCGATCGCCCCGAAGGTGCCCTCGGCGGTGCTGGTCGGGTAGTAGACGACGCCGCCGCCGAAGCCGGTGACGCTCAGCGACGAGACGTCGAACGACGTGGTGGCGAACGGGCCGCGGCTGGCCTCCAGGATGGCGCTGGTCGGCGCCGGGCCGCGCTCGTAGGGACTGGCGGCGCTGGCCGCGGTCGGCACAGCCAGGGCGCCGCCCGCGGCGAGCACGGCCGCCACGGCGAGCCGGGCCAGGCCACGGAGGGGGGTACGGGAACGGAGGGTGGTGGGCACGTCGGTCACTCCTTGCCAGAGGCGGAATTACATCGACATGCGTCAGCATCGGCGGCTTGTCCGGTCCGCGCATCGGTGAAATCACCGGTCCCCGCCGTGACCGGGCCGGGCAGCGCGCCCCGCGACCGGGTCAGACCCCGGTGCGCGGTCGCATCGACGGCGACCAGGTCACCTCGTAGCGCTCGTCGGCGACCGACTCGGCGAACGCCGCCGCCGCGGCGGGCGTGTCGGTGATCCGCCAGTCCTTCTCCTTGTCCACCTCGAACCAGATCAGCCCGATCAGGTCCGGGTAACGGGGCAGCGAGCGGAACGCCTGACGGATCCAATTCGGCTTGTCCGCGCCGGTGTCACCGGCCACCCCGGTCTCGGTCACCACGAGCGGCTTGCGGCTGACCGCGCGGATCTCGGCGATGGTCGGGCCGAAGATCTGGTCGAAGGACGTGTACCTGGTCCAGGCGCCGTGACCGAAGTAGCCGGTGATGCCAACCCAGTCGACATAGTCGTCACCCGGGTAGAGCGTGGCCAGGCCGGTGCTCTTGTTCCACCTGGCGTTCGGACTCCAGACCCAGACCGCGTTGGTGACCCCGGCGGCCGAGAACACGTCGTGCACGTGCCGCCAGGCCCGCACGTACTCCCCGGGCCGGTTGCCGTTGGCTTTCTCCCCCCACGGGTACCACCCACCGTTCATCTCGTGGGCGAACCGGATGGCGACCGGGTAGTCCAGTGACTTCACCCCCTCGGCCCACGACCGCAGGTAGCCGTCGAAGTCACCGGCGATGATCCGGGCCAGCCGGTACTGCGGCTGGCCCGACCGGACCTTGTCGATCTGGCGGGGGGTGAGTCCGCTGCGCCGGGCTGCCCGGTCCACCGCGTGGTCCCACGGCTCCCAGCCGAGCATCGGCATCATGCCCCGGTCGGCGATCCGGTCGAACAGGCTCCGGTCGAACGCGGCGGACGCCCAGTCCGCGCCGAAGAGCATCACCTGCGGTGCCCGTCCCGCGGCCGCGGTGAACCGGTCGACGGGCGCGAAGTCGTACGGCCCCGCGTCGGTCATCAGACCCACGAACGCCCGGCCGGCCGGCGGGAACGGGACCGCCGGGCCGGTGGTGGGCGTCGCCGAGGCGCCGGGTGTCGCCGACGCCTGCGGGCCGCGTGCCGCGACCTCGGTGCCCGGGTCCCGCCCCACGCCCGGCGCCACCACGAAGGCGTACCCGAGCAGCAGCACGCCGGCCAACGCCAGGCCGACCCGGGGAACGGTCGGCCTCAGCACGGCACACCGCCGTCGGCCACCGCCCGCGCGGCGGACGGTCGGTCCGCCACCGGCACGACCTGCCGCCGGCGTCGGGTCCGTAGGTTGTCCAGCGCGGCGATCAGCGGGGGCGTGAGCCCGGTGAGCAACGTCAGCACCGGCCAGACCCGCAGCAGCGGGTGGTCGGTGCCCACCGCGAAGCTCACGCCGAGCAGGCCGGCGGCGGCCACCGCCCAGCACAGGTGCAGCCGGAAGGTGCGCAGCGACTCCACCGTGCGCAACGCGCCCTTGGCGGTGACCACGAAGCCGAGCCGGCGGCGCAGCAGCGCGCCCGCCGCCGCGGCCACGTAGACCGGGCCGGCGAACAGGGCGAGCGCCATGCCGGCCAGGCCCACCTCCTCCCGCTCGTGCGGGGCGATGTTGAAGCGGCGCAGCCACAGCCAGAGCAGGAACCAGGTGCCGATGGTGGTGGCCCACAGCGTGGCCCAGACGCGCGGGTCGAGTCGCCCCGCCTCGACGCCGGTGAGCAGGTAGAGCGCGGTGGCGGCGTTGCCCAGCAGCAGGCTCACCGCGACGCTCGGGTAGTAGAACTGGAGCAGGCGGTACTGCCAGCGGCGGCGGGCCGGCAGCGTACGCGGGGTGCGTAGCTCCGGCCGGAGCAGGATCTCGCAGATGCCGGCCGCCCAGCGCCGCTGCTGGTTGAAGTAGTCCGCCCAGGAGGTCGGGCCCTCGCCCAGCGCCACCACGTCGGGGGTGTAGACGCCCTTCCAGTGGCGGCCGGTGGCCGGGTTGACGGCGGCGTGGATCCGGATGCTGGTCAGGTGGTCCTCGATGATCGAGTCCTGGTAGCCACCGATGGCCTGCCAGGCGGCCGGCCGGTAGAGGTGCCCGGTGCCGGTGAGCAGTGGCGCGTCCAGGCCGTTGCCACCGCGGGCGATCAGGCCGTTGTAGAGGTACTGCTGCACCGAGGCGCCGTGGGCCACGAAGTTCTGGTGCATGTTGCCGTAGACCTGGGGGGTCACCACGAACGCGACGTCCGGGTCGCGGAAGTAGCCGAGCGTGCGTTCCAGGAGGTTGGGCAGCGGCACGTGGTCCGGGTCGACGTTGGCCACCACGTCGTAACGGTGCTCGTGCTCGGCCCGCCAGGCGTTGTGGTTGCCGGATTTGGTGCGGGCGCGGAACTGCCCGCCGGGCTGGTTGTACTCCGGCCGTCCCTTGCGGGTGAAGTGGCGTACGCCCAGCCGCGCCGCCATGGCCCGCACCGCCGGGTCGTCGCCCTCGTCGAGGATCCACACGTCGACCTGTCCGCAGTAGACGATCTCGCGCAGCCGGCGCAGGGTCCGCTCCGCGACATCGAGTGGTTCCTTGCTCGGCACGATCGTGGTGAGCAGGGCGACCCGCATTCCGACCGGCGGGTCGACCGGCACGGGGTCCTTGGCGTGGAAGGCGAAGACCCACACCACCGCGTTCTGGGCCAGGCGGATCAGCTCGACGCCGACCACCACGCAGAACGCCAGCCGCGCGGCGGTGGTCTGCCAGCCGCCGAGCCCGACGACGCCGGGGCCGGGCACGTGCCGGGGCAGCAGCAGCCAGCCGACGAAGAGCAGCCCGGCCGCGCTGTTGACCAGCACGAGCAGCGTCAGCACCAGCCGCGCGGGAACCGAGGCTGCGGGGCGGAACCGGACCGTCGCGTCCGGGCCGCGCGGCGGGCGCAGCGGCCCGGCGGTGGCCCCGCACCTGGCGTACGCCAGGCGGGCCCGGACGTTGCGCTGCCGCCGGTCCGCGTCGGCGCCGGTGGGCGGGCCGGTCGGCGGGACGGCCGCCGGACGGCGGTCGCCCGGTCGGGTCACCGGTTCGGCGCGGGACAGGCGTGTATCGGCGGCGACGGCCACGTTTCCCCCAGGGTCTGCATCCGGCTCACCCGGACGACGGAATGCTAATCCGGTTATTACTCGCAAAAGGTGCGAATGAGGCAGATATCCACCAGTCGACTGGCCGTCGGCGCCACCTCGCCGGAGATCCCCAGCAGGGCGACCAGGACCAGCCCCGCCACCGCCCACGGCGGGCGGGCCCGGGACAGCGCCGCCGCGCCGAGCACCGCCCAGGCCGGCAGGGTGAACACCAGCGCCGCCGGGGACCAGACCGCGGCGACCTGCGCCACGGCCAGCAACCCCAGCGCCGGCACCAGCGCCCAGGCGGTGCAGACCGCGGCGGCGTACCGCAGGGGAAGGCTGAACAGGGCCAACCCGAGCAGGACCGCGCCGATCGCGGCGACCCCGAACAGCTCCCGGGGCGTGGCCGCCAGCACCGCCGGGTCGGCGCGCACGCCGGGGGCCACGCGTCCGCCACCGCGCACTCCGGCACCGAGCAGCGCGGCGAGCGCGAACACGCCCGGCGCCACCGCGGCCAGCCACCGCACGGCGACCCGGCGCCGGAAGGCGAGCACCACCCAGCCGTGGGCGGCGAGCAGCAGGAGCGCCACCGGTTGGCAGAGGCCGAGCAGGAGCACCGCGCCGGCGTACGGCACGAGCCGGCGGGCGCGCGGCCGGTCCAGGGCCGGCACCAGCAGCCAGGTGGCGAGCACGGCGGCGAACACGGCCAGCGCGTACGGCTGGGCCTGCTGCGCGTACCCGGTGGTGGTGGGCAGCGCGGCGAACAGCGCGCCGGCCAGCACCCCCGTGCCGGGGGTGAACATCCGGGCGGCCAGCGCCCCGACCAGTGCCGCGGCCCCGACCATCGCCAGCAGGGACAGCACGCGCAGGGCCGGCGCCCCCGCGCCGAACAGTTCGGCCCAGCCGCGGGCAAGCAGGTGGTACGGCCCGAGCGTGACCTCGGCACCGCTCAGCGCGGACCCGGGGCCGGACCAGGGCGACCCGGCGGCGCGCACGGTGGGCAGCTCACCGGCCCGCAGGCCGGCGCCGATCCCGACAACGCCGAGCGCGCCGGTCAGCAGCGCCGGTAGCAACCAGGCGGCGATCCGCCACCGGGTGGCATCGGCCACCGGGCGGGCGGGGCCGCGGCGCGGCCGATCCTCGCCCCACGGATCCTCGACGCCGACGTCCGCCGGCCCGAGCCGGGGCAGGACCATGGTGTCCGCGTCCATCATCGTGACTCACGCATCCCTGTGGGTGCCGGCGACGGGGGGTCCAGCCGACCGGATCACGGCCGGACGACACCCCGGAGCCTACTGAGTCAAAAAGGGCAAAGACGCTGATATGGGACTAAACGGTCCACCGGTCGCCCCCGAGGGCGACCGGTGGACAGCTCAGCTGATCGCGGTCGTCGTCCAGCGCGGCGCCGCGGCGGTGACCTCGACGGTCGAGCCGGTCAACGTGGTCCGTGCCTGGGCGTCGCGGCGCGCGCTCGCGCCGACCCACACCTCGACGTCCCCGGGCTCCACCACCCGGGTCAGCGTCCGGTCGGTGAACGCCAGACGGGTGGTGGGCACGGTGAACTCGACAGTCGCCGACGCGCCCGGCTCCAGGCGCACCCGCCGGTAGCCGAGCAACTGCGCCACCGGCCGGGTCACCGAGGCCACCAGGTCACGGCCGTAGAGCTGCACCACCTCGGCACCGGCCACCGGGCCGGTGTTCGTCACCCGCACCGAGACGCGCAGCGCCCCGTCCGTAGCCACCGCCACCGGCACCGTCAGGTCCGCGTACCCGAACGTGGTGTAGGACAGCCCGTGCCCGAACGGCGCCACCGGCGTCGCCGGCAGGTTGGTGCCGTTCATCCCCTCCCCCAGCTCCGGGTGCAGGTACGAGTACGGCTGCGCGCCGGCCGAGGCGGGCAGGGTGACCGGCAGCCGGCCGGACGGGTTGACCCGCCCGGAGAGCACACCCGCGATCGCCCCGGCGCCCTCCTCACCCGGGAAGAACGTCTGCACCACCGCGGCGCACCGGGACAGCGCCCAGCCCAGCGCGTACGGGCGGCCGGTGAGCAGCACCAGGACGACCGGGGTGCCGGTGTCCAGCACCGCCTCGACGAGCTGGCGCTGCACGCCGGGCAGCTCCAGGTCGTCCCGGTCGCAGCCCTCGCCCACGGTGCCGCGGCCGAACAGGCTGGCGTGGTCGCCTACCACGAGGACGGCCACGTCGGCGGCGGACGCGGCGGCGACCGCCTCGTCGAACCCGGACCGGTCCGCGGAGTCCACCTCGCAGCCGGCAGCGAAGGTGACCCGGTCGGCGCCGAACTCGGCGCGCACCGCTTCGAGGACGGTCGGCACCTCGATGCCGGTCTCCACGCCCGGGTGGTGGGCCAGCACGTGGTTGAGGAACGAGTAGCAGCCGAACAGCGCGCCCTGCCGGTCGGCGTTCGGGCCGACCACCGCCACCCGGCGGCCCGCCGGCAGCGGGAGCACGCCCTCGTTGGCGACCAGGACGACCGACTCCTCGGCGAGCCGGCGCGCGATCGACCGGTGCTCCGGCGAGTCGAGGTCGACAGCGCCCGGCGGCTCGTCGTCGAACGTGGCGTCGAGCAGTCCGAGTTCCTGCTTCTGGCGCAGGACGCGCAGCACCGCCCGGTCGACCAGCGCCTCGTCGACAGTGCCGGCCCGCACCGACTCGGTCAGGGTCAGGAAGGCGTCGCCGGTGGGCAGTTCGATGTCCAGGCCCGCGGCCAGCGCCTGCGCCGCCGCGTCCGCGTTGTCGGCCGCGACGTGGTGCAGCAGGTTGAGGAAGGCGACGCCGTAGTAGTCGGCCACCACGGTGCCGTCGAAGCCCCACCGCTCCCGCAGCAGGTCGGTGAGCATGGTCGGGTCGGCGGCGACCGGCACGCCGTCGATCTCGGCGTACGAGTGCATGACGCTGCGTGCGTCGCCGTCGCGGATCGCCATCTCGAACGGCGGCAGCAGCACGTCGGCGAGTTCCCGGGGACCGGCGTGCACCGGGCCGAAGTTGCGCCCGGCCCGGGAGGCGGAGTAGCCGGCGAAGTGCTTCAGCGTCGCGAGCACGCCCTGCGACTGGAGTCCTCGCACGTACGAGGTGCCGATGGTGCCGACGAGGTACGGGTCCTCGGCGATGCACTCGTCCACCCGACCCCAGCGGGGGTCGCGGATCACGTCGAGCACCGGGGACAGGCCCTGGTGGATGCCGAGCGCCCGCATCGACGCCCCGATCGCCGCCGCCATCTCGGTGACCAGGTCGGGGTCGAACGCCGCACCCCAGGCCAGCGGCGTCGGGAAGGTGGCGGCCTTCCACGCCGACAGGCCGGTGAGGCACTCCTCGTGCACGATCGCCGGGATGCCCAGGCGGGTGCCGGTGACCAGGCCCCGCTGGAACTTCCACAGCCAGGCCGCGCGCGACTCGGTGTCGACCGGGCGGGTGCCGTAGACGCGGGTCAGGTGGCCCAGCCCGTGCCGGGAGAAGTCTTCGAGCCGGCCGCTGTCGGCGAACTCGCCCTGCAGGGGCGCGACCGCCTCACCGTCCTCCTTCTCCCAGAAGCCGATGATCTGCGCGACCTTCTCCTCGATCGTCATCCGGCCGAGAAGTTCCCGTGCGCGTGCCTCGCCGGCGTCGCCGCCCGGTCGGCCGTGATCCGAACCCGCCGCCGCCGGCGCCGGTCCGTCCACCACCGCGTGGACCTCAGTCATGGTGTGCCTTTCCACTGGTTGTGCTGGTACCGCTCAGCCCTTTACCGCGCCCTGGAGGCCACCGACGATCTGCTTCTCCGCCAGGGTGAAGAACAGCAGCGCGGGCAACATGGCCAGCGAGGTGAAGGCGAGAACACCTGCGGTGTCGGTGCTGTACTGGCTGGAGAAGTTCTGCACGCCCAGTGGCAGGGTGTGCAGGTTGACGTCCCCGAGGACGAGCAGCGGCAGGAGGAACGCGTTCCAACTCGCCACGAACGCGAGGATGCCGACGGTGACGATCGCGGGCCGCGACAGCGGCAGCACGATCCGCCAGAGGAAACCGAGCCGCCCGGCCCCGTCGATCGCCGCCGCGTCCTCCAACTCCCGGGGGATGGCCGACAGGAACGGCCGCAGGATGACGATGGTCAGCGGCAACGAGAACGCCACCTGCGGCAGGATCACCGCGTAGTAGGAGTTGATCAGGTTCAGGTCGCGCAACATCAGGTAGAGCGGCAGGATCGCCGCCCCGGCCGGGAAGAGCAGGCCGAGCGTGAAGAAGGTGTAGAGCGTCTCCCGGCCCCGGAAGCGGTACCGGGCGAGCACGAAGGCGGCGGCCATGCCGAGCACCACCACGCCGAGCGTGGTGCCCAGCGCGACCACCGCGCTGTTGAATGCCTGCCGCCAGAAGCCGCTCTGCGTCAACACCCGGGCGTAGTTCTCCCAGACCCACGGATCCGGCAGCCCGGCCGGGTCGTCAACGATCTGCGGCGTGGTCCGGAAACCGCCGACGACGACGTACACGACGGGGGCGATCGACACGGCCGCGACCGCGAGCGCCAACGCGTACGTCAGCGGCGTGCCCCACTGCACCGGCCGGCGCCCGGCCGGCCGGGCGGCAACGGTGTTCACGGCCACGGTCACTTCCCCCTTCGGGTGATGGCACCCTCGATGTCACGGCTGAGCAGGAACCGCTGGAACAGCAGCGCCGCGACGAACGAGATCGCGAACAGGATGACGGCCACCGCGTTGCCGTAGCCCCAGAGCCGGGCGAAGAACCCGTTGTCCACCATGTACGTGGCCATGGTGGCCGAGGCGCCCAGCGACCGCACCGCGGGCACCGAGGTCACCCAGACCATGTCGAACACCTGCAACGAGCCGATCATGGACAGGAACATCCAGATCCGGATCGTCGGACCCAGCAGCGGCAGCGTGACGTGGCGCTGGATCTGCCACCAGCTCGCGCCGTCGATGGCCGCGGCCTCGTTCAGCTCCGGTGGCACGTTGGACAGACCGGCGAGCAGGAGGATGATGGCGAAACCGACGTACTTCCAGGTGAGGACGAACAGCAGCGTCCAGATGACCACGTCGAGGTCGGCCAGCCACGGCTGCACCAGCCCGCCGAGCCCCACCGAGCGCAGCAGCGCGTCGAGCGTGCCGTTGTCGGTCAGGAGCAGCTTCCACATGATGCCGACCGTGACCTCGGCCAGCACGTACGGCACGAACGCCAGCAGGCGGAACGCCCCGCGCCCGCGGAAGCTGCGGTTGAGCAGCAGAGCGACGGCCAGGGCGACCGGCCCCTGGATGAGCAGCGATCCGAAGACGATGATCGCGTTGTTGCGCAACGCGTCGAGGAAGATCGGGTCCTGGAAGGCCAGGGTGTAGTTCTTGAAGCCGACGAAGTCGGTGGGCGGGCCCACCCCACGCCAGCGGAACAGGCTGTAGTAGAACGCGAAGCCCATCGGCACGAGCACGAACGTCACGTAGATGATGACGGCCGGGGTGGTCAACCCGATGATCTCGTACCACTTGCGGCGGGTCTCGGCGCGGCGGGAGGCGGCGCGGGCGCCGGACCGGAGGCCCGCCGGCGGCGCTTGCGCGCCGTCGGCGGGCGTACGGGTCTGGGATGCGGACGTCACTTGCTTGCGGCCGCCTTCATGGCCGAGACGACCTTCTCAGGTGTCCCGTTGCCGGCGAAGATCGCGACGATCGCGTCGTTCATCGCGCTGCCGACCGTGCTGCCGAAGGCGGTGTCCAGCCAGAGCTGCACGTAGGTGGCCTCGGAGGTGGCCTGGAGGATGGACTTGAGGGCGGGGTCGCTGACCCCGTCCGCCGCGCCCTTGGCCACCGGCAGACCGGTGCCGGTCGCGGCGTAGCCCTTCTGCACCTCGGGGCTCACCAGGTACTTGAGGAACTCGACGCACTCGGCCGGGGCGTTCTTGGCGCAGGCGAACCCGTCGCCACCGCCGAGCGCCGCCTTCGGGTCACCGGCGGAGCCGGAGATCGCCGGCACCGGGAACCAGCCGATGAACTTGCCCAGGGCCGCCTTGTCCGTGGCGACGGTGTCCAGGGTGCCCCGGTTCCAGTCGCCCATCAGCTCCATCGCCGCCTTGCCGTTGGCCAGCAGGCCGTTGGCGCTGGTCGGGTCGTTCTGACCCGGCGTGGCGATGAAGTTGTTCTGGAACGGCTTGGTGTCGATGAAGGTCTTCAGGTCCTGGCCGGCCTTGACGAAGCACGGGTCGTCGAAGGTGCGGTCGGTGGAGGCCTTCTTCAGCGTGTCCACCGAGCAGGCCCGCAGCGCGAAGTTGTACCACCAGTGCGCGGCCGGCCACTTGTCGCCGGCGCCCAGGGCGATCGGCACGACGTTGATGGCCTTGAGCTTGGTGACCGCGGCGCTGAGTTCCTCGAGGGTGGTCGGCGGCGCGGTGATGCCCGCCTTGGCGAACAGGTCCTTGTTGTACCAGACGCCCTCGATGCCCATCCGGTACGGCAGGCCGTACTGCTTGCCGTCGACCTGCCAGATCTCCGCGGCGTTGCCGATGTCGGCCACCTCGGTCTTCACCTGGTCGGTGATGTCCTTGAGGTAGTCGGCCTCGACCTGCTCACGCATCTCCCCGCCACCCCAGGCCTGGAAGACGTCCGGCGGGTCGTTGCTCAGCAGCGCGGCGGGCAGCCGGGTGCGCTGGAGCTGGTTCGTCTCGATCGCCTCGATCTCGATCTTGACGGTCGGGTGGGCCGCGGAGAAGTCCTTGGCGACCTTCTCCCAGTAGGTCTTGCCGGGGCCCGCCTGGGAGGCGTTGTGCCACCAGGTCAGCGTCACCGGGTTCTTGTACAGCTCGCTCTGGGACGCCTCTTCCTCGTCACCGCCGCCGCTGCAGCCGGCGGCCAGCAGGACGCTTGTCATAAACAGTGCCATCACGGCACCAGCACGACGCTTCATCGCCATAGATGTCTCCTCGACCACTTAGTCGGGTTACCTGCCGGCGAGTTTTACAGGGCCGTAACGTGAAGTCAATCGGTATCGATAACGTTTTCGACATCGTCATCGAACCCGTCCGGGCGGACCTCTATCATCGTCGGCGTGGTGTTCCCGCAGCGCGTCAAGATGTCGGACGTGGCACGTACCGCTGGCGTCTCGGTGGCGACCGTATCAAAGGTTGTCAATGGAAGGTACGGCGTCGCTCAGGCCACCGTGGAGCGGGTGCAACAGGTCATCCACGACCTGGGGTACGAGGCCAGCCTGGGGGCGCAGAGCCTGCGCAGCCACCGGACCAACGTGCTGGGCATCCTGGTCGCCGAGTTCGAGCCGTTCTCCACCGAGCTGCTCAAGGGCGCGTCCCGGGAGGTCGCCGGCAGCGGCTACCAACTGCTCGCGTACTCCAGCGGGGACGGCGAGGGCGCGGCCATAGGGTGGGAGCGGCGGTCGCTGGCCCGGCTGTCCGGCACCCTCATCGACGGCGCGGTGATCGTCACCCCGACCGTGGTCGAGACCAAACACGGGTTCCACGTGGTGGCCGTCGACCCGCACACCGGCCCCTCCGGCCTGCCCACCGTCGACTCGGACAACTTCGCCGGAGCGGTGCTGGCCACCAACTACCTGCTCTCGCTCGGCCACCGCCGCATCGGGCACATCAGCGGCCGCACCGACCTGGAGTCGGCCCGCCTGCGCGAGGCCGGGTTCCGCAGGGCGATGGCCGACGCCGGGGTGGCCGTGGACGAACAGCTCGTCCGGGTGGGCGGCTTCCGCACCGAGAGTGCCGCCAGCACCGCCGCCGCGCTGCTCGCCCTGCCGGACCGACCGACCGCCATCTTCGCCGGCAACGACCTCTCCGCCATCTCCACGCTTGACGTCGCCCGCGGCATCGGGCTGACCGTGCCGGACGACCTGTCGGTGATCGGCTTCGACAACGTGCCGGAGTCGGCGCTCGTCGACCCGCCGTTGACCACCATCCGGCAGCCGCTGCAGCGGATGGGCGCCGAAGCCCTGCGCCTGCTGATCGACCTGATCGCCGGCGTGGCCCGCGAAACCCACATCCAGCTCCCCACCGAACTCGTCATCCGGGCCTCCTGCCGTCCCCTGCGCTGAGCCCGGCACTCTCCGCCACCTTCCGTCCGCCGGTGATTGACGGGCGGCTATCCGCGTCCGTAATGTTCCGGGCTGATTCCGGAAACCTCCCCGGAATTTTCGGCACACCGCACGTCCTCCCGGGCGCCGGCCGGTCCGTTCCACGCCGCGGCGCCTCCTCTCGGAAGGAACGACCATGAAGCTGAGACGCTGGATCGCCGCCGGCGCCGTCGCGGTCGCGACCGCCGCCGCCCTCAACGTCGTGCCCGCAACCGCCGGCCGACCGTACGACCCCGCCACCCAGTCCCTGCGTGAGCTGGCCAAACGCCACGGCCTGTACGTCGGCACCGCGGTGGACATGGACGCCCTCAACGACGCCGCCGACCCCCGCTACCGGCAGCTGGCCGCGTCCGAGTTCAACACGGTCACCGCCGAGAACGTGATGAAGTGGGAGAGCCTGGAGCCCACCCGTGGCAACTACAACTGGGCGCCGGCCGACGAGCTGATGGCGTTCGCCCGCAAGAACAACCAGCGGGTCCGGGGCCACGTGCTGGTCTGGCACAACCAGTTGCCGACCTGGCTGACCAGCGGCGTCGCCGACGGCTCGATCAGCAAGGCCGAGCTGCGCCGCATCCTGCGCGACCACATCACGGCCGTGGTCACCCACTTCAAGGGCAAGATCTGGCAGTGGGACGTGGTGAACGAGGCGGTCAGCGACCCCTGGGACACCCCGTCCACGCTGCACTACAAGGGCTTCTGGGCGCAGAACCTGGGGCCGGGCTACCTGGCCGACGCGTTCCGCTGGGCCCGGGCCGCCGACCCGAAGGCCCTGCTGTTCTACAACGACTACAACATCGAGGCGTTCGGCTCCGGCAACCCGGCCGACGACAAGACCCAGTTCGTCTACAACATGGCCCGTGACCTGCGTGCCCAGGGCGTCCCGATCGACGGCGTCGGCAGCCAGGGCCACCTGGGCACGCAGTACGGCAACTACGACACGCTCCAGGTGACCGCCGCCCTGCGCAAGTTCGCCGGGCTCGGGCTGGCCACCGCGTTCACCGAGGTGGACGTGCGCAGCCAGATCACCGACGGGGTGGAGGCGGGCGACTCCGCGGAGATCAACCCGCGGTTGCAGGCGTCCGCGGCGAACTTCAGCACGCTGCTGCGGGCCTGCCTGGCCGAGCGGCACTGCCTGTCGTTCACCCTCTGGGGCTTCACCGACAAGCACTCCTGGGTGCCCGGCGCGTTCTCCGACCCGCCGGAGGGCCTGGCCACCGTGTACGACGAGAACTACCAGCCCAAGCGTTCCTACCAGGAGTTGAAGGCCGACCTGATCTTCTCCGGGCCGCCCTACGTCCTACCGCGCGTCCCGCAGCACCCCCGCCGCTAGGCACCCCGCCTGACCGGCGGCGACGACGGGTCGTGGAACGGCTCCGGCCGCTCCACGACCCGCGGTCGTCGGTCCGGCCGGTCGGGTCGCTCCGGTCGGACCGGCGCAGGGTCACGCCGCCCGGCGCCTGCCCAGTTCCGACTCCAGCCGGCCGATCAGCGTCTTGCGGGCCCGGCCGCGGCGCTCCCGGCGCAACGCCTCGTCGAGCTGGCGGGTGTCGAGGCCCCGGACGAGCGTGACCGCCTGCCGCACCGGCAACCCGCTCAGCTCCTCGGCGGCCGTCGCTTCCCGACGCGCCCGCTTCGCCGGGCCGGTGTTCGGCACGTACTGGCGGCCGGAGCGCGACCCGCGCCGCTTGCGGGCGTCGGTGGCCTGCCGCTCCTTGTCCGACAACTCCTCCCAGGCCTGTTTGGGCAGGTAACGACGGGTTTCCCCGGCGCGCCGCGCGCGCGTGTCGCCACTGCGGGTCTGCCACTGCTCACCACCCCAGCGTTGCAGGGCACGCTGCCGTGCGTCCTTCGGCCCCTCGAAACCCCCGCCGCGCCTGGTGTACTCGTTCGTCAACAGCTGGGACTTGCGGGCCGACCACTGCCCCGGCCGGCCGCCCCGGTCGGAGGCCCGGATCTCCTCCTTGAGGCGTTCGCGCAGTTGCGGCTCGGTGTACTTCGCCATGGCGCAGCGTTACCCGCACCGGTCACCGCCATGCCGGCCCGGCGGACGGGGCAGGCGGGCAGGTGCCGGTGTTCCGGCGGGAGTTTGGCCGACGACCGGGGCGGAAAGAGTGCCGGGATGAGCTGGGCCAGAAGAGCCGTACCCGCCGCCGTCGCCGCCCTCGTCGCCGTCGCCGCCCGGGACCTGCTGCAACGTGACCACGCGCTGCGCCGCAACTTCCCCGTCCTGGGCCGCGCCCGCTACCTGATCGAGTCGATCGGGCCGGAGTTGCGGCAGTACGTGGTGGCCGCCAACGACGAGGAGCGGCCCTTCACCCGGGACCAGCGACGCTGGGTGTACGCCTCGGCGAAGCAGGAGAACAACTACTTCGGGTTCGGCACCGACAACGACATCGAACACACCTCCGGATATCCGATCATCAAGCACCGCACGTTCGGCCGCACCGTGCCGCCGTCCACACCGGCCGCCGGGCACGACGTGGTGCTGCCCTGCGCCAAGGTCCTCGGCGCGGCCCGGGGCCGGGCGCACGCGTTCCGCCCGCAGTCGGTGGTCAACATCTCCGGGATGAGCTTCGGCTCGCTGTCCGGCAACGCGGTGACGGCGCTCAACCGGGGCGCCGCGCTGGCCGGCTGCCTGCAGAACACCGGCGAGGGCGGGCTGTCGCCGTACCACCGCCACGGCGGTGAGCTGGTCTTCCAGCTCGGCACCGCGTACTTCGGCTGCCGGGACGACCGCGGCCGGTTCAGCCTGGGCCGGCTCCGGGACCTGGTCCAGGCCGAACCGGTACGGGCGTTGGAGATCAAGCTCAGCCAGGGGGCCAAGCCGAGCCTCGGCGGGCTGCTGCCCGGCGCCAAGGTCTCCGCCGAGATCGCCGCCACCCGGGGCATCCCGGTCGGCATCGACTGCGTCAGCCCGTCCCGGCACGCCGAGTTCACCGACTGCGACAGCCTGCTGGACTGGGTGGAGCTGCTCGCCACCGAGACCGGCCTGCCGGTCGGCATCAAGTCCGCCGTCGGCGACCTCGGGTTCTGGGAGGAACTGACCACGTTGATGCGCGACACGGGCCGCGGGGTGGATTTCGTGACGATCGACGGCGGCGAGGGCGGTACCGGCGCCGCACCGCTCATCTTCAGCGACGCCGTGTCCATGCCGTTCCAGCACGGCTTCTCCCGGGTCTACCGCACCTTCGCCGAACGCGACCTGCACGAGCAGGTGGTGTTCGCCGGCAGCGGCAAACTGGGCCTGCCGGACAACGCGGTGGTGGCGTTCGCGCTCGGCGTCGACATGGTCAACGTGGGTCGGGAGGCGATGCTGGCGATCGGCTGCATCCAGGCGCAGAAGTGCCACACCGACACCTGCCCGACCGGCGTCGCGACCCAGAACCCCTGGCTGGCCCGGGGTCTGGACCCGGCCCGCAAGGCGGTGCGGGCCGCGAACTACATCCGTACACTGCGCCGCGACCTGGTCAAGGTCGCCGAGGCGTGCGGCGTGGAGCATCCCGGCCTGATCGGCACCGACGCGGTGGAGATCCTCGACGGACGCACCACCGCCACCCCTCTGGACCGGGTGTACGGCTACCGGCCGGAGTGGGGGATGCCGTCGAAGGCCGACCAGGCGGAGATCGCCAGCTTGATGACCCCGGAGGCGCCGCAGGGCGGCAGCGCGCCCCCCTCCCCCACCGCCGTCGGGTAGCGCCCGCCGCCTGGGCGCCGGGGTATCGGAGGGCGCCGGGGCATCGAGGGCGAGCGCGTCGGCGCGGGGCGTGGGCGCCGCAGTGGAACCGTCGGCGGTGCGGCGCCGCTTGCGGCGTCGCCTACCACGGCATCGCCACCGGTGCGCCGAGCATCGCGGTCCTGCTGGTCGCGCAGCCGGTCAACGCGTTGTTCATCGCCGCGGCCTCCGGGGTCGGCACTTCCTACGCGCAGGACCTGTTGCCCGGCCAGCCGGGGCGCGCCACCACGCTGTTCGCCAACACGTTCCCGATCGGTGCCATGCTCGCCGGTCCCCTGCTCGGCGTCGCCACTGGTGTCGGCCACCGCTGGGCGTACGGCATCAGTGCCGCGCTGTGCGCCGGCGGCCTGCTGGTGCTGCTGCTCCTGCGTCCGTCCCGCAGGTCGGTGCCGGCGGTGGCCTGACGTCCCCGGCGCGACGTGGATCAGCGGCGGCGCACCAGCACCACGTGGTCGACCAATTCCCCGGTCTGGCCGTCCGGCCCGGTGGCGGTGCGGTACGCCGCGCCGACCCGTTCGGTCACCCAGCCGTCCGGGTCGAGGTCCAGCGCGGCCAGGATCTCCTCCGGGCTGGCGAACCGGTGGCCCTGGGCGTCGGGCCCGGCCCAGGGCGGTGCGGCTCCGTGCTCGACGACGAGCAGCCGGCCACCGGGGGCGACCGCCCCGGCCGCCGGGCGCAACACCTTCTCCCGGGGAAGGTCCAGTGGGGACTGGAGGAACTGCGCCGACACCAGGTCGAAACGGCCGGCCGGGAAGTCGCGGGTGAGGTCCTGGCTGACGGTGGTGATCCGGGCGGCCACGCCGGCCCGCCCGGCCTCGGCGGTGAGCCGCTCCAGCGCGGTGGCGGAGATGTCCACGGCGGTCACCTGCCAGCCGTGCGACGCCAGCCAGACCGCGTCACCGCCCTCCCCGCAGCCAAGGTCGAGCACGGTGCCGGGCGGCAGGTCCTCGGCCACCTCGGCCAGCACCGGGTTCACCCGGCCGCTCCAGATCCGGTCCCGCTGCCCGTACCGCTCGTCCCAGAACCGGGCCGGGTCGGTGTCCGCCGCCGGGTGCTGGTGGTGGTGGTCCGTCATGTCCGCCTCCTCGCCGCCGGGCGATCGCCGTCCGCGCCCCGCCATCGTGCGCCGCCCTCGACCAACCAGCAAGATTCTTTGCCGTTCCGGCAAACCGCCGCGTTCGGACCCGGCGGGTGCGCCGCCTTCGCAGAGGGACACATTGTGGCGGGCGGCAGCCGCGCACCGGGACCGATCCGCTTCCGAACCGCCGATCGTGTCGTCACCTTCGTCTCCCCCACCCGCCCGCCGAGCCACCGCCCCCGCCACCCGCCGCCGGCCAGCGAACACCGCTCCCCGGAAGGCCGCCCCCGGGCCAGCCGGGCGCCAGGTCGCCGGACCGGGCGCCGCCGTCAGCCGTGGCGCCATGGGTCGTGGCGCCGGACAACCGACCCGACGGGCGGGCGGGGCGGGCCGGCTGCGGGGTGGTTCTTGGCCGGCGAGCTGGCGGGTGGCTGACCAGCGGCGAGTTGGCAGGCGGCGAGTTGGCGGGGGAACGTATGGGCTAGGACTGATATACCCCTGAGTCATAAATATGACCGAGAGGTATATCGCTTTCGGGTGATGGCTTCTTGGCCGGTCACGCCGCCACCGAGCCCACCCCACCGAGCCCACCCCACCGGGCCCGCAGCCACCACCAAAGCGCAGCCACCGCGACCCACGCCGGCGCTGTCGGCCGCCGTCCGCGGCACGCCGACGGCCCGGTGTCCCGGCGGGCGGCCGCGAGTCGACGGGCGAGGGCAGGATTAGCGCGGACCGCGCAGGGGCAGACATGAGTCATCGACCACGGACCGCAAGGGAGATGACGGCATGGCCAAGGGCGATATCGACACCTACCAGGAAGACGGGCAGTGGAAGAACCGCCCGGAGGGTAACGAGCGGGCGACCAGCCTGCACGACACCAAGGCCGAGGCGGAGGCGGCGGGCCGGGACACGGCGGCCGAGCGCGGCACCGAGCACGTCATCAAGAAGCAGGACGGCACGATCGGCGAGAAGAACACGTACCCGCGCAGCCGCGACCCCCGGGACATCCCGGGCTGAGTCACCGTCGCGTCAGTCGGCGCCGGACCCCGGACGGGGGCCGGCGCCGTCCGCGTCTGTAGACCTCCCCGCAGTGGCCTGGCTAAAAAGTCTTGTGCGGTTCCTACAACTGTCCCCGCTCAGGCTTCGCCGGTTACGACATGGCGCCGCCCGCGCACAGACGGAAGGGTGGGGCAAGCCGGAGGCATCGCCGCCACCCGGCGCACACCGTGGGTCTACCGAAGGGGACGGTCACGTGTTCACCCGTGTCGCCATCGTCAACCGTGGTGAGGCCGCCATGCGGCTCATCCACGCGGTCCGGGAACTGGCCGCGGAGACCGGCAGCCGGATCGAGACCGTCGCGCTGCACACCGACGTCGACCGTAGCGCCACCTTCGTCCGCGAGGCGGACGTCGCCTACGACCTGGGACCCGCGTCCGCGCGCCCGTACCTCGACCTGAAGGTACTCGAACGCGCGCTGGTGGAGACCGGCGCGGACGCCGCGTGGGTGGGTTGGGGTTTCGTGGCCGAGGACCCGGCGTTCGCCGAACTGTGCGAGAAGGTCGGTGTCACGTTCGTCGGCCCCAGCCCGGACGCCATGCGCAAGCTCGGCGACAAGATCGGCGCGAAGCTGATCGCCGAGGAGGTCGGCGTGCCGGTCGCGCCGTGGAGCCGCGGCCCGGTCGAGAGCCTGGACGCCGCGTTGGACGCGGCGGGCCGCATCGGCTATCCGCTGATGCTCAAGGCGACCGCGGGCGGCGGCGGGCGCGGCATCCGCGTGGTCCGCAGCGACGCCGAACTGGCCGACGCGTACGAACGCACCAGCCAGGAGGCGGCGCGGGCGTTCGGCAGCGGCGTGGTGTTCCTGGAGCGCCTGGTCACCGGCGCGCGCCACGTCGAGGTGCAGGTCATCGCCGACGGGCAGGGCACGGCGTGGGCGCTCGGGGTGCGGGACTGTTCCGTGCAGCGGCGCAACCAGAAGGTGATCGAGGAGTCGGCGTCACCGGTGCTCGGCCCGGAGCAGACCGCCGAGTTGAAGACCTCGGCGGAGCGCCTCGCGGTGGCGGTCGGCTACCGGGGCGCGGCGACGGTCGAGTTCCTCTACCACCCGGGCGACCGGATCTTCGCGTTCCTGGAGGTCAACACCCGGCTTCAGGTCGAGCATCCGATCACCGAGGCGACCACCGGGTTCGACCTGGTCAAGGCGCAGTTGCACGTGGCCGGTGGGGGCCGGCTCACCGGTGAGCCGCCGGCCGAGCGGGGGCACGCGATCGAGGCGCGGCTCAACGCCGAGGACCCGGACCGCGACTTCGCCCCGTCCCCCGGACGGATCACCCGGTTGGACCTGCCCGCCGGACCGGGCATCCGGGTGGACACCGGGGTCAGCGAGGGTGACACCATCCCGGCCGACTTCGACTCCATGATCGCCAAGATCATCGCGTACGGCCGGGATCGGGACGAGGCGCTGGGCCGGTTGCGCCGGGCGATGGCGAACACCACAGTGGTCATCGCCGGCGGCGCCACGAACAAGGGCTTCGTGCTCGACCTGCTCGACCAGCCCGAGGTGATCGACGCCAGCGCGGACACCGGCTGGATCGACCGGGTACGCGGCGAGGGTCGGCTGGTCGCACACCGGCACTCCACGGTCGCGCTTGCCGCTGCCGCGATCGAGGCGTACGAGGAGGACGAGACCGCCGAACGGCAGCGGCTGCTGTCCACCGCCGCCGGCGGGCGACCGCAGGTGCAGCACCGCAGCGGTCGGCCGCTGGACCTGAAGTTGCGGGGCGTGACCTACCGGATGCGGGTGGCCCGGGTCGGCGCGCACCGGTTCCGGGTCGGCGTCGAGGTCGGCGCCGACGCGCGTACCGCCGACGTCGAACTGGCCCGCCACGACCGGCACACCGGCCAGATCGCGGTCAACGGCGTCCGTTTCCGCCTGCTCACCGACACCCACGGACCGGTGCACCTGGTCGAGGTGGACGGCGTCACCCACCGGATCAGCCGCGACGAGGGTGGCGTGCTGCGCTCACCCATGCCGGCGCTCGTGGTCGCCACGCCGCTTCCGGTCGGCGCCGAGGTGGAGGCCGGAGCGCCGGTGCTGGTGCTGGAGGCGATGAAGATGGAGACGGTGCTGCGGGCACCGTTCGCCGCCCGCCTGAAGGAGTGCGCCGTCGCGGTGGGCACCCAGGTGGAGGCCGGCGCGCCGCTGCTGCGCCTGGAGCCCATCGCCGAGGAGGGCGACGAGGCCACCCACAGCCCCGCCGGCCCGGCCGTCGAACTGGACCTGCCGACCGCCCCGGCGGACGTGCCGGCGCGGTCCCGGGCCGAGCGCGGCCAGGAGGACCTGTGTGCCCTGCTGCTGGGCTACGACGTCGACCCGCACGACGACCGTCGGGTGCTCGACGACTACCTGGACGCGCGCCGCGCCGCCACCAACGCCGGACACCGGCCGCTGATCGAGGAACTGGCGCTGGTGAACGTGTTCGCCGACCTGGCCGAGTTGAGCCGCAACCGGCCCGGCGGGGACGACGGTCCGGTCGGCCACGTGCACAGCGCCCGCGAGTACTTCCACACCTACCTGCAGAGCCTCGACGTCGACCGGGCCGGGTCGCCGGAGCCGTTCCGGGCCCGGCTGGCCAAGGCACTGGCCCACTACGGCGTCACCGAGCTGGACCGCTCCCCCGCCCTTGAGGCCGCCGTGTTCCGGATCTTCCTGGCCCAGCAGCGGGCCACCGCCGACGCCGCGGTCGTCGCCGCGCTGATGCGCGCGTGGCTGCGCGAGCCGCCGCCGGACGAGGCGCTGCGCGAGCCCGCCGGCCTCGCCCTGGAACGGCTGGTGGCGGCCACCCAGGTCCGCTTCCCGGTGGTCGCCGACCTGGCCCGGGGCGTGGTGTTCGCCTGGTTCGCCCAGCCGCTGCTGCGTCGCAACCGGGCCCGGGTGTACGCCCGGGTACGCAAGCACCTGGCGCACCTGGACGCGCACCCGGACGCGTCGGACCGCACCGAGCGGGTCGCCGAGATGGTCCGCAGCACCGAGCCGCTGGTCCGGCTGCTCGGCCAGCGGCTGGTCCGCGACGACATGGACAACGCCGTGATGCTGGAGGTGCTGACCCGCCGCTACTACGGCAACCGGACGCTCACCGGCGTGCGGACCCGTACCGCCGAGGACTGCACGTTCGTGGTGGCCGGCCGGACCGCCGGGTCCGACGTGGTCTCCGCCGCGGTGCGTCACGACGCGCTCGGCGACGCGCTGCGTGGGCTGGCCGAGGTGGCCGGGGAGTGCGAGACGGTCGACGCGGACATCTACCTGGCCTGGGAGAACCAGCCCGAGGACCTCGACGCCACCGCCGCCGCGCTGCTCGACCTGATCAATGCACACCCGCTGCCGGATCGGGTACGCCGCCTCACGACCACGATCGCCGGGCGCGGCGGCGCGGTGATGCACCACCACGTCACGTTCCGCCCCACCGGCGCGGGGATGGCCGAGGAGCGCCTGATCCGCGGCCTGCACCCGTACATCGCGCAGCGGATGCAGTTGGAGCGGCTACGCCGGTTCGACCTGACCCGGCTGCCGTCGCTGGACGAGGAGGTCTACCTCTTCCAGGCGGTCGCCCAGGAGAACCCGTCCGACCAGCGGCTGGTCGCGTTCGCGCAGGTGCGCGACCTGACCGACCTACGGGAGCAGGACGGCCGCCTGGTCGCGCTGCCGACCACCGAGGACACGGTGGCGGCCTGCATCGACTCGATCCGCCGGGCGCAGTCGCGGCGGCCGTCGAAGTCGCGGTTCCCGACCAACCGGATCGTCATCTACGTGTGGCCGCCCATTGAGCTGACCCGCGAGGAGATGGAGCTGATCGCCCGGCGGGTTCGGCCCACCACGGTCGGCGCGGAGCTGGAGGAGATCCTGTTCATCGCGCGGCGGCGCGACCACCGTACCGGCGAGCTGACCAGGATCGGCGTGCGGATCACGTTCGACGTGACCGGGCACGCCCGCCTCACCGTGGGCGAGCCGCCGAGCGAGCCGATCGAGCCGCTGGACGAGTACCGCCTGAAGGTGCTGCGCGCGGCCAGCCGCAACACCGCCTACCCGTACGAGCTGACCGGACTGCTCGGCGACTTCGTCGAGCACGACCTGGACGACGCGCACGCGCTGGTGCCGGTGGACCGGCCGAAGGGCCGCAACAGCGCGGCGATCGTGGCCGGTGTGGTCACCACGGTCACGTCCCGGCACCCGCAGGGCGTGACGCGGGTGGTGCTGCTCGGCGATCCCACGAAGTCCCTCGGCGCGCTGTCCGAGCCGGAGTGCCGCCGGGTGATCGCCGCGCTGGACCTGGCCCAGCGGCTGGGCGTACCGCTGGAGTGGTACGCGCTGTCCGCCGGCGCCCGGATCTCGATGACCTCGGGCACCGAGAACATGGACTGGGTGGCCGCCGCGCTCAAGCGGATCGTCGAGTTCACCCAGGCCGGCGGCGAGATCAACATCGTGGTGGCGGGCATCAACGTGGGCGCCCAGCCGTACTGGAACGCCGAGGCGACGATGCTCATGCACACCAAGGGCGTCCTGGTCATGACGCCGGACTCGGCGATGGTGCTGACCGGCAAGCAGTCGCTGGACTTCTCCGGCGGCGTCTCCGCCGAGGACAACTTCGGCATCGGCGGTTACGACCGGGTGATGGGCCCGAACGGGCAGGCGCAGTACTGGGCGCCGGACCTGCCGGCCGCGCGGGATGTGCTGATGGCGCACTACGACCACACGTACGTGGTGCCGGGCGAGGACGCGCCGCGCCGGGCCGTCACCACCGACCCGGTGGACCGGGACGTCTCCGGCTACCCGCACGCGGTGGCGGACAGTGACTTCGCCACGGTCGGCGAGATCTTCTCCGCCACCGCGAACCCGGACCGCAAGAAGCCGTTCGACATCCGTACCGTGATGCGCGCGCTCGCCGACCAGGACCACCCGGTGCTGGAGCGGTGGGCGGGGATGGCCGACGCGGAGACGGCGGTGGTGCAGGACGCGCACCTCGGTGGCATCCCGGTGTGCCTGCTGGGCATCGAGTCGCGGTCGGTACCCCGGCGTGGTTTTCCGCCCACCGACGGGCCGGACACCTACACCGCCGGCACGCTGTTCCCGCGCTCGTCGAAGAAGGCCGCGCGGGCGATCAACGCGGCCAGCGGCAACCGGCCGCTCGTGGTGCTGGCCAACCTGTCCGGCTTCGACGGTTCACCGGAGTCGATGCGCAAGCTGCAGCTGGAGTACGGCGCGGAGATCGGCCGGGCGATCGTCAACTTCCGCGGTCCGATCGTGTTCTGTGTGATCTCCCGCTATCACGGTGGGGCGTTCGTGGTGTTCTCCAAGGCGCTCAACCCGGCCATGACGGTGCTGGCGCTCGAGGGGTCGTTCGCCTCGGTGCTGGGCGGCGCGCCCGCCGCCGCCGTGGTGTTCGCCGGCGAGGTCGCCGCCCGCACCGCGGCCGATCCCCGGGTACGCGAGTTGGAGGGGCGGGTCGCCACCGCCACCGGCACCGGCCGCGCGACGCTCACCGCGGAACTGGACGAGCTGCGCGGTTCGGTGCGGGCCGAGAAGCTGGGCGAGGTGGCCGCGGAGTTCGACCGGGTGCACAGCATCCAGCGTGCCGTCGAGGTCGGGTCGGTGGATGCGGTGATCCGCGCCGCCGAGCTGCGCCCACGGATCATCGAGGCCATCGAGGCCCGGCTGGGCTGAGAGCTCCGGTGCCGGCGGGCGGGCCTTCCGGGCTCGCCCGCCGGTTCAGTCGGCGCAGCGGGCGCAGGTGCCGAAGATCTCCAGGGTGTGCCCGACGTCGGTGAAGCCGTGTTCGCTGGCGACCTGGTCGGCCCAGCGCTCCACGGCCGGGCCGGCCACCTCGACCGCCCGGCCGCAGCGCCGGCAGACCAGGTGGTGGTGGTGCCGGCTCTGGCTGCACCGCCGGTAGAGGTGTTCGCCGCCGGGCAGCCGCGCGGAGTCGATCTCGCCGTTGTCCACCAGCAGCTGCAGCGTCCGGTAGACGGTGGTCAGGCCGACCTTGGCCTGACGCTGCACGAGCATCTGGTGCAGTTGCTGCGCGCTGTGGAAGCCGTCCAGTTCGCGCAGCAGCGCCAGCACCTCGGCACGCTGCCGGGTGTTGCGCGTCCCCCCGGTCGTCGCCTGGGCCACCGGCCGCCTTACCCTTCCGGGCGCCCCGGCGCCCTGTCCGCCACGGCCCGCCGCGCGCGCCATGTGACATCCGCAGCCATTATGCCCACGCCCCGGGGGCAGCGGGCGGACCGGCGCTCGCGACCACACGCCACGTCCCGCCCGGCGGAGCCGGACACGGCGGAGCCGGCCGGTCGAGGTCCCGACCGGCCGGCTCCGTGGCGCGCAGGCGACGCCGTTACCTGAGGAAGCGGTCCAACGCCGCCTCGAGGGAACCAGCGTCCGGCGAAGCGTACGACTTCAGCGTCACCTTGTTGTAGGTGATGACGCTCGGGCACTGGGCGGCCGGGGCGGTGACGGTGCCACCGTCACCGACCTTCTCTCCGGTCTTCGCCGCGTGGAACGCCAGCGTGTACCGCGAGGAGATGTAGTCGATGGTGACGGCCTTGCCGTCACTGGCCTTGTACCGGCACTTCTTCGGCGCGCCCTCGCTGCCCGGGACCATCGTCAGGCAACCGATCACGGACGCGGTGGCGAAGTCCGCCGACCTGGTGTAGTACGGCTTGGACGAGCTGATGATCTTCTGCGACCAGCTCGACGGCTGGGCCGGGGAGTTGGAGAAGACGAGCGCCTTCGCGCCAGTCGGCCCGGTGTACGGGGCGGCGTTGAGAATCGAGCCGCCGTCGCAGACCGCGGACATCTCGCTGGAGTAGCGCGCGGTCAACGCGTTGTTGTTGTCGGACGACCCGCCCGGCTCGGGCGACTCCGAAGGGCTCTCGCTGGGGCTCGCGCTCGCCTCCGGGCTCGCGCTGGCCGACGCCGCCGGCGGAGTCGGCTCGTCCTCGTCCTGGTTGAGCGCGAAGTAGGCGGCCCCGCCGCCGCAGCAGAGCAGCGTCAGGGTGACCCCACCGGCGACGAGGCCGATGATCAGCCCCTTCTTCTTCTTGCCACCCTCGGGCGGGTTCGGCGAGTACGGCGTGGACTGCCCCGGGTAACCGGCCTGGCCGGGGTACGACACCGCCGGCTGGGTGCCGTAGGGGGCAGTCGGGTCCGGCTGGCCGTACGGGGCCCCCGACGCGGGCTGGCTGCCGTAGGGCACGCCGGAGGCCGGCTGGCTGCCGTACGGCGCACCCGAGGCCGGCTGGCTGCCGTACGGCGCACCCGACGCCGGCTGGCTACCGAACGGCGCCGTCGGGTCGGACTGACCGCCGTAGGGCGCGCCCGACGCCGGCTGCCCACCGTACGGGGCGTTCGGGTCCGGCTGGTTGCTCCACGATCCCGCGTTCGGGTCCGGATAGCCTCCGTAAGGAGGGTGATTGTCACTCATCTGAGGTTCTTCCACCTGTCGTCCGTGGTTCCGGCGATCGACCACCCCGCAGCGTAATGACGCCCGCAATTCCACGATCGCCGGAGCCTGCTCCGTCCTTCACCACCCGTGCCGGGCCCGCTTCGTTGCGTGTACGCATGGCCCTGGTGCCCGTCCACCCGGCAAGCATCGCCCGGCCGGATACCGTTGTGCCGCAACGGATCGCTTGCTCGACACCTCATTCGTACCCCACCCGCGCAAGCCCCAAAAGTGTGATGCACTCGACACCTTCCGGGCCAGCGGTGAAGGGCCTGACGGTGGTGCGACGGCCCTGCTCACGGTTCAGATGCGGGTGATCCGCACCGCGTCGGCGACGACGTAGCCGGTGCCCGCGCTCCAGCGGCTCACCCCGACCTTGTCCCCGGTGCCGCCGGCCAGCGTGAAGGTGCCCAGGGACACCCAGCGGCCACCACCGGTCCGCTGGTCGACCGTGACCGTGCGGTTACCGCTGGTCGTGGCCACCAGGAACGGGGTGCGGCTGTTGTAGCCGGGGTCGGCCGGGTACCACACCGCGACCTCGTAGCTGCCGGTCGTCGGCAGGGTGGCCCGGTACCAGGCCACGTCGCTGGCCGCCACCGGCGCGGCGAAGCGGTAGTCGGCACCGTAGCGCTGCCCGGAGTACGCCGAGGTGCCCCAGGCGGCGCCCGCGGTGAACCCGCCCGCCGTGGCGTTGTCGACGGTCACGGCCCACGGTGCGGGTGACGTCCCGCCGGCCCGTACGTCGAGGTAGTTGCGGTCGATCTTCATGGTGACGCCGCCCCAGGTCTCGGTGACGTCACCGGAGTACTGGTGCAGGCGCTGGTGGTCGGCGTAGCGGTCGTCGGCGCAGTAGCTGCCGCCGTCGGTGTCCGCGACACCGTTCCACCAGGCGATCCAGATCTGGTCCAGGCGCAGGTACCGCGAGTCGTGGTAGGCGTCGCAGACGTCCTTGATCCCGGACGACCCGCTGGAGTACATCCCGGCGAGGTAACCGCGGGTGTGCAGGCGCTCGACCCAGCCGGAGAGGAAGGAGAGCACCGCCGCCCGGCAGCTGGTGTTCGACGGGTACTGCTCGATGTCGTTGTAGAGGGTGCTGCCGGCGCCGATGCCGAGGGCCTGGGCGGCGCCGACCGCGCTGTCCGCCGCGATCGCTCCCTGGCCGCGGGCGGTGGTCGGGTCGGCAGACATCTTCGGCGCGCGGGTGCCGCAGGGGGCCTGGTAACCCAGCTCGATGGGGATCAGCCGCCAGCCCTTCTGGGTCTGGTTGGTCACCCAGCTGGCGGTGAGGTTGGGTTGCGCGCAGGACCGGCTGCCGCCGCTGATGTAGACGCCGACCGCCCGGTACGGCGAGCTGGCCAGCCAGGCGTCCATCGCGGTCTGGGACGGGGCGGTGCAGGTGTCGAAGCCGCGGCCGGTGAAGGTGCCGGGCTGCGGGCCGACCGCGACCGCGGCGGCGGCGGCGTCACGCGGCTGCGCTGTCGTCGGGGCGGCGAGCCCGAGGGTGACGGTGAGGACCGTCAGGACCGCGGCGATGGTTCTCATCGACACCTCCGGGTGAAGGAATCCTTGCTCGACGGCGAGGCTTGGGGAGGATTTCTACCACGTATCGAACAGCGGCAATAGAGCTGGCAGAAGTTTTCACCTGGGGATGCCCCGATGAAGGGTATCGACAAAGTGGGTGGCGCCGGGATAGCGTCCCCGCACTCACACCCGTCGATCGGCAGGACGCCGAGCGCCGACGCCCGAGGAGCGCCATGCCCACGTCACGATCCCCCCGACTGCGCCGCCGAGGCCTGCTCGGCGTCCCGGCCCTGGCGGCCGCCGCGCTGACCGTGGCCGCCCGCCCCGGCGCGGCCGTCGCCGCGCCCGTCGCCGCGCCCAAGGCCGAGTGCCTCGCCGACCTCCTCCAGGAGCGGTGATGGCGACCATTCCCTGGCTGGTGGACGTGCTGCGCGCCGCGGGCGTGCAGGTCGTGGTCGAAGGTGACTGGCTCAACCGGATGCGCTCCGGATCCTTCGACCCGATCGGGGTGCTCTGGCACCACACCGCCGCCACCTCCAGCGCCAGCAACCCGCACCCGGCGCTCAACGTCTGCATCAACGGCCGTTCCGACCTGCCCGGACCGCTCTGCCAGGCGCTCGTCGACTACAACGGCGTCTTCCACGTCATCTCCGCCGGCCGGTGCAACCACGCCGGCACCAGCGGCGGCAGCGGGCCGATCCCGGCCGGCGACGGGAACACCCTGATGATCGGGTGGGAGATCGACTACAACGGCGTCGACCAGCGGATGACGACCGCCCAGTACAACGCCAGCATCGCCGCCACCGCGGCCGTGCTGAAGCGCCTGGGCAAGGACTCCAGCTATGCCCGCGGGCACCGGGAGACCAGCACCAGCGGCAAGATCGACCCCTCGTTCATCGACCTGAACACGATGCGCGCCGACGTGGCCGCCAAGATGGCCGGCGGCGGCACCGGCTGGTCGTCGATCGTGGACAACGCCACCGCAGGTCGTTTCACCGCCAGCGCCAACTGGGGCACCTCCACCTATTCCGGGCAGCGCTACGGGGCCGACTACCGCTACGCCGACCCGGTGGCGGCAAGCGACGCCGCCTGGTACAAGTTCAACGTCCCCCGCACCGGCAACTACCGGGTCGACGCCTGGTGGCCGGCGAACGCAGGCTACAACGCCGCCACGCCGTACATCGTCGCCACCACCACCGGGAACCGGACGGTCACCGTCGACCAGCGGGCGACCGGCGGTCAGTGGCGCGTACTGGGCACCTTCACCCTCGCGGCCGGCGACGCCAACCGGGTGGCGGTGAGCCGGTGGAGTTCCTCCGCCGGCCTGATCATCGCCGACGCGGTCCGGCTCACCCAGGTCTGACCGGTTCGCGGCGCGGCCGGTGGCCGCGCCGCGAACATGGGCATCCCGCATCGCCGGGGTGGCGGCATCGCGGTCGCGGTGACCCCGCCATCCCGGCGCGGGGATCGGTCGCGCCGCGGTCCCGACTCCGGTCGCCGCGCCTCACCCCGACGGGCGGTCCGACTCGAACCGCTCCCGGGTCAGGAACGCCAGCCGGGCTCGCTTGCCGGGCATGTCGATCTCGTCGCCGAACGTGAAGCCCTCGATCCGCAGCCGGCGCAGCATGGCCTCGTTGCGCACATCCGGCTCGGCCACGACGCGGCGCGCTGCCGGATCGCGCAGCAGGAAGCGGACCAGCGCCGGGAAGACCGCGCCGGTCAGGGAGCCCGGGTACCGCCTGGGCGGGTCGAGCAGCAGGTGCATCCCCACGTCGCCCGGACCGACCGGATAGCGCTCCCCCACCGGGTCCGCCTCCGGCTGGTAGGTCTGGAACAGCCCGACCGGCTCGCCGTCCAGCATGACCAGGTACGCGTGGTGGGTGTCCAGCCCGTCGAGGAACGCGTAGATCTCGCGTACCTGGTCGAGGGTGTGCGAGCCCATCCCCCAGAACACGTTGCGGGGCCGGGTGACCCAGTCGTGCAGCAACCCGGCGTGCTCGTCGGGGCGTACCGGCGCCAACGCCAGCTCGCCGAGGTCGGGAATCCGCTCCAGGTGGGTCACTGTCGTCCCGTCTCTCGTGGATGCTGCGGCGGGCAGCGGGATCAGCGTCCCGGCGGCCCAGTGGCTCAGTTGGTCGGCGAAGTGCGGGTCCGCCGGCTGCCCGGAGGCGCCGAACGGGACGATCCAGCCACCGGCCGCCCGGTCGGTCAGGTCCCACACGTAGCGGGCCACCGGGCCGCGCCAGCAGGCGTCGGAGACGCCGGGGACGCTGGCGGTGGCCAACACGCAGTCGGTGTCCCCGGCCAGCGCCACCCGTGCCCGCATCGCGGCGACCTCGGCGGAGATCTCGGTCGCGACGTCCAGGTGCACCGGGTGCAGGACGTGCCGGCGGCCCCAGGGCTCGGGCGCCGGCCCGGCCGCGACCTCGGCCAGCGCCCGTTCCGCGGCCGGCGCGACGTCCGCGCCGAGGTGGACGACCAGGTGGTCCAGGGCCAGGCCGATCCGGGCCGCCGCGCCGGTCCACGCAGCGAACAACTCGTCGTACCCGGACGGTCCGTCGAGGGCTCGCAGCCGCGGGTGTACGCGCAGCCGCCGGGCCAGCGCCGCCCGCCACGCCGCGTACGCACCGGCCTCGGTCGAGCCGGCCGCCATCGTGCGGTCCCAGGCACGCAACCGTTCCCGCAGCGTACGCGCGGGCGGGTCGAGCCGGTCCGGGTCGAGGCGGTCCAGCAGCCGGTGCACCGGGCCGGCCGGGAGCCGGTCGTCGGTGTGCACGGCGGTGGGTGCGACGCCCTGGGCCAGCAGTGCCCGGATGCGCCCGGCCCGGTGCGGCGGGGCGAAGTCCACGCCGTGCGCGGCGACGTCGGCGCGGCGGTCGTTGGCGCACACCGTCACGCCGTCGACCGGTTCGTCGACCGGCGGCAGGTAGTCGCCCCGCCAGTGGTAGCGCGCCGCCCAGCCGGGCACCGGCTCCCGGCGGCACCGCTCGTCGCGTATTGGGACCAGGCCGGCGACCAGGCGGCGCACCGACCCGGCGGTGTCCGCGGTGAGCACGCTGTTGACCGGCTCGACCCAGTGGCGCAGCGCGTCCGCCACGTCACCGGCGTGCTTGGCGCGCAGCAGCGGCAGCAGCGCCTCGAAGCCGAGGCGGGCCTCCACCCGGCTCGGGGTGCGCAGGCTGATCGCCTCACCGGTGATCCGGTCGTGGTCGACGACCGGGCCGCGCGGCGTCTCGATGATCTCCACCGGTTCCGGGTCGCCGCCGCGGACGGTGATCTGCTCGACGTGCCGGTCGGCCGGCACCCAGCCGCCGGTGTCCCGCACGAACACCCGGTCCCCGTCGCGGCGCAGGTGCTCGCGGTAGAGGTCCTGGTAGTCGGCCATCGCGTTGGTGACCGCCCAGGCGACGTGGCCGGCGTGGCCGAAGTGCGGCAGGCCGGGTACGCCGGGGAAGGCGAGACCGACCACGTCGAACTCCGGGCACGCCAGCCGGACCTGCTGGTAGACGCCGGGCAGTTCGAGCACCCGGTGCGGGTCGCCGGCGATGACCGGCCCCCGCCCGGTGACCGGGTCGCCGGGCAGCGCCCAGGCGTTGCTGCCGGCGCACGCCGGTCCCTCCACGGCGAACAGTCCGACCGCGTCCGGGCCGAGCGTACGGGCCACGTGCGCGTGCCAGAGCTTGTTCGGGAAGGTGGCGAAGAGCACGTGCTGGACGAGGAAGACGCCGAGTGGTGACCAGGGCTGCCAGGGCTCCGGCGCGCCGCCGGTCGCGGCGAACTCCGGTGCGGCGGCGGCGCCCTCGGCGAGTCCGGCGTTGACGCCGTCGACGTACGCCTCGACCCACCGCCGGGTGGCCGGGTCGAGGCGTTCGTGGCAGCGCCGGGCGGTGTCGTCCAGCCTGGCGCGTCGGGCGAAGCGGTCCCAGGCCACTTCGGACCGGCCCACCCGGGCGGCCAACCGGCCTTGCGCGCGCCACCGTTCGACGCTCATCTGCCAGGCCCGGTCGTGTGCGGTGACCCGACCCTGAAGGCGCGCGAGCGCGTCCACGTCGTCGGCCCACAGGTGCGGCACCCCCCACGGGTCGCGATCGACGCGCATCAGCGGCCTCTTCCGTCGCGGCGGGTCGGGTCGACGCTCCACAGTGACATCAACGTAAGCTAACCTCTCCTCACCGGCCGGCTTCGGCCGGTGGCTCTCAGTGGGCGATGGGCAAGCGTTCGCAGGGATATTCCGGGTGAAACCCGGGTAACCTGCTTGATACTTAGGTGAGCCTAACCTAATCTGATCCCCGCGGCGCCCGCCGCCACGCCTGCCCGAACGACCGCTGGGACATCGCATGAGTTCGATCGGTAGCCCCTCCGGCACCGTGTCCACCGACGCCGCCCGCAAGGCCGCCGACGCACGGGCCCACCTGTTCCACGCCGGCACGCTCGGGGCCTACCGGGACGCGCTGGCGCGCGGCGTCGACCGGGTCACCCGGCGGGTCGGCGAGACCGAGCGGCCGTTCACCGGCGTCACGCCGGAGGCGCTGGCCCCCGTGGTCGCCGGCATCGACCTGGACCGTCCGCTGGGTGACACCGACGCCGCCCTGGACGAGTTGCACGACGTCTGGCTGCGCGACGCGGTGTGGTTCCACCACCCGCGCTACCTGGCCCACCTGAACTGCCCGGTGGTCATCCCGGCGCTGCTCGGCGAGGCGGTGCTCAGCGCGGTCAACGCCTCGTTGGACACCTGGGACCAGAGCGCGGGGGCGACACTCGTGGAACGCCGCCTGATCGACTGGACAGCCGGGCGGATCGGATTCGGCGACACCGCCGACGGCGTGTTCACCAGCGGCGGCACCCAGTCGAACCTCCAGGCGATGCTGCTGGCCCGGGAGGAGACGTACCGTCGGGTGGTGGGCGGCGCCGCCACCCGCCCGGACCGGCCGCAGGTGGTGTCCCGGCTGCGGGTCGTCACCTCCGCGGCGGGCCACTTCAGCGTGCAGAAGGCCGCCAAGCTGCTCGGCCTGGCCGCCGACGCGGTGCTCACCGTCCCCACCGACGCCGACCGACAGATGCGCACCGACGAGTTGGCCCGCGTCCTGGACCGCTGCCACCGGGACGGGCAGGTGGTGATGGCGGTCGTGGCCACCGCCGGCACCACCGACTTCGGCTCCGTCGACCCGCTGCCGGAGATCGCCGACATCTGCGCCGCCGCCGGCATCTGGATGCACGTCGACGCCGCGTACGGCTGCGGGTTGCTGGTCTCCCCCACCCGCCGGCACCTGCTCGACGGCATCGCGCGGGCCACCTCGGTGACCGTCGACTACCACAAGTCGTTCTTCCAACCGGTCAGCTCCAGCGCGCTGCTGGTCCGCGACGGCCGGGTGCTGCGCCACGCCACCTGGCACGCCGACTACCTCAACCCCGCCCGGGCGGTCGAGCAGGGCATCCCGAACCAGGTCGACAAGAGCATCCAGACGACCCGCCGGTTCGACGCGTGCAAACTCTGGCTGACGCTGCGGATCATGGGGCCGGACGGGATCGGCGCGCTCTTCGACCAGGTGGTCGACCTGGCCGGCGAGGCGTGGCGGCGGCTGGATGCCGACAGCCGTTTCGAGGTGGCCGCCCCGCCGAGGCTGAGCACCGTGGTCTTCCGCTACCGGCCGCCCGCCGCCCGCCCCGACCTGGTGGACGAGGCCAACCTGCACGCCCGCGAGGCGCTGGCCGCCTCCGGTGCCGCCCTGGTCGCCGGCACCAAGGTCGACGGCGCCCACTGGCTCAAGCTGACCCTGCTCAACCCGGAGACCACTGTGGACGACGTCGTCGCGGTCCTCGACCTCGTCGCCGGACACGCCGCGTGGTACACCGCCGCCGCCGACCTGTCCTGCCCGGTCGGCTGACCCCGTCGCGTCAGGAGCACCGGACATGTCGACCCACGACTTCATCGCCGTCGGGCTGGGCCCCTACAACCTCGGCCTGGCCTGCCTCACCGCACCGCTCGACGACCTGGACGGGCTGTTCCTGGAAGCCCGCGACAGCTTCGACTGGCATCCCGGGATGCTGCTCGAATCGACCCGGTTGCAGACGCCGTTCATCGCCGACCTGGTCACCCTCGCCGACCCCACCTCGCCGTACTCGTTCCTCAGCTATCTCAAGGAGAGCGGCCGGCTCTACCCGTTCTACATCCGGGAGAGCTTCTTCCCACTGCGCGCCGAGTACAACGACTACTGCCGCTGGGCCGCCGGCAAGCTGTCCACCCTGCGGTTCCGGCACACGGTCACCGCCGTCGGGTACGACGAGAGCGACGGCCACTACGTGGTCCACGCCGACACCCCCGACGGGCCGGTCACCCACCGGGCCCGACACCTGGTGCTCGGCACCGGCACGCCGCCGTACCTGCCGCCGCCCTGCACCGGCCTGGGCGGCGACCTGATCCACAACTCCCGCTACCGGGAACACCGGGAGGCGCTGCGGGCCAAGCGCAGCATCACCGTGGTCGGCAGCGGGCAGAGCGCCGCGGAGATCTACCACGACCTGCTCGGTGACATCGACACGTACGGCTACCAGCTCACCTGGGTCACCCGGTCGCCCCGGTTCTTCCCGCTGGAGTACACCAAGCTGACGCTGGAGATGACCTCACCGGACTACGTGGACTACTTCCACGCGCTGCCCGAGCCGACCCGCTATCGCCTCGAAGCGGCGCAGAAACCGCTGTTCAAGGGCATCAACGCCGACCTGATCAACGAAATCTACGACCTGCTGTACGCCAAGAGCCTGCACGGACCGGCACCGACCCGGCTGCTGACCAACACCGAGCTGGTCGAGGCCGCGTACGCCGACGGCCGCTACCGGCTCGGCCTGCGGCACACCGAACAGGACCGGGCGTTCACCCTGGACACCGAGGGGCTGGTGCTGGCCACCGGCTACCACTACCGGGTGCCGGAGTTCCTCGCCCCGGTGCGCGACCGGCTCCGCTGGGACGCACACGGCCGCTTCGACGTGGCCCGCAACTACAGCGTCGACCACACCGGGCGGGGCGTGTTCCTGCAGAACGCCGGCACGCACACGCACAGCATCACCTCACCCGACCTGGGCATGGGCCCCTACCGCAACTCGTGGATCATCCGGGAGATGACCGGCCGGGAGCACTACCCGGTGGAGAAGGCGATCGCGTTCCAGGAGTTCGGCGTGCCGGCCGGAGCGCTGGCATGACCGCGTTCACCCACGCCGACCCGCGGCTCGGCGAGTTCGCGCTGCGGCCGCTGGACCCGGACGCCGACGCCGCGCTGCTGCACCGCTGGGTCACCCACCCGAAGGCGGCGTTCTGGCTGATGCGCGACGCCGACGTGGCGGAGGTCGCCGAGGAGTACCGGCGCATCGCCGCCCACCCGCACCACGACGCCTACCTGGGTCTCTGGCGGGGACGGCCGGCGTTCCTGGCCGAACGGTACGACCCCGCGCAGGTCGAACTGGTCGGGCTGTACGACCCGGAGCCCGGCGATGTAGGCATGCACTTCCTCTGCGCGCCCACCGACGCGCCGGTGCACGGCTTCACCCGGGCCGTCATCACCACGGTGCTGGCCTGGCTGTTCGCCGACCCGGCCACCCGTCGGGTGGTGGTCGAACCGGACGTGCGCAACACCGCCGTGCACGCGCTCAACGCCGCCGTCGGGTTCGCCGTCGTCGGCCCGATCCGCAAGCCCGAGAAGGAGGCCCTGCTGAGCGTCTGCACCCGGGAGCGGTTCCGGGCCCCCACCGTCGAGGAAGAGGTGCCCGCGTGAACGCCGGCTCGTCCGTGGACCACCTGACCCCCGAGGCCTGGGCGACCGCCAACCGGCTACTGGTGCGCAAGGCGCTGGCCGAGTTCGCCCACGAACGCCTGCTCACCCCCGAGCCGGCCGACCCCGGGTGGTGGGTCGTACGGGGCGACGACACCACGGTGGAGTACCGGTTCGCCGCCCGGCGGCTGGCGCTGGAGCACTGGGAGATCGACGCGGGCAGCATCAGCCGGCACCGCGACGGCGTGCGGCTGCCCCTGGACGCCGTCGAACTGTGCCTGGAACTGCGCGGCGCGCTCGGCCTCACCGACGCGATCCTGCCGGTCTACCTGGAGGAGATCACCGCCACGCTGGCCGGCACCGCGTACAAGTGGGGCAAGCCCGCGGTGAGCGCCGCCGAACTGGCCGCCGCCGACTTCCAGGCGATCGAGACCGGCATGACCGAGGGGCATCCGTGCTTCGTGGCGAACAACGGCCGCATCGGCTTCGGGGTGCACGAATACCACGCGTACGCCCCGGAGGCCGCCGCGCCGGTCCGGCTGCTCTGGCTCGCCGCGCACCGCGACCACACCACGTTCACCTGCGCCGCCGACCTGGACTACGACACGCTGCTCCGCGCCGAACTGGGCGAGCCGACCCTCGCCGGGTTCGCCGCCACGCTCACCGGGCTGGGCCTGGACCCGGCCGACTACCTGCTCATCCCGGTGCACCCGTGGCAGTGGTGGAACAAGCTGGCGGTCACGTTCGCCGGTGAGGTGGCCCGGCGCCGACTGGTCTGCCTCGGCGAGGGGCCGGACGAGTACCTGGCGCAGCAGTCCATCCGCACTTTCTTCAACATCAGCGACCCGACCAGGCACTACGTGAAGACCGCCCTGTCGGTGCTGAACATGGGCTTCATGCGCGGCCTGTCCGCCGCGTACATGGAGGCCACGCCGGCGATCAACGACTGGCTCGCCGGGCTGATCGAGGACGACCCGGTGCTCAGGCGGACCGGCCTGTCGATCATCCGGGAGCGGGCCGCGATCGGCTACCGGCACCGGCAGTACGAGGCGGCGACGGACCGCTACTCGCCGTACCGCAAGATGCTCGCCGCGCTGTGGCGGGAGAGCCCGGTGCCCGGCCTGGAGCCGGGACGGCGGCTGGCGACGATGGCCTCGCTGCTGCACCTGGACCGCGACGGGCGGTCGCTGGCCGGGGCGCTGATCGCGCAGTCGGGGCTGCCGGCGGCCGACTGGCTGCGCCGCTACCTCGACGCGTACCTGGTGCCGCTGCTGCACAGCCTGTACGCGTACGACCTGGCGTTCATGCCGCACGGCGAGAACGTCATCCTGGTGCTGCACGGCGCCGTGGTGGAGCGGGTCGTGTTCAAGGACATCGCCGAGGAGATCGTGGTGATGGACCCGGACGCGGACCTGCCCGAACGGGTCCGGCGGGTGCGCGCCGCGATCCCGGAGGACGAGAAGATCCTGTCCATCTTCACCGACGTCTTCGACTGTTTCCTGCGGCACCTGAGCGCCACCCTGCACGGTTCGGGCGTGCTGGACCAGGACGACTTCTGGCGCACGGTCGCCGGGTGCGCCACCGACTACGCCGCGAGCGTGCCGCACCTGGCCGACCGGATGAGCCGGCACGACCTGTTCGCGCCGGAGTTCACGCTGTCCTGCCTGAACCGTCTCCAGCTGCGCGACAACCAGCAGATGGTGGACCTCGCCGACCCGTCCGCCGCGTTGCAGTTCGCCGGCACCCTGGTCAATCCGCTGGCCCGCCACGCGCCGGCGCGATGAGCACCGCCCCCGCCGTGCGCGGGGCGCGGCGGGGGCGGTGCGGGCGGCGACCCGGAGGAGGCGCCGTGGTCAGCACTCGGCGCGGCCGGCCCGCCAGTAGCCCATGAACGCCACCGCGCGGCGGTCCAGGCCCCGCTCGGTGACCAGGTGCCGGCGCAGGCCTCGGATCATCGCCGCCTCGCCGGCCAGCCAGGCGTAGAGCGGGGCGCGGTCGGGCCGCTCCGGCACCTCCCAGAGGATCTCCCGGTCCACGTCCACCTCGGCCAGCGGCTGGTCGGCGAGCGGCGCGGCCGGTGCCGGCAGCAGGCGGCCGGCGAGGCTCGTCACGGCCGAGGTGAGCCGGCTGCCGTGCGCGGCGCCGGCGCGGGGCAGCCAGGTCACCGTGACCCCGGCGGGTGCCCGGTACGGCGTTTCGTCGCCCGGCTCCGGCACCTCGACCAGGGCGTGCCCCCGGGCGTCGGCGGGCAGCCGGTCCAGGATCGCGCAGATCGCCGGTGCGGCGGTCTCGTCGCCGGCCAGCAGCAGCGTCGCCCCGGCCGGCGGCTGGAACTCGACGCCGCCGTGTCCGCCGGGCCAGCCGGCGTCCGGGCCGACGACGGCGAGCCGGTCGCCGGGCCGGGCCCGCCGCGCCCACCGGGTGGCCGGGCCGCCGTCGCCGTGCAGGGCCATGTCCAGGTCCACCTCGTACGCCTCCGGCCGGACCGCCCGGACCGTGTAGGTGCGGATCGGGCTGCGCAGCCCGGCCGGCAGTTCACGCCAGCGGGCGTACCAGTCGGGCCCGTCGGGCAGTTCCCCCGCCGCACCGTCGACCACCGGCAGGGCCAGCTTGATCCGCTGGTCGTAGCCGTTGTCGGCGAACCGGTCCAGGTCCGGCCCGGTGAGTGTGACGCGCAGGAAGGACGGGCCGAGCCGGCGCAGCGCGCGGACCTCGACGGTGAACACTCGCCAGGGCGCGACGGCCAGGGTGCTCGTCATGCTGACTTCCTCTCACGGCCGCCGGGCGGCGCGGTCGATGGGCGGGTTAGCGGGTGCCGGCCGCGACGCGGGAGCGCCACAGCAACCAGACGAAGTACGGGGTGCCGATCAGCGCGGTGACCAGACCGGCGGGGATCTGCGCGGGTGCGATCACGCTGCGGCCCAGCGTGTCGGCGAGGCTGACCAGGGTGGCGCCGAGCAGCACCGCCACCGGCAGGACGCGGGTGTGCCGGCCGCCGACCAGCGCGCGGGCGGCGTGCGGGGCGACCAGGCCGACGAACCCGATCACCCCGACGGCCGACACGGCGGTGGCGGTGAGCAGCGCCGCCACGCCGAGGGCGACCAGCCGGGCCGGTTCCAGCCGGACGCCGAGCACCCGGGGGGTGTCGTCGTCGAGGGCGAGCAGGTCCAGTTCGCGGCGCACCGCCGCGACCGCGGGCAGGGCCAGCAGCAACGCGATCGCCACCGGGAGCACCTGCGGACCGGTGCGCCCGTAGGTGGAACCGGACAGCCAGGTCAACGCCTTGCCGGTGTTCCACGGGTCGGAGGAGACCACGATGAACGTGATGATCGCGGTGCCGCCCTGCCAGACCGCGAAGCCGATCAGCACGAGCCGGTCGGAGTTGAGCCCGCGCCGGCGGGCCAGGCCGTAGACGAGCGCGAACGCGGTGACGGCGCCGAGGCCGGCGGCGCCGGAGAGCGCGGCCACCCCGGCCATCGGCGCGAAGGTCAGCAGCGACACCGCGCCGATGCCGGCACCGCCGGTGATGCCGAGGATGCCCGGTTCGGCCAGCGGGTTGCGGCAGACCGCCTGCACGGTGGCACCGGCCAGCGCGAGCGCGGCGCCGGCCAGCAGCGCCGCGGCGACCCGCGGCCACCTGGCGTCCAGCACGAAGGTGTACGCCGGACCGGTGCGGCCCTGCACCCAGTTGACGATGTCGCCGAGCAGCACCCAGGTGTCCCCGGCCAGCATGCCGAGCACCAACGCGGCGGCGGCGGCGACCGCGCAGACCGCGACGACGGCGGCGACGAAGCCGCGGGAGCGCACCGCGGCGTGGCCGCCGGGCGCCTGCCGGGTGGGTCCGGCGTCGCGGTGCCGGCGGGCCAGCCAGACCAGCAGCACCGCGCCGAAGAGCGTGGTGACCACGCCGGTCGGCACGTCCACCCCGGCCTGCCCGCCGAGTACGACGCGCAGCAGCACGTCGGAGCCGAGCACGATGACCACGCCGACGATGCCGGACAGGGGCAACAGGACTCGGTGCCGGTGGACCTCGGGCACCCACCGGCCGAGCAGCCGGACGATCACCGGCGCGCCGAGCCCGACGAAGCCGATCGGCCCGGCGAGGGTGACCGCGGCGGCGGAGAGCAGCACGGCCAGCAGCACCACGCTGAGCCGGGTGCGGCGCACGTCCAGCCCGAGCACGGTGGCGGTGTCGTCGCCGAGGGCGAGCAGGTCCAGCCGGTGCCCGAGCGCCACGAGCAGCAGCGCGGCCAGGCCGATCAGCGGGGCGAGTTGGGTGAACGCGGCCAGGTCGCCCTGCACGAGGGAGCCGTTGCCCCAGGCGAACAGGCCGATCGTGGACTGCTCGAACAGCAGCATCAGCAGCATGGTCAGCGAGGCCAGCGCCATCGCGGTGGCCGAGCCGGCGAGGATCAGCCGGGTGGTCGCGGCCTGGCCGCCGGCGGAGAGCAGCATGACCAGGGCGGCGGCGACGAGCCCGCCGCAGAACGCCAGCCCGCCGGCGGGCAGCGCCGGCAGCGCGATGCCGAACGCGGCGGTGGCGACGATGGCCAGGTGCGCACCGGCGTTGACCGCGAGCGTGTCCGGCGAGGCGAGCGGGTTGCGGGTTGTCGACTGCAACGCCGCGCCGGCGAAGCCGAGCGCGACGCCGACGGCCAGGCCGGTGAGCAGGCGCGGCAGGCGGGAGGCGACGAGCACCCGGGCGGCCTCGTCGTCACCGCCGGTGAGCAGCCGGAGCAGGTCCGGCGCCCCCACCGAGGACGTGCCCTGGGTCAGGTGCACCGTGGTGATCGCCGCGAGCAGCGCGACGGCGAGGACGAACGCGCCGACGACCCGGCTGCGGGCGGGCGGCGGCGCCACCGGGGCCGGCCGGGTGGCCGGCTCCGGTGGGGCGGGAGCGGTGAGCTGGCTCAAGCCGCGTAGACCTTCACGAACTGGTCGACGTACTGCTTTCCGGACAGCGGGCCGCCGAAGGTCCAGATGCCGTTCGGCATCTTGTGCAGCTTGTTCTGCTGGACGAAGGGCAGGGCCCGCCAGATCGCGTTGCCGGCGAGACCGTCGGCGAAGACGTCCTCGCCGTCCGAGGCGTTGTAGAAGAAGTGCAGGTCCTGGCCCTTGAGGACGCTCAGCCCTTCGACGTCGGTCTGGCCCAGCCCCCACATCTCGTCGGTCTTGCCGGTCCAGGCGTTCTTGAGGCCGAGCTGGATGCCGAGCTGGGAGACCAACGCCCCCTGGCCGAACATCCGGATCGAGACGGTGCTGCCCTGCTTCCAGCCGTCGGCGATGGCGAACTGCCGGCCGGCGGCGCCCGCGTCGGCGATCTTCCTGCGGCCGTCGGCGAGGGCGGTGTCGAAATCGGCCAGGAGCTTGTCCGCCTGCGCGGTGCGGCCGGTGGCGGTGGCGATCATGGTGAGGTCCGACCGCATCCGCTTGATGTTGTCGGTGGCGTCGCTGCCCTTGGTGACCAGCACCGGGACGTACTTCTCCAGCTGGGTGACGACGGTCGAGCCGCGCTCGGCAGCCATCACCACCAGGTCCGGCTGGAGGGCGACGATGGCGTCGACGCTCGGCTCGCCCCGGGTGCCGACGTCCTTGACGCCCGGGTCCAGCGGGGCGGCGGTGACCCAGGTGGCGTACCCCTTGGGGTCGGCCGCGCCCACCGGCATCACGCCGAGGCCGACGAGCATCTCCACCTCGCCCCACTCCAGTCCGACGACCTTGCGGGCCGGGCTCTTGAGGGTGATGGTCTTGCCGCGGCTGTCGGTGACGGTGACCGGGCCGGTGGCGGCGGCGTCCGGCGTCGGAGCGGTGGCGGCGGGCGCCTCGGTGGTGCCGCAGCCGGCGATCAGCAACGCGGTCGCGGCGGCGGCGAGCAGGGTCAGACGGTTACGCAACATCGTTTCTCTTCTGTGGGGCAGGGGTCGGTCAGGCGGGGACGCGTGTCGTGTGCCGGCCGACGGGACGTGTGGAGAGCAGGTGGGTGAACGGGTCGACGGTCACCTCGACGCGGATGCCGTAGGCCTCGGTGAGCGCCGCCTCGGTGAGCACCTCGTGCGGCGTGCCGGTGCCGCGCACCCGGCCGTCGTGCAGGAGCACGACCTCGTCGGCGACGGCGGCGGCCTGGTTGAGGTCGTGCAGCACCACCCCGACGGCGACGCCCGCGGTGTCGGCGAGTTCACGCATCAGGTCGAGGATCTCCACCTGGTAGCGCAGGTCGAGGAACGTCGTCGGCTCGTCCAGCAGCAACACCGCGGTGTCCTGGGCCAGGCAGGTGGCCAGCCAGACCCGTTGCAGCTCGCCGCCGGACAGCTCGTCGACCGGTCGGGTGGCCATGGCGTCGACGCCCGTCACCCCCATGGCGCGGTCGATCGCGGCGGGACCGTCCGGGTCGCCGGAGCGCCAGCGCTGCCGGTACGGGTGCCGGCCGTAGCCGACCACGTCGCGGACGGTGACCCCGCTCGGGGTGGGTCGGCTCTGCGCGAGCAGCGTGACCCGGCGGGCGAAGTCGCGGGCGGTGAGCGCCCGGGCGGGCGTGCCGTCGGCGAGCACGACCTCGCCGTGTTCCAGCGGGTGCAGGCGGGCCAGCCCGCGCAGCAGCGTGGACTTGCCGCTGCCGTTCGGGCCGACAAGCGCGGTCACCGCCGCCGGTCGCAGCGTGATGGCCGCGTCGTGCACCACCGTGGTGCCGTGGTAGCCCAGCCGCAGTCCGCTGCCGCGCAGGCCGTCGGCCCGCATCGTTCCGCTCGTCACGCAGGTTAGGCTAACCTAACCAGTGATCATCTTGTCAAGCACTCCCCGGGCATCGTTCGAATCACCCGTCCGGGGTCGTCGATCATGAGGTTGACGGCGTGACCGGCGGTCGACACCACCGCCAACCTCATGATCGAAAGGCTGGGGCTCAGAGGGAGACGGGGCGGCCGCCGAGGGTTATCTGTAGGCGCCCGTCGGAGGCGAAGGACCAGCCCAGGGCACCCGAGTGGGCGGCGCAGCGGGAGCCGTTGGCGCCAGAGAAGAACTGGTTCGAACCGTCCACGTTGCCCACGGTCTTGTCGTTGGACCCACTGCCGCTGCGGCAGGACGTGTTGTTGCGGAAGACCGAGGTGCCGGCGTCGAACGAGAAGTTGCGTTCGGTGTTGTCGATGCTCAGGTTGTTGGAGATCGTCATCGTGCCCGGGTTCCGGTTGTAGGTGAAGCCGTGCTTGCCGTTGCGGTACGCGATGGTGCGCCGCACCGTGTGGTTGACCGCGATGTCCTCACCGCCGAGCTTGAAGCCGTTGCGGTCGCCGTTGCCGTTCTGGGTGCCGTTGCTGAGCGTGCCGTTGCTGTAGGCCAGGGAGTCCTCGATGGTTACCGGCCCGATCGCCCCGGTGTCGGTCTTGGTGTACAGGTCCCAGCCGTCGTCGATGTTGTGGTGCGACACCGCGTACCGGAAGACGTTGCCGCCGCCGACGGTGAGTTTCGCCGCGAACCCGTCGGCGTCCTCGCCGTCGGAGTCGGCGTTGTCGTGCGACTCGACGCTGAGCATGAGGTTGTTCGCCGGCCACTGGTCGCGCGGCGTGGTGGAGGCGATCCGGGACAGTTGCAGCCCGGTGTCGCGGTTGAAGCGGGTCACCGTCCGCTCGATGACGTTGTTGCTGCCGCCGACGAAGATGCCGTTGTCCCCGGCGCGCTCGACCACGATCCCCCGCACGTGCCAGTACGAGGCGTTCAGCGCCAGCCCCCGGTTGGCCGGGTCCTCGCTCATCGCGGAGAAGTTCAGGATCGGGGTCTCGCCCGGGTAGGCGTACAGGTTCTTGCGGGCGGTGGCGGCGCCGTCGTTACCGGCGGCGACGGTGACCGTCTGGGCCAGGTTGTAGGTCCCCCCACGCAGGTAGACGGTGCCGCCCGCGCCGACGCGGGTGAGCGCGGCGGCGACGGTGGTGGGGTTGGCCTGGGTGCCCGCCGCCCCGGCCGTGCCGTTCGGCGCGGCGTAGACCGCGCCGCTGGTGGGGGGCGGCGTGGTGGTCGGCGGGGGCGTGGTCGGGGGCGGCGTGGTGGGTGGTGGCGTGGTGGGCGGCGGGGCGCTGGTCGGCGGCGTGCCGGTGGTGGGCGTGACCCCGCCGGTGCAGGCGACCCCGTTGACCGCGAAGCTGGTCGGGGACGGGTTGCTGCCGTTGTTCCACGCGCCGTTGAACCCGAACGACGTGCTCGCGTTGGTGGCGAGGTTGCCGTTGTAGCTGACGTTCGCGGCCCGGACCGAGGCGCCGCTCTGCGCGATGTCCGCGCCCCAGCTCTGGCTGACGGACTGTCCGGCGCCGAAGGACCAGGTGACGGCCCAGGAGGCCAGCGGGTCGCCGAGGTTGGTGAGGGTGAGGTTGGCGGTGAAGCCGCCGGACCACTGCGCGGTCACCGCGTAGTCGACGCGGCAGCCGGCCGCCGCCTGGGCGGCGGTCGCGCCGACGGCCAGGCCGGACGCGGCGAGTGCCGCCGCCGCGGTGGCGGCGGCGGTCCACAACGCCGTACGACGCTGTCGGTTGGTCATGGTGTTCTCCTGCGGGTGTGGTGTGGCGCCCGCAGCGGTGCACACCGATGCCCGGTCGGTGTGGGTGCGGGCCTTCCTACCCGGACGTGGCGCCCGCGCCGGCGGCGGTACCCGCCACCCGTGCAGTAAGCGCTTTCAGCGCAGCCTAACGATGGACGTCGATATGGTCAAACCCGGTCCGGACCGGTGGTCAGAGCGGCCCGAACACGTCGGCCGGGTCGGCGTCCAACGACAGCGTCTCCAGCACGGCGAGCAGTTGCCGCTCCTCGTACCGGAAGTGCGACTCCATCACCGCCGACACCCCGGCCAGGTGCCCGCCCACCTCCTCGGGTGGGGCGTCACGGGCCACCGCGGCGGCGAGTCCGGCCAGCAGGTGCCCGATCATCGAATGGTCCTGCCGCAGCCGGTGCAGCGTGTCGCGCAACTCGGGATGCCGCCGCCCGATGGCCGGGAACAGATCCCGGTCCTCGCCCTCGTGGTGGGCGTTCAACGCGGCGCAGAACCCGTGGCAGAACAACAGCAGATCCCGCGTCGCCGGCACCGCCGGCTCACCGGCGTCCACCGCATCCCGGGTCACCCGCAACGCGGCGCGCAACCGATCGTGCACGGCGCGCATCTCTCGACTCCAGGCCACCAGCCTGGTCTGTTCGCCCTCAGTCACGCGAGGAGGGCGAAGGGGCGGCGACGGTCATCTCCGCGCTCCCTCCGGTCCGGCGCCTCCATGCCTGACACGGCCTGCCACCGACACGCGACGCTGTCCGCATCCTACGTCACGACACGCGCCGACGCGGGTAGCGCCTGCGCTACCCGCGATCGGGCAGCAGGCGGGATGGAGGACGGGGCCCGGCTCGCCGAGGCTGGAGTCGTACCCGTCGACCGTCCCCTGAGGAGTATCGATGACCCGCCGAACCTTTCCGGTGGCCGCCGCCGCGGTGGCCCTGCTGACCGCCACGGCCCTGGGCGTGCCCGCCGCGTCCGCCGCCCCCGCCAACCCGGACACCCACCGCAGCGACGCCGTCCAACAGCGACTCGACCGCCTGGTCGCCGAGCACGGCTTCCCGGGGGCGCTGGCCTCGGTACGGGCCGACGGACGGGTGCGCGACTACACCGCGGGCGTCGGGGACCTCCGCACCGGCGCCGGGATCCCCCGCGACGCCCGGGTGCGGATCGGCAGCAACACGAAGACCTTCACCGCCGTGGCCGTGCTCCAACTCGTCGGCGAGGGCCGCGTCGACCTCGACGCCACCGTCGAGCGCTACCTGCCCGGGGTGGTGCGCGGCAACGGCAACGACGGGCGGCGGATCACCGTACGGCAGCTGTTGCAGCAGACCAGCGGACTGCCCGACTACGACGACGTGCTGTTCACCCAGCCGCAGGACCTGGTGGACCGCGCGCACGCGTACCTCGACCCGCACCGGCTGGTGGCGGCGGCGCTCACCCGGTCCCGGAGTTTCCCACCGGGCGACAGGTGGGAGTACAGCAACACCAACTACGTGCTGGCCGGCCTGATCGTCGAGCGGGTCACCGAACGGCCGATCGGCGAGGAGATCACCCGGCGGGTCATCGAGCCGCTGCGGCTGCACGACACGTACTGGCCGCACGCCGGCGAGCAGGACCTGCCCGGTCGGCTCCCCCGCGGCTACGTGGCGGTCGCGCCCGGCGCGCCGTGGGTGGACGTGACCCGGATGGACCCGTCGCTGGGCTGGGCCGCCGGTCAGCTCGTCTCCACCCCGGGCGACCTGCGGACGTTCTTCGAGTCGCTGCTGGCCGGCAAGCTGCTCAAGCCCGCCCAGCAGGCGGCCATGACGCGCACGGTGGCCGCACCCGGGTTCGAGCCGAGCGGGGTCTGGGAGTACGGCCTGGGCATCGCCCGGCACCGGCTGCCCTGCGGTGGGGACGCCTGGGGGCACGGCGGCGACATCCAGGGCTTCGAGACGCGCAACCTGTCCACCACGGACGGGCGCAGCGCCGTGGTCGCGGTGACCGCGCTGCCGACCGGACTGGACATGCTCGAAGCGGTTACCAGCACCGTCGACGCCGCGCTGTGCGGCACGCGCCGCTGACCGGCAACCGTGCGCGCGCCGCCTCCCGCGGGAGGCGGCGCGCGTGTCGGTCTACCGCCGGGCGTCGTGCAGGTAGCGCAGCACCGCCGTGACCCGGCGGTCGGCCCGGTCGTCCGGTGCCAGGCCGAGCTTGGCGAAGATGCTGCGGATGTGCTTGTGCACCGCGCCCTCGGTGACGAACAGCCGCTGGGCGATCGCGCCGTTGCCGAGCCCTTCGGCCATCAGCGCCAGCACCTCCTGCTCCCGGGGGGACAGCTCGGCCAGCGCGGTGTCCGGCCGGCGGTTGCGGGCCAGCAGTTGCCCGACCACCTCCGGGTCGATCACGCTGCCGCCGTCCGCGACGCGGTGCAGGGCGGCGAGGAACTCCTCCACCCGCCCGACCCGCTCCTTGAGCAGGTAGCCCAGGCCGGACGCGCCGGCCGAGAACAGTTCGGTGGCGAACGCCTGCTCGACGTACGCGGACAGGACCAGCACGGCGAGGCCGGGTCGGCGGCGGCGGGCCTCGACCGCGGCGACGATGCCCTCGTCGGTGTGCGTCGGCGGCATCCGCACGTCCACGATGGCCACGTCCGGATGGTGCGTGTCGACCGCCTCCAGGAACTCCTCCGGGGTGCCGGCGGCGGCGACCACGTCCAGGTCCTCGGCCCGCAGCAGCAGGGCCAGCCCCTCGCGCAGCAGCGCGTCGTCCTCGGCGATCACGATCCGCATGGCAGCTCCACGTGCATCCTCGTCGGTCCTCCCGGTGGACTGGTCACCGTCATCCGCCCGTCGTACGCCTCGACCCGCCGCCGGATGCCGGTCAGGCCGGAGCCGCGTGTCTCGTCGGCGTCGCCGCGCCCGTCGTCCCGCACGGTCACGAGCAGCCGGTCGGCCTCCCGGCGCACCGCGACGTCCACCGCGTCCGCGCCGGCGTGCCGGACCACGTTCGTCAGCGCCTCGGCCACCACGAAGTACGCGGTGGCCTCGACCGCCGCCGCGCAGCGCACGTCCACGTCGACTCGCAGGCGGCACGGCACCGCGCACTCCGCGGCGAGCCCGGCCAGCGCCCCGGCGAGTCCCCGGTCGTCGAGCACCGGCGGCAGGATGCCGCGCACCACGGTACGCAGCTCGCCGAGCGCCTGTTCGGCCGCGCTCTGCGCCCGTTCCAGGATCTCGTCGGCGCGGGCCGGGTCGCGCCGCAGCGCCCGCCGCGCGGCACCCAGCAGCACGTTCACCGCGACCAGCCGGTTCTGGGTGCCGTCGTGCAGCGACCGCTCGATGCGGCGCAGCTCCACCGCGTGCGCGTCGAGCGCGGCGGCCCTGGTGGCGGTCAGCTCGGCGACCCGAAGCGACAGGTCGACCCCGGGCGGCAGGGGCAGCAGCCGGCGACCCGGCCAGGCCTGGAGGCGGGCCAGCCGCGGGCCGATGGTGAGGGCGAGGGCCAGCCATCCCACCCCGAGCAGCCCGACCGCGAGCGCGTCGGGCAGTCCGTCGATCCGCCACCAGACGATGCCGGGGGCGCCGGCCCCGGGCGGCAGCAGCCGGTACCACAGCGGGAACGTGGTGTCCTGCACGGCGTAGAGCGGCAGCACGAGGGCGAGCAGTCCGGTGGCGAAGCCCAGCAGCCCGTGCGCGACCACCCACCGCAGTTCCCGCCGTACGACCGGGTCGCGCAGCGCCGGACGCAGCCCCTGCGGCACCGGCCCGGGCGTCGGCACGGGCGGCCCCCAGTGGGACAGCCGAGCCCGCTCCCGGTCGGCCACGGTCCGCACCGCCTGCAACAGCCCGGGTACGAGCAGCAGGCCGACGCCACCGAGGCAGGCCGCCGCGACGACGAGCGCCCCGAGCAGCGCGCCGAGGGCCAGCACGGCGGTGCCCAGCCCGCCGACCAGGTGCTCCAGCGCGTCCACCGAGGCGCGGACCCGCCCGCGCACGTGTTCCATGTCCGGCCCACCCCCGGGCGTCACCATAGGTCACCGGTTGCGCGGCGGGGCAGCCCCGGGCGGGGAAGGTACAGCCTGCTGTACCTCTGTCGTCGCGTTGGCGGGATCGTGGCCGCGAAGCCGTCCGCCTAGCGTCGTCGGTAAGGAAACACCGACGAGGAGGCAGTCATGAACGAGTCGTACCGCACCGCCGAGAATCCCGCGCCGCGGGCGGTCACCCGGATGCGTCCGCTGCTCTGGCTGGCGCTCGTCGTCGCCGTGGTGGGCAACGTGGCGCTCTCCGCCATCATGGACAACCCGGTGGCCGGCTCGGCCTTCGGCACGGTGGCGCTGCTCTGCGGGGTGACGCTGGGGGTGGATCGCTACCGCAACCGCTGACCAACCGACGCTCACATCGCCGTCGATAGATGGGTCAGGGGCACTGGCGAAGGCCAGGGCGTTGACAGCCGCCGATATGAACGCCACGCTAAGAGCAATTGTTAGCGTTAACGCGGCCGTCATCTCCCGCAGCGAAAGGCACCACCGTGCCCCTGACCCGACGCGCCTTCACCCTCGGCGCCCTCTCCACCGCAGCCGCCGCCACAGGCGTCCTCGGCGTGGGCCGGGCGGCGCTCGCCGCGTCCAACACCGCGTACGCGATGGCCTACTTCACCGAGACGCCAAGCGGCGTCGGCGCCGACTACGGCCTGCACCTGGCCGTCAGTCGGGACGCGCTGAACTGGACCCCGTTGAACCGGAACAACCCGGTGGTCACCCCGACCGCCGGGCAGCTCGGCCTGCGCGACCCGTACGTGCTGCGCCGGCAGGACGGCACCTTCGTGGTCCTGGCCACCGACCTCAAGGGCACCAACTTCGGGTCGACCAGCCAGTACCTGCACGTCTGGGACTCCACCGACCTCACCGCGTTCACCGGCTACCGGCGCATCCGGATGCACACCCTGGACACCCACACCTGGGCGCCCGCCGCGTTCTGGGACGCCGCCCGCGGCCAGTACGCCATCGTCTACTCCGCGAACAACGGCCGGGACGTGTTCCTGGTCAACCACACCAGCGACTTCCGCACCGTGAGCGCACCGCAGGTCTACTTCAGCCCCGGCTTCGGCGTGCTCGACGGGGACGTGGTCGTCGACGGCGGCACCACGTACCTCTACTACAAGAACCTCGCCGACGGATACCTCTACGGCGCCCGCTCCAGCACCGGCGCGCCGAACAGCTTCACCACGTACACCAGCGGGCTACGGCAGGGCAACGCCGTCGAGGCGCCCCTGCTGCTGCGGACCAACGAGGGCGGCTGGCGGCTGTGGGGCGACTCGTTCAGCCCGGTCAACAACGACTACTACGCCTGGTCCACCAGCAGCATCGCGGGCAACTCCTGGGCACCGCTGAACCAGCGCGACTACACCCCGCCACTGAACGCCAAGCACGGCTCGATGATAGGCGTCACCGACGCCGAGTACACCGGCCTGGTCAACCGCTGGGGCACCCCCGACTGGGTTCGCCTGAAGTCGTCGAACCTGCCCGACCGCTACGTGCGGCACGCCAACCGGCTGGGCCGCGTCGACCCCTACCCGTTCGACCCGTACCAGGACCAGATGTGGCGGCTGGTGCCCGGCCTCGCCGACCCGGCCGGGGTGTCCTTCGAGTCGGTCAACCTGCCCGGCAACTACCTGCGGCACTACGACTACGCGATCCGGCTGGACCCGGACGACGGCACCGCCACGTTCCGCGCCGACGCCACGTTCCACCGCACCGCCGGCCTCGCCGACGCCGCCTGGTCGTCGTTCCGCTCGCACAACTTCCCCACCCGCTACCTGCGGCACTACGACTACCGGCTGCGCATCGACCCGCTCGACGCCGGCTCCGCCGCGATCGACCGCCAGGACGCCACCTTCCGGATTACCGCGTAACCGCAGCCACACCCATCCACCCGTCCCCCGCCTCGGAGGCCGCCATGCCCGCTCCCCGGGTGAACCGCCGACTGCTTCTGCGCGCCACCGGCGCCACCGCCGTCGCCACCACCGCCGTCGCCACCACGGCCGGCGTCACGCTCACCGGCGGCGGCCCGGCGCACGCCGCGCTGCCACCGGCCCGACCCGACATCGGCGTCTCCGCGTACGCGTTCGACCCCGGCCAGGTGCGGCTGACCGCCGGCCGGTGGCTGGACAACCAGGACCGCACGCTTGCCTACCTGCGCTTCGTCGACGTCAACCGGCTGCTGTACAACTTCCGGGCCAACCACCGCCTCTCCACCGCGGGCGCGGCCGCCCCGGGCGGCTGGGACGCGCCGAACTTCCCCTTCCGCACCCACATCCAGGGCCACTTCCTCACCGCCTGGTCACACGCGTGGGCGGTCCGCGGCGACACCACATGCCGGGACAAGGCCCTCACCATGGTCGCCGAACTGGCCCGCTGCCAGGCCAACAACGCCGCCGCCGGGTTCAACGCCGGCTACCTGTCCGGCTTCCCCGAGTCGGACTTCACGGCGCTGGAGGCGCGCACGTTGACCAACGGCAACGTGCCCTACTACTGCCTGCACAAGACGCTCGCCGGCCTGCTCGACGTCTGGCGGCTGATCGGCGGCACCCAGGCCCGCGACGTGCTGCTGGCGCTCGCCGGCTGGGTCGAGTGGCGCACCGGCCGGCTCACCACCGCGCAGACGCAGGCCATGCTGGGCACCGAGTTCGGCGGCATGAACGCGGTGCTGACCGACCTCTACCAGCAGACCGGCGACGCCCGCTGGCTGACCGTCGCCCGACGGTTCGACCACGCGGCCGTGTTCGACCCGCTCGCCGCCGGCCAGGACCGGCTCGACGGGCTGCACGCCAACACCCAGGTGCCCAAGTGGATCGGCGCCGCCCGGGAGTACAAGGCCACCGGCGACACCCGCTACCGGACCATCGCCACCAACGCCTGGACCATCACCGTCGGCGCGCACACGTACGCCATCGGCGGCAACAGCCAGGCCGAGCACTTCCGCGCGCCGAACGCCATCGCCGGCTACCTGCGTACCGACACCTGCGAGGCGTGCAACACCTACAACATGCTCAGGCTGACCCGGGAACTGTGGCAGCTCGACCCGGACCGGGTCGCCTACGTCGACTACTACGAACGCGCGCTGCTCAACCACCTGATCGGCCAGCAGAACCCGGCCGACGCCCACGGCCACGTCACCTACTTCACCCCGCTCAACCCCGGCGGCCGGCGCGGCGTCGGACCGGCGTGGGGCGGCGGCACCTGGAGCACCGACTACAACTCCTTCTGGTGCTGCCAGGGCACCGGACTGGAGACCAACACCACGCTCACCGACTCGATCTACTTCCACAACGACACCACGCTGACGGTGAACCTGTTCGTGCCCTCGGTGCTCACCTGGAGCCAACGCGGCATCACCGTCACCCAGACCACCTCGTACCCGGTCGGTGACACCACCACGCTCACCGTCACCGGCGCGGCTAGCGGATCGTGGACCATGCGGATCCGGATCCCGGGCTGGACCAGCGGGGCGACGGTAGGCGTCAACGGCGTCACGCAGGCCGTGACCGCCGACCCCGGCGGCTACGCCGTCCTGACCCGCGCGTGGACCGCCGGGGACACGGTCACCGTCCGGCTGCCGATGCGGGTGGCCACGGTGGCGGCCAACGACGACGCCGCGGTCGGCGCCGTCACGTACGGGCCGGTGGTGCTCTCCGGCAACTACGGCAACACCACGTTGAGCGCGCTGCCGGCGATCGACCCCGGCTCGGTCACCCGCACCGGCACCGGGAACCTGGCGTTCACCGCCGTGGCCGACGGCGCCACCGTCAACCTCGGCCCCTTCCACGACGCCCACGGGCACAACTACACCGTCTACTGGCGGCTGCGGCCGGGCGGTGGCGGCGCGACGGCAAGCTTCCGCCTGGCCAACGCCGCCAGCGGGCTCGTGCTTGGTGTGCAGAACATGTCCACCGCCGACGGCGGGCCCGCGCTGCAGTGGGGCGACACCGGCACCGCCGACCACGACTGGCAGCTGCTGGTCGACGGCGACTCGCTGCGGTTGCGCAACGTCAACAGCGGCAAGGTGCTCGGTGTGGAGAACATGTCCACCGCCGACGGCGCGCGCATCCTGCAGTGGGCGGACAACGGCACCGCCGACCACCGGTGGGCCCTGGTCGACGTCGGCGACGGCACCCACAAGCTGCGCAACGCACACACCGGCAAGCTGCTCGGCATCGCCGGCGGGTCGACCGCCCAGGGGGCGTTCGCCGCGCAGGACCCGGACAACGGCAGCCCGGACAACCTGTGGCGGTTCCTGCCGAACGGGGCGCGCCGGTTGCAGAACCTCGGCACCGGGCTGGTGCTCGGCGTGCGGGACATGTCCACCGCCGACGGTGGGCCGGTCATCGTGTGGGGGGACACCGGCACCGCCGACCACCTCTGGAGCGCGCTCGTGGACACCGGCGGCTATCTGCGGCTGCGCAACACGCACAGCGCGAAGGTGCTCGGTGTCGAGGGCGGGTCCGGCGCGGCCGGGGCCCGGATCGTCCAGTGGGCGGACAACGGCACCGCCGACCACAGGTGGCGGCTGCGCCACGGCGGCGCCGGCTGGTTCCGCCTCCAGTGCGCCGCCGGCGGCCGCGTGCTCGGCCTCGCCGGCAGCGGTCAGGGCGCACAGGCCGTGCTCGGCGACGACACCGGGGCCGCCCACCAGCGGTGGCGATTTCTGTGACGGCGACCGGCCGGTAGGGTCGGCGGCGTGGATACGGACGATCTCGCCGCCCGACTCGGGGTGCCGGCCGAGGAGGTCGACCGGGTGCGCCGCCTCGCCGGGGACCGACCGTCGGTGCCGCTGCCCGCCCGCGCCGACGCCCCCGCGCTGCTGGACCGGCTCGCAGTACCCCCGGACGACGCCGCGGAGATCATCGCCGGCTGGCCCGACCCCGACTCGCCGGCCTGGACGGCGGAGCTGCGCTGGCTGCTCGACCGGTCGATCGCCCTGGTCCGCGCCGACCTCGGCGGACACGGCTGGCTGCCACCCGGCCCGGCCATGCCGCGCGACCGGGGTCCCGCCTGGCGGCACCTCTACGTGTACGCGTACCTGGCCCTGGTCGACGACGCGCGGGCCTACCACCGAGCGCACGGGATCAGCGACGACGTGTCCTGGGCGACGCTCGCCGACCTGGGGCGCAACCTGGCCGTGGACAGGCGGATGCGCGGCGAGGGCTGGCCGGTGATGCAGAGCTGGCTGACGCTGCACACCCGCGGTGGGCTCTACGAGCTGGGCCGGTTGCAGCACCAGCGCGGCGACACCATCGGCCTGCACATCCCCGACGCGGGGCCGTTGACCCCGGAGGCGGTCGACGCGTCACTCGACCGGGCCCGCGTGTTCTTCCCCCGGCACTTCCCCGACGAGCACCACACGGAGTTCTCCTGCGGCTCCTGGCTGCTCGACCCGCAGCTACGCGAATACCTGCCTGCGGACTCCAACATCGTCGCGTTCCAGCGCCGCTTCACCCTCGACCCCTACCAGGAGCCGGACGGGCTGGACGCCGACGTGGAGGTGCGCCGGTTCGTCTTCCGTACGCTGAGCACCCCGCTGGACCGGCTGCCGCGCCGTACCGTGCTGCAGCGCGCGGTCATCGACCACCTGGCGGCGGGGCGGCACTGGCAGTGGCGTCAGGGCCGGTTCCCGGTGTAGCGCCCGGCCCCGCCGACGAGGGCGGGGCCACGGCGACCGGTCAGCGCGCGGGCGGCGGGCCGACGCTGCGCCGGGAGACGAGCGTCGGCGCGACGGTCCGCCGCAGCGGTCCGGCGGTGGCCGACTCGATCTGCGCCAGCAGCATCTCCAGGCTCGCCCCGGCCACCGCGGTGAAGTCGGGCCGCACGGTGGTCAGCGGCGGGATGAAGTAGGCCGCCTCGGGTACGTCGTCGAACCCGACCACACTGATGTCGTCCGGCACCCGCCGGCCGTGCTCGTGCAGCGCGCGCAGCACGCCGAGGGCCAGGTGGTCGTTGGCCGTGAACACCGCGGTGACCTCCGGCATCCGGGCCAGCATCTGCCCGCACCGGTAGCCCGCCGCCGCCGACCAGTCCGCCGGCACGAGCGGCGGCACCTCGACGCCGGCCTCCTGCAACGCCGCCCGCCAGCCCTCGATCCGGCCGGCGCTGTCGAACCAGTCCGACGGGCCGGACACGTGCCAGACCGTGCGGTGCCCGGCGTTCAGGAGATGCTCGGTGGCGGCCCGGGCACCGGCGACCTGGTCGACGGTCACCAACGGGATCGGCCGGCGCGGATCGCCGTCGACGGTCACCAGGGGCACGTCGTGCGGCAGACGTTCGAGCGCCTCCCCGGCGGACTCCACAGGCGCGATGACCACGATGCCGGCCACGCGGTGCGCCAGGTGCCGTTCCACGGCCGCCGAGATGGAACGGTGGTCCAGGTCGCTGACGCTGCCCACGCTGACCGCGAAGCCGGCCTCGGCGGCGGTCTGCTCCAACGCGGCCAGCAGGGACGCCGGGCCGTAGAGCGTGGTGTTCTGGGCGACCACACCGATCACCTGGGAACGGCCGGTCACCAGCGCGCGGGCCGCCCGGTTGGGTCGGTAACCGAGTTCGGTGATGGCGGCCTGGACCCGCAGTCGCGTCTGCTCACGCACATTGGGGTGTCCATTGAGGACGCGCGACACCGTCTGGTGCGAAACACCGGCGAGGCGGGCCACGTCCGTCATCGCAGGACCGCGCACGGCCACCTCACTCTCGCAACTGCCCGCAGTGGCCGCACCCGGTCGACCATGACCGGACCGGCCCGGGTGGCGACAGTCTACGCCAGCCGTCCCACCGGGAACGGCACCACCGAACCGTCGATAGGCAGCCGTGGCGTCGCAATACGAGGAATCGGCGACGACTCCTTCCCCTCCCCCGCCCGGAACCGCTTCACGGCAGGTCGGCGCGGGTGCGATCGGGCCCGGGGCGAGGCTTTTCGGGTGGTGCCGAAATCCCGCCCCGGGCAATTGACGGATCTGTCAACGGCGTCGAATGGTGACCGTTGTCACGGCGTTGTCAGCGAGAACTGCCGCACCGTCACCGCGCCACCGAGCGATTGCGTGGCGTAGTTGAAGAAGCCGAACCGATAGCCCATGAAGAACTGCCACGCGTTGTTGAGCGTCAACGCGTTGCCCAACGGGACGTAGGTGACCCCGTCGGTGCTGTAGGAGAACCGCGCCTGCCGGCCCGAGCCGGGTCGGATGTCGGCGTTGGCCCGCAACCAGATCCGCCCGCCGGAGACCGCCGCGCCGGCGACTTCCGTACCGGTGCTCGTGGTGTTCCAGTCCGCGCCCATGGTCAGGCCGTTCGTCATCACCACCCGGGTGGCGCCGTTGTCCCGCCGCACCCCGATCCAGGCCGAACTGTCCCGCAGCATCGCCAGGCCGGCCCGGTCACCGTCGCGCATGCCCGAGTAGTCCAGCTCGATCGTGCCGGTGGAGCTGGGGCCCTGGATGCGGTGGGTCAGGGTGTTGCGGGCCCGGTAGAGGTCGTTGGTCACGGTGGCGGTCTGCAACCGCAGGCCGTCGTTCACCGACCACCGGCTGTTGTCCGGGTTGTGGTTCCACTCGTACTGCACGCCGAGCGTGGTGCCGGGGAACGTGTCGGTGCCGGTGAGCGGCTTGACCGGCCGCGTCGGCAGCGGGTTGGGGTAGCTGGCGCCCCACGCCCCGTTGACGGTCTGCACCTGCGGCCAGCCGTCGGCGGTCCAGGTGATCGGCGCCAGCGTCGGCATCCGCCCGCCCGGGTACGCGTCGGTGAACGCCATGTAGTACCAGGCGCCGGTCTGCGTCTGCACCAACCCGCCCTGGTGCGGCACGCCGCCGCCGGAGATCGGGCCGGGCAGGTTGAGCAGCACCTGCCGCTGCTCGTACGGGCCGAACGGGCCGTTCGTGGACTTGAGCACGTACTGGCCGTTGGCCGGGCGGGTGAGCCAGATGTAGTACGCGCCGTTGCGCTTGTAGAAGCGCGCCCCCTCCAGCGTGCCGATGCTCGACGGGGTCTGGTAGACCTGCTGCGCCCGCACCTGGGTGCGCCCGTCGGCGGAGAGCTGGGCCACGCTTATCGTGCCGTTGCCGTACGCCACGTACATGGTGTCGTTGTCGTCGATCAGCATGCCGGCGTCGTAGTAGCAGTTGGGGATGGTGCTCAGCCGGCTCCACGCGCCGTCGACCGCGCCTGCGGTGTAGATGTGGGTCTGGGCGAAGTCGATGCACCCGGCCCAGTAGAACGTGCGGTTGCTCGGCCGGTAGTTAAGCGTCGAGGCCCAGATACCGTCCACGTACGCCTGGCTGCCGCTGGGCAGGTCGTACTTCGTGCCGAAGTCCAGCCGTGGCACCGAGTGTCCGGCGAACTCCCAGTTCACCAGGTCCCAGGAGCGCAGCACCGGTGCGCCGGGCGAGTAGTGCATGGTCGAGGCGGACATGTAGTAGACGTCGCCGACCCGGATGATGTCGACGTCGGCGAAGTCCTGCCAGACCGCGGGGTTGGTGAAGCTGCCGCCCGGGTTGCCGGGGTTGCCGCCGTCACCGACCCGGACCAGTTGCCACTGCTGGTTCGTGCCGTTCCAGTCGTCGTACTGGACGATGTTGCCGCCGTCGGTGGTGGCGGCGTTCTGCACCTCCACCGCCTTGTTCGAGTTCCGGTTGATCAGCCGGACGTACCCGCCGTCCGAGTCGGCAAGCCGGAACTGCTGGTTGGTCCCGTTGTGGTCCGACCACTGCACGACGGCGGTGCCGTTGGCGGTGGACGCGCCGGTCACGTCGAGCACCTTGCCGGAGTGCCGGGAGCGCAGCCGGTAGAAGCCGCCGCCGGAGTCCACGAACTGCCACTGCTGCCACGCCCCGTCGTTGCGCGTCCACTGGGTGATGCGCGCACCGTCGTTCGTGGCCTGGTTGTACAGGTCCAACGCCTTGCCGCTGTTGCGGTTCACCAGCACGTACCAGGCGGCGGTGTCCACCGTGGCCGCCGCGACCGGCGTCGGGGCCACACCCACCACCACGCCGCCGACCAGCAGTGCCACCAACCCGGCCAACAGCCGGGCCGGCCATCCGCGTCCATGCGACAGTCGAGCTGTCACCACGATGATCCTCCTTCGTCCAGGCGGAGCCCGGGCAGGGCGACGCCGGCCGCGAACGGCCTCGTTATCGCTAACAGCAATGGCCCCCGCCCGAGGGGAGTCGGATCCCTGGCAACTGCGGCGCAGATCGCGCCCGGAACGGCCCGCGAGCGGTGCCGGCGACCCAATACATCGACTGTGAGCGATAACATGCCGTTCGTCAAGCGGAGGCTCCCGCCCCGGCCGGGTCGCGGCGGGCGACCCGGGCCCGCTCAGAAACCGCGGGCGAGCCGGTAGTACGCCTGGTTCCAGCGCAGCTCGTCGGCGAAGCGGGGGCCCCGGGTGTCGGCGTCGATGACCAGCAGTTCGGTGCGGGCCATCGCGGCCAGGTCGCGCAGCTCCTCCACGCCCACCGCCTGGGACAACACGGTGTGGTGCGGCCCGCCCGCGGTGATCCATGCCTCCGCCGAGGTGGGCAGGTCCGGCTGGGGCCGCCAGACCGCGCGGGCCACCGGCAGCCGGCGCAACGGCTGCGGCGGCGGCACCACGTCGACCGCGTTCGCGACCAGTCGGAACCGCTCCCCCATGTCCACCATGCCGAGCACCACCGCCGGGCCGGGCGACGCGTCGAAGACCAGGCGCACCGGGTCCTCGCGCCCGCCGATGCCCAACGGGTGCACCTGGGCGCTGGGCACCCCGACGGCGATGCTCGGGCAGACCTCCAACATGTGCGCGCCGAGGATCAGCTCCTGGCCGAACGTCAGGTCGTAGGTGTAGTCCTCCATGAACGAGGTCCCGCCCTCGACACCGACGGCCATCGCCTTGAGCATCCGCACCAGCACCGAGGTCTTCCAGTCGCCCTCGCCGCCGAACCCGTAGCCGTCGGCCATCAGACGCTGCACCGCGATGCCGGGGAGCTGGCGCAGGCCGCCGAGGTCCTCGAAGTTCGTGGTGAACGCCCGGAACCCGCCGGCGTCCAGGAACGTGCGCAGGCCCAGCTCCTGACGTGCGGCATAGCGCAGCGACTCGTGCCGGTCACCGTCGGGCCGCAGCTCGGGACGGACCCGGTAGGTGTCGTCGTACTCCTTGACCAGGTCGTCCACCTGCGCGTCGGCGACCTGGTCGACCGCCGCGACGAGATCGTTGACGCCGTAGGTGTTGACCGAGACACCGAAGCGCAGCTCGGCCTCGACCTTGTCCCCCTCGGTCACCGCGACGTCGCGCATGTTGTCGCCGAACCGGGCCAGCCGCAGCGTCCGCACCGCCGACCAGCCGATCGCGGCCCGCGCCCAGGCGGCGACGCGGCCCACCACGCGCGGGTCGGTGACGTGACCGGCGACGGTCTTACGGGCCACCCCGAGCCGGGTCTGGATGTAGCCGAACTCCCGGTCACCGTGCGCGGCCTGGTTGAGGTTCATGAAGTCCATGTCGATGTCGTCCCACGGCAGGACGACGTTGGCCTGGGTGTGCAGGTGCAGCAGCGGCGTCTGCAACGCGTCCAGGCCGGAGATCCACATCTTCGCCGGGGAGAACGTGTGCATCCAGGCGATCACCCCGACCACGCCCTGCGCCGCCGCGTCCCGGCAGGCCGCGAGGATGTCCGAGCTCGACGTCAGGACCGGCTTCCAGACCACGCGTACGGGGATGTCCGGCGACTCGTCCAGCCGGGCGGCGATCTGCCGGGACTGGTCGGCGACCTGCCGCAGGGTGTCCTCGCCGTAGAGGCCCTGGCTGCCGGTGAGGAACCAGACCTCGGGCTGGGGGTGAGTGGGCATGTTGTCGCCTTCCGCGCTAGTCACTTGAACCGGATGCCGATGAGGCGCTGGAGGAGGATGAACGCGAAGAGCAGCCCGCCGATCACGATCTTCGTCCACCAGGAGTTGAGGCTGCCGTCGAATGTGATGAGCGTCTGGATGACCCCCAGCACCAGCACGCCGAGCACGGTGCCGAACACGTACCCGGAGCCGCCGGTGAGCACGGTGCCGCCGATCACCACCGCGGCGATCACGTCCAGTTCCATGCCGACGGCGATCAGCGGCGCGCCGGAGAGCGTGTAGAACGACAGCAGGAGCCCGCCGATCGCCGAGCACAGTCCGCTGATGGTGTAGACCGCGATCCGGGTCCGCGCCACCGGCAGGCCCATCAGCAGCGCCGACTGCGCGTTCCCGCCGACCGCGTAGACGTTGCGGCCGAACCGGGTGTACGCCAGCACGTACGCCGCGATCAGCACCACCGCGAACGCGATCAGCACGCTTACCGACACGAAGTTGCCCGCCGGGTTCCCGATCCGCTCCTGCGACGTGGACGTCCAGAAGCCGTCGGTGATGGAGATGGAGGAGTCGCTGATGAACGTGCACATGCCCCGGGCGAAGAACATCCCGGCGAGGGTGACGATGAACGGCTGGATCTCGAAGAAGTGGATCGCGCAGCCCATCAGGAACCCCAGGGTCGGGCCGATCAGCAACGCGATCACCAGGACCAGGGCCGCCGGCAGGCCGTCGCGCAGCAGCGCGGCGGACACCATCGCGGTCATCGCGACCACCGACCCGACGGACAGGTCGATGCCGCCGGTGAGGATCACGAAGGTCATGCCGACCGCGACGACGAGCAGGAAGCCGTTGTCGATGAAGACGTTGAAGACCACCTGGACGTTGGAGAACGCCTGGTACTGGGACACGCCGATGCCGTACATGACCAGCAGCAGGACGAGCGTGGCCAGGACCGGGACGTGCCGCCGGGGCAGGCTCGGCCGCCAGGACCGACCGGTGGTCAGGGACGTGCTGCTCATGCCGACACCTGCTCCTTCGCCCGCTGCGGCGTCGCCGGCCCGGGTTCGGCACCGCGCCGGCGCCGGCGCAGCCGGGCCCGGAACGCCGGGGCCTGCACCAGGCAGACGGCGATGACGACGACCGCCTTGAACAGCAGCGACGTCTGCGGCGAGATGTTCATGGCGTACACCGTGGTGGTCAGGGTCTGGATGATCAGGGCGCCGAGGACGGTGCCGCCGAGGGAGAACCGGCCGCCGGCAAGCGAGGTGCCGCCGATCACCACGGCGAGGATCGCGTCGAGCTCGATCCACAGGCCGGCGGCGTTGCCGTCGGCGCTGGACACGTTCGCGGTGACCATGAAGCCGGCGAGCGCGGCGCAGGCGGCGCTGACCACGTAGACGAGGAAGACGATCCGCCGGGAGCGGATGCCGGCCAGCCGGCTGGCCTCGGCGTTGCCGCCGACCGACTCGACGATCAGCCCGAGCGCGGTGCGCCGGGTGAACGCGGCCACCAGCAGCGCGGCGGCCAGGGCGATCAGGATGGCCAGCGGCAGCGTGAGGAAGTGCCCCAGCCCGATCGCCCGGTACGGCCCGGAGTTGATCGTGATGATCTGCCCCTCGGTGACCAGCTGGGCGATGCCCCGGCCGGCCACCATGAGGATCAGCGTGGCGATGATCGGTTGGATGCCGATCACGGCGACGAGCACCCCGTTCCACGCGCCGAGCACCAGTGCCGCGCCGAAGGCCAGGGCCAGTGCGGTGGCCACGGTGGCCGGGCTGTTCTGGTCGGCGGCCCCGCTGATGTGCAGGCAGGCGATCGCTCCGCTGATCGCGCAGAGCGAGCCGACGGACAGGTCGATGCCGCCGGTGGCGATGACCAGGGTCATGCCGAGCGCGACGAGCATCAGCGGGGCACTCAGCCGCAGGATGTCGATCGGCGTGCCGTACAGGTGACCGTCCTTGACCTCGACGGCGAGGAAGCCGGGACGGTAGACGGTGTTCGCGGCGAGCATGACCACGAGCACCAGAGCCGGCCAGAACAGACGGTGGCCGGTCAGCGGGCGGAGGCGGTCGGCGAGTGCGGTCATCGGTTCACCTCCTCCCGGGGGGTGCCACTGGCGATGGTGCGCATGACGCGGTCGGCGTCGAGCGTGTCGTCGTTGGTGAGCTGGGCGACCATCTCCCGGTCGCGCATGACCGCGACCCGGTGGCTCAGCCGCAGCACCTCCTCCAACTCGGCGGAGATGAACAGCACGGCCATGCCGCCGTCGGAGAGCTGCACCACGAGCTTCTGGATCTCGGCCTTGGCGCCGACGTCGATGCCGCGGGTCGGCTCGTCCAGGATGAGCAACCGTGGCTCGGTGATGAGCCAGCGGGCCAGCAGCACCTTCTGCTGGTTGCCGCCGGACAGGTTGCGCACCGGCAGCTCCGGGTTCGCCGGACGGATGCTCAGCGCCTCGACGTACCGGCGGACCAGCTCGTCCTGGCGGCGGCGCGGGATGGGCCGCAACCAGCCGCGCGCGGCCTGCATCGCGAGGATCATGTTCTCCCGGACCGACAGCTCCGGGACGATGCCCTCCGCTCGGCGGTTCTCCGAGCAGAAGCCGACGCCCTGCCCGATGGCCTGGATCGGGTTGCGCACCGGCGCCCGGCCGCCGTCGAGCCGGATCTGGCCGTGGTCGGCGCGGTCGGCGCCGAAGATCAGTCGCGCCACCTCGGTACGCCCGGAGCCGAGCAGGCCGGCCAGGCCGACCACCTCACCCGCGTGGATGCGCAGGCTGAACGGGGCGACCGCGCCCCGGCGGCCCAGGTCGGCGGCGTCCACGAGCGGTGGGCCGTCGGTGCCGACGGTGGCCCGTTTCTGCTGCTCGTCCAGTCGTTCCAGCACGTCCAGCTCCTGGCCGATCATCTTCTCGACCAGGCTGAACTGCGGCAGTTCCTCGGTGCGGTACTCCCCCACCAGGGTGCCGTTGCGCAGCACCGTGATCCGGTCGGCGATGCCGTAGACCTGGTCGAGGAAGTGCGTGACGAACAGGATCGCGATCCCCTCGTCGCGGAGCTGCCGCATGATCCGGAACAGCTGCGCCACCTCGCCCGCGTCCAGACTGGAGGTCGGCTCGTCCAGGATCAGCACCCGGGCCTGCACGTCGATCGCCCGGGCGATGGCGACCATCTGCTGCACCGCCAGCGAGTAGCTGCCCAGCGGCGCGGTGACGTCGAGGTCGAGGTCGAGCCGGGCGAGCAGTTCCCGCGCTCGCCGGCGCATCTCGCCCCAGCGCACCGCGCCGAGGCGGCGCGGCTCCCGGCCGATGAACACGTTCTCCGCCACCGACAGGTTGGCGCAGAGGTTGACCTCCTGGTAGACGGTGCTGACACCGGCCGCCGCGGCCTGCATCGGACCGGTGAAGGCGACCTGCTCGCCGTGGAGCGTGACAACGCCGGCGTCCGTCCCGTAGACGCCGGTCAACACTTTGATCAGGGTGGACTTGCCGGCGCCGTTCTCGCCCATGAGGGCGTGGACCTCGCCCGGGAACAGCCGGAAGTCGACGTCGTGGAGTGCGCGGACCCCGGGGAAGGTCTTGCTGATGCCGGTCATGGTCAGGACCGGACGGCTACCCGTCATCCCATCGGCCTTTTCTTCGACGGTGGTGGCACGGGGGGTCGCCGTCGGTGTGACGGCGACCCCGGGTGTCGGTCAGTACTTGCGGTTGGGCAGCGCCTCCTTGGCCTGCTCCTGGGTGAAGGTGGTCTCCTCGGTCTCGATCCGCGGGGGCACCTCTTCGCCGGCCTTGACCTTCTTGGCCAGGTCCATCAGCTGCGGGCCGAGCAGCGGGCTGCACTCGGCGATGAAGTTGAACTTGCCGTCCGCGAGGGCCTGCATGCCGTCCTTCACCGCGTCCACGGTGATGATGGTGATGTCCTTGCCGGGCACCTTGCCCGCCGCGGTGATCGCCTCCAGCGCGCCCAGCCCCATGTCGTCGTTGTGCGCGAAGAGCACGTCGATCTTGGGGTTGGCCTTGAGGAACTGCTCCATGACCTGCTTGCCGCCGGCCCGGGTGAAGTCACCGGACTGCGAGGCGACGATCTTCAGGTTGGGGTTGGTCGCGATCGCCTCGCCGAACCCCTTCTTCCGGTCGTTCGCCGGCGCCGAGCCGGTCGTGCCCTGCAACTCGACGATGGTGACCGGGCCGGACGCCGCCTTCTTCTGCTCCACCAGCCACTCGCCGGCGAGCCGGCCCTCCTTGACGAAGTCCGAGCCGAGGAAGGTCTTGTAGAGCGACTTATCGGCCGAGTCGACCGCGCGGTCGGTCAGGATCACCGGGATCTTCGCGTCCTTGGCCTCCTTGAGCACGGTGTCCCAGCCGGACTCGACCACCGGCGAGAAGGCGATCACGTCGACCTTCTGCTGGATGAAGTTGCGGATCGCCTTGATCTGGTTTTCCTGCTTCTGCTGGGCGTCGTCGAACTTCAGCTCGACGCCGGCCGCCGCCGCCGCCTCCTTGATCGAGGTGGTGTTGGCGGTGCGCCAGCCGCTCTCGGCGCCCACCTGGGAGAAGCCCAGGACGAGCTTGTCATTGCCGCCACCGGAACCGCCGCCGGTGTCGCTGTTCCCGCAGGCAGCCATGCCGCCGGCGAGCAGGACGCCGGCGAGGGCCGCGACGACCGTACGTGCCGTGCTCCTGGTTCTCATCGGTTCTCCTCGGGTTGGATGATCCGGACGCGTCATCGGCGAGGGCCGGCGGGCGCCCGGGTGTGGTGGTGGGATAGGTGTGTGGTGCCGGCCCGGGTCACCCGGCCGGCGGGCGTTGGCCGTACACGTTCTGGTAGCGGTCGTAGAGCGAGTCGATGTCGGCCGGCGCGATCGGCAGCGGCTGACCCAGCGCACGGGCCAGGTGCGCGGTGCGGGCCACGTCCTCGCACATCACCGCGGCCTTGACCGCGGCCCGCGCGTCCCGGCCGACGGCGAAGACGCCGTGGTTGCGCATGAGCACCGCGGGCGACCGGTGGCCGGCCAGCGTACTGACGACGCCCTTGCCGATGTCGTCGCCGCCGATCAGCGCGAACGGCCCGACCGGGATCTCCCCGCCGAACTCGTCGGCCTGGGCGGTCAGCCAGCACGGGATCGACTCACCCCGGGCGGCCCAGGCGGTGGCGTAGCCGCTGTGCGTGTGCACGACGCCGCCCACCTCGGGCATCGCCCGGTAGACGTAGGCGTGCGCGGCGGTGTCGCTGGACGGGGAGCCACCGTCGACGACCGCGCCGGTGAGGTCGCAGACCACCATGGTGTCGGCGGTCAGGTCGTCGTAGTCCACCCCGCTGGGCTTGATGACCATCAACTCCTGGCCGGGGACCCGGGCCGAGACGTTGCCGGAGGTCCAGGCCACCAGGCCGTTGCGGGTCAACTCCCGGTGCAGTCGGGCCACGGTCTCCCGCAGCGCGGCGACCTGCCGGGCGACGTCGGCGTTCATCCCACCACCTCCAGGGTCGGTGCCGGGCCCGCGGCGACGCTGTCCGCCGCCGCGTTGCGGATCGCCCGCAGGCGCAGCATCACGTCGTTCGCGCCACGACCGAAGTGGTCGTGCAGCGCCCGGTACTCGGCGTAGAGCGCGTCGTAGGCCCGGACGTTCTCCGGCACGGGCCGGTAGACGCCCTCGTCCACCCGACCCATCGCGGCCGACGCCTCGTGGATCGTCGGGTACGCCCCGGCGGCGACCGCCGCGTGGATGGCCGAGCCGAGCGCCGGTCCCTGCGCGGAGCCGATGACGCCCAGCGGTCGGTTGGTGACGTCGGCGTAGATCTGCATGAGCAGCGGGTTCGAGGTGAGCCCGCCGGCGGCCACCAGGTCCTCGACCGGCACCCCCGCCTCGGCGAACGCCTCGATGATCATCCGCGTGCCGTACGCGGTGGCCTCCAGCAACGCGCGGTAGACGTCGGCTGGCCGGGTGGCCAGCGTCAGCCCGATGATCAGTCCGCTGAGGTCGTGGTTGACCAGCAGCGAACGGTTGCCGTTCCACCAGTCCAGCGCCACCAGGCCGTGCGCGCCGATCGGCTGGGCGGCGGCGAGTTCGGTGAGCCGCTCGTGCGAGTCGAGGCCGGCCGGTGCGGCGTGCCGCACGAACCAGCCGAAGATGTCCCCCACGCCGCTCTGCCCGGCCTCGTAGCCCCAGGCGCCGGGGCTGATGCCGCCGTCGACGACACCGCACATGCCGGGCACCTCGGCGGGACGGGCACCGTTGAGCACGTGGCAGGTGGAGGTGCCCATGATGGCCACCAGCCGGCCGGGGTGCAGCGCCTGGGCGGCGGCGGCGGTGACGTGGGCGTCCACGTTGCCCGCGGCCACCGCGACGCCCTCGGGCAGCCCGGTCCAGACCGCGGCGCGGGCGCCGAGCGTGCCGGCCCGGGCCCCCAGTGGCAGCAGCGGACCGTCCAGCTTGGCGACGAAGTCGACGAAGTCGGGGTCGAGTGCCCCCAGGTAGTCCGCCGACGGGTATCGACCGTCCTGCCGGATGCCCTTGTAGCCCGCCGTGCAGACGTTGCGGGTCTCGACTCCGCACAGTTCCCACACGATCCAGTCGGCGGCCTCGATGAAGCGATCGGCCCGCCGGTAGACCTCCGGATCCTCGTCGAGGATCTGCAGGCCCTTGGCGAACTGCCACTCGGCGGAGATCTTGCCGCCGTAGCGGCCGATCCACGGCTCGCCCCGCTCGTGCGCGAGCGCGTTGATCCGGTCGGCGTGCGGCTGCGCGGCGTGGTGCTTCCACAGCTTGACCCAGGCGTGCGGGCGACGGCGCAGTTCGGGGACCTCGCACAGCGGGGTGCCGTCGGCCAGCGTGGGCAGCACGGTGCAGGCGGTGAAGTCGATGCCGAGGCCGATCACCCGGGACGGGTCCACGCCGGCGGCGGTCAGCGCCGCGGGCACCGCGTGGCGCAGCACGTCGCGGTAGTCGTCGGGATCCTGCAGCGCCCAGTCCGGCGGCAGTGGCGGGCCGCCGTCGGGCAGCGCGCTCTCGATGACCCCGTGCCGGTATTCGTGCACCGCTGTGCCGAGTTCGGCGCCGTCGCGGACGCGCACCACGAGCGCCCGCCCGGACAACGTGCCGAAGTCGACCCCGATCACGTACCGGTCGGCCGCGTCCACATCGCTCATTTGCACCTCCGCCGTGTCACGGAGCTAGTGTTAGCGCTCACATACATATCCGTCAAGACACCTCCGGGCAACAGCTGCGTAACGAGGACCGCCACCCGGAACGGGCGACTGTCGCACGGCGCGGACCGGCCCGGCCGCCGATCGAGGAGATCCACGCCGGAGTCGCCCGCAGCGCGCCGGCCAGGCCCGGACGGCAGCCATGTTAGCGACAACAATCAATGGAACTTCCGGAAGAAGTACCGGCGCACTCGGACACCCGGGACCCGCACACCCGGCCACCGTCGTACGGTCGCCACAGCGCGTCTCAGCGGCCCTTTCTCCCGCCACGGCACCCGTCATCGTCACCCTCGGCGAGCCGCCCGGAACACCCGACCCTATTTACAGCCTTTGATGTCAGCGATAACATTTCCGGCACCCCACACTGTGGCGCCGCCGTCCGGGAAACCCCGGCGCCGCAGCCGGGCGGCGACGACGGCGACCCCGTCGACCGCCGAACCCCACCACCCATGAGCGCCCGCCGGCACCGTCCGGCCCTCTGGAACTGCCGTTGCCGCGTACGTCCCCCGTGCACCACGGGCGACGCCGCGTGGCCGGCGGGCCGCTCCGTTCCGGGCACCGGCACGGACGGCGCCCGGCGACCGAGGAGGACTCAGTGCGCAGATGGACCCGACGGATGCTCGCCGTCCTGGGTGTCGCGGCGGTGACGCTCGCGGCCACCGTCACCGGCGAAGCGGTCACCCCCCGCCCGGCACAGGCGCTCGACAACGGCGTCGCCCGTACGCCCCCGATGGGGTGGAACACCTGGAACACCTTCGGCTGCAACATCAACGAGACGCTCATCCGGCAGACCGCCGACGCGATCGTGGCCAACGGCCTGCGCGACCTCGGCTACAAGTACGTCGTGGTGGACGACTGCTGGTTCGACCCCAACCGGGACGCCCAGGGCAACCTCCAGGCGCACCCGCAGCGGTTCCCGAGCGGAATGAAGTCGCTCGGCGACTACCTGCACGCGCGGGGCCTGCTGTTCGGCATCTACCAGGTGCCGCTGGACAAGACCTGCGCCCAGGTCGGCGGCGCGTTCCCCGGCGCCACCGGCAGCCTCAACCACGAATACCAGGACGCGCGGCAGTTCGCCGCCTGGGGCGTGGACTACCTGAAGTACGACTGGTGCTCCTCCACCGGCACCATAAACGACCAGGTGGCGCGGTTCGGCATCATGCGCGACGCGTTGGCCTCCACCGGCCGGCCGATCGTCTACAGCATCAACCCCAACAGCTACCACGCCAAGACCGGGCCGCAGCGCAACTGGAGCGACGTGGCGAACCTGTGGCGGACCACCGAGGACATCACCAACGCGTGGAACACCGGCCAGACAAACGGCTACCCGATGGGCATCCAGAACATCGTCGACGTCACGGTGCCGCTGGCCGGCTACGCCGCGCCCGGCGGGTTCAACGACCCGGACATGCTCGAGGTCGGTCGAGGGGGCATGACCGACACCGAGATGCGCAGCCACTTCGCGCTCTGGACGATCCTGGCCGCGCCGCTGATGATGGGCAACGACGTGCGCTCGGCGAGCACGGCCACGCTGGCGATCCTGCGCAACCCGAACCTGGTCGCCATCAACCAGGACACCCTCGGCCGCCAGGCGGTCCAGGTCTCCTTCGACGGCACCCGGCGGGTGCTGGCCAAGCCGCTGGCCAACGGTGACGTGGCGGTCGCCCTGTTCAACCAGGGCAGCGCCACCACCACGGTCTCCACCACGGCGGCGGCGGTGGGCAAGAGCGGCAGCTCGTTCACGCTGCGCGACGCGTGGACGGACGCCACCTCCACCAGCACCGGCACGATCTCCGCCAGCGTGCCGGCACACGGCACGGTGGTCTACCGGGTCAGCGGGGGCGGCACCACCACCCCGCCGCCGGTCCCGACCACGTTCCGACTGCGCAGCGAGTCGTCCGGCCGGTGCCTCGACGTGGACAACGCCAGCTCCGCAAACGGCACCGGAACCCTGATCTGGGACTGCCACGGCAACCCCAACCAGCAGTTCACCGCCAGCGGCCAGGCGTTGCAGGTGCTCGGCAAGTGCCTGGACATCCCGACCACCGCGACCGCCGGCACCCGGGTGCAGATCTGGGACTGCAACGGCGGCACCAACCAGCAGTGGACGTTCAACGGCAACGGCACGGTGAGCAGCGTCCGCTTCCCGACCCTGTGCCTGGACGTCGACAACGCCGGCACCGCCAACGGCACCCGGGTGCTCGTCTGGACCTGCCACGGCAACACCAACCAGCGGTGGAGCCGGGCGTGAGCGGCTGCGGCCGGTGAACGGCGGTCGGCCGGACGACAAGGGCGAGCGTCCGGCCGACCGTCACCGGGTGCCGGCGGCGCGGCGCTTGTTCCAGATGTCGAACGCCACGGCGACCAGGAGCACCAGGCCCTTCACCACCGACTGCACGGACTGGTCGACGCTCATGAGCTGCATGCCGTTGCTCATCACCGCCATGATCAGGCCACCCACCATGGCGCCGACAACGGTGCCGACGCCGCCGGTGACCGCCGCGCCGCCGATGAACGCCGCCGCGATCGCGTCCAGCTCGAACATGTTGCCCGCCGCGGGCTGGGCGCCGTTGGACCGGGAGGAGTAGATCACGCCGGCCACGCCGGACAGGAAGCCCATGTTGACGAAGATCCAGAAGTTGACCCGTTTCACCCGGACCCCGGACAGCATCGCCGCGGGCAGGTTGCCGCCGATCGCGTACACCCGGCGGCCGAACACCGTACGGCGGGTGAGCAGGCCGTAGACAAGCACGAGCACGGCCAGCACGATGAGCACGATCGGCAGGCCACGGGCGTGGGCGAGCTGCCAGGCGAACCACATCACCACGGCACCGACCACCACGACCCGCAGGACGAACAGCGGGAACGACTCCACGGGCTGCTCGTGGCGCACCCGGGCGACCCGGGTCCGGAACACGCTCGCGGCGTACCCGACCACCGCGAACGCGCCGATGAACAGCGTGAAGGCGTCGAAGCCCTGGCCGCCGAGGAGCCCGTTGAGGAAGCCGGCGGCGACCCGCTGGTACTCCTCGGGAAACGGCGACAGCGAGATGTTGTCCAGCACGCGAAGGGTCAAACCGCGGAACAGGAGCATGCCGGCCAGGGTGACGATGAACGCCGGGATGCCGGCGTACGCGACCCAGAGCCCGTGCCAGGCGCCGACCGCGACGCCCACCGCGAGCGCGGCCAGGACGCCGACCCACCAGGGCAGGCCCTCGCGGATGACGAGCACCGCCGAGACCGCGCCGGTGAGCGCCACCACCGATCCCACCGACAGGTCGATGTGGCCGCCGATGATCACGATGACCATGCCGATCGCGAGGACCAGGATGTAGGAGTACTGGAGCACGATGTTCGTGAGGTTGCCGGGGCTGAGCGAGACGCCGTCGGTGAGGACGGCGAACAGCGCGACGATCACCACCAGCGCGATGTAGATGCCGCTCTGCCGCAGGTTGCCGAGGATCAGCGCGCGCGGGTCGCTGGTGCCGGTGTGCAGGGTCGCCGTGCCGGCGTCCGGCGCGGCGGCCTTCGGGGAGCTGGGCTTCGTGGTCGTCATCGAACGAGATCCCTGTCCTTGGTCATGAGTTGCATCAGGTTCTCCTGGGTGGCCTCACCCACCGGCACCTCCCCGGTGATCCGGCCGGCCGCCAGGGTGTAGACGCGGTCGCACATGCCGAGCAGCTCGGGCAGCTCGGAGGAGATCAGAACGACTGCCTTGCCTTCGGCCACCAGCCGGTTGACGATCGTGTAGATCTCGAACTTCGCACCCACGTCGATGCCCCGGGTCGGCTCGTCGAGGATCAGCACGTCCGGGTCGGTGAACAGCCACTTCGCCAGCACGACCTTCTGCTGGTTGCCGCCGGAGAGCTTGCCCACCACCGACATCACCGTCGGCGCCTTGATGTTCATGTCGCGCCGGCCCCGCTCGGCGACCTGGATCTCCCGGTTGCCGTCGATCCAGCCGTGCCGGGCGAGCTTGCCGAGCGCGGCGGCCGACACGTTGCCCCGTACGTCGTCGATGAGGTTGAGGCCGTAGTGCTTGCGGTCCTCGGTGGCGTACGCGATGCCGTTGGCGATGGCCTCGGCCACCGTCCGCGCCCGCACCTCGCGGCCCCTGAGGAACAGCCGCCCGCTGATGTCCCGGCCGTAGGCCCGGCCGAACACGCTCATCGCCAGCTCGGTGCGCCCGGCCCCCATCAGGCCGGCGATGCCGACGACCTCCCCGGCGCGCACGTGCAGCGACGCCCGGTCGACCACCAGGCGGTCCTGGGTCGGGTGGCGCACCGTCCAGTCCTCGATCCGCAGCACCTCGGCCCCGGGAGTCACGTCGCGGGTCGGGTAGAAGGTGGCCAGGTCGCGTCCGACCATGCCACGGATGATCCGGTCCTGGGTGACGGCGCCGTCGGCCATGTCCAGCGTCTCGACGGTACGGCCGTCGCGGATCACCGTTGTCGAGTCGGCGACCGCGGTGATCTCGCCGAGCTTGTGCGAGATCATGATGCAGGTGATGCCCTGGTCGCGCAGCCGGCGCATCAGGTCCAGCAGGTGCGCCGAGTCGACGTCGTTGAGCGCCGCGGTGGGCTCGTCGAGGATCAGCAGTCGCACCTTCTTGGACAACGCCTTGGCGATCTCCACGAGCTGCTGCTTGCCGACGCCGAGCTGCATGACGGGGGTGACCGGGTTCTCGTGCAGCCCGACCGAGCGCAGCAGCGCCGCGGCCTCCGCGTTGGTCCGGTGCCAGTCGATGAGCCCGCCGCGGCCCCGGCGCTCGTTGCCGAGGAAGATGTTCTCCGCGATCGACAGGTACGGGATCAGGGCCAGTTCCTGGTGGATGATGACGATGCCGCGGGCTTCGCTGTCCTGGATCCCCCGGAAGCCGACCGGTTCGCCGTCGAAGACGATCTGGCCGTCGTAGCTGCCGACCGGGTGGACCCCAGACAGCACCTTCATCAGGGTGGACTTGCCGGCGCCGTTCTCGCCGCAGATCGCGTGGATCTCGCCGCGCCGTACGGCGAGCGAGACGTCCTGCAGCGCGGTCACCCCGGGGAAGGTCTTCGTGATGCCACGCATCTCGAGGATGTGGTCGCTCATCGGTATCCGTCCTGCTCGTGGTCGTGGTGTCCGGAGCGGGGCGGGCCCGGTGGCACGTCACACCACCGGGCCCGCCGCCCGGATCAGCCGGCTCGCCCGGCGGCGACCTCCTGTGCGGTCAGGTAGCCGGAGTCGATCAAGACGGACCTGATGTCCTCCTTGTAGACGGTCTGCACGGGCAGCAGGAAGGCGGGCACGACCTTGACGCCGTTGTTGTACGCCTTGGTCTCGTTCGCCTTCGGCTCCTCCTCGCGCAGGAACGCCTCGGCGGCGATCGCCGCCTGCTCGGCCAGCAGCCGGGTGTCCTTGAACACGGTGGAGCTCTGCACCCCGTCGTCGATGAGCTTGACCGACGCGACCTCGGCGTCCTGACCGGTCACCACAGGCATCTTCTTGGCGCCGCCGCGGTAGCCGGCGTTCTGCAGGGCGGTGATGATGCCCCGGGACAGGCCGTCGAAGGGCGACAGCACGCCGTCGACCTTGCTGCCGTCGTTGTAGCTGGAGGTGAGCAGGTCCTCCATCCGCTTCTGCGCGGTCTCCTGCTGCCACCGCAGGATGGCCGCCTGCTCGATCTTGGTCTGCCCGGACTTGACCTTCAGCGTCCCGGCGTCGAAGTACGGCTTGAGCGTGTCCATCGCGCCGGTGAAGAAGAACCCCGCGTTGTTGTCGTCGAGCGAGCCGGCGAACAACTCCACGTTGAACGGGCCGGTCGCGGTGCCCTTGGCGCCGTCCTTGGTCAGCAGGCCGAGGCCGACCAGAAGCGCGTTGGCCTGCGCCACGCCGACCTTGTAGTTGTCGAAGCTGACGTAGAAGCTGACGTTCGGGCTGTTGCGGATGAGCCGGTCGTAGGAGATGACCGGGATCTTCGCGTTCGCGGCGGCTTGGAGCTGGCCGCTGAGCGCGGTGCCGTCGATCGGGGCGATGACCAGCACGTCAGCGCCCCGAGTGATCATCTGGTCGATCTGCTGCGACTGGGTGGGGATGTCGTCCCCGGCGTACTGCAGGTCGACCTTGTAGCCCTTCGCCTGCAGCTTCTCCTTCACCGAGTTGCCGTCGGCGATCCACCGTTCCGAGGTCTGGGTCGGCATCGAGACGCCGATCGTCAGGTCGCCGGGCTTGGCGGAGCTGGTGTCCGAGCCGCCTCCGGCGCCCTCGCCGCTGCACGCGGCCAGGCTGATCGCGAGCGCGGCGCCGCTGACTGCGGCCAGGATTCGTCTGCGCACGAGCGTCCTCTCTCCCCTCCGTGGCCCCTGTGACACAGGTAACCGTCAGGGTGAGTGTTAACGCTCACAAGTTGTCTCGTCAATCAATCCCGCGAAATGTGCATGTCTCTTTCTTGTAACAGGGGCGCGTCCAGGTAGGACGGGCGGACCGCGCGGGGACGGCGCGACGTGCCGCCCCCGCGTCCGGCTCAGGAGGCGGAACAGGTGGGCGTCAGGCCCGATCCGCTGCCGTTGCCCTGGAACCCGAACTCGGCGCTCTGGCCGGCACCGAGCTGACCGTTGTAGTCCACGTTGGCGAACCGCACCGTGCCGGTGCTGCCGCTGGCGGTCGCGCTCCAGGTGTTCGTCACGCTCGCCCCGCCGGGCAGCGTCATGGTGACCGTCCACCCCCGGGTGCCCGACGAACCCGCCGTCACCTTCACCGAGGCCACGAAGCCACCGGCCCAGGAGTTCAGCGACACCGAGGCGGAACATCCGCCCGGGCCCGGCGGCGGAGTGGTCGGGTTGTTCGGCGGCGGGGTGGTGGTCGGCGGCGGCGGGTTGTTCCCGCCCGCGTTCAGCGCGTCGAGCACCGCGTTGTACGCGGCCTTCTTGTTGCCGTTGCAGTCGAACAGCAGCGCGTTGTCCGAACCGCGCCAGGAGTCGCAGTCCCGCACGCCCCACACCGTGATGCCGGTGCACCGCGACACCGCCAGGCAGGCGCGGGTCACCGCGCCGTAGATGTTCGCCTGGTTGCCGCCGGTCGTCACGTCCAGCTCGGTGATCTGCACGTCCACGCCCAGGTCGGCGAAACGCTGGAGGTTGGCCTGGTAGTCACCGGGGATCGTGGTGCCCAGGTGGGACTGGAAGCCGACGCAGTCGATCGGCACCCCGCGGGACCTGAAGTCCCGCACCATGTTGTAGATGCCCGTCGACTTCGCGTTGACGCCGTCGGTGTTGTAGTCGTTGTAGCAGAGCTTCGCGCCCGGGTCGGCGGCCCGCGCCGCCCGGAACGCCGCCTCGATCCAGTCGTTGCCGGTGCGCTGCAGGTTGGAGTCGCGGCGTCCGCCGCTGCCGCCGTCGGCGAACGCCTCGTTCACGACATCCCAGGCGTAGATCTGCCCCCGGAAGTGGGTGGCGACCTGGGTGACGTGGTTGATCGCCGCGTTGCGCAGCGCGCTGCCCGACAGGGCCTGCGCCCACGGCGGTTGCTGGTTGTGCCAGAGCAGGGCGTGACCGCGTACGGTCATCCCGTTGGCGCGGGCGTGGCTGACCACCCGGTCGCCGCCGGTGAAGGTGAACCTTCCCTGCTGCGGCTCGGTGGCGTCCCACTTCATCTCGTTCTCGGCCACCACGGAGTTGAACTCGCGGTTCAGCACCGTCGCGTACGTGTTGTCGGACAGCTTGTTTGTGGCGATCGCGGCGCCGAAGTAGCGGCCCTTCTCGGCCGCCGCGGCGCGCAGCGTGGTCCCGGCGCTCGCGGCCGGCGCCAACGCCACCGCCATGCCGGCGGCGAGCGCGCCGGCCAGGATGCCGGTGGCCAGCAGGGCTCTCTTTCGTCTCATGCGGATTCCTCTTCCGGGTTGCAACGGTGATGGTGCGACCCCTCGACCCGCCTCCGGCGACGGTGTCGAGGTACGACCAACGCGGCTCGCCCGGTGAGCCCTGCGCGCTCGTGCCCTGACATCGACTGTGAGCGATAACATTCGCCGCGTCAAGCCCGCGGCGGGATCAGGGATGGACGTCCTCGTGCGCCTTGCAGTAGTCGACGATCTCGCTCAGCCGCCCGGCGGCGGCGTGCGTCACCCAGGCCGGGTTGCCGAGCAACGCGCGGCCCACCGCCACCAGGTCGAACTCGCCGTCCGTGACCCGCCCGACCAGCCCGGACACCGACTCCGGGCCGCCCGGGCGCAGGAAGTCGCGGGTCAACCCGACCGATCCCACCGTGATCGACGGCAGCCCGGTGAGGTGCTTCGCCCAACCGGCCAGGTTCCACGCCGAGCCGGCGAACGCCGGCTGCCAGAACCGGCGCTGCGAGGCGTGCAGAAGGTCGGCCCCGGCGTCGGCGAACGCGGTCAGGATCTCCGCCAGCTCGGTCGGCGTCTCGGCGATCCGGGCGTCGAACGCCCGCTCCTTGAACTGCGAGAACCGCACGATCAGCGGGAGCCGCGCGGGAAGCTGCGCGCGTACCGCGCGGACCACCGCGGCCGGGAACGCCGCCCGCCGCACCGGTGAGCCGCCGAACGCGTCGGTCCGGCGATTGGTGTACGGCCAGAGGAACTCGTCGAGCAGGTACCCGTGCGCGGCGTGGATCTCCACCGCGTCGAATCCCGCCCGGACCGCCACCCGGGCCGCCTCCCCGTACGCCGCCAGCAGCGTGTCGAGGTCGGCGACCGTCATGGCGCGGGTCGCCGGCCGGCCGGTTTCGCGTACGCCCGACGGGGTCCACGCCGGACGGCCGTCCACCGGCTCGCGCAGGCTGCCCAGGTGCCACAGCTGGGCGGCGATCCGGCCACCGGCGGCGTGGACCGCGTCCACCACGGCCCGCCAGCCGACCTCGGCAGCCCCGGCGCTCAACCGGGGCACGGTGTCCTCGTGCCCGGCGCTGGGATGGTCCACCAGCGCCCCCTCGGTGACGACCAGACCGAGGCCGTGGGCGGCGCGGCGCCGGTAGTACTCGGCCATCTGCGGCGTCGGCACGCCACCCAGCGCCCGGTGTCGGGTCATCGGGGCCATGACGAGGCGGGACCGCAGCGGCAGCCCGGCGACGGTGACGGGGGTGAGCAGCGGTGCCAGCGCGGGCGCGGTGTCCAGGTTCGTGGTGTCCAGGTTCGTGGCCATGGCGCGACGGTAGGAGCTGACACCGGTGTCAGGGGCAAGCGCTCAGGCCGCCGCCCTGCGGGTGTCCTCGGCCACAGACACGGTCATGTCGGCGACCACGTCGTCGAGCACCGCGACGGTGCGGGACAGCCGGGCCATCTCCGCGAGCAGCCGGGACCGCTCCTCGCGCAGCCGGTCGGTCAGCCACGGCGTCCGGATGTCCGGGTCGGTCACGCACGGCAGCAGCTCGGCCATCCGGCGGCTGCTCAACCCGGCCTCGAAGAGCCGTCGGATGAGCCGTACCCGCTCGACCGCCGACTCCGCGAAGACCCGCTGCCCGGCGGCGGTACGCGTCGAGGCCAGCAGGCCCTGCTGCTCGTAGTAGCGGATGGACCGGGCGCTCACCCCGGTACGCGCCGACAGTTCCCCGATCCGCACCGCGCCTCCCGAACCGCGTCCGACCTCTCCGTCGAGGATGCCAGGCGCGGCGGCGTCCGGTCAGCCCAGGAGTTCCACGTACCCGTCGCCGCCGTGCACGCGGATGCGCTGCCCGTCGCGGATCAGCCGGGTGGCCCCGGTGACGCCCACGACCGCCGGCAGGCCGTACTCGCGGGCGATCACCGCGCCGTGGGTCATCCGTCCGCCGATCTCCGTGACCAGGGCCGCCGCGGCGACGAACAGCGGTGTCCAACTCGGATCGGTGCAGGCCGTGACGAGGATGTCGCCCGGCTCCAGCGCGGCCCGGGCGAGGTCGGTGACCACCCGTGCGCGGCCCTGCACCACGCCGGAGGAGACGGCCAGGCCGACGAGCGCGCCGTCCGGCACGTCGTCGCGCCGGTACGCCCCGTCGAACCGTTCCCCGTCGGAGGTCAGCACGCGGGGCGGGGTGAGCGCCTGGTGCGTGCGGAACTCCTCCCGGCGTCGGTGGATCAGCCCGTGGTCCACCCGGTGCGTGGCCGCCACCGCGCGGAACTCCTCGAACGTCAGGTAGAAGACGTCCTCCCGGTCGCCGAGCACGCCGGCGCGCACCAGCCGGTCCGCCTCGCCCAGCAGCGCCTGCCGGTAGACCAGGTAGCGGCAGACGATGTCGTACTTCGGGTACTCGCGGTAGCCGGTGAAGGCCCGCACCCGGTCGATCATCCGCCGCGCCTCGTCGGCCCTGCGGTCCCCGTCCGGCAGCGCCCGCAGGCGCGCCAGCACCTCCCGGGCCGTCCGTTCCGCCGTCTCGCGGCCCTGCGCGTAACGGCGGGCCGCGGCACCCGGGGCGACGTTGCGGACGTGGTCGAGGATCAGTGGTACGAGAGTGGTGGGGCGTTCACACCACCGTGGCCGGGTGATGTCGATCTCCCCGGCGCCGCGCATGCCGTACCGGTCCAGGAAGTCCGCGACGGCCGCGCGCGCCCGCTCCCCGCCCGGACGTGCCGGCAGCTCCGCCAGGAACCCGTCGTCGTCGCCGACCGTGCCCAGGAAAGCCACCACCTCCGGGTACGGGCGGATCACGTCGGCGACGTCGAGCAGCGCCAGGCCCATCTCGGCGGTGACGTTGCCGGGGACGGACAGGGTGAGGGCGTCGACGGCGCTCCGCTCGCCCAACCACTCCCCCAGCCTGTCGGTGAGCCACCAGGCGGCCTCCATCCCCGCCATCAGCACCCGCGCGCTCCGCGGATCGGTGAGTACCCGCCGGTGTTCCTCGAACGCCTCGTCCAGGAAGTCGAACAGCGCCGGCCCGGACCGGCCCCGGATGTCGCGTCGCAGCGCGGCCAGCGACGCCCGGCTGCGCTCGACCAGCTCCGCCACGACCGCCGGGTCGGCGTCGGGCGCCGGTGCCGCGTCGCGGGTCGGCGGCGGTCCGGCGGTCGTCGTACCGGTGGTGGTTCCGGCGGACGGCGGCCCGGCGGACGGCGGCGTGCCGGCGGGCAGCCCGTCGCCGCGCTCCAGGGCCGCCTGGAGCGCGTCCCGAGCCAGCGGGTCGGAACGTCCGATCATCTCCAGCAGGCCGGCCCGGCGGGCGGGATCGGCGAGCAGCGGCGTGGCGTCGACGAACAGCCGCCCGCCGGCCTCGTGCATCGGCGTCATGGCGGTCAGCCGCCACATCGACAGCCCGAGGGGTTTCATCGCGTCGGTCATCATCTGCTGGTGCCCGACCGAGAGGTAGACGTGTCGGGCCCCGTCCGAGACCGCCGGGACGGGGAACAACGTGGTGATCGGCCGGCTCTGCAGGACGTACGCGTCGTCGCCGACCAGCGCCCACTCGACGTCCTGCGGGCAGCCGAACTCCGCCTCGACCAGCCGGCCCAGCCGCGCCAGGCGTACCGCCTGGTCGTCGGTGAGCGCCGGCTGCTCCCGGCGCGCCGGGTCGACGTCCCGCTCCCGGGTCCCGCCACCGGGCACCGGCAGGACGGCCCGTCGCTTGTCGGCGACGGTCCGGGCGATCACCCGGCCGCCCCGCACCGTGAACACGTCCGGGTTCACCAGACCGGCGACCAGCGCCTCGCCCAGGCCGAACCCGGCCTCCAGGGAGACCGTGGTGCGGTTGCCGGTGACCGGGTCGGCGGTGAACATGATCCCGGCCGCGTCCGGAATCACCATCCGCTGCACCACCACCGCCATCGCGACGGTCCGGTCGTCGACGCCGTGCCGCCGGCGGTAGGTGACCGCCCGCTCGCTGAACAGCGACGCCCAGCAGCGACGCACGTGCGCGCCCACCTCGGCCGGGCCCACCACGTTCAGGTAGGTGTCGTGCTGGCCGGCGAACGAGGTGGTGGGCAGGTCCTCGGCGGTGGCGCTGGACCGCACGGCGTACCCGACCTCCCCGCCGAGCCGCTCCACCGCGCCGGTGAGCGCGTCGGCCACGTCGGCGGGCAGCGCGACCCCCTCGACGGCACGGCGCAGCCCGGCGGCGACCGTCCGGATCGTCTCCCGGTCGTCCGGGTCGGTCCGGGCCAGCCGCCGCAACCCGTCGGCGACCGCGGGCGCGCCCGCCACCGCCTGCCGGAAGGCGTCCGTCGTCACGCAGAAGCCCTCCGGTACGCGGACCCCGTCGACCCGGGCCAACGCGCCCAGGTTCGCGCCCTTGCCACCGACCGTGGCGACCGCCGTCCGGTCGATGTCGCGCAGTGCCGTCACATAGCGTCCCGTCATCGTCGTACCCCGTCTGCCCAGCTCAACAACGTCCGGCCGCCGATTCTGGGACACCACCCGGGTCTTGCGGCAAGCCCCGCGGTGCGATATATGTTGAAGGTGGCAGGGAGCTGGGTCTCCCTGCCTTTCGGTTTTCCGCACGGCTTTCCGCCCGACGTCACCGGCGCCCCACAGGCGCGCCGTCCGGCACCACCCTGTTCTCCTCCTCGCCCGACCGGCGTGACCGCGCTCTCGTCGCCCGGTGGGTGGGGTGTATGCCGGACCCGGTGGGGCAAGAGACGACGAGGGACGCGACGACGCGACCCGGACGGACAGGATCGGGAGCGGTGGGGGGAGACTCGGGCGATGACCAGCGCTGACTTCGACCCGCGTACGCGCGCCGACGTGTTCGCCGTCGACAGCGAGATCGGCCCGGACCTGGCCCTGGTCGACTGGTCGGCGCATCCGCTGGGACCGCCGGAGACGTGGCCGCAAAGCCTGCGGACCGCGGTGCGCATCCTGCTGTCCTCCCGCTTCCCGATGTGGATGGCGTGGGGACCGCAGTTGAGCTTCTTCTGCAACGCCGCCTACCGCCGGGACACGCTGGGCCGCAAGTACCCGTGGGCACTGGGTCGACCGGCCTACGAGGTGTGGGCGGAGATCTGGGACGACATCGGTCCCCGCGTCGACACGGTGCTGCGCACCGGCGAGGCGACCTGGGACGAGGGCCTGCTGCTGTTCCTGGAACGCGCCGGCTACCGGGAGGAGACCTACCACACGTTCTCCTACAGCCCACTGCACGACGACGACGGTGGCCTGGTCGGGATGCTCTGCGTGGTCAGCGAGGACACCGAACGCGTCATCGGCGAGCGACGGATGGCCACGCTGCGCGACCTGGGCTCCGACCCGAGCGTCATCCGCACCGAGCAGGAGACGCTCGCCTTCGTCAGCCGCCAGTTGGGCCGCAACCCGCGGGACCTGCCGTTCACGCTGACCTACCTGTTCGACGACGGCGGGGCCGCCCGACTGGTGGCGGCCACCGGACTGGACACCGGCCACCCGGCCGCGCCGGCGACGCTGTCCTGCGCCGACCCGGCGACGCCGTGGCCGGCCGGGGCGCTCACCGAGGGCGAGTCGGTACAGATCCCGCTCGACGGCCCGGCCTTCACCGACCTGCCCGCGGGCGTGTGGCCGGCCCCACCCACCGAGGCACTCCTGGTGCCCCTGCATCAGCAGGGCGCCGCGCCGTACGGGTTCCTGGTGGCCGGGCTGAACCGCTACCGGGCGCTCGACGAGAGCTACCGCGGGTTCGTCGAACTGGCGGCCGGGCACCTGGCCACCGGCATCGCCAGCGCCCGCAGCTACCAGGCGCAGCAGCGGCGCGCCGAGGAACTCGCCGAACTGGACCGCGCCAAGACCACGTTCTTCTCCAACATCAGCCACGAGTTCCGCACCCCACTGACGCTGATCATGGGTCCGGTGGACGAGCTGCGCGGGCGGTTGCGGGACGCCGACGAGCAGACCCGCGCGGAGTTGGACGTCATCCGGCGCAACGGGTTGCGCCTCGGCAAGCTGGTCAACAGCCTGCTCGACTTCTCCCGGATCGAGGCCGGCCGGATGCAGGCCCGGTACGAGCCGGTGGACCTGGCCGCGGTGACCGCCGACCTGGCCAGCGTGTTCCGATCGGCGATCGAACGCGCCGGGCTGACCTTCGAGGTCGACTGCCCACCCCTGCGCGAGCCGGTGCACCTGGACCGGGGAATGTGGGAGAAGGTGGTCCTCAACCTGCTCAGCAACGCGCTGAAGTTCACCTTCGACGGCACGGTGCGGGTGCGGTTGCGCGCCGAACGCGGGCACGCCGTCCTGGAGGTCTCCGACACCGGCATCGGCGTCGCCGAGGAGGAGATGCCCCGGCTGTTCGAGCGGTTCCACCGCATCGAGAACGCGCGGTCCCGCTCGGGCGAGGGCAGCGGAATCGGTCTCGCCCTGGTCAAGGAGCTGATCGGGCTGCACGGCGGCACCATCGAGGCCAGCAGCACGGTGGGCCGGGGCACCACCTTCGCGGTCCGCCTGCCGTTCGGCACCGCCCACCTGCCCGCCGAGGCGCTCGCCCCGGCCGGCAGCGGCCAGGTCTCCGTGACCGCGGAACCGTTCGTGCAGGAGGCGCTGCGCTGGCTGCCCGCCGGCCCGACCGACGAGATGGCCACGGACGGCCCTCCCTCGACCGACGAGCCGGCCCGACCGCTGCCCGGCGGGGCGCCGGCACGGATCCTGGTCGCCGACGACAACACCGACATGCGGGAGTACCTGACCCGGCTGCTGCGCTCCGCCGGACACCAGGTGTACGCCGTCGCCGACGGGCGGGCCGCGCTGGACGCCGCCCGGGCGCAGACGCCCGACCTGGTGGTCAGCGACGTGATGATGCCCCGCCTCGACGGGCTGCAACTGGTGGGCGCTCTGCGCGCCGAGCCCCACACGGCCGGCACGCCGGTCCTGCTGCTGTCCGCCCGCGCCGGGCAGGAGGCGTCGATCGAAGGGCTGGACGCGGGCGCCGACGACTATCTGGTCAAGCCGTTCCCGGCCGCCGAACTGCTCGCCCGGGTACGGACCAACGTGGAACTGGCCCGGCTGCGCAACCACCACGCCCGCTGGCGTACCGCCCTTGTCGAATCGTTGCAGGAGGCGTTCTTCGTCTGTGACGAGACCGGCGCCGTGGTCGAGATAAACACCGCGTTCACCGACGTCCTCGGTTACGGAACCGACGGCCTGCCCTATCCGGCGGTGCACCCGTGGTGGCCGGACCAGGACGCCGAACCCGACGCGCACCGCCAGGTGGCCGCCGCGTTCTCGACGCTCGTCGGCCAGTCCCGCGGCACCTACACGGTGCCGGTGACCCACCGTGACGGACACCGCCTCTGGATCTCCGCCGCGTTCAACCACGTCGAGGATCCGGACACCGGCCGGCGGATGATCGTCGGTACGTTCCGCGACGTCACCGCCGAGCACTACGCCGTGCAGCGGGAGACCGCGCTGGCCGGGCTCAGCATGCGGCTGGCCCGGGCCGACGACCTCACCGACGCGCTGCGCGGCGTCCTGGACGAGCTGCGCAAGCTGTGGCGGGCCGCGGACGTGCTCACCGCCGTGTTCGGCGACGACCCGACCCCCACCGTCACCGCCGGCGACCCGACCGCCCACTGGGACATCCTGCCCGAGAAGCGGCGGCAGGCGTTGCTCGCGCTGCGGGACACCCCGCTGCTGACCCCGGTCGCGACCCGTACGCACGGCGCCGGCATCGCCGTGGAGCACCCGCACGGCACCATGGCGCTCTGGATCGACCTCGGCGAGAAGCGGCCCTTCACCGAGCAGGACCAGACCCTGCTGGCGCTGCTCGGCGGGCACGTCGGTCAAGGGCTGCACCGGGTGCACCAGGTCGACCAGCAGCGCGAGATCGCGCTGGCGCTGCAACGGGCGATCCTAGGCCCGGCGCGCCTGCCCGCCGGCTTCGCGGTGCGCTACTCCCCCGCGGCGGTGCCGCTCAAGGTCGGCGGCGACTGGTACGACACCGTCGAGCTGCCGGACGGGCGGATCGGCATCGTGGTCGGCGACTGTGTCGGGCACGGTCTGCGCGCGGCCGCCGTGATGGGCCAGCTGCGCAGCGCCTGCCGGGCCCTGCTGTTGCAGGACGCCAGCCCCGCCGGGGTGCTCGTCGCCCTGGACCGGTTCGCGGCCCTGCTGCCCGGGGCGGCCTGCGCCACCGTCTTCTGCGGCGTCCTGGACCCGGCCACCGGCCGGTTGCGCTACTCCAGCGCCGGGCATCCGCCGGCCATCGTCGTGCACCCCGACGGCACGCCCCGGCTGCTCGAACACGGCCGGTCCCGGCCGCTGGCCGTCCGCCCCGGCCAGGACCGCCCGGAGGCCGAGGCGATCGTGCCGCCACGGGCGACGCTCATGCTCTACACCGACGGTCTGGTGGAGCGCCGCCGTCAGCCGATCACCGTGGGCATCGCCCGCGCCACCGGTGCCGTCCAACAGGGACACCGCGCGCCGGTGGACGTGCTCGCCACCGATATCATGGCCCGGATGGCCCCGGACGGCGGCTACCACGACGACGTGGCCCTGCTGCTCTACCGCCATCCCGGGCCGCTGGAGCTGGACTTCCCCGCCGAGCCGACCCGGCTGGCCGAGGTCCGCTCCACGCTGCGGGGCTGGCTGGACCGGTGCGGTCTGGCGCCGGCGAACGCCTACAACATCCTGGTCGCCGCGGGCGAGGCGTGCGCCAACGCCGTCGAGCACGGGCACCGGGGCAGCCCGGGCGGGTGGATCCGCCTGCGTGCCGCCGTCACGGCCGGCGACCTGCAGCTGAGCGTCACCGACAGCGGGCGGTGGCGGGAACCGGAGCCACGCGCCGATTCGCACCGGGGCCGAGGGCTGGTGCTCATGCGCGCGCTGATGGACAGCATCAGCGTGACCCAGGGGGCGGCTGGCACCACTGTCGACATGCGCGCGAAGATCGCCTCATGAGTCCGTCCCTGACCCTCACCACGAGCGACGGCGCCGACGGCGTGCGGGTGCTGTCCGTCGCCGGCGAGATCGACATGAGCAACGCGGACACGTTCGGGGCCGCGCTCACCGACGCGGTGCGGCCCGACGGCGGGCCCCTGGTCGTGGACCTGACGAAGGTGGAATACCTGGACAGCGCCGGCCTGGCGGTCCTGTTCCCGCACGCCGAGCGCATCTCGCTGGTCGCCGGCCCGGTGTTGGCGCCGCTGCTCACCATCTCCGGCCTGGCCGACCTGACCACCGTACGCAGCGGGTAGCGGCCGGGTCGCGCGCACCGCATCGGCGAGGCGGGGGCTTCGCCGACGCGGTGGCGTCAGGCGGACGCGGGCCCCGGTGCGTCGCGGACGATGACCAGCGGGGACTGCGCGTGGTGCAGCACCGCGTGGCTGACCGAACCGAGCAGCAACCCGCCCAGCGCGCCGTGGCCGTGCGCCCCGACCACCATCAGCTGGGCTGCCTTCGACTCCTCCACAAGCACCCGCGCCGGGGCGCCGCGCACCGACCGCTGGTGTACCCGCACGTCCGGGTAACGCCCGGACCAGCCGGCCACCGACTCGGCGACCACCCGGCGGGACTCCTCGGCGCACTCCTCGGGGTCGTGGACCAGCGGCAGGATGTCGCCGGGGCCGATCGGCACGGGGTGGAGCCAGGCGTGCACCACGACGAGCGGCGTGTCCCGGCGGGCGGCCTCCGCGTACGCGAACCCGACCGCCGCGGTGGAGATCGCCGAGCCGTCCACGCCCACCACGACCGGGCCGTCGGCCCGCGCCTCCCCCCGGGTGACCAGCACCGGGCAGTGCGCGCGGGCGGACACCTGGAGCGTGACCGAGCCGATCAGCAGGCCGGCGAAGCCACCGAGGCCCCGGTGGCCGAGCACCACGAGCGCCGCGTTCCGCGACTCCGCGACCAGCACCGCCCCGGCGGCGCCGTCGGCGACGACGCCGGTGACCGGGACGTCGGGTGCCGTCTTGCCGGCCTCGGCGACCGCCTCGGTCACGATCCGCTCGGCCTGGTTGCGCAGGCCGGCGCCGGCGGGTGCGCCCGGTGCGGGGGTCAGCGGCGCGCGGGTCAGCGGCCAGATGAAGGCGTGCACCACCTGAAGCGGGCGGTTGCGGTCGGCGGCCTCGCGGGCGGCGACCCGGACCGCGTCCAGGGCGGCTGCGGAGCCGTCGACGCCGACCACGACGGGGGCCCGGGAGTGGATTGTCATGACGTCCTCCTTCGCTGGCCTCAGCCTGCCCGGCCGGTGGGCCGGCCGGTAGGGCCGCCCGACCCGGCCGCCGGGCCGTCGGTCCCGGTCGGGGCGCGGAAGCGGCGGGCCAGCCGCAGCACCAGGCCGGGCAGCACGCCCACCAGGGCGCAACCGAGCAGGTCCAGCGCGGTCAGCGGCTCGGTGCCGAGCAGTTCGCGCAGCGGCGGCAGCAGCACGCCGGCCACCTGCAACACCGCCGAGACCGCCACCGCCACCGGCAGCGCGCGGTTGCGGTCACGCGAACCGGGCGGGCGGGGTGCCCGGACCGCCAGAGCCACCCCGAGCTGGGCCAGGCCGAGCACCACGAAGACCACCGACTGCCAGGGGCGGTCCGCGTACGCGGCCGCGACGCCGGCACCGAGTGCCGCCGCGGCGATCAGCGCGCCGGTGACCAGCACGTCCCGGCCGAGGCCGCCGCCGAGCACCGACTCCTGCGGCGAGCGGGGCTTGCGGCGCAGCATGCCGGGCTCGGCCGGTTCCGCGCCCAGCGCCACCCCGGGCACGCCGTGGGTGAGCAGGTTGATCCAGAGAATCTGCGCCGGCAGCAGCGGCACGGCCAGGCCGAGCAGCGGGCCGAGCAGCATCACCGCGATCTCGGCCAGCCCGCCGGCCAGGGCGTAGCGCAGGAACCGGCGGATGTTGTCGTAGATCCGGCGTCCCTCGCCGATGGCCGTCGCCACCGTGGTCAGGTCGTCGTCGACGAGGACCAGGTCGGCGGCCTGGCGGGCGACCTCCGTGCCGCCGCCCATCGCCACGCCGATGTCCGCGCGGCGCAGCGCCGGGGCGTCGTTGACGCCGTCGCCGGTCATCGCCACCACGTGCCCCCGGCTCTGGAGGCCGGCGATGATGTCGAGCTTCTGCTCCGGCTGGGTCCGCGCGTACACCCGGGTCTCGGGGTGGGCCTGGCCGGGGTCGCCGTCGTCGCCGTTGGCCAGGGGGTCGCCGTCGCGCCACAGCCCGAGTTGGCCGCCGATCGCCGCGGCGGTCGCCGGGTGGTCGCCGGTGATCAACAGCAGCCGGATGCCGGCCGCCTCGAAGCCGGCGGCGATGCCGGCGGCCTGGGCGCGCAGCGGGTCGCCGACCGCCACCAGGCCCAGCGGTCGCAGGCCGGTCGGTCGGGTCGGGTCGGGCGGGCTGTCGGCCTCGGCGGCGGTCACCGCCAGCACCCGCAGCCCTTCGGAGGCGAGCAGGTGCGCGGCGCCGGTCAGCTCGGCCAACTCCTCGGCGCCGGCGTCCACGAGCGGCGCGCACAGCACGTTCTCCGGGGCGCCCTTGCACACGACCAGGTAACGCCCGTCGTGGCGGTGCACCGTGGTCATCCGGCGCAACTCCTGGTCGAACGGGTGCTCGGCGATCCGGGGCCAGGCCTCGCGGGTGGCCTCCGGATCGAGGCCGCACCGGGCGGCGAAGGTGACCAGCGCCGCCTCCAGCGGGTCCCCGATCGCGGCCCACTCCGGCCGCTGCTCGGTGGGCGGAGCCACCGTGGCATCGTTGCAGAGCAGCCCGGCCCGGGCCAGTTCGGCCAGTTCGTCCGGGGCGGACACCGGCTCACCCCGGTGGTGCAGCACGCCGTCGGGGGCGTACCCGGTGCCGGTGACGGCATACCGGTCACGGCCGGGGACGACCGCGTGCTGGACCGCCATCCGCCCCTCGGTGAGCGTGCCGGTCTTGTCGGAGGCGATCACGGTGACCGACCCGAGGGTCTCCACCGCGTGCAGCCGTCGGGGGATGGCCCGGTTGCCGGCCATCCGGCGGGCGCCCAGGGCGAGCGCGAGCGTGACGACCGCGGGCAACGACTCCGGTACGGCCGCCACCACGAGACTGACCGCGGTGACCGCCATCTCGCTGACCGGCCGCCCGTTGAACACGCCCAGGGCGAAGACGAGTGCGGAGAGGAGCACGGCGGTCAGGCCGAGGACCCGGCCGAGCGAGGCCAGGCGTCGTTGCAGCGGGGTGGGCGCCGGGCGGGTGGCCGCCACCAGGGCGCTGATCCGGCCCAGCGCGCTGGACGCGCCGGTGCGCAGCACGATGCCGGTGCCACGTCCGGTGGTGACCACGGTGCCGGCGCTGGCCTCCTCCCCCGCCGCCCGGGCCACCGGCACCGACTCGCCGGTCAACGCCGACTCGTCCAGGGTCAGCCGGAACGCGTCGGTGAGGCTCAGGTCGGCCGGCACGACATCGCCGGCCTCCAACCGGACCAGGTCGTCCCGGACCAGGTCCGAGGCGGGCAGCACGAGGTCGCTGCCGTCGCGGACCGCCCGCGCGGTGGGGGCGGCGAGCCGGTCCAGCGCGGCGACCGCCCGGTCGGCGCGGACCTCCTGCACCACCCCGATCGCCGTGTTGATCACCACGACCAGCACGATCACCGCGGTGTCCGGGTAGTCACGCAGCAGCGTGGTCACCACGGCGGCGGCCAGCAGGAGCGCCACCAGGGGGTCGGTGAGCTGGCGCAGCACCCGGCCGGCGAGCCCGCGACGGCGCGGCGCGGCCACCGTGTTGGGCCCGTCGGCGGCCAGCCGGGCGGCGGCCTCGGCGGTGGTGAGCCCGGCCGGCGACGCCGGAATCGAGGCGATCTCGGTGGGCTTCGCGCTGCCCGGCCGGCCCTTGCTCAACTCCATCACCCTCACGTTGTTCCTGCTCAGCGTGTCGACCCCACCCCAGCATGCCGCGCTGACCGGGCCGGTGCAGGGGCTTAGCGTCCCCGCAGCCCGGGACCAACGGCCCCCCGCTCGGCAAGGGGACAGCGCCACCGGCGACAGGTCGGTAACCTCACGCCGGTGAGCGGATCACGTAACGGCGCCCACAGCGGAGCACGGCGCGTCCGGGGCCTCTGCTGGGTGGCCGCGGCGACCGCCCTGGCGCTGGCCGGGTGCGGTGATGCGGAGTCCGGGGACGCGCAGGCGCGGACCATGGCGGCGGCCGAGGCGAAGGAGCTCAACCACAACCTGGGGCACCGCAACCGGGTGCGCGACGCCGCGTCGATCGCGGCGGCCGAGATCCTCCGGGACATTGACCGGACGCCACCGACCGGCCGCACGGGGGTACGACGGGAGGCACTGGCCTGGTCCGGTCGCACCGCCCGCGACGTGCGGGCCACGGTCGACGTCCGGTTCGTGGCAACCGTCGAGGAACAACTGCCGGTGTCGTTCGGCGACCCCGGCACCACGCCCGGCGAGGCCACCCGCTGCTACCGCTACCAGTTCGAGTTGTCCCGCTACACGACCTACCAGGAGATCGACTGCCCCGGCGGGCACGCCCCACCGCCGCCGACCGCCGCGCCGGTGCCGCAGGTGCCGCAGGACGGGCCGAAACGGCTCACCGCGGTGCTGCGTACCGCCACCCCGGGCACGCTTGCCGACGCGGTGCGCAAGGCGTTCCCCGAGGACTGGATCACGGTCGACACGACAACCCACGAGGGCGCGTTGGTGGCCGCGGTCGGCGTGCCCGCCGAGCGGGACTGCCTCCTGCTGGTCCGCACGCCCGCCGGGAAGATCGTCGCCCCCTCGTACGACCGGATCTGGCTGGAGCCGGGCGAGACCGGCTGCCGGACCGGGCTGTACGTCTCGCCGCCGCGCTGAGGCGGCAGCCGGTTTGCCGGCGCATGCCCGGGGCACTTGACGGTCATGACCGATCCCGAGCAGTTCCGCCGGCAGCAGGAGAGCGCGCTGGAGAGCGGGCAGGTGTTCCAGGACGCCGAGGGCCGCCGAACCGCGGACCCGGCCGCCGGGGAGGCGAACGCCGGGAGCGAGGCCGACCGCAACGCCGAGCACCTGGCGCGCGGTGAGGTGGGCCCGGGCGTCCCGGAGGACTAGCGGCCGCCCGTCAATGTACCGTTGACAGGTGACCGCGGAGCTGACGTCGCTGGCCGAGATCGCCCCGGCCCGTGTCGCGCTCGACGAACGGGAACTGGAGCTGATCGACCGGGCCCGGCACGCCGGTGCCACCTGGGCCGACGTCGCCGAAGCGTTGGGGTTGAGCAGCCGCCAGGCCGCCGAGCAGCGGCGGCAACGGCTCGTGGCCGCCCGCCGGGCCCGACTGAGCCGGCTGGACCGGGCCTGGTCGGTGGACCTCACGGCGCTCCGGTCCGCGGTGGGCGACCTGCACCGCTGGATCGAGGCGGACCGGTCGTGGGACGACCGGTTCCGCCGGGCGGCCCTGACCCGCCGCACCTGCGTGCTCGCGCTCGACGCCACACCCGGGGCGCTGTACGCGCTGGCCGGTCATCTCGTCGACGACCTCACCGCTGCCGGGCCCGGCCTGCCGCGTCCGGCACACCACGCGGCGCGGAGCATGTCGACGAGGCTGTCAACAGCACATTGACGAGCCGCCGAGGCATTGCCCGCCCGTGGCTCAACTCCGCAGGATGTGAGTCCTCCCCGCTCCACCTGGAGGGCTCATGCGCCGCAACGCGGGCCTGTTCGTGGCCATCTCGCTGTTCTCCGGCCTCGGCGGCGGCGCGATGGCCCTGGTCGCCGGGGTCTGGGTGCTCGACCTCACCGGCTCCACCGGCCTGGCCGCACTGGCCGGGCTCTGCGTCTACGCGCCGACGCTTGCCGGCCCGTGGCTCGGTGCCCTGCTCGACCGGGCACCCCGACGCCCCCTGGTGATCGGCGTCAACCTCGCTCTCGCCGTCGCGCTGCTGAGCCTGCTCGCCGTGCGCGGGCCCGAACAGACCTGGCTGATCTACGCCGTCTCGCTCGCCTACGGCGTCAGCTACGTGCTGATCGACGCGGGCGAGACCGCGCTGCTGCCGGCCGCGCTGTCCCCGGCCCGGCTCGCCGACGTCAACGGCTGGCGATCCAGCGCGCAGGAGGGCATGAAACTTGTCGCCCCGCTGGCCGGCGCGGGCCTGTACGCGTGGCAGGGCGGGCACGTCGTCGCCGTGCTCGCCGCCGCCACGCCGGTGCTCGTCGCCGTCCTCTACGGCGCCCTACGACTGACCCGGACACCACCGGACGGTCCCCCGCCGGCACGTGCCGCCGGGCTGCGGGACGGGCTCGGCGTGCTCCTGGGCCGGCGGGCGGTACGCGTACCCGTCGCGCTCGCGGCGGTGTCCATCGCGATGTCCGGCTTCACCACCGCGGCGCTGTACGACGTGGTGGTCACCGGGTTGGCACTGCCGTCGACGTTCCTCGGCGTGCTGGCCAGCGCCCAGGGCGGTGGCTCGCTGCTCGCCGGGCTGGTCGTCGGCCGGCTGGTCCGCAGCCGGGGCGAGGTCGCGGTGGGGATCGCGGGCGCCGCCCTGTTCGCCGCCGGCTGCCTGGGGCGCTGCCTGCCGTGGTGGCCGGGCACGGTGGCCGCGTCGGCGGTGATCGGGGTGGGCCTGCCGTGGACGCTCGTCGCGGCGGTCACCGCGGTGCAGACGCACACTCCGCCGGCGATGCTCGGGCGGGTGGCCGGGACCGCGAACACGGCCATGTTCGGCCCGATCACGCTGGCCATCCCGCTCGGCTCAGCCGCCGTGCAGGTCGGCGGCCGACCGCCGCTGGTGGTCGCCGCCGGGGTGTGCCTGGCCGCCGCGTTCGCGGCCGCCAGCCGGCGGGCGGGTGTCGAGAGAGGGCCCCGCGTCGAGGCGGCCGACGGCACGGGCGAGCCCCGGCCCGTCGCGCGAGCGACGGACCGGGGCTCGTCGGTGTGTGCGTGGATCAGGACAGGTCGAAGCGGTCCAGCTCCATGACCTTCGTCCAGGCGGCGACGAAGTCGGACACGAACTTCTCCTTCGCGTCGTCGCTGGCGTACACCTCGGCCAGCGCCCGCAGCTGCGAGTTCGAGCCGAAGATGAGGTCGACCGCGGTGGCGGTCCACTTCACCTGGTCGGTGCCCAGGTCCCGGATCTCGTACACGTGCTCCTCGGACTCCGACGCCTTCCACCGGGTGCCCGGGGAGAGCAGGTTGGCGAAGAAGTCGTTGGTGAGCACGCCGGGCCGGTCGGTGAGCACGCCGTGCGACGCGCCACCGACGTTGTTGCCCAGGGCGCGCAGGCCGCCGACCAGGACGGTCATCTCCGGCGCGGTCAGGTTCAGCATGTAGGCGCGGTCGATGAGCAGCACCTCCGGCTGGGTCTTCTCGCCCGGCCGCAGGTAGTTGCGGAACCCGTCGGCGCGCGGCTCCATGACCCGGAACGACTCGACGTCGGTCTGCTCCTGGGTGGCGTCGGTGCGACCCGGGTGGAACGGCACCGTCACCTCGACGCCGGCGTCCCGCGCCGCCTTCTCGACGGCGGCCGAACCGGCCAGCACGATCAGGTCCGCGAGCGAGATCTGGGCGCCGCCGGCGGCGTTGAACTCCTGCTGGATGCCCTCCAGGGTCGACAGCACGGTGGCGAGCTGCTCGGGCTGGTTGACCTCCCAGTTGCGCTGCGGCTCCAGCCGGATCCGCGCGCCGTTGGCGCCACCGCGCTTGTCGGTGTAGCGGTAGCTCGCGGCCGAGGCCCAGGCGGTGGAGACCAGCTGGGCGGTGGTCAGGCCGGACTCCAGCACCTTCGCCTTGAGCGCGGCGACGTCGGCGTCGCCGACCAGCTCGTGCTCGACGGCCGGCACCGGGTCCTGCCACAGCTGGGCCTCCGGCACCCACGGGCCGAGGAAGCGGCTGACCGGACCCATGTCGCGGTGCAGCAGCTTGTACCACGCCTTGGCGAACGCCAGCGCGAACTCGTCCGGGTTCTCCAGGAAGCGGCGGGAGATCTTCTCGTACGCCGGGTCCACGCGCAGCGACAGGTCGGTGGTGAGCATGGTCGGCTTGTGCTTCCTGGACGGGTCGTGGGCGTCCGGGATGATCGCCTCGGCGTCCTTGGCCACCCACTGCTTCGCCCCGCCCGGGCTGGTGGTCAGCTCCCACTCGTAGCCGAAGAGGATCTCGAAGAAGCGGTTGCTCCACTGCGTCGGCCGGTCGGTCCAGGTCACCTCGAGACCGCTGGTGATCGTGTCCCCGGCCTTGCCCTCGCCGTACGTGCTCAGCCAGCCCAGCCCCTGCGTCTCCAGCGGCGCGCCCTCCGGCTCCGGGCCGACGTGCCCGTCGGCGGGGCCGGCGCCGTGGGTCTTGCCGAAGGTGTGGCCGCCGGCGATCAGCGCCACGGTCTCCTCGTCGTTCATCGCCATCCGGCGGAACGTCTCACGGATGAAGTGCGCCGCGGCGAGCGGGTCGGCGTTGCCGCGCGGGCCCTCCGGGTTGACGTAGATCAGACCCATCTCGGTGGCGCCGACGCCGGCCACCATCTCCTGCTCGGAGGAGTAGCGCTCGTCGCCGAGCCAGGCGTCCTCGGGGCCCCAGAAGATCTCCTCCGGCTCCCAGACGTCCTCGCGGCCGAAGCCGAAGCCGAAGGTCTTGAAGCCCATCGACTCCAGGGACACGTTGCCGGCGAGCACCAGCAGGTCGGCCCAGGAGACCTTCTGGCCGTACTTCTGCTTGACCGGCCAGAGCAGCCGGCGGGCCTTGTCCAGGTTGGCGTTGTCCGGCCAGCTGTTCAGCGGGGCGAACCGCTGCCCGCCGTCGCCGGCGCCGCCGCGCCCGTCCTCGATGCGGTAGGTGCCCGCGGCGTGCCAGCTCATCCGGATCATCAGACCGCCGTAGTGGCCGAAGTCGGCCGGCCACCAGTCCTGCGAGGTGGTGAGGACCTCGGTGATGTCACGCTTGAGCGCCTCGACGTCGAGCTTGGCGAACTCCTTGGCGTACTCGAAGTCCGGGCCCAGCGGGTTGCCCTTGTCGGAGTGGGCGTGCAGCACGGACAGGTCGAGCTGGTTGGGCCACCAGTCACGGTTGGAGCGCGGACGACCTCCGGTCTTCGGCGTCGGCGAGTCGATCGCCGGGTTCTCGCTCTCGCTGCCGTGCGCGGTCACGGAGTCGTGCGCGACCGGGCATCCGGCCGCCTCCTTGGCGTCCACGCCCTGCGGGCTGACTGGCCGGTTGTCCTGGGTGTCGCTCATCTGTTTCCTTCCGAACTGGCGGATCACTGGGCGGTGCGGTCGGCCGCGCAACCGGGGCAGGTGCCCCAGTAGACGACCTCCGCCTCGTCGACCACGAAACCGTGGTCGTCGGAGGCGGTGAGACAGGGGGCATTGCCGACGGCGCACTCGACGTCGGCAATCGTGCCGCAGGAGCGGCACACGACGTGGTGGTGGTTGTCCCCCACCCGCGACTCGTAGCGGGCCGTGGCGCCGGCCGGCTGGATGCGCCGGATCAGGCCGGCCTCGGTGAGCGCCCGAAGCACATCGTAAACCGCTTGGTGGGACACCGTGGGCTGCTCGGCGCGAACCAGGGAGAGCACCGTTTCGGTGTCGATGTGCGGGTGGTCGCGCAGCGCGGCGAGCACGGCAAGGCGCGGTCGGGTCACGCGCAACGAGACCGACCGGAGCTGGGTCTCGAAGTCGGCCGTCATGGGACGACCCTAGCCTGTTTTTTTGGAATCAATCAAGTTTCGGCCCAGGTGTGTCGGCCGCCACGCCCGCCGTCCGCGCACGGGAACGGGGGTGCCGCGCCAGGCGCGACACCCCCTCCCGGAAGGGTTCAGGCGGCCGAACAACTCGCTGTGGGCGTGCTGTTGTTGCCGTTCTTGTAGAGCGTGATGCCGAAGCTGTTGCCGTTGCCGTTGGGCCGGGCGGTGAGCGTGCCGCTGGTGCCGCTCACCGACGCGTTCCAGCTGTTCTGCAGGCTCTGGCCACCCTGCGTCTGGATGTTGACCGCCCAGTTGCTGGTGCCGCTGACCGAGAACGTCACGTTGAAGCGGTCACCCCACTCCTCGGCCCGGCTGACACTCACCGTGCACCCGCCGTTGTTCGGCGGCGGGGTGGTCGGGTTACCGCTGGTGCCGCCGACCGTGATGTTGGAGTTGCCGCTGCTCTGGTAGCCCTCGGTGGCCATGATCTGGTAGTAGTGGGAGCCGAGGTTCATCCCGGAACGGGCCCAGGCGTCGAAGTGGTTGCCGGCGTTGATCGTGCCGCCCACCCGCTTCGACTGCCGGACGCTCCAGTACTGGTAGAAGGTGCGCGTGCCGTCGATGGAGGGGGCGTTGACCCGCTGCGTCCGGTAGATGTCGTAGGTGCCGCCGTCGCTGGTGACCGTGCCCATGAAGCCGCTGCCCGGCGGCCGCCAGCTGCCCCAGCTGTCGATGATGTAGTACTCGACGAGCGGGTTGCGCGTCCACCCGTAGAGGGTGAGGTAGGCGTTGCCGGAGGGGTTGAAGCTGCCGGAGTAGCTGACCGTCTGGCGGGAGCCGGGCATCCAGCCCTTACCGGCGACGAAGTTGTTGACGTTGCTCCACTGGGTGCTGTATTGACCGCCGTTGCCCATGGTCATGGACACGTTGCCACTGTCTTTCCAGAAGGAGAAGAAGTAGCCGTTGTGCGTGCCTTCCAGGTTGGACGTCACGGTCTGGTCGGCGTACGCCGGACCGGTCAGGACGGTCGTCGTTCCGGCGACGAGGAGCGCCGCGGCGGAGACGCCGCCGAGGAGCATCCGGATGCGTCCGCGCCGGCGGGTGCCCGTGCGGGCGGGGGCGTCTTTCATGGACGGGTTCCTCCCTGTGATCGCGCCACGGTGGTGGGCAGGCATCGACATGAATCGAGATATGCCGATGGCCACAGTATTGGAGTGGCGGTTCACACTGTCAACAAGTTCCGGAAATATTGTGGAAACGGGAACTCGAACAAAAGCGTCTATAACACGCGCAGTTGCGGACAATCTCCAGGCCAGGCGACCTATATCCTTCACCGAGAGAAGGGACCCGCCCGAAAGTTTCGGTGGCCTTCCGGTCAGTCCGAAAGCAGCGTGGCGCTGATCTCGCGGACGAACGCCCGCATCTGCCCCGCCCGGCCGGGGTCGCTGTCCCGGCCACCGACGTACCACCAGTCGCGGGCCCAGCGGATCAGGTCGGCCCACTGCGGCAGGGCGTCGACGCTCGCGTCGGCGGCTGCCCGCTTGGACATCTGCCGGTCGTACCGCAGACGCTGGACCGCCCGGCAGACGGTGAGCACGGCGTAGGACTGCGCACCCGGCGTGGTCATCTCGGCCGACCAGCCGGGCCAGTCACGGACGTGGGCGACAAGCGCCGCACGGACGCGTTCCGGGCCGACGGCCGGCAGCAACGCGCCGGGCGGCGGGCCGAACAGGGTCCGGCCGTGGTCGTGGACGGCGGCCCAGGTGACGACGCGGTGACCGGTGGCGGGCAGCAGGTGCAGCAGTTCGCCGGGGCTGACCCGGGCGATGCGGTGCGGGATGTCGGCTCCCCCGGTCACGTCCCGCACGGCGTCCGGGGAGACGTACTCGACCTCGACCCGGCCGACCCAGCGCGGGTGCCGCCGGTCGAGGCCGGCGTGCAGTCCGGCCAGGACGGCGAGGAGGTCCCGGTCCGGGTCGCGGTCGAGCACCGCGAGCACGTCGAGGTCGCTGCGCTCCGGGGCGAAGTCCCCGGACACCAGCGAGCCGTGCGCGTACAGCCCGAGCAGGACACGGTCGAGCCGACCCGCCCACGCGGCGGCGAGGTCGGCCAGCACGGCGTCCGGCGACGTCGCCGGGGTCGTCACGACCCCATCGCCGGGAAGACCACCGCCATGCCGCCGCAGCAGCACAGTCCGACGACGACAAGCGTGACGATCAGGACGGTGTAGTTCGACCACATGCCGAACCTGGTGACGTCGGTGCCGTAGCCGTCGTGCACCCGGTTGCGCCACGCGCCGAAGCGGAAGTCGAGGTGGTGCGCGGCGCCCGGCTGGACCGCGATCGACGTGGTGATGACCGGGACGCCCATGAAGTCGGTGTACCGGACGTCGTGCGGGCCGGCCGGCACCGCGACGTGCCAGGTCCCCTCGCCGGGAATCGGGACGTCCCGCTTGTCGATCTTGAAACGGCTGCTCGTGGTCACCGGAATCGCGTACGGCCCGCGATTGACCTTGACGACGAGGACGCCGTGGCCGGGCGGCGGAGTGATCGGGTGCGGGTACGCGATCATCGGGGTGACCCCGCCGTGCATCGGCGGGTAGGGCTGCGAGGGGAGGTAGGACACGGCGCGATTCTGGCACGGGCCCGCCACCCGCCGACGCGAGCGGTACGCGGGCGCGAAGCGCCGTTACGCTGCCGTCCATGCGGGACACCGTCCGTGTCTGGTTCATCCCGGTCGCCGTGCCGCCGCACGAGATGGCCCGCTACCGGTCGGTGCTCGACGCCGCCGAGCGGGCCCGCGGCGCGCGGCTCGACGCCGGCCGGCTGCGGGACCGGTTCACCGTGGCGCACGGCGCGCTGCGCGTTCTGGCCGGTCAGGCGGTGGGCACCGCGCCGGCCGCACTGACCTGGCGGCCGGGCCGGCACGGCAAGCCGTTCCTGACCGGTCCCGGGGCCGGGCTGCACACCAGCCTGTCGTACTCGGGCGACCTCGTGGCGGTGGCGCTGAGCGCGGACCGGCCGGTCGGGGTGGACCTGGAGCACGTGGCGCCGGGCGGCGACCCGGTGTCCGCGTCCGCGCGCTTCTTCCACCCGGACGAGGCGCGGCACGTCGCCGCCGCACCCGACCACGACGCGCGGGCGCGGCGGTTCACCCGACTGTGGGTCCGCAAGGAGGCGCTCGTGAAGGCCGCCGGGGGCCGCCTGCGCCCCAACCTCGCGGTGCCTGTGCACGGCGGCGACGTCGTCGAGTGCGCCGATCCACCAGGTCCGCACCGCCTCGCCGACCTACCCTCGCCCGCCGCGTTCCGGGCGGCCGTCGCGTTGGCCGGCGACCGGCCGTACACCGTCCGGACGTACCCCGGAGCGGGGTGAGCCGGACCGGTCAGTCCGGCCGGGTGGCGCAGTCGTCGTCGCGTACGCCGGCGAGCATGTCGGCGGTCGTGTGCGCCCGGATACCGGGCGGTGTCGGCTCGGCGAACCGGGCGACGACCGCCCGGACGTGCCGTGCCGCCGGTTCGGCCAGCCCGTCGTAGACGGCCGCGAACAGGTCCCGCGCCGGCTGCCGCAGCCAGCCCGGGGGCAGGATCTCCCGGGGCAGCCGCGGGTCGAGCGCGGGGAACCGGCGGAACGTGTCCATCACCTCGGTCCGCGCCCGCACCGCCGCCGCGCCGTCGACGGCGCCGAGCCGGGACGCCAGCGGCGTCCACCGGCGCAGGAACGCCTCGTACTGCCCGGCGATCGCGTCGATGTCCCACGCCTGGACCGGGGCGCGTTGGCCGACGGCGTCCCACACCACCTGCCGCCCCCGGAGCACCGTGAACGCGCCGAGGGCGAGCTGGGCCAGTCGCGCCCGCGCCGGCTCGCCCAGCTCGTACGGCGAGATCCACAGTCCGTCGTACAACGGCGCGTAGCCCAGCCAGCGCAGTTGGCCACGCAGGGCGCGGCGTTGCGGGCCGTGTTCCTGCGGCAGCGAGAACGCGACGACGGTCCAGCGTCCGTCCCAGGGCGGCACCGCGGCGGTGGACGCCATGATCCAGTTTCCGCCGGCGGAGAGGTCCGCCGCGGCGCCGGCGCTGAGCCGGTAGAAACTGTGGCGGCCCTGCCGGCTGCCCTCCAGCACGCCCCGGCGGGCCAGGCGGCTGATCGTGGTGCGCGCCCCGGCGCTCGTCACGCCGGCCTCGGCGAGCAACGCGACGATGGCGGCAGACGGCAGCGCCACCCGCTCGCGCAGGGTGTAGTCGGCGAGCAGGGTCACCGTGACGCTCTGCGGTGACGCGCCGGCCTGCCGCCGGGGCAGCCGGGGCGCGGCGCGCGCGTCGTCGGGGTAGATCTCCTCGATGTCGAACGGGCCTGCCACACGCGCTCCGGGCTCGACTCAGGGACGGGTGCACCGACTGTAGACGACCGCCGGCGCGGCATATCGGGGTGCATCGATTGACACTTCGCGGTCCGGCGGGAACACTATGTGCCACGCGAGCGCACGGAGCCGGGCCGGGCACGCCACACCCCGTGGGCGGGGCACCTCCACCGCCCGATCCCAGCCTGCACAGGCGATCGAAGGAGTCTGCGTGAAACTCAGAGCCACGATGCTGGCGGCCCTGGCCGCCACACTGGCGGGCGCCGCCCTGGTGGTCCCCGCCGTCCAACCCGCGTATGCGGCGTCGCTGAACGAGGTCACCAGCTTCGGCGACAACCCGGGGCGGATGCGCATGCACGTCTACGTGCCGGACAACCGGCCGGCCCGCCCGGCGACCGTGGTGGCCATGCACGGCTGCGGCGGCTCCGGACCCGGGTTCTATTCCGGCAGCGAGTTCGCCGGCCTCGCCGACCGCTACGGTTTCATCGTCATCTACCCCACCGCGACCCAGCAGGCCGGCTTCGGCAACTGTTTCGACACCTGGTCCGACACGGCCAAGCGGCGCGGCGCCGGCAGCGACCCGGTCTCCCTCATCTCGATGATCCGCTACGTCGAGCAGCAGTACGGCGCGGACCCCGGCCGGGTCTACGCCACCGGCAGCTCGTCCGGCGGCATGATGACCAACCACATGCTGGCGCTCTACCCCGACGTCTTCCAGGCGGGGGCGGCGTTCATGGGCGTGCCGTTCAACTGCTTCTCCGGCGCGGCCGACTACCCGCCCGGAGCCAGCCAGTGCACCGGCGGCGCCATGAACCGCACCCCGCAGCAGTGGGGTGACGCCGTCCGCGCGGCTTACCCCGGCTACACCGGCCCCCGCCCCCGGGTCCAGCTGTGGCACGGCACCGCGGACACCCTCGTGCCGTACTCGCTGCTCCAGGAGTCGATCGAGCAGTGGACGAACGTGTTCGGGTTGAGCCAGACACCCACGTCCACCGACACGCCGCAGCCCAACTGGAACCGCCGCCGCTACGCCGACGCCACCGGCACCGTGCAGGTGGAGGCGTACAGCATCCAGGGCGCCGGGCACAGCCTGCCCTCCGCCGGCATGGCCGCGGCGGCGGTGGCGTTCTTCGGCCTGACCACGTCGCCCAGCCCCACCGTCTCACCCAGCCCCACCGTCTCACCCAGCCCCACCGTCTCCCCCAGCCCCACCGTCTCACCCAGCCCCACCGTCTCACCCAGCCCGACCGTGTCGCCGACTCCCACCACCCCGCCGCCGGGTCCCGGCGCCTGCCGGGTGAGCGTCGACCTCAACGCGTGGAACACCGGGCTGACCGAGAACATCACCATCACCAACACCGGAGCCGGCGCCGTCAACGGATGGACGTTGAGCTTCACCCTGCCCGGCGGGCAGACCATCACCTCCGGCTGGAACGCCACCTACTCCCCCACCTCCGGCCAGGTGAGCGCCCGCAACGTCGCCTACAACGGCACCATCCCCGCCAACGGGTCGACGAGCATCGGCTTCCAGGCCACGCACACCGGCAACACCGGCCGGCCCGGCTCGTTCACCCTCAACGGCCAGCCCTGCACCCTCGCCTGACCGGCGTACCTCCCGGCCCGTCCACCCGGCGGCCCCACGACCCGCGTCGTGGGGCCGCCGTCGGCGCGTCCCGCGGTCGGGTGGCCGGCGGTGCCGCGGCTGGTCGCCGCTGGGCATGCGACAGTGAGGGCCGGACGGCGACCCACCCGCACGTCCCCGCGCAGGGAGGCAGCCCGCCGATGTTCAGCACCGCACGCCTTCAGGTGGTCCTGGAGATCGCCCGCCACGGCACCGTCGTCGCCGCCGCGGAACAGTTGCGGCTGAGCCCGTCCGCCGTCTCCCACCAGCTCGCCGCGCTCGAACGGGAGGCGGGGGTGGCGCTTGTGGACCGCGGCCCGCGCAGCCTGCGGCTCACCGTCGCCGGCCAGCGCCTGGCGGACTACGCGCAGCAGATCGCCGACCTGATGTCGGCCGCCCGGGACGAGCTGTCCGCCCACGGCGAGGGCCGCCGGGGCCTGCTGCGGATCGGGTTCTTCGCCACCGCCGGCACCGAACTGCTCCCACGCGCGTTGTCGGGTTTCACCGACGACCATCCGCAGGTCGAGCTGGCGTTGATCCTGGGGCAGCCGGACGACCTGCTCCCCCGCCTGCAACAGGGCGAGCTGGACCTGGTGGTGGTGTTCGACCATCCGCTGAGTCCGACCCGGGAGCCCTCGTACGCGGCGGTTCAGCCGCTGATGCGGGACCCGCAGTTGGTGGTGCTTCCGGACGGGCATCCACTCACCGGGCGGCGACGGCTACGCCTGACCGACCTGGCCGGCGAGCCGTGGATCACCACCCTGGGCGTGCAGGGCGAGGTGTCGGTCCTGGAGCTGGCGGCGCGGGCCGAGGGTTTCACCCCGCGGGTCCGCTGCCGCACCGACCACTACGAGGTGGTGCTGGGCCTGGTACGGGCCGGGGTCGGGGTGGCGCTGGTGCCGTCGCTGGGCCTGCGCAGCCCGGGCGGGGTCGCGATACGACAGCTCGCGCACGGCGGGCTGCACCGGGAGATCGGTGTGGCCCTGCGCCCCGGCAACCCCAATCCGGTGGTCGGCAGCTTCGTCGCGCGACTGACCGAGGTGGCGGCGACGCTCAGTCAGGAGCTGTCCGACCGGTGGGGACCGGCGAGTTCGTCGACCACCGTGCCCCAGCGACGCAGCTCGGCCACGGCGGCCCGCTCGGCGCCGGGGGCGAACGCCGCGACCACCGCGTAGACGACGGTGTGCCGGCCGGACACGATCCCGACGTCGGCGCGTACCCCGGTGTCGGTGCCGGTCTTGTTCTGCACGCCGATGTCCTCGCCCGACCACGGGCCTCGGCCGATGGCGTCGGCGACCAGGGCGCGGTCGGTGTTCCCGGCGAGCCAGCCGCGCAGCAGCCGGCACGCCCGCGGACTCTGCCAGGTCCCGTCCGCCACGTCCGCGAGGAAGGCGCAGAGTTCACGGGCCGTCCCGGTGGCGAAGGTCCGCGGTACGCCGGGGCCGCGCTCGCCCCGGATCAGGTCGTGCACGGCGGTGTCCCGCAGTCCGGCGCGGCGGGCCAGTTCACCCACCGCGTCGAGGGTCACCAGGCGCAGCAGCGCGTTGGTGGCGGCGTTGTCGCTGACCGCTCCGACGGCCGTGGCGAGGTCGGCGACCGTCCACCTGCGGGGGGACAGCCGGCCGAGCAGGCCGGTCCCGCCGACCAGCCGGTCGTCGTCGCGCAGGTCGACCGGCAGGTCGGCGGCGAGCGTGCCGTCGGCGAGCCGCCGGGCCACCTCGGCGAGCACCAGCACCTTGCCCACGCTGGCCAGGGGTAGCACCAGGTCCGGGTCGGCCGACCGGACGTGGCCGTCGGACAGGCGCCGCACCGTCGCCGCGACCCGCACCCGCGGGCTCACCGCCGATCCGGCACGGCCAGCACCCGGCCCGGTCGCGCCCCGGTGACGGTGCCGTCGTCCACCACGATCCGGCCGCCGACCACCACGCACCGCACCCCGCCCGGCGGCGACAACGGCTCGGCGTAGGTGGCGCCGTCGGTGACCCGCCGCGGGTCGAGGACCACCAGGTCGGCGGCGTACCCGTCGGCGAGCAGCCCGCGGCCGGCCAGCCCGAACCGGTGGGCGGGCATCCCGGTCATCTTGTGCACCGCGTCCGCCAGCTCCAGCAGCCGCACCTCGCGCACGTAGTGCCCGAGCACCCGGGCAAAGCTGCCCGCCCACCGCGGGTGGGGCCGTCCCCCCTTCGGCACGCCGTCGGAGCAGACCATGGTCAGCGGGCTGGCCAGCACCCGGCGCACGTCGTCCTCGTGCATGGAGTGGCTGAGGATGGTGACGTCGCCGTTCTCGGCGGCGAGCAGGTCGCAGGCGTAGTCGACCGGGTCGACGCCACCGGCCGCGGCCAGTTCGGCGACGGTGTGGCCCTCGGCGTGCGGGTGGTGCGGGGCGGAGGCGATCCGGATCAGGTCCCAGCCCCCGTTGCCGACGGTGTTCTCCCAGCCCGGCACGCCGGCGACCAGGTCGACGCGGATCCGGTCGCGGACCGCCGGGTCGGCCGCCGCGGCCAGCATCGCCGGCACCCCGTCGGCGATCAGCCACGGCGGCAGCATGGCGTGCAGGGCGGTGCTGCCCGCGGTGTACGGGTAGACGTCGCAGGTGACATCCAGCCCGTCGGCGCGCGCCCGCGCCAACCGGGCGAGGGTGCGGACGGTGGCGCCCCAGGCGCGCCGTCCGGCCGTCTTGTGGTGCGAGACCTGCAACGCGGCCCCGGCCGCGCGGGCGATCTCCAGCGCCTCTTCCAGCGCGGCCTCCACCTGGGACATCTCGTCGCGCAGGTGGGTCACGTACGGCTTGCCGTGCGCGGCGGCGACCCGGGCCAGCGCGATCACCTCGTAGGTGCCGGCGTTGACCCCCGGCGAATAGATCAACCCGGTCGACAGGCCGGCCGCGCCCGCGGCCAGCGCCTCGTCGAGCAGGCCGCACATCCGGCGGGTCTCCTCCGGCGTGGCCCGTCGCTGGGCGAAGCCGACCACCGCGGCGCGCAGCGTGCCGTGGCCGACGAGGGCGGCGAGGTGGTTGCGTCGCGACCGGCCCTGGGCGGCCGCGAACCCGGCGAACGACGGGTACGTCGACGAGGGCGGCCCGAACGTCGCGGCGATCAACTCCCGCACCGGACCCACTCGTTCGGTGGGCACCGGGAAGGGGCTGATCCCGCAGTTGCCGCAGATCTCCGTGGTGACGCCCTGCAGCAGCGGCGCCCGGCGTAGCGTCTCCCGCCGCTCGTCGTCGCCGGCGAGCAGGTCGGAGTGGGTGTGCACGTCGATGAAGCCGGGTGTGACGACCAGCCCGGCCGCGTCGACGACCTCGGTGGCGGCGGCGCCGCTGTCCGCCGGCAGCAGCACCAGCTTCCCGGCGCGCACGCCGACGTCGGCGGGGCGGGCCGGGGAGCCGCTGCCGTCGAGCAGTTCCCCGTTGGTGACCAGCAGGTCCAGCCGCGGCATCAGAGCACCTTGGACAGGAACGCGCGGGTCCGTTCGTGCCGCGGCGCGGCGAGCACCTCCCGGGGCGGTCCCTCCTCGACGACCAGACCCTCGTCCATGAAGACGAGATGGTCGCCGACCTCCCGGGCGAAGCCCATCTCGTGGGTCACCACGATCATGGTCATGCCGCTCGCCGCGAGATCCTTCATCACGTCGAGCACCTCGCCGACCAGTTCCGGGTCCAGGGCCGAGGTCGGCTCGTCGAAGAGCATCAGTTTCGGCGACATGGCCAGTGACCGGGCGATGGCGACCCGCTGCTGCTGGCCGCCGGACAGTTGCGCCGGGTAGTGGTGGGCGCGGTCGGCCAGGCCGACCCGGTCCAGCAGGTCGGCCGCGTGCCGGCGGGCCTGGGCCGAGGAGACGCCCTTCACGGCGACCGGCCCCTCCATCACGTTCTCCAGCGCGGTGCGGTGCGGGAACAGGTGGAAGCGCTGGAACACCATGCCGATGGACTCGCGCTGGCGGCGCAGCCGCGCGTCCGGCAGAGGGCGCAGCCGGCCGTCGCGTTCGGCGTATCCGATCAGCTCACCGTCGACGTAGACCCGGCCGCCCTGCGGCTCCTCCAGGTGGTTCAGGCAGCGCAGCAGCGTGGACTTGCCGGAGCCGGACGGGCCGACGACGCAGACCACCCGCCCGCGCCCGATGGTCAGGTCGATGCCGCGCAGCACCTCGATCCGACCGAAGCTCTTGCGCAGGGACTCGCAGCGCACCATCGGCGGGGTCATCGCGCGCTCCCGGAGAAACGCAGGTTGCGGGCCACACGGCCGCGCAGGTTGCCCGGCACGGTGGTGCCGAATCCGCGACTGAACCGGCGTTCCAGGAAGTACTGGCCGACGCTGGCCACGGTGGTCAGGACCAGGTACCAGATGGACGCGACGATCAACAGGGCGATCACCTCGAAGTTGGTGAGGTAGAGCCGCTGGGCGACGGTGAGCAGGTCGGCGCCGGCGATCACCGACACCAGCGAGGTGGTCTTGAGCATGGAGATGAACTGGTTGCCGGTCGGCGGGACGATGATCCGCATCGCCTGCGGCAGCACCACCCGCCGCATGATCTTCGCCCGGGACATGCCAAGCGATGCCGCGGCCTCCTGCTGGCCGGGATCGACCGAGCGCAGGCCGGCCCGGACGATCTCGCTCATGTAGGCGCCCTCGTTGATGCTGAGCCCGAGTAGGGCCGCGACGAAGCCGGTGACAAGCGCGTTCGTCTCCCAGGTGACCAGCTTGGGGCCACCGAACGGCACCCCCAGGCCGATCTCCGGGAAGATCAGGGCGATGTTGAACCAGAAGATCAGCTGCACCAGCAGCGGTGTGCCCCGGAAGAACCAGACGTAGGCCACCGCGCCGGTGCGCAGGACGCGGCTGTCGGAGACCTGCATCAGCGCCACCACCACGCCGAGCACGACGCCGATCACCATGGACGCGACCGTGAGCTGGATGGTGACCCAGAGTCCCTGCAGGATGACCCGGTCGAACTGGTACTCGACGACGATGTCCCAGTGCAGGTTCGGGTTGACCGCGACCGACCAGGTCAGCCAGGCGAGGATCAGGGCGGTCACCCCGGCGGCCAGCCAGCGCCCGGGGCGCAGCGGGTGGCTGATCCGGTTCGTCAGCTCACCGGCCGGGCCGTCCGGCCCGGCCGGAGCCGGGGAGCCCGCCTCGACGGGTGCGTTCACTTCTGGTCGTTGACCGTGGCGGACCGCACGGCGCCGCCCTGGACGCCCCACTTCTCCAGGATCTTGGTGTACTCACCCGAGTCGATCAGCTCCTGCAACGCCCGCTGGACGGCGTCACGCAGTTGACTGTCCTTCTTGTCGATGGCGATGCCCCACGGTCCGGCGTCGTACTGTGCCTCCAGCACCTCGTACTTGCCGCTCTGCTGGGCCAGCATCTTGGCCACCGGGTAGTCGACGATCGTCGCCACCGCACGTCCCGCGTCGATCTGGAGCAGGCCGGTCGGGGCGTCCTCACTCTGCGAGATGGTCATCTTCTTGGCGCACGAGGCGTTCTGCTTCTCCCCGATGGCGAGGTTCGAGCTGCCCTTGGCGAGCACGACCGCCCGTCCACACAGGTCCGCCAGGTCCTTGACCCCGGCCGGGTTGCCCTTCGCCACCATGATCGCGCCACCGGCGCGGAAGTAGTCGACGAAGTCGACGGCCTTGCGGCGCTCCTCGGTGTCGCTCATCGAGGACATGGCCAGGTCCCACCGGTCGGCCTGCAGGCCCGGGATGAGCCCGGGGAAGCTGGCGTTCGTCATCTCCAGCTTCAGGCCGAGCCGCCCGGCGATCGCGGCGGCCAGCTCCGGGTCGACGCCGATCAGATCCTGGGTCCCCTCCTTGTACATCTCCATCGGCGGGTAGCCCTCGGCGGTGGCGACCCGCAGCACGCCCTTGTCCTTGATCGCGGCCGGGACCAGGTCGGCGGCCTTGGCGTCGGCGGCCGCCGAGGCGGAGCCGCCCGACTGCGGCGACTGGTCGGTGGTGGACCGACCGCAGCCGGTGACCGCGAGGGACAGTGCGGCGAACCCGACGACAACGCGCAACGCGTGCTTCCCGACCACCGGAAACCTCCTGCTCAAGACCATGGCGGGCACCCTATCTGGGATCTTGGACCATGAACAGCCCGAACCCTTTACCGCCTGAGCATCATATTTTTCGACCCTCGCGAGCCCATCACCGCCGAGTCGACACGTGTAGCGGACAACATTGAACCAAATGGTTCAGTGTCCTAACGTGAGCCACGTGATTCAGCAAGAAACACTCGACCGGGTGTTCGCCGGCCTGGCCGACCCGACCCGGCGCGGCATCCTGGTCCGGCTCGGCCAGGGCCCGGCCACCATGAGCGAGCTCACCGAACCGACCGGGATGAGCCTGACCGGCATGCGCAAGCACGTGCGGGCCCTGGAGGACGCCGGGCTCGTGGTGACGCGCAAGGTCGGCCGGTCCCGGCAGTGCCACCTCGTCGCCGAGCCGCTCGACGCGGCGATGGCCTGGATCAGCTTCTACCAGCGACTCTGGGCGCGCCGACTGGACGGGCTCGACGCCTACCTGACCCCCCAACGGAAGGACCGTGACCCATGACGGTGCAACTGCGCCTGACCCGGCAGCTCCCGGGCACTCCCGCCGAGGTGTTCGACGCCTACACCGACGCCGAGAAGCAGAAGACCTGGTTCAGCATCCTGGACGAGGCACCAGGCGTCCTGGAGATCGACGTGGACCTGCGGGTCGGCGGGAAACAGACCGCCGCCTGGGGGCCCTCCTCCGACGAGCTGTTCCGTGAGACGCAGACGTTCCTGGAGATCGACCGCCCGCACCGGCTCGTCACCGAGTCGACGGGCAGCAGTCCCGACGGCGCCAGCATGACCACCCGCATCGAGATCACCTTCGAGGAGAAGGACGGCGGCACGCTGATGACCGTGGTGCAGAGCGGCTTCCCGGAGCCGCAGACGCGCGACTTCTTCGTCGGCGAGGCGTGGCCGGGGGCGTTCGACCGCATCGGGGCGTACCTGGCGCGCGAACACGGCACCGGGGCCGCCGGCGGCTGATCCCCACGCACGCGAGCACCGCCGGGCCGTGCGGCGCCGGTCGCCCAGGTCCGCCCGGCGCCGCACGGCTGTGTGGTCGGGACGACAACCGGCCCGACCTCTTTTGCCGACACCGCGTTGATAACATGGCGACATGGCGTCGACAAGATTGAGAGGTGGCGGCTGATGTTCCTGGCCATCCGGGAGCTGGGGTTCGCCCGGCTGCGATTCGCCCTGATGGGCGCGGTCATCGCGCTGATCTCGGTGCTGATGGTGATGTTGTCCGGCCTGTCCGTCGGGCTGGTGCGCGACGGCGTATCCGGACTGCAGAACCTGCCGGTCACCTCGTTCGCGTTCGCCCACGGCGTCCAGCACGACTCGGCGTTCTCGCGCAGCGTCGTGGACGCCTCTACGGTCGAGGTCTGGCGCGACCAGCCCGGCGTGGCGGAGGCGACGCCGTTCGGCAACACGCTCGTCAACGGGCGCACCGACGGGGGCACCGAGGTCGACCTGGCGCTGTTCGGCATCGAGACGGGCTCCTTCCTGTCCCCCGCCGTCAGCGAGGGTGACCGGCTCGGCCCGGCGGACGGGATCGTGGTGAGCCCCACCGCGATCGACGCGGGCCTGCGGGTCGGCGACACCGTGACCGTGGACCGGCTGGACACCCGGTTGCGCGTCGTCGGCGTCACCCAGCAGCAGGACACCTTCGGCCACGTCGACGTGGCGTACGTGCCGCTGGCGACGTGGCAGGCGATCAAGTCCGGCACCCCGGCCGGCGCGGCACTGCCGGCGCAGGCGACCCAGGAGATCACCGCAGTGGCGGTCCGTGCCGCCGACGGCGACTCGGTTGACCTGGCCGCGGGCGACAAGGCGGCGGGCACCGAGAGCCTGACCCTGGAGGAGTCCTACGGCGCCTCGCCCGGCTACACCGCCGAGACCACCACGCTGAACCTGATCCAGGGCTTCCTCTACGCCATCTCGGCCCTGGTGGCCGGCGCCTTCTTCGCCGTCTGGGCGATCCAGCGCAAGCAGGAGGTGGCCGTGCTGCGCGCACTCGGCGCCGCCACCGGCTGGGTGCTGCGTGACGCCCTGACCCAGGCCCTGATCCTGCTGGCCATCGCCATCGCCGTCGGCATGGGACTCGGCCTCGGCCTGGGCGCCCTGGTGGCCGGCAGCGACATCCCGTTCGCGTTGCACCTGCCCAGCATCGCCGCCGCCGCGGCCGGCCTGCTGGCGCTCGGACTGATCGGCGCGGCCGCCGCCGTCGCCCGCCTGACCTCCATCGACCCGGCGACCGCCCTGGGAGGAAACCGATGAGCAGCCGGCCCACCCCGTCCGCACCGACCCCGGCGCCCCGAGCCGACCACCTCGGCCTGGTGATGCGCGGCGTGCATCTGCGCCACGGCAACGACGCGGAGATCGTGCAGGCCCTCGACGACGTCGACCTCACCGTGGCGCCGGGCGAGCTGGCCGCGATCGTCGGCCCCTCCGGAGCCGGCAAGTCCAGCCTGCTGGCCGTGGCCGGCGGACTGGCCCGACCGGACCAGGGCACGGTGACCGTGGCCGGACAGGACATGACCGTGCCCAGCCGGCGCACACGCACCGAGCTGCGCCGCCGGCACGTCGGTTTCGTGTTCCAGTCCGGCAACCTCCTGCCCGCGCTGACCGCCGCCGACCAGTTGCGCCTGCCGCTGCGGCTGGGTGGGCGACGGGAGCGGTCCGGCCGCGACCCGCTGGAGATGCTCGCCCACGTCGGCATGGCCGACAAGGCCGACCGCCGTCCGCACCAGCTCTCCGGGGGCGAACGCCAGCGCGTCGGGATCGCCCGGGCGCTGGTGACCGGCCCGTCCGTGCTGCTCGTCGACGAGCCGACGGCGGCGCTTGACCGGGCCCGCAGCCACGACATCGTCCGGCTTCTCGCCCAGGAGGCCCGGCAGCGGTCGGTGGCCGTCGTGATGGTCACTCACGACCATGACGTGCTGGACTACTGTGACACGATCTACGAGATGGTCGACGGCAAGCTCGCCGTGCGGGACTGACCGCGACAGCAGGGCGCGGCGGAGACCCGGTGGGCATCCGCCGGTGACGAACTTGGAGGGTCGGCGTGCCGAAGATCCAGGCCGCAACCGTCGCCGAGCACCGGGCCGCCCAGCGGGCCGCGCTGCTGGAGGCCGCCCGCGCCCTGCTGTCGCAGCGCCCGGACCAGATCCCCAGCCTCGCCGACGTCGCCCGGCAGGCCGGACTGGCCCGGTCCAGCGCGTATTCCTACTTCCGGTCCCGCACCGACATGTTCGACGAGTTGGTCGCCGACACGTTCCCCCGCTGGTCGGCCTATGTGGAGAAGCGGATGAGCGAGGCCGGCACGCCCGGGAGGAAGGTCCTGGCGTACGTCGAGGCCAACCTGCACCTGGTCGCCCGGGGGGACCACGCGCTGGCCCGGGCGCTGGCCACGGCCGGCAACAGCGAGGTGTTGGCGGCGTCTAGCCGGCTGCTGCACGAGCGCCTGGAGGCGCCGCTGCGCGCCGCCCTGGCCGAGCACGGCGCCGGCGACCCCAGCCGGATGGCCGAGGTCGTCCAGTCGATCGTCTTCGCCCTGAGCCGGATGATCGAAAGCGGTCTCGGCCTTACGGAGGCGACCGGGCTCGCCCGCGAGCTGCTCACGCCGTACGTGCACCCGGCCACGAGCTGACCCCGCCCACCACGGCACCGGCCGCACGTCGTCGGGCGAACCGTCACGTCCGGTTCGGAGCGGTCCCGGAACGTGACCCCGGACGGGCTCGTGCGCGACCGGGACGACGCGCTCACCTCGCCACCCCCCACCGCGGCGGGCGCGCCTGAAGCACCGCGCCTGTCTCGCTCTACACCTGGCGTTCTTTCCGTTCGGGAAAAGCGCGCAGAATCGTCGTTCCGAGGGACAGCATAATTCCGCAACGACCAAGGTAAGCCTTATCTTTGTTCGCGTGGACAGCGGCGTGGAAATGCGATGTGCGACCGACGCGGCGCCCATTCCGCTGTTAGGGTGGGTTCGATCGTCCACGACTTCGCCGGGGTTTGGTTTCGGCCCGTGCGGCAAATAGTGAATGGCGTTCGAGCGCGAGCGGGACAGCACCGTCAGGCCCTGCTCACCCGAGAACTTGGAGGCACCATGAAGACTCTGTTGCAGTCACCGCCGGTACGCGAATGCGCCGCCACGGCGTGCAGTTTCAACGCCCAGGGCTGCCACGCCCCGGCAATCACCGTGGCGTCGACCGGCGACGCGGCCTCCTGCGCCACGTTCGTGGAGTCCTCGGTCACCGGCGGGATCGCGGAGGTCACCGGTGCGGTGGGGGCGTGTGCCCGGGCCGAGTGCGTCCACAACACCAACCTCGCCTGCACCGCCAAGTCGATCACGGTCGGGCCGGGCGCCACGGTCAGCGACTGTCTGACCTACCAGCCGGCCTGACAACCGGACGACGCGACCGAACGGGCCACGACGGGACACCGTCGTGGCCCGCCGCGTTCGGGACACCACCCGCCGTTGCAAAGGTAAGCCTTACCTACTAACGTCTGACCTGGGCCGACTTCACCCCGCACCTCGGCCGAGGAGACAGACATGGCGTTGCACCCCACCGGGAGGCCGGCCGAGCTGGCAGGCGCCGCCGCGACGACCGAACGGTCCACGGCGGGCGCGGCCGGCACGTCGACGCCCGAGGATGCCGTCGCCGCCCGGTCCGTGCTGGCCGCCGCCACCTCGCTGCGGCTCACGCTCGGCGACGTCACCACCGACCTGCTCTGCGGGCACACCGTCCTGCCCGACGGCACGATCGTCCTCGCCGTCGACGCGATGAGCAGCACCGGCGGCCTGCTGGTCGCCGCGCGCGGCCGCGCGGGCGCGGTTCGCCTCGACCTGACCCACCTCGCGCCGGTCGCCGTGCGCGCCCGGGTGCGTGCCCGGCTGTCCATCCTCGGCACGGCCCGGCGCTTCGACCCGGCCAGCCTCGACTCGTGCGATCCCGCCGCCGTCATGTCACTGCTCGACCTGCCCCCGGTGGCGCTGTGGGCTGTCGAACCGGTCGAGATCGTGCTCACCCGCGAGACCGGCCCGGCCGAGGTCGGCCCGGACGCCTACCGCGTCGCGCGGCCCGACCCGGTGGCCGCCGACGAGGCCGCACACCTGGCGCACCTGAGCCGGTGTCACCGGGACGTCGTCGACCGGCTCGCCGCCCTGCTCGACCCGCTCGCCACGGCCGGAGCGACGCGGGTGGTGCCGGTCGCCGTCGACGCCCGGGGCATCGTGCTGCGCGCGGAGCGGCCGGACGGCCACACCGACACCCGGTTGCCCTTCGCCCGGGCACTCACCGCGAGCGCCGGACTGGCCGAGGCGCTGCGCATGCTGCTCGGCTGATCCCCTCGCCCGGCACGACAGGCAGGGCCCGATCCGGGCGGCACCGGCGGCGGCTCGGGGGCGACCCGGGCGACGGGCGGTGAGGCCCCGCCACCGGGCGGGAAGCCTCGGGCGGATCCGCCCGCGCCCGCCCCGATGATGCCCCTTGATCACCGATACCCGGGCCGGTAGAAACAGGCGGGGGCCGGACCAACGGGGGACGGTCCAGGGCTGCCGGGTCCGCCGTCGACAGGAGACCAGTCATGACCGATGTCGATGGGCCGCTGTCCGCGACACCCCGGACCCGGCTACGCCGGATGAAGGAGAAGGGGCGCCCCGACCGGGCCGCCCTGTTCCACGTGCTGCGGGCCGGCTTCGTCTGCCACCTGGGTGTCCTGGTCGACGGCGCCCCGATGGTCGTGCCGACCGTCTACGGGTTCGACGAACGACACCTCTACCTGCACGGTTCGGTGGCCAGCCGGAGCCTGCGCGCCGACGCGGAGGTCTGCGTCACGGTCACCGTCGTCGACGGCCTGGTGCTCGCGCGCTCGGTGTTCGAGCACGGGATCAACTACCGCAGCGCGATGATCTACGGTCGGCCGCGGTGGGTGACCGACGACGACGAGAAGCTGCACGGGCTGCGGGTGCTGACCGAGCACGTCGCCCCCGGCCAGTGGGAATACGCTCGCCTGCCGAACCGCAAGGAACTCGCGGCCACGGCCCTGCTGGCGCTCCCGCTCACCGAGGCCTCGGTGAAGACCCGCAGCGGTCCGCCCGACGACGGCGACAGCCCGGACGCCGCGCTCGGACACTGGGCCGGGGAGCTACCACTTGTCGCGCGCTGGCAGGAGCCGGTCCCCGATCCGGCGCTGCCGGCACCGACGCCGACGCCGGCACACGTGGCCGCCCGCGCCGGCGCCCGGGTCGACCAGACCTGACCGGGACGGGCCGGCGGTGACCTGCCGGGTCGCCGGTGACGGGTCGTGGCGGCGCCCGCAGCCGCCACGACCGGCCACCCCACGAACGCCGGGGCGCCCACCCCCGGCCGTCGGCCGGCTACCGCAGTTGCCGGGCTAACTCCGCCAGGGGCAGCCGCGGTTGGACGGCGGCACGGGCGGCCACCACCGCCAGCGCCCGGGGCACCCCGGCGCAGCGGGCGACGATCTGCCGCGCCGCCTCCCGCTCGGCGCTGAGGCGGCGCTCGCCGAGCCGGGCCTGGAGCAGCTGCCACGCCTCGCACGGGGCCAGTTCGTCCACCACGACCGGATGCGCGGCCTCGCCGACCACCAGGCCGGTGAGGCGGTCCCGGCTGGTCACCACCACCATGCAGCCGGGCACACCGGGCAGCAACGGCCGCACCTGGTCGGCGTCCCGGGCGTCATCGAGCATGATCAACATCCGGCGTCCGGCGAGGGCACTGCGGTACAACCCGGCTCGCGCCGCCGGGCCGCACGGCACGCCCCCCGGCACGTCCAACGCCTCGATCAGGCAACCGAGCGCCTCCGACGGGGTGACCGCCGGCTTCTTCGGGTCGCTGCCGCCCAGGTGGACGTGCAACACCCCGTCGGCGAACCGGGCGGCGGACCGGTGTGCCCAGCGCAGCGCCAGCGCCGTCTTGCCGATCCCGGGACGTCCGGACAGGACGCCCACCACGACGGAGGACATCCGCCGCGGCCCGCCGTCCAGCAGCCGGTCGAGTTGTTCGAGTTGGGGCCGACGGCCGGTGAACCCGGGAATCTCCAGCGGCAGCTGCATGGGGCGCAGGCGCGCCGACGGTGACGGGTGCGCCGGCAGGCCGAGCACGTCGCGCAGTAGCCGGACGGTTGCCGGGCGTGGCCGGGTGACCCGCGCGGACTCCAGATTGCGGATACTGCGGACACTGAGTCCGGTCCGAGCGGCCAACTCCTCCTGAGTAAGGTTGGCCCGCTGTCGGGCCGTGACGATTTCATCACTCAGCATATCTATATAGCCGATCACAGCGTCGTCTCCGTACAGGTTCCGGCTGATTCGTGCCGGCGAACCACCGCAGCAGAGGTCGCTGAGCGGGCAGTCAGCAGCGACATTGCCGGTGATCTGCCGGTCTAGCTCCTGTTGGCTCGCACAGATTATGTCCACAGTGTCATTTACGCCATCGATGTCCGTGACGCGGGCGAACGCCTCGCGCCCGCGTACGACATCGCACGAAAGTCCAGTTCGACCAGTCTGCGTACCACCGTTCCCATGCCCGAGGTCGCGACCAGGAGGACGAACATGCGAAAGTACGTCAGCGACACCGCCGAGCTCACCGACGAGTACGGCATCCAGATCGGCCGGTGGACGCAGTACCGGGACCTCGGCCAGCTGCCGTTCGACGCCATGTGGTGCGTGATCCCGCCCGGCGGCAGCAGCACCGAGGACGTCCACCCGGAGGTCGAGTTCGCGGTGGTGACCCGCGGCACCGCCATCTACGAGGCCGGCGGGGAGAAGGTCGAGGTGCCCACCGGCGGCGTGATCCTGCTCGAACCCGAGCGGCGCCACGTCATCCACAACCCCTCACCGGAACAGCCGCTCACCATCCTCAGCATCTACTGGATGCCGCGCCCGGAGAGCGCCGAGGACGCGGGCGACGGAGCCGACCGTGGCTGACGCCCCGACCACCGGCGCCCCGGGGGCGGTGCTGGTGGTGACGCCGCCGCCGACGCCGAACGGCCCCCTGCACATCGGGCACCTCAGCGGCCCGTACGTGGCCGGGGACATCGCGGCCCGGGCGCTGCGCGCCGCCGGCCGGCGGGTGGTCACCCAGTGCGGCCTGGACGCCCACCAGAACTACGTGCCGGCCCGGGCCGAGGCGAACGGGGAGGCACCCGCCGACACCGCCGCCCACTACGGTTCGTTGATCGGCACCGCCCTGGCCGCCGCACGTATCCGGTACGACATCATGGTCGACCCGCTGGCCGACGCGGCCTACCGCGACGCGGTGTCCGCGCTGCTCACCGAACTGGTCGAGGCGAAGGTCGTCGAGGTCGCGCCGGTGTCGCTGCGGGCCTGCGCGGCCTGTCACCGGACGCTGCACCACGTCCGGGTCGCCGGGCGCTGCCCGGTCTGCGGGGCGGGTGCGGCCGGCGGGACGTGCGAGGGGTGTGGCAGCTTCTGCACCGCCGCGAACCTGGTCGACGCGCGATCGACCTGCTGCTCGGCCCCACCCGAGTCGGTCACCCACACCGTGCCGGTGCTGCGGCTGGCCGAGCACCGGGACCGGCTCGCCGAGTTCTGGGCCCGTGCGGTGCTGCCGCCGCGGCTGCGCCGGCTGACCGCCTCCTACCTCGACGACGGGCTGCCGGACGTGCCGCTGGCATACCCGTCCGACTGGGGCATCGAGTGGGAGGACGGCCTACGCATCGACGTGTGGGCGGAGATGGCGTTGGCGAACCTGCTGCTGCCCGCCCGCCACCTGCGGCCCGACGCCAACACGCTGGCCGGGTACCTGGACGCCTGGCGTGAGGTCGACGAGCAGTGGATCTTCCTCGGCGTCGACAACGCGTTCTACTACGCGGTGCTCATCCCGGCCCTGCACCTGGCCGCCGGGCTGCCCGACCGGCACACCGGGCTGGTGGTCAACGAGTTCTACCGGCTCACCGGCGCGAAGTTCTCCACCAGCCGGCAGCACGCCATCTGGGCACACGAGTTCCTGGCCACCGAGGACCCGGCCGTGGTGCGGGCGTTCCTGGCCTGGGACCGGCCGGACACCTACGAGTCGGACTTCCGGCCGCAGGCGTACGCGGCGTTCGCCGCGCGGTACGCCGCCACCCTCTCCGGGGCCGGCGCCGGCCAGGACGTCGCGCTGGCGGACGCCGAACTGGCACGCGGCGAGCAGGCGCTGCGGCCGGAGCACTTCGACCCGGCCGGCGCGGTGCGGGCGGCGCTGGCCGCGTACCCCGACCGTCCGGACCGGGCGGGCGTCCTGCTGGCTCTCATCGGCGGCGTCGACCCGGCGGGTTCCGGTGGTTGAGCTTCGGGTGCTCGTCGTCGGCGCCGGCCTCAGCGGCGTCCTGCTCGCCCGGCGGTTGCAGGACGCCGGCGCCGAGGCGGTGTTGATCGGCGCCGGGCCGCAGGTCCGGCAGGCCGACGCCACCGCCGCCTCGGGCGGACTGATCCGCGCGTTCGAGCCCGACCCGACCGCCCGGTCCCTGGCCGGCGCGGGCCTCGCCGAACTGCTCGCCGATCCGGCGCTCGCCGCGGACGCCGGTTGGCAGCGCACCGGCTCGCTCTACCTGCTGGCCGCCGGCGACGCGGCGGGCGCGGCGGAGGTCGACGCCGAGGTGCTGGACAGCTCCGACGTGGCCCGCCGGTTCGGGCTCCACGGGTTGCCGCAGGAGACCGTGGGGATCTGGGAGCGGCAGGCCGGGTACCTCGTGCCGGAACGGTTGCGCCGGGCCGTCCTGCGGGGCGTGCGCCGCACCGAGGCGGCCCCGATGGCCCGGTTCGACGACGGCGTGGTCGAGTTGCGCGACGGCCGCCGGCTCACCGGCGACCTGGTCGTCCTGGCCGCCGGCGCGTGGACCCCGGGCCTGCTGCGTGCCGCCGGCCTGCCGGGCACGTTGCGCACGAAGCACATCCAGTACGCCCACTACGCCACCGACCGGGCCGACCTGCCGTGCTTCGTGGACGAGACGAGCGGCCTCTACGGCCGACCGGCCGGGCCGGGTCGGTTGCTGCTCGGACTGCCCAGCCCCCGCTGGGACGTCGACCCGCCGACCCCGGCGCCGGACGCCGACCTGGCGGCGCGGGTCGGGGAGGTCGCCGGGCGCCGCCTCCCGGGCCTGGACCTGCGGCCGGTGGGCCCGCCGGTCAGCGCCGTCGACTGCTACAGCGAGCCCGCCGGCCTGGCCCTGCGCGCCGTGACCGACGCCGTGCACACCTTCACCGGCGGCAGCGGCGGCGCCGCCAAGACGGCCCTGGCCGCCAGCCGGGTCGCCGCCACCGTCCTGCTGAACTCCCGATCCGCGATCCCTGTCCCCCACGGCCAGACAGAGGCAGACTGATGACGCAGACCTATCACACAGTGGGTATCGGCGCGGGGCCGGCGAACCTGAGCCTCGCCGCGATGTACGGCGTGCTCGCCCCGCACGACATCGCCCTGTTCGAATCCCGCGAGCGGCCGGGCTGGCACGACGGGATGCTGCACAGCGGCGTCCGGATGCAGACCGGCTGGGTCAAGGACCTGGTGTCGCTCTACGACCCGACCCACCCCCTGTCGTTCCTCAACTACCTGGTCACCACCGGCCGGGTGTACGCGCTGTTGGGCGCCGGGTTCGACACGATTCCCCGGATCGAGTACCAGCAGTACCTGGTGTGGGCGGCGGGCAAGCTCCCGCTGATCACCTACGGCACCCGGATCGACCTCGTCGAGTTCGACGGCGCCCTGGTGAGCCGCAGCGACGGTACGGCGGTCGCCCGCTCCGAGCACCTCGTCATCGGCAGTGGCACCGTGCCCTACATGCCGGAGTTCCTGGACGCCCTCGACCCCCGGCACGTCTTCGTCGCCGACCAGCTGCACCAGCGGCTGGCCACCGTCCCGGACGAGCCGGACGAGCCGTGGATCGTCATCGGCAGCGGCCAGACCAGCGCGGAGTGCGTGGCGGCGCTGCTCGTCCGCGGCTGCCGGGACATCAAGTGGATCGGCCGGCGGTCGTGGTTCGCGCCGCTGGAGGACTCGCCGTCGGCGAACGACCTGTACCGGCCCGCCTACCAGGAGGCGTTCCTCACCCTGTCCCGGGACGTGCGGGAACGCCTCGTCTCCGGGCAGATCCTGACCAGTGACGGCATCTCCCCCGGCACGCTGCGCGGCATCTACCAGCAGAACTACGAGGAGCGGCTGCGCACCGGGCGGTTCCCAGTGACGATCATGCCGAGCCGTACCGTGACCGGCGCCCGGCAGCTGGACGGGGAGATCGAGCTGGAGTGCCTCACCGCGGGCAGCGGGGAGGAACGGCACCGGGCCTCGAACGTCATCGTCGCGGCGGGCCGCCGGGTCGCGCCCCTGCCCTTCGACCCGGAGTTGTCCGCGCTCGTCGACCTGGACGAACGCGGCGAACCGATCATCGAGTCGGACTACTCGATCCGGTGGAAGCACGCCGACGACCACAAGATCTTCCTGCTGAACCGGGGGCGGTACGTGCAGGGGCTCGTCGACTCCAACCTCAGCATCCTGCCGATCCGCAGCGCGATGATCCTGAACTCGATCGCCGGCCGGGCCGTCTGCCAGTTCCACGACGACTACCTGAGCACCCAGTGGGCGTGAACACGATGATCCCTTTCAACTACGACGACCGGCTCTTCGTCTCCGTGGACCACGCCGGTGACGACGCGCCCCTGCGGGGGCACTACCACCAGCGGGGCGACCTGGTCTGGGCGGAGATCACCGGCGGGCCCGTCCGGCACGGCTCGCTCGCCGGCACCTGCGACTCCGAGGGCGTGGTGCGCTTCGCCTACCTGGAGGTGCTCACCGACGGCACCATAGTGGTCGGTGAGTGCGTCTCGCGCCCGGAACGGCTGCCGGACGGGCGGATCCGGCTCCGCGAGCAGTGGCGCCGGCACGGGCCGCGCCCCGACAGCGGCGTCTCCGTCATCGAGGAGGCCACCGCCGCCCTCGTCGGCTCGATCGAGGAGCAGCAGCGTGTCTGACATCCAGATCGTCAGTTTCGTCGCCGCCAGCCTGTTGATCATCATCGTGCCGGGGGTGGACTTCGCGCTCGTCACCCGGCAGACCGTCCGGTACGGGCGGCGGGCCGGCTTCGTGGTGCTGGCCGGGCTCTTCGCGGCCGCCCTGGTGCACGCGACGCTGGCCACCGCCGGCCTGTCCGCCCTGCTGGTCTCCTCACCGCGGCTCTACACCGCGGTGCGCATCGCCGGGGCCCTGTACCTGCTCTACCTGGGCGGCACGATCCTCTGGGCCACCCGGCCCCGCCGGACGACCGCCGCGCAGCCGGTTCCGGTGGCCGCGGGTACGGCCGGCGGCGGCGCCCCCGCCCCGGACGCGCCGCCGGTCGAGGAGCCGGCGGTCACCGCGGCCGAGGACCGGCACGTGGCCCGGCGCTCGTTCGTCATGGGCATCACCAGCCAACTGCTGAACATCAAGGTGGTCGTCTTCTACGTCACCTTCGTCCCGCAGTTCGTCACGCCCGGCGCTGGCGCGGCGGCCCGTACGGCGGTGCTGGCCGCCACGTTCATCGGCCTCGCCGTGCTCTGGTGGGCGTGCTACATCATGCTCATCGACCGGCTTCAGCCCTGGCTGACCCGGCCGTCCGTCCTCACCGTGATCGAACGGTTGACCGGGCTGATCCTGGTCGTCCTGGCGATCCGGATCGCGCTGAGCCACTGAGCGCGCGCCGGGCCGGTTCCCGTCAGCACGACGGGACCGGCCCGGCGCGGTTTGCGCAGGTGGGTTCAGGAGTTCCGGGGGCGGTGGGCGACGGTGAGGACGTGGGTGGTCGGCCAGTCCAGCGGCCGGCCATCCAGGTCGGTGACGGACGCGACCGGCGCGATCCGGTTGTCGATCACCCAGTCGTTGCGGATCGGCGCGGAGGCCGGGCCGATCTCGAAGCCCACCTCGGTCAGCAGGTTCGTCCAGTCGGCGAACCCGAGGCCGCAGAACTGCTCCTTCGTCTCCGACAGCCAGTTGTCCGTGTAGTCCTTGCGGGTCAGGAAGTCCATCGCGGCGCCCAGTTCCAGCCGCACCGAGCCGTCGGCCTGCGCCTGGTGGGCGAAGGGGAACGCGAAGTCCACCGCGAACTGGTCCAGCCGCGCCCGCGTCGACAGCCCGCCGACGTACCGCTTCACCTCGGCGGAACCCAGCCCGGCCAGGTCCCGGCGGGGAGCCGGCGGGTTGTCGCCGTCGTCGGCGGCCAGCCGCAGGAGCACCGGGCGGTGCGGGTCGTCGGGGCCGCACACGTCACTGTTGATCCAGACGCCGCCGGGCACCGTGTGGTCGTGGATGCGGCGGGCGAACTGGCGCAGCGACTCCCGCTGCCGCCCGTACGACCAGATCTCGTGGGTCAACGCGAAGGTGAGCGTGGTGTCCACCGACCGGTCCTTCAGGACCGCGCCGCCCAGGACGTTGCGGTGGAAGAAGTAGACGTTGGCGTTGCGGAACACCCCCTGGGCCTTCTTGTGCAGGCACTCCTGGTAGAGGTGCCGGGCCACCTCCACGCCGATGAGGTCGCTCTCCCGCAGGCCGGCCTCCCGGTCGGCCAGTTCCAGGACCGCCCCGGCGCCGCAGCCGATGTCCACGATCCGGCCGGGCTGCACGTACCGGCGCACCGACGTCCACTTGCGCTCGGCGGCCCCGGCGAACGCCTCCACGTACGTCCGGTAGTCGCGGGTCACGGTGAGGCCGCCCTCGTCGCCGACGAGGGGGTCGTTGACCACCGACCGGATCGCGTCGACCAGGCGGTAACGCTCGAACACGTCGACCGACGCCGGGTGGGTCAGCTCCCGCCACGTCTCGTCGCCCCCGGCCAGGCGCAGCAGGACGTCCCAGGGCCGCTCGGGCACCTCCGGCAGGCCCGGGTCGGCCTCGACCTGCGCGATCGGGAAACCGAGCCGCTCGTAGAGCTTCGCGACCTGCGGGGTGGAGCAGGCCACCACGGTGTCGGCGGGGGTGAGTTCGAGGCCGGTGGTCACCGCGATGTTCTTCAGGGTCACCTCCGCGAACGCGTCGGTGTACGCGGTGTCGAAGACCGGCACCACGAGTGACCGCAGCCCGCTCAGCACGCTGAACCGCTCGATCGCCGCCTCGCGTCGGTGGTACGCGACCGGGTTGCGTCGGGTGTTCTCGTGGTTGGCCGAGGTGACCGCCCAGACGACTGTGGTGTCCCCGTCCTCGGCCAGTCCCCGCAGGTAGTCGGCCTGGAACCGGGTCAACAGGTGATGCCGGCCGGGAAAGAGGACGAAGCGGGCCGGCGAGCTTTCCATGATCACCCCAGAGGTACGGGTCGACGTGCGGCCGGCGGTCATACCGGCACCCGCCAGGAGCGCCACAGGTGACCGTAGCGGCCCCCGGCGGCCAACAACTCCTCGTGCGTGCCCTGTTCCACCACCCGGCCGTGGTCGAGCAGCACGATCCGGTCGGCGGTCACCGCCTGGCTGAGCCGGTGGGCCACGATGAGCGTCGTCCGCCCCTCGGTGGCCGCCAGCGCCGCCCGGTCCAGGTCACGGGCGCCGGCGCTGCCGGCCTCGGCGGTCGCCTCGTCCAGGACGGCGACCGCGGGCGCGGCCAGTACCAGCCGGGCCAGGGCGACCTGCTGAGCCTGCGCGGCGGTGAGCCGGTGGCCCCCTTCACCGACCGGGGTCGCGAGCCCCTGCGGCAGGGCGCGCAGCCAGCCGGTGGCGCCGACCCGGTCCAACGCGTCGAGCAGGTCGGCGTCGGTCGCGTCCGGGACGGCCAACCGCAGGTCCTCGGCCAGCGGGCCGGCGAAGACGTGCACCTCCTGGCTGATCAGGGCCAGTTCCCGCCGTACGGCGTGTTCGCCCAGCTCGGTCAGGGGCACGCCGCGCAGGCGTACCGACCCGTCGGCGGGCACGATGATGCCGGCGGCGATGCCGGCGAGGGTGCTCTTGCCGGCGCCGCTGGCGCCGACCAGCGCGACCCGTTCGCCCGGGGCGAGGCGCAGGTCGATGTCGGCAAGCACCGGCGGCCCGTCCGGGTAGTGGTGTCGGCGCACCGTGATGTCCAGGGCCGCCGACCCGTCCGCGCCCGCCCGCTGCCGGCCCACCGGAGCCGTTCCCGCCGGAGGTGGCGCGGCCGGGGTCGGGTCGACGGCGGCCGGGGTCGGGTCGACGGTGGGCGGGGTCTCGGCGGCGGCCGGGGCCGGATCGGTGGCGGCCGGGCCGGCGGTGCCGGGCAGGGTGGCCACGCCGACCAGGCGGGCCAGGCTCGCGCCGGCCTGCAACACCGAGCCGGACTCCATAAGCAGCAGCCCGATCGGGTTGAACAGGCGGTGGAAGTAGAGCGCGGCGGTGGTCGCCGCGCCGACCGTGACCAGGTCGCCGCGGACCAGCCCGAACCCGGCGACCAGCACGGCGGCCAGGCCGACGAACTCCGACCGGTTCATCCGCAGGCCGAAGCGGGTGTGCAGGTCGAAGATCTCCAGCGACAGGTCACGCGCCGCGCCGGAGCGTTCCGCGATCGCGGCGACGTGCGCGTCCTCGGTCCGGTACGCGCGCACGGTCGCCGCGCCCCGCAACGCGCCCGCCATGGCCTGCGTCCGCTCACCGGTGGCCACCCGCTCCCGGGCGTAGTAGGGCACCGACCGGCGCAGGTACCAGCGCAGCGCCAACGCGTACGCCGGCGCGGCCACCAGCCCGGCCAGGCCGAGCCGCCAGTCCAGTGCGGCCAGCCCGACCACCGTCAACAACACCGACAGCAGCGCGCCGACGAGCGCCGGACCGCTCACCGCGATCACGTTCGTCACCACGGCCACGTCGTCGCCCACCCGGGCCAGCAGGTCGCCGGTGCCGGCCCGTTCCAGTGTCGACGAGGGCAGGTGCAACGCCCGGTCGAGGACCCGTTCGCGCAGCCTGGCCAGCACGGTCTCACCGAGCCGGGCGGCGAGCGTGGCGCCGACGGCGGTGAGCAGGCCGGTGAGCAGGGCCGCGCCGAGCAGCACCGCCACCCGGGCGCCGACCCGGGAGGCGGGGGCCGCGGCGATGACGTCGTCGACGAGGCGACCGAGCACCCAGGGGGCGACCAGTCCGCACGCCGCGGCGGCGACCAGCACGGACGTCGCGGCGGCACCGAGCGCGGGCAGCCGCCGGAACTCGGCGACGAGCGTCGCCCAGGTCTGCCGGGCGGACGCGGTCGGCAGCAGCGGACGGGCGGGTTCGGGCACGCTGGGGTCGGCGCTCACCGCAGGGTCTCCTCCCGGTAGCGGGCCTCGGTGGCCAGCAGGTGGTCGTGCGGCCCCTCGGCGACGACCCGGCCGTCGGCGATCACGACCACCCGGTCGGTGATCCGCAGCAGGGCCGGACTGCTGGTGATCAGCATCGTGGCCCGCCGGCCGGCCCGGCGCGCGCCGGCGAGCCCGTCGGCGATCTGCGCCTCGGTCGCCGCGTCGACCGCGGTGGTGGGGTCGTGCAGCACCAGCACCGGCGGGTCGGCGCCCAGCGCCCGGGCCAGGCCGAGTCGTTGACGCTGGCCGCCGGAGAGGTTCGCGCCCCGCTCCACGAGGCGGTGTGCCAGGCCGCCCGGATGCGCGTCCACCACGTCCTGCGCGGCCGCCGCGCGCACGGCGGCGTGCAGCCGCTGCGCCTCCGCCGGCCGCCCGGCGGCCAGGTTCGCGGCCAGGGTGCCCTCGAAGAGCATCACGTCGTGCGGTTCGACGAGAACCGCGGCCCGCAAATCGTCGAGGCGCAGCTCGTCGGCGGGCAGGCCGTCGACGCGGACCACGCCGCGCCTCCCGTCCGCGGGCACCCGCCCGGCCAGCAGCGCCACCAGCGCCTCGGCGTCGGCCGGGTCGTACGCCAGCACCCCGACGATCTCGCCCGGGTCGACGCGCAGGCACACCTCGTCCAGCCCGGCGTGCCCGACCCGGTCCAGAGCCAGCCGGGGCCCGTCGACCCGGTCCGGCCGGCGCGCGTCGCCGGGCCGGACCAGCGGCTCGGCGCCGAGCACCCGCGCCACCCGGGCCGCCGAGGCACGGGCCATCGCGAACAGCTGCACGCAGAAGCCGAGCGTCTGCACCGGCTCGGCGACGAACTGCGCGAGCCCCACCACGGTCACCAGCTCGCCGACGGTGAGCCGGCCCTGCAGGGCGAGCCAACCGGCGACCCCGGCGACCGCGGCGAGGAACAGGCCGTTGGCGGCGGTGGTCAGCCCCAGGTGCAACCCCTTGGAGGTGGCGGCGCGCAGGGTCACCGCGAGGGCGTGGCGGCTGGCGGCGGCGTACCGCCCGGCGGCGTGGGGCTGGGCACCGATGCCGCGCAGCACCCGCAGCCCGGAGACCAGGTCCACGGCCAGCGCGGTGGTGTCCGCCAACGCCTCCTGCTGCGCGGCGCTGCGCCGGGACAGCAGCGGCGCCATCCGGTTGAGCGCCAGGACCAGCAGCGGCACGCCGACAAGCACGCCGAGCCCGAGCGGGACGTCCACCACCAGCAGCGCCACCGCCGCGGCGGTCAACGCGGTGAGCGCGGCCACGCCCATCCCGGCCACCCGGACCACGAGGGCGGACAGCTCGGCGTCGGAGGCGGTGACCGCCAGCAGCTCACCGTCGCGCAGCCCGGCGCGGTGCCCGCGCGGATCCAGCGCGCGTGCGGCGAGTTCCACCCGGATCAGGTGCGCCTCGCGTTCCACCGCCGCGTACGCCTGGCGCGCGCCGATGCGGTAGGCGAACGCGAGCACGGTGAACAGGGCGGCCAGACCGGCGACCGAGTACAGCAGGGCCCACCCGTCGCCGGTCACCACGGCCCGGTCGATGATGACGCCGATCGCCACCGGGACGAGCACCTCGGCGACCTGGTGCAGGCTGAGCAGGGCCACCCCGACCAGCACCCGCCGTCGCTGACGACGTAACGCCCGGCGCAGCACGCTCCGGCCGGTGACCGTCTCGTCCGTCACCGCCCGAGCGGTCCCGTCGTCGCGGTCCGCACCCGCGTACCGGTGCCGGGCGGTGCGAGGGCCGGGGTGCCGGCGCACCGGGACACGCCGGAGATCCCGGAGTCGGCGGGGACGGAGAGGAACGGGCGCACGGGGGAAGCCTCCAGTGATCGAAGTCAGGTCAGCCTAACCTCAGGCTCCGGGCGTGCCCACGGCCGGCCGGCCCGGCGTCGGCCCTGCTCGGCCGCCGGTAGATTCTCGGCTCGGAACCGGACGGGAGGGCGGCATGGTCGACGGGTGGCACGGCTGGTTCGGCACGATCCCCGGCGCGGTCCTCTGCACGGTGCTCCTGCTGCCGGTGGCCGTGCTGGCGGTCGGGGCGCTGGCGCGTCGGCGGACCGCCGCCGGTTGCCCGCCCCCACGGGCCTGGCGGTTGTCGCTGGCCGAGGTCGGCCTCGTCTACGGGACGGCACCGTGGGTGTGGATGATCCTCCTGCCGGGCGACCAGGCCGGCGCGGCGCCCGCCCGGGTCAGCCTGGTGCCGCTGCGCGACCTGCTCACCGTCCTCGCCGGCGAGCCGGTCACGGTGCTCGTCCAGGTCGTCGGCAACCTGCTGGTCTTCGCCGCGCTGGGCTTCTTCGCACCACTGCGGTTCCCGGCGCTGGCGTCGGTGCCGCGCGTCCTGGCGCTCGCCGCCGGCTGTTCGATCCTGGTCGAGGTGGCACAGTACGCCCTGCGGCTGGACCGGGTGTCGTCGGTGGACGACGTGCTGCTCAACACCGCCGGCGCCGTCCTGGCCGCGCTGGCGTCGCGCCGGTGGTGGCGTACCCCGGCGGGAGCGCGACCGACAGCGGTGTCGTAGCCGGCGGTCGCCACGTACGCTGCCGCGGTGACCGCACCGGCCCGCATCCTGGTCTACGGCGTGTACGGCGCCGGCAAGTCCACCCTGGCGGCAGCGCTGGCGGAGCGGCTCGGGCTGCCCTGGTGCCCGGTGGACGACATGCTGTGGCAGCCGGGCTGGGTGGAGGTGCCGGTGGCCGAGCAGCGCAGCCGCATCGAGGCGGTCTGCCGTGGCGACCGGTGGATCCTCGACGGGGCGTACCACGGGTGGCGGGACGTGGTGCTTGCCCGCGCCGACCTCGTCGTCGGCCTGGACTATCCCCGCCGGCTCTCGTTCTGGCGGCTGCTGCGGCGCACCACCCGCCGGCTGGCCAGCGGGGAGGTGATCTGCAACGGCAACCGGGAGACGCTGCGCAGCGTCCTGTCCCGTGACTCGGTCCTGGTGTGGCATGTCAGCGCGTTCGGCCGGGCGCGACGGCGGATGCGCGCCTGGCGGGCCGACCCGGCCGGACCGCCGGTGCTGCTGTTCGGCTCCCCGGCGGAGTTGGACCGCTGGCTGGCCGGGCTGCCGGGGCCGCCGTCGCGGTGAGGCGATCCCGGGCGCGAGCGCCAACTGCTTGACCTGGCGCAGCACCAGCGTGGTCTCCCCGGTACGGATGCCGTCCAGCGCCGCCGCCGCGACGTTCAGCACGTCAATGACGCCTCGTCACCGGTGTCGACGCCCAGGACCGCGGTGATGCGCCGGTACGCGTCCACCCGGGCCCGGACCTGAGCCGCGTTCCCACCTCCGCACTCCAGCGCCCCGTTGATGCTCCGGACGGTCTCCCCGAACCCGCCGCCGGTGATCGCGGCGTGCGGGGTGGTCGTGCCCGCGCCCCGCTGGGTCATCCAGAACCAGAGCGCGGTCTGCCACGCCACCGACGGGTCCGTCGCCACCAGGTCCGGGTTGCCGAGGAGGTCGAGCCCGAGCGCGTCGCCGGCCGCCTTGTAGTTGGTGTTCCAGCTGAGCTGGATGGGTCCGCGGCCGTGGTAGGCGCTGCGTCCCGCGGGGCACCCGTATGCCTGGGCGCCGTCGCAGTAGTTGCCCCAGGCAGCCCGGTCGATCTCCTCGACGTGGACCAGGCCGCCGGACTCGTGGTCGACGTTGGCCAGGAACGCCGCCACCTCCCGCTTGCGGGTCGACTCGTCCCCGGTGGCGGCGAAGGCGGGGAACTTCGCCATCGCGTCGACGAGCCCGGCGTACGTGTAGAAGGGGTTGCGGCTGGGGAACAGGGCGTCGAATGTCGACCCGGTGAGCATCGTGCCGTCGTCCTTCGGCGGCACTCGTTTCTTCGCACCGGACGGCCCAGCGGGCGCGGACGGCGTGGGCGAGGCGGTGGACGCGCCCGCCCCACCGGTCGCGTAGCGACTGAACAGTCCCCGCACCTTGAAGGGGTAGCTGTCCAACACGATGATCGGCATTCCGCCCTGGGCCTCGACCGCCTCCAGGCCCAACTCCCAGGCCATCAGCGTCAGGGTGAGGTGGTCACCGACGACGGTCTTCGCGTCCAGCAGCCGCTGGGTCTCTTTGGCCAGGTGGCAGAACCACCGCGCGTGGGCGTGGATCGAGTCCTCCGGGTCCAGCACCGAGGCCTCGCCGCTGTCGTCGTCGTCCTCGCCGTAGCGGTCGAAGACCTCAGGTGTCAACTGCGACAGTCCTTTCCTGCCCTGCTGGCCCTCCTTGTCCGCGTCGAAGTCGGACGCGTAGTCGATCTGCGCCGCGAGGATCACGGGGGTGAGCAGGTCGCATTCCCCGGCGGCGGCCCGGATCGGCGCGGCCAGTTCCGGGTCGGGCAGGCGTGACTCGTCGAACTCGCCGCGGCCGTCGCCGCCGGCGAGTTCGACCAGGACGCTGCCGGCGGCGCCCGGGCCGAGCGTGCTGGACGGGTCCGGCGAGTAGGACGTCAGCTGCGAGCCACTGAGCAGCAGGATGATCACCAGGACGATCAGGGCCAGGGCCGCCAGCAGCACCAACGGGAACATCCCGACGGCCGAGATGATCAGCCAGGCGAACTGCGTGGTGCCGAACGAACTCGTCGCCTGGTGCGCCGCTCGCGCGGTCCGCATCTTCGACATGCCGTCACTCCGCCCGCTGGTGCCAGGCCGCCGCCGCACGCTCGGTGACCGCCAGCAACTCGGCGCGCGACGCTGCCGCGATCGGCGCCGCGTCCGGTTCCTTGTACCAGGGACGCAACCGGATCATCGCCGGCCGCACGCCGGTTGCCAGCAGTAGCGCGCTCCCCTTGGGCAGCGCCCTGATCCGGTCCGCCGGCAGCGCCTGCTCCTGCCGGTACGACACCGACCGGGAGGAGCCCTCGCGGGAGCGCGAGTAGGACTGGGTACGCACGTCGTGCTGGCCGACCAGGCGGGCCACCTTGTCCACGAAGTCGGCGTCGTCCAGTCCGGCACCCAACAGCTTGACCGTGGCGGCGCTCCACAGCGCGTCCATCCCCGCCTCACCCCAGACCCGCACCCCCTGCCGGTAGCTCTGGAGCAGCGTCACCACGCTGATGCCCCGCGAGCCGAGATGGCTGTAGAGGTCGGGCAGGTCGGCGATGCGGCACACGTTCGCCGCCTCGTCCAGTACCGCGGTCATCGGCGGGTCCAGGCGGCCACCCATCCGTTCGGCGGCCACCACACCGGCCCGGACCACGGCGTCCGCCAGTCCGGCGATCACCCCCGCAGCCGATCCGCCGCCGTCCTTGGACAGCAGGTAGAGCGTGTCCCGGCCGAGCACATGCTCCTCCGGGACGAACTCCGGGCGGTCCGGGTCAGGGCTGACCCACGCCAGGATCTCCGGGTCGAGCAGGCAGGCGACGCACTGCCGGGCGGTTTCGTAGATGCCGTCGCGGGTCTCCACGGCGCCGCGTACGGTGCCCTGGAGCTGGTCGGCCATGGCGTCCAGGCCACTGTCCCGAAGCAGGTCGACGGGGGTGCGGTCGCCCGGGTCCGCGAGCCAGGACAGCATGTCGCCGATCGTCGCACCGCCGCGCGCGGCGGCGAGGAAGAGAGCGGTTAGTGTGTTCTGCGCGGCGGTGATCCAGAAGTCCCGCTTGGACGAGTCGTCGTTGACCGAGCTGACGAAGTGCCCGGCGATCCGCCGCGCCCCCTCCAGGGTGCGGCAGCACCCAAGAATGTCCCACCACATGTCCCGTTCGGTCCAGACGATCCCCTGCGGGTCGAACGTCCACACCCGCCCGACCCGGGACCGCTCCTGCCGGGTGACGAGGAAGACGTCCGACTTGTTCGACGTCAACAGCACCGCACCTGGCGCCCGCAGCACCCGGGGGACGGCGATGCCGGTGGACTTCCCGGCCCGCGGAGCCATCAGGTCGAGTTCCACGTCCTCGTACGAGGAACGCAGTTCGGGTCCCGACGGCAGGAGGTCGCCCAGTAGGTTGCCGGTGTCGTCCGGCCGCAGGTGGGCGACACCGCGCAGGGACGGGCGCAGCTCACGGGCCCGGGCCTCGGCCGCTTTGCCCGTCATGGCCCGCAGGTCGGCCGCGCCGGCGAGGTTCGACGGCTGTTGCGCACGGCGGATGAGGGCACGGGTCACCGCGATCACCGGGACGACGACGGCCGGCACGAGCCCGACCGCACCGCCGTACACCAGTGCCGGCGGCACGCCCGGCCAGACCGTCGTGGTGTCGCCGCCGAGCAGGCTGAGGTAGACGCCCGGGCTGAACGGCGGTGGTTGCCAGCCATAACCACCCAGCGCGGTGGCGAGTGTGCCGCCGAGCCACAGCAGGACGAAGAGGACGAGGTTGATCAGCGCGAGTACGGGAATCACCCAGGCCAGGAGATCGCCGCCGGCCCCACCGCGCTTCACCATGCCTCCGCTGCGGCCGTGCCGTGCAGGTCGCCGGCGGTGACGGCGCGTACCACGGCGGCCCGTTCGGCCAGCATCCGCTCCGCGTCGCCCTCGGCGATCCATCGCCTGTTCGTGTCGTGCAGGTGCCGCTCGGCCTCGGTGATCGCGACCCGGATCGGGATGCCGGGACGCCCACCGACCTTGATCAGGAAGCGGCCCCGGCCGGGCGGCTCCTCGTTGCCGCCCTCCTGCGCCCAGCCGGCCGGTGAGGACCACGACGAGACCAGTTCGATCTCCCGTCGGGAGAGCCCCACCACCCGGCCCAGGTCCTCCATCTCCGCCTTCGGCAGGCCGGCGCACGCCACCATGCCGGCGCGTTCGACGAAACCCCGTGCCTTTGCCTTGTCCGATTCGGTGCCCAGCGCCTCGGCGTCCTTCAAGGTGTGGGTGATCTTCGCGTCGGCGAGTCCGAGCGAGCGGTTCAGCCTGGTGAGGGCGTCGATCCGGTCGACGATGCCGGAGGCGGCGCGCAGCGGGCGCCACAGTTCGTCCAGGACGGTGAAGAACCAGCGCCGGGGCGCCAGGCCGGCGTCCGCCAGCGCGTGCGAGGCGGCCACCGTACCCAGACCGTCCGACCAGGCCGCGAGCATCGCGGCGGCGGTCAACTGCCCGTCGGACTCCCCGATGCCGGAGATGTCGATGCAGACGGCGGTGGCGTCCGGGTCGATCCGGGTGGCGCTCTCCGACGCGAAGGTGTCGGCGAGCGGACCGTCCAGGATGCCGAGCAACGACCGGTGCAGCGGGTCGACGGCGTCGCGGTACCGGGACTCCTGTCCCCGGTCCAGGGTGACCTGCCGGACCCGCGGCGGCCCCGCGTCGAGGACCGCGAGCAGGTCCGGCAATCGGTATGTCCGACCGGGCGGTGTTCGCTCACGCAGGTGCCGCAGGCAGGCGGAGAGCACCGACTGTTCGTGGTCGCTGATCGGCACGCCCCGCACGATGGTGAGCAGCGCCGCCACCATGTTCAGCACCCGGCCGTGGGTCTCGGCGGCCAGCGCCTGCCCGGCCTGCCCGCCGATCCGGGTGGCGGCGGCCCCCATCGCGCCGGGGTCCAGCACGTTGAGCCCGCCGACGCCGCGGGCGATGGAGATGACCTGCCCGCCGAGCGCGCGGACGGTGTCCGCGTAGTCGGGTTTCAGGTCGCCGAGCACCAGCGGGACGACACCCTGGGCGGCCAGGCCGATCAGCATCCGGTTGATCAACGTGGACTTGCCGAGGCCGGGCATGCCGAGCATGAACAGCGACGGGTTGGAGATGTACCGCGCCCTGGTGAACCAGTTGAGTGGATCTCCACACACCGTGGCCCCGGTGCTGATGTGCTGACCCAGGGGCACCCCGGTCATCGGAGCACCGGACCCGGAGGCGAACGGCCACAGCCCGCACGCCTGCACGGTGGTGGCCCGCCACATGGTCGGCGGATCCAGTGCGGCCACCCGGCCGCCGCCCACGGCGTGGGAGCCACGGTGCGGCACGCTGTCGTCGCGGTTCGCCCGGGCCAGCCGCCGCCGGTGACGCTGTTCGGCCGCCTCGTCCCGGGCCCGCTGCCGCTGGGCCCGCCGCATCGCGCGCGTGGTCTGCGCGCCCATCTCGTCGGGCTCCCGGTCCTGTTCGTCCACGTCCGGCACCACCAGCCCGGACATCGCCGTGCCCGGGCCCGACGCCCGACGGGGCCAGCCGGCGCCGAGATCCAGCACCCGGGTCCCGTCGCCGCCCACCCCCGCCGTCACAGCGCCTCCTGAAGCTCGTGCGGGATCATCGTCTGCTCCCAGGGCAGGATGCCGACAGGCAGTGCGCAGGTGAACGCCGCGGCCTGCATCCGGTCCGCCGGGCGCATCGCGACCCGGCTGGCGCCCAGCAGGTTCCGCATGGTCACGTCGGCGTCACGCACCTCGGCTGACGAGTCGACAGTCAGTGTCACCACCATCGAGAACTCCACCAGCCCGGCCCCGGACGCCTCCTCCGCCGCCGTCTGCTCGGCCGCCTCGATCTCCGCGATCGCGCGGGCCCGGACCAGGCCCTTCGTCGAGTTGGCCATGAACTGGGCGGACCGGCGGTCCGCCTCGACGATCCGGGCGGAGGTGGCCGGATCGATCGGGCGATAGATCAGCGCGACCCGTTTGCGGCGGATGCCGGCCGCCGGGTCGAGCAGGCTGCGCAGGATCCCGGCTCGCACCGTGCCGCGCGGTGCCATGGTCAGCAGCCAGGTCCGCGAGACGCCGGAGTCGTGCTGGTAGGACCTGACCGTCTCGACCGCCGCGGCCGGCCCGGCATCATCCCACTCCAGCCCGGTGTGGCCGTGCCGGGCGCGCACGTCGAGAACCTCGGCGGCGACGGCCGGGTCGTACGCGACCCGGACGACCTCGGCGACCCGTTCGGCCGACAGCGGCTCCGCCAACCCGCCACCAGCGGCAACCAGGCCGTTGAGCACGCCCTGCAGCCGCAGTGCCAGGTCGGTGAGCACGGTGTCGTCGTCCCGCCGGCCGCCGCCGGGTGCCGAGTAGGTGAGCGTCAGGTACGTGTTCATCTCGGAGGACGCGTCCGGGTATTCGTACACCACCTCCTCCATGACCGCCCGCGCGGCGGGCGGCGCGTCCGGGGAGAGGCGACCCAGCACCTCGGTGGCGAGCCGGGTGCCGGGGTCGGGAGCGGTCTCCACGATCACCGAGGCACCGCGCAGTCCCGGCTCGTGTGCCAGCCGAGAGAGCCACTCGCCCCACAGGGCGACCCAGGTGTCGACCTGATCCGGGTCGACGAGGGACCCGCCGTCCGGCTCACAGCTGAGCACGACGGTGTACTGGTGACGGTTGCGGTGGTACAGCACACCGAACGGACGGTCGTAGGAATCGCGACCCTCCAACATCGTCACCTGGCTCAACAGACCCGGCGGGCGGAACCGCCCGCCGGGTCGCATCGAGAGCGGGCCGGAGACGTAGAGGTGCTGCCGCTTGGACCGGCGTCGCAGCCAACCGACGCGCACACCTACCGTGCGGTAGACGTTGCGGCCGTCCTGGGTGCGGATGGCCAGCGGCGCCAGGGCCAGCGCGATCGGGATCCCCAGCACCACGGCCGCGTTCAGGGAGGCCATGGAGGCGATCAGGACCAGCACGAGGCCACCGAAGAGACCCACGGTCCCGACCAGGCCCAGTGAGCCCAGTCCGGCCTTGCGAGGGCGACGCCAGTTGCCGTACGTCGGTGTCCGGATCGGTTCGGGTGCCGCGGTCATGGTTGTCCTCCTGGGTAATTTCCGGCACTAGTCGCGGTCGGCATCTGGCAGCGCTCCCCCGGCGACACCGCTGGCGTGTCTGTGCACGCCGGCGACGGCGCCGGCGCTCTTCTGCACTGTCGAGGCCGCGAGCCCGACCGTGCCGAAGGCGACGCGTCTCGCCCTCGACGCGGCGCTGCCCGACGACCCGCCGGAGGCACCCGCCGACCCGCCGGAGGCACCCGCCGATCCACCGGAGACGCCCGCCGATCCACCACCGGGAGCGTTGCCCCCGGTGGGCGACTTGGACTTTTCGCGGCCGCCGGCGCCGGCCCGGCCAGCGGCTCCGGCGATCCTCTTGGCCCCGCTGGCCACGGCGCCCACCCCGGCGGCGCCGGCGGATACGCCCGCGCCGACTCCGTCCCGGGTGCCGAGCGTCGCCATGGCCGGCACGACCAGCCGCATCAGCGCAGGCAGGGCGACGGCGGCCATCAGCAGAATGGCGGCCCCCGCCAGCTTGTAGTGTTTGGCGTCGCCGCCCGTGGAGCCGATCATGGCCGCGCCCGAATACATGATCAGACCGACCACCGGCTTGAACGCCAGCCAGGCCACCATCCAGGCGATGTGCTTGCGCCACCACCCACCGCCCCAGTCGGACATCGAGGCCGCGGCCGCCAGCGGGAGCGTGCCGGTGAGCAGCACCATCACGCCGAGCCGCAGGTACATCAGGATCACGTGGATGCACCCGGCGACCAGCAGCAGGAGCCCGACGACGATCAGCAGGAAGGCGGTGAGCCCGTCGGTCCCGCAGCCGGCGATGAGCTTCAGCTGCGCCTTGATGCCCGCGTCGTACAGGTGTTCGCTGTAGGCGTCCGCCTGCCTGGCGAGCAGGGTGAGCACCAACCACGACGCCCCCACGGTGAGGATCATGCGGACCAGGCCCAGCAGGGCCGTCACCCCGGATTTCGCCTTGCGTTCCAGTGCCATCCGGAACGCCGCGGCCAGCAACGACGCCACCGCGATGGTCACGACGAGCCAGTTGGTCTGCATCCGGATGTTGTCGTTGAGCGTCTTGTCACCGAGGGCCGGGACGTTGCCGAGGTTGGCGAAGAGGTCGACAGCCGCGCCCATGATGGCACTGGCGATGTCGCTGAGGATCCCGTCGATCCCCCCCTCGAAGAAGCCGACCACCTGCCCCACCGTGCCGATGTAGACGGCATCACCGCTCGCGCACTCGCCCACCTCAGGTCTCGTTCCACAGGACGAAGCCGGCGAGGGAGAGGACGGGTGTGACCGCGCCGTACAGGCCGCCGGAGTTCAACGGTCGCAGCCGCCAGTCCACCCCGTTCCAGTCCACGGTGTAGTCGACGGAGAAGTACCGCACGGTCGGCTGGCGGACGAGTACCCGGACGACGGCGGTCCTGGGCGTATACCTCGTCACCAGGAACCCGGCCAGCCGATTGGCGGTCTGCGGTGGTCCGTCCTCCCCCATCGACTCGCGCATCGCGTCGAAGTAGTCCCGCCCCAGCCCCGGCACGAGCTGCTCGCGGCTGACCGCACGCCAGTCGGGGCCGCTCATCTGGCGGGAAATGGTGTGTGCCGCCATGACCGCGCCCATCGGGGTGTGCGCGAAACACCACCGGAGCGCTCCGGTCGTCCTCAGTGGACCCGCCGAGGCGGAGAAGGGCACTCCCGCCCCATTGAGCTGCCGCCAGGTGACGTCGCGCGGCGCCACGGCCGGAAGCGGCTGGGCGGCGTCGACGGTGCGACAGCCCTGTGGTCGCGACCCGTCGGGAGCGAGGGCGCCGATCACCGGCCCGGACACCGTCGCGGCGCGGGATCCGGTGTCGCCGCCGCCCAGCGCTGCGACCGTACCGGTGCAGAGGGCCAACACGACGAACGCGGCCGAGAACTGCCATCGACGGTCCCGCCAGAACAGCCCGTCCACCGTGGCCTCCCGATCGGCCGGGTGTCTCGGCCTCACGGCAGATGTCCGGTCCGGGCGGCGATCCGCCCTCAATTCGCCTCCCCCCCGCCCGAATCGCCGCCCGAGTCGCCGCCGAACACCCAGGCGACAATCGGCCCGGCCGTGGCGACCAGGATGCAGCCGGCCAGCACCACCCCCAGCCGGCTCATGTGCTCCGAACTCTCGCCCCGCTTGTGGGACATGGCCATCACCGCGCCGGTGACCAGTACGCCCATGACGCCCGCCGCCGTGCCCGCCCAGGAGATCAGGCCGAGCGCCTGCTCCACCATCGTGGCGAGTTCCTCCGGTGGCGTTCCACCGTCTGGCTGCGGAACGTCGGCCCTGGGCTGTGCCTCGGAGGCGAAGGACAGGCGTACCTGACCCGCCATCCGCACGAGGCCCCCGTAGTAGATGTCGGAGAGGCTCATGGATGCTCCTTGGAGATCGGGGGATGTGCTGCCGCCCGGACCGCCCGGGCGGATCATCACTGGCTGAATCCGAGGGCTTCGACGATCGGCCCGGCGGTGGTGGCGATCAAGCAGGCCGCGAACACGAGTGCGATCTGTCGGACGTACTCGGTCCGCTCCTCCAGCGCGCCGCGCCGCATCTGCGATGCCAGCGTCATGCCGGTCAGGAGCAGGCCGGCCACCGCGGCCGCGCTCACGCACCAGGCCATCAGGTTCAGTAGCTGCATGACGGGTGTTTCCGGGTCTTCAACGTCGATCGAGTACGGCTCGAATGACGGCGGGGTGAAGCTCTTCTTGTTGACCCCGCTGTCGCACCTGAACTTGCCGGCGTGCACGACGCCCGTGAACCAACACTTGGTGGATCCGGTGATGTCGATGTTGTCCTTGGTCACGGAGCCGGCGCCCACGATCATCTCGACGTCCATCCACACCGTGTCACCGGGCGTGAACGTGACAGTCATGTCGAATTCGCTCGCGGGCTTCCTGCCGGAGCACTGCCGGTCGTTCTTACCGGGGGGTCTGGTTGCCGGATTCACCGTGGTGCTGGTCTTCAGACAGAGAATGAAGACGAACGCGGTATCGGCATCGATCCGCACCGTGAGCTGTTCGGTGGCCGGCGTAGGGGCCGCCGTCGCGGCCGACGGCGTCAGTCCGATCAGCGCCAGGACCAGGGCGACGGCCGCAACCGGCCGCAACCGGCGACTCACCGCCGCTTCCCGTCGGATCCGGCGTCCACCAGCGCGGCCAGCCGTGCCAGTTGGCGGGGCTGCCGTTTGGGCTCCTCGCCCACCCGGAACGACGGGACCCACGGCACCCGCCACACCGGAGCGACCGACCGCAGCAACCGGATCCGGCCGACCAGCGGACCCGGTAGGCGACCGGGCGCGTCGGCGATCAGAACCACGCCCACCAGCCGCATGCCGGCCGGATGCCGGCCCTCCCGGATCGCGTTGAGGGCCCGGGATACGGCCCGCAACCCGTCCAGGTTGGTCCGGCCGACCACCACGACCCGAGCCGGTTCGCCGATCTCCCGGTCCGGCCACCGGCAGCCGAGGTCGGTGCCGCCGAGCAGCCGGGTGAGGGTGGTGACACCCGCGCCGCCGTGCGCACCGATCCAGCCGATCCCCTCCGCCGAGAGGCCGTCGTGGTGCCGGGCCCGACTCTCGTCGCGCTCCCCCGGCCGCCGCAGCATCACCGACTGGCTCATCGTCCGTCTCACCTCCGTTCCCTGCCCGCCGTCGCGCTCGCCCACCGCGTCACCGGCACCTCGCGGTGCGGCCGGAGCGCTCGACGGCCGCTCTACGACGCGACCGCCCGCTCGGTTCAGCGCGGGTCGCAGGTTTTTTCGCCCCGCCCGGCCGGGGAATCCGGTGACATCGCCGAACCACTGCGCCGTGGACCTCGTCGCCCGTCGCCCACACGAACGGGACTCCGGCGTCCAACCCGGCGGCGACCATGGCCGGGCCAGGGGCAGGCTTCGTGGCGAACCCGACGTCGTCCGGGATGCCCGCGGCGGTGAGGCGCTCGGGCCGGCTGCGGCAGGGGTCTCGGGTAGGCGCAAGCGATGGCCAGTGCGGGAGTACTGCCGCCGCACCCCCGGCAACCAGTCGCATCAGGATCGATCAGGCCGCCAGCCCGCGCAGGAAGGACGTCCAGGGCGAGCGGCCGCCGACCTTCGACCCGTCACCTACCGCCGTCACGCCGTCGAGCGCGGCATCAACCAGCCCTCCAAACGCCACGAGCAGTCGCCACCCGGTACGACGAACTCGACGTGCGCTACCGGCCACCCGGCGGGGTCCACGCTGTGGCACGCGGCCACCGCACGATCTTCGCTTGTCCTCACAGGCCATCGATGATCATGCGGTGGCCGCCTTCATGTCCGCGCCACACCCGACGCCGGAGCCGAATGACGTTGGAGTACTAGCGACGCCTCTCCTTCCCCTTCCCCTTATCGCTCCTGTGCCTCAGCCCCTCATGCGACGGCCGATCGCCAGGCCCCATGGACGAGGAGGCCTGACCCGGCGATCGGTCCGGAGACCTCCTGGAGGAGGAGGCCGGGGCCGTCGCGCGACGCTGCGGGGCGCTGAACGCCCCGACGGCTCTGGTGGCCGACTGCACGTCGTTCTCAACCGACGTCGCCAGCGGTCGCAAGGCCTTGGCGGCCTCCTTCCCCATGGCTTTCGCGACCGAAGGTTTCGTTGCCCACTTGCACACCTGGAGCGCCATCTGCGCCAGGGTAAGGCCGAACTGCACGTTTTTCTGGGTGACTTCGTCCTTGTTCAACGCGAAATCGACGACCGCCCGCGCGACCGAGATCGCACCGCTCGCGAGGGTGGAGACGACGAAAGCCGGATTATCTCTCTGCTCGCTCTTGGTAAGAAGTTCCACCACCCCGGTTCCGAGATTGGTGGCGGCGTTGGTGAGTTCGATAACCCGCCCTCCAGTTTGACTCTGGAAGGCAAAATCGTTGATCGCCGTGGCAAAAGCGGTGCTCGAGGTGGCGACTAGTATGACGTCATCGGCGATGCTGTTCGAGTTGATGTGCTGTCTCGTCCAAGCTGACGCAGCCCTAGCGAGAGAAATCTGCTGCTGCCCTTCCAGATCCGTCCCCTGAGGAGGGTATGTCTGGAGGGCATATCCTTGGTCCGCCGGTTGTGTCATCGGTCTCCCTCTCGATCAGAACGGTTCCTCGTGGTTCGCGATGCGATCAGCCGTCAGGGCACGGGCGAACCGGACCTGCGCCTGGCCGCCGGCACCGCACGAGGGCGACAATCGACGAAATCATCAATCATCGACGTACGGTGCTTCCTTCTCCCGGTGGTGCCCCCGCCGGCAACCCGCGAACGGGCCGGAGGGGTCACGCAGCGACTGCATCACCGGCCCGAGATGGTCTCGATGCCACAGCGCGGGACCCGACAGGGGAGCCGTCGGCCCGGTGTTCTCGTGCCAGGCCAACCACAGTCCGTGGAACTGGGCGACAGCTTCCGGGTGCCGGTGCCATTCAGGGCACCAGGGGAGCCCGGATGTCACCTCGCGGCCGTATACCGGCACCAGCAGGCTGTTCACCCACACCGTCAGCCGACGCAGTTCCTCCTGGTAGTCCGGGCCAGACAGATACAGAATGAAGAACGGTTCTTCAGGCTCCTGGCCGTCGGGCGGCCCGGAATGGGGCGGAGCCTCTGGCGGGCCGGTGGTCGACAGTTCGGGTTCTTGGGCAACCTGCGTCATGTTGCTGCTCCGATCCGACTCCGCATGGCGAGTCTCGCCGGATCACGTATGCGAGGCGCTCCCGGTTCACCCACGCGCCAACTTTTGTGTCAGCGGCCCGCCTGGCGCCAGTTCTGGTTGCTCTGGCTCGCGGCGCACTCCCAGATCTGCAACGGGGTGCCGTCGTCGGAGTTCCAGTCGCGTACGTCGAGGCACTTGCCCGAGTTCGGGTTGCGCAGCAGCCCACCCTCGCCGACCCACACCTGCGCCGGTCCGCCGTTGCAGTGCGCCAACTGCACCTTGGCCGCGTTGTCCCGCGACGCCCACGCGACGTCCATGCACTTGTCCAGCACCACCAGCGTGTCGCCGCGTCCGCGCGTGAACCGCTGGGCCGCGGTGCCGTTGCACCCCCACAGCTGCAACCGCACGCCGTCGACGGATTCGCCGCCCGGCACGTCGACGCACTTGTCCGCGTACCCGCGCAGCGCGAAGCCGGCGGCCGGCCCGGCGGCAGTACGCCCCGCCGGCGGGGTCGGCGCGGCCCCACCGCTGTGGAACGTCACCATGACGTCCGAGCAGCCCGGGCAGTTGTAGACCGTCTCGTTGCCGGCGACCCGGTCGTGGGTCGACCACAGGTAGGCACGGGGATCGAACGGGAGCAGCGCGGCGGTGTAGGCGCTCTCCGCGTCCCGGTTCGGGTTGACGCAGTTCACCCGGTCACCCCGGGCCGGGTCGCGGAGAGCGTGCGCCTCCGGGCAGGCGGCGAGCATCTGACCCGCGGAACAGTCCCACCGGGCGCAGCTGCCCGCCTTCTCCGGCCGCGGTGCGCCGGGCGCGTCGATCGTGATCGTCGTGGACAGCGCGTCAACGTAGCTGACGTTGTACCAGGGCGCCGCCGGGTTGTTCCGGTCGAAGTTGAACTCGGCCAGGCTCACCGGCTCAGCGCCCCGCTCACACCGGTCCGCGAAGGCACCGCAGTCACCGACGAGGCACCGGAACGCACCGTTGGGGTCGCCGTCACAGCGTTGGCGGGCGAAGAACCGGCCGCGCCAGTGGCCCGGCTCACCGTCGTCCGGGATGGCCACCGTGCTCGACTCACCGGGGCGCAGAGTGGGCAGGCCGGTGATCGGCCGGGAGCCGTCCCCACTCTCCCCCGCACCGATCCACAGTGTCTCCGCGGTGGCGTTGACGAACGTCACCCGCGCCCCGGCGGCGGCGGTCGCCGTACCGCCCGGCACGCCCACGGTCAGACCCAGCGCGAGCAGCACGACGGCGAGGAGTGCGGCCCTCCTGCGCGTTCCCGCCCCGCGGGTCGCCGATGATGCGGTCTTCACAGCCATGTAGCCCTCCGTTGGCCTGGTGGGGACGCCCACGTCCCCGACGAGTGCGCCAGACGCACGCCAACACGACGGTGCGGGAGGGTGTTCGGTTCAACCGGGACGACGCGGACCGGGCCGGCCGGTCAGCGAGAGATCGGCGCGGTGACCACCGAAGAGCCGTCGGGCAGGCCCACGCCGACGAAGGAGAGCTGATCGACCGGCGGTGACAACTCACCGGTCACCTCCTGCGGACCGGTCGAGGCGGTCCAGTCCCGTACCGGATGGGTGACGCCGTCGCGGGTCACCGCGAAGAGCCGGTAGCGCAGACCCGACCGCAGCCCGGTCGCGGTGATCCTGATCGTGGAACCCCGGCCCTCGTGAGTGGTGATCGAGACGGAGAGGTTCACGCCCTGACCGGGCGCCTCCCCGGTCGCGGTCAGCACCAGGTCGTCGCGGCCCCCGCCGCCCCCGACCGTGGCCACGACCCCCCCGGTGAGCACCGCGACCGCCAGCGTCACCGCCCCGGCCCAGAGCAGTAACCGGCGACGCGCGGACAGGGCCGGAGACCGGCCACCGCCGGGTCGGGTGCCATCGCCGGGCACCGTCGCCGGCCCCGTCGTGCCGCCACCCGGCCCCCGGACGGCTCTTACCGGTCGCCGACCCGTCGGCGCCGGCCCGCCGGCCGACTCGACCGGCCCGTCCAGGTCCGACCCGGACGCCGAAACAGCGGGCGGGAAGGATTCGGGCACGACGGGTGAGGCCACCTGCGCAAGGGCGGACGCCGCGGATTCCGCAGGGGTCCTCGGCGGCAGGACGGCGGCCGGTGGAAGCGCGAACTCGTCCCAGTCGGCCGCGCTCAGGCCACCGAGCCCACTGGTCACGCCGCCCAGGTCGGCCGCGGCGTGGAGGCACTCGTCGCAGCCCGCGAGGTGCGCCTCGAAGGCGACGCGGTCGACCTCGTCCAGCGCGCCGAGCAGATAGAGCGCCAGGGCTTCGTGCTCGGACGTCGGGTTCTCACCCCCGGTGCGCATCACGCCCCCTCCCGGTCCGACACAGGGTGCGCCAGCGTAACGATCCGGGTCACCGCACCGGTGCCCGGGATCGGACGGGGAGCCGCTGGGAGGTTCATCAAACCGACTCGACCGGGCCGATCACCGCGTGCAACGCCCGCACCGCGTAGTACGTCCGGGACTTTACCGTACCCTCGGGTATCCCGAGGCGCTCCGCGGCCTCCGCGACCGAGGCTCCCTTGTAGTACATCTCGACGAGGACCTCCCGGTGCTCCGGCTTGATCTGCCGCAGCGCCAGTCGGACGGTGTGGGCGTTGACCACCCGTTCCATCTCGTCCTCGGTCGAGGTGAGCCGGTTGAGGTCCGGCACGGCGACCTCGGGTGGCCGGGCCTGCCGGGCTCGGCCGGCGTCGACGGCCACGTGCCGAGCGACGGTGTAGAGCCAGGGCGCGATCCGGCGCGGCTCCTCGGCCAGCGTCGCCAGGTTGCGCCAGGCCCGCAGGAAGGTCTCCTGGACCAGATCCTCGGCCAGTTCCTGCCGGCCCAGGACGAGGCGGGTGACGAAACGCAGCAGCGGTTCCCGGTACTGCTCGTGCATCCACCGCATGAGGCTCTCGGGGGAACCCTGCGCTACGGCCCCACCCGGCACTCCGGGATCCACCGCCTCGTTGGGCACCGCCGACACAGAATGCCTCCCCGTGACGTGTGGGACACGCCCGCACGGTCGGCCCGACGCCCTGACGTCGAGCCCCTCTGGAGGAAGAGGATAACCGTACCGATCGGACGCCGCTCCCGGCCGGCCTCCGGCGACCAGGACGCCCACGCTCATCGGGGCGACCCCGGTCCGGGGCCGACAGGTCGACCCGCGGCCGTCCCGCTGACGGAGACACCTGTCGGTCCCGGGCCGGGCAGGTGCTGGCAAGTCGACATCGAGTGCTCCGATCGACGGTCCGGACAGCCAGCGGGTCGGTCCGACCGGCGGCGTCCACGTTGACGGCCCGACATGCTGATCGGTTCAATGGCTGCCGGACGGGATTCGGATCCGATTCCGGTCGGGTGAACCGAGGACGTCGCGCATCCGTCACGCCTACGACGTCATCACCGGAAGGGAAGCCCTCGTGACACCCAATCTTCCTGGCACCCGATCCCGGCTCGCCCGGATCCCGCGTCGTGTCGTCGCCGCCATCGCCGCCGGCCTCGCCGTGCTGTGCATGGTGGTCGCGTCCGTGAGCTGGGGAATCGCCACGGCCCGCGACGACAGGCTGACCGGCCGTACGGTCTCCGCCGAGCACCTGACCGCCGTCCGGGCCGCGGCCCGCTCCTGCCCCACGCTGACCCCGGCCCGCCTCGCCGGGCAGTTGATGACCGAGTCCGGGCTGGACGGGCGGGCCAAGAAGACCGCCTCCGGCGGTCGCGGCTTCGCCGGGCTGGACGACGACACGTGGAGTTCCTGGGCGCCGTGGCCGGGGGCGGAGCGCACCGACATCGCCGCGAACATCCTCGCGTTGGCCCACCGGATGTGCGACCTCAGCGGCCAGGTACGGGCGGCCGAGATCCCCGGTGACCCGTGGCGTTTGTCCTTGGCCGCGTTCCACACCGGAGTGGACCAGGTACGCGAGGAGAAGGGCGTGCCCCCGGATGCGGTCGGGTACGTCGACGACGTGAGCCGCTACGCGGCGTACTACGGCGAGCTGAGCGCGTTCGGCGGCTCCGGCACCACCCGACCGGACACCGCGCCGGCACAGCCCAAGGCGGTGCCGGCGGACTACGTACCGCTTGTGGTGCGGGCCGGCTCGGTGTGCCCGGAGGTCCCGCCGGCCGCGGTGGCGGCCCAGGTCATGGCGTCGTCCGGCTTCGACCCGAACCTGCTCGGCGACGACGGCCGGCGGGGGATCGCCCAGTTCCTGCCCGAGGTCTGGCGGGCACACGGGCCGGCGGGCGCCTCGCCGTGGGATCCGCAGGCGGCCCTACCGGCGGCGGGCGCCGCGGTCTGCGCGTTGCGGCGGGACCTCGCCGGCCTCGACGGCGACCCGGGGCTGCTGGCACTGGCCGCCTACCGGCACGGCCCCACCGCGCTACGCCAGAGCGGCGGTGAGCTCGACGCCGCGACGCAGGCGTTCCTGCGGAAGGTGCGGGAGTTCACCGACTTCTACGCCCTCGACGACCGGCTCCGCGTCGCGCCGGCCACCGCAAGCCCGTCCGCCACGCCCCCGTCGCCGCGGCCGACCGCGACGGTGACGCCTCGCCCAGCGCGGCCAAGCGGGTCGCCGTCGATCCGCCCGCCGGCCACGACGCAGAAGCCCGCGCCGCCGGCCCCGCCGGCCCGCCCGGCCGGCGCCAAGCAACTCTTCCTGACCGCGCTCGGACTGTGCGCCAGCGGTGGCAGCGGGGACGGGGTCCAGGTCGTCCTCCGGCAGTGCAGGGAGGAGCGGCTGCAGTGGTGGACGTTCCCGGCCGACGGGAGTGTCCGGGCGAACGGTCTCTGCCTGGATGTGGCCTGGGGTGAGAAGCGGGACGGCGCGGTTGTCCAGACCGCCCTGTGCAGCGGCAACCCGGCCCAGAAGTGGGAGTGGGTGGAGAACGACAAGGCCGTCCGGGTCCTGTTCAACCGGGCGACCAGCCGCTGTCTGGACCTCGGCGGGTACGGCGCGACCCCCCCATTGAACATGTGGACGTGCGTGTTCAACGGGGAGCAGGCCTGGTCGCTGCGGTAGCCACGCGGCGGCGCCCCGGTCACCCACTCGCGGTGACCGGGGCGCCGGGGCGTTCAGGTCAGCCCGCGTACCGGCGGCGACGCCGCCGGACGGCCAGGAAGCCGCCCGCGCCGAACACCAGCGCGAAGCCCAGGAGGACGGCGAGCAGCGCGCCCCCGCGCCGGTTGGCCTGCGCGGCGGTCTGTTCCTGACCGTCCAGGGTCGGCGCGACCGAGGCCGTCGGGTTGATCATGCCGGCGCCGTACCGTGTGTCCCCCTCGGCCACCTGCCCGCCCACCGGGTCGGCGGTGTCGCGGATCCGCTCCTCGACCTGCGCGGCGGTGAGGTCGGGCTGCGCGGCCCGGATCAGCGCGGCCTCACCGGCCACGAACGCGACCGCGAGTTCGGTGCCGGTTTTGCCGACCACCTTGCTCCCGCCGACACCGAGCGTCGCCACCTCGATGCCGGGCGCGACCACCTCGACCGACCCGTCGAGATATTTCTCGGCGAGTTGACCGCCGGCGCCGACGCCACCGGCGAGCAGCAGGGCCCCGGCGGCGGATTCCCCCCGGGGTGACGGGATCTTGGTGGGTTTGACCGGCGCACCGGCCACCACAAGCACGTCGTGCTTCAACGCGGTGGACAGCGACGCCGCCACGGCCGGGTCAGCCAGGTCGACCCGGGAGCCCAGCGCCACCACTGAGGCGCCCGTGCTGACCGCCACCTCGATGGCCGTCGCGGCGTCGGCCGGGCGGGCGTCCCCCGAGGACCGGACCATCCGCACCGGCACGATGGTCGCGTCCGGCGCGAGACCCACCGGGCTGCCGTCGACGCTGTCGTCAGCGGCGATGATGCCCGCCATCGCCGTACCGGAGCCGAGGCAGTCCGTGTCCCCCCGCCCGTTGCCGGCGGTGACGTCCGCGCCCACCGCGACCCGGCCGCTGAGCTGCTGGGCGCCGGCGTCGACGCCGGTGTCGACGACGGCGACCTTGACCCCGTTGCCGCGGGTCAGGGCCCACGCGCTGTCGGGGGCCATCCGCAACTGCGCCCACTCCGAGCGACTGCTCGATGCCGTGGTGGCGGTGCACCGGACGGTCGGGCTGGCACCACCGTTCGGGCGGGGGGCAGTGGACGTCGGACTCGGTGCCGGTCTGCCCCCCGGCCGGGCGCTCGGCGAGCGTGTCGGGACAGGTCGGCTTGACGGTCGGCCAGTGGTTGGCAACTGTCCGTATTCGACGCCCGGACCGACCGCATCCCACGGCAGGACCAGGTACCACCCGGCCCGCAGCGCGCCCGGATCGGTCAGCCGAGCCCCGTCCGGCTGGACCCGACCGGTGTTGAGCTGGTAGATCTCGGCGGCCCGCTCGCCACTGCCCAGCAGGCGCAGGGCTATCTCGGTAAGACTCTCCGGCTGGCTCTGGTGTCGCGCCGTGACCACGTAGTACTTCACGTACGGCTCGGTGTCCGGGGCGTTGGCGGCCGAGGGCAGTGGAGCGGCCAGGACCGCGCAGCCGGCCATGACGACTACGAGTAGTCGAACAAGGATGGAGTGCTTCGCCAGCACCAGGGTCCCCTTCCGTAACCGCGGCCCGCAGCGTTCGGCCGTCAACCTCTATTGCGGATCAGCGCCGACTTCGTTCAAATCAATCTGAACCAGATTTCCATGCCGCTCGTCATGGAGACCGCCGAGAGTACCGGCCTGGGGCGTCGGCCACTCCGGTCGAGGTGAGGCGTCGATGCGACGAAGGCGGGGACGGTGGGGACAGAGCTGACACGCACCGCCACCGTGGACGGCCCGGGGATCGACCGGGTGCCGACCACCCGCCGCTTCGACCCGCGCCGGCACCGGCGGGTCCCCGGCCTGCTGGATCTGTGGTTGGTCTGCGGTCCCCGGGGCAGGCCGGCGCTTCCCGCCGAACCGGATCGCCCGCTGGACGCGGCCGCCGTGGCGGACCTGGTGCGGCGCACCGGGGACGCCGCGGACGACGTGCGTATCCTGACCGACGACGGCGCCCGCCATGCCGAGCTGTTCACCGAGGTGGCCGGGCTGCTGGGGCACGACGTGCTGGTCAGCCCGGACGGCGCGGACATCAGGCAGGTGCTGGCCGGCCCCGCTCCCAACACCGACAACGGTCCGCTGCACGCGCTGCCACTGGACCGGGTCACCCGCCAACCGATGGACTGGCTGGTGCTGCAACCCCCCGACCTCGCCACTCCGCTGCCCGGTTGGTTCGCCGTGCAGGACGGCCTGGTCCGACCCCGGACCGGGGTGGTCAACCTGCCCCTGGGCACCGGTGTGGCACTGGCCACCCGGGCGGACTTCGTGTCCCGCCGGGCCACCGCCCACCGGCTCGGCGCCACCGCGGCGGACCTGGTGACGGTCTCCGTCACGGCCCGCTCCGGCGGCTTCCTGATCGGCGACTACAGCGGCACGCAGCAGGTGCGCGACGCCGGCCACCTCGCCGCGCTCCTGGGTGAGCTGCCGCTCTACGGCGCTGACCTGCGACTGTGGCTCACCTGGCCGTCCGAGTCGGACGAGCAGGCGAAGCTCGTGTCGCAGGCCACCGAACTGGCCGAGACGACCGGCGCGACGGTCTGGACGCCGCCGCCGGGAGGGCGGGCGGAACTCGTCGGCGGCGATCGCCACCTGCGCGCGCTCGACGCGGCGGGTGGCGTGGCGGCCTGGCAGGCCCACCGCCCGCGCTACGCCGACAACCAGCCGACCGTCCATGCCACCCCCGACGGCCGGCTGATGCTCCGGTCGGCGCGGGAGCGGATCGTGGTGGCTGTCGACGCCGAAGCCGACGCGCCGGCCGCCATGACGTCGGCCGGCGGTGAGGTCGCTGTCCCGGCCTCCTCCGTCCGCCCCACGCTGGCCGCCGAGCGCCGCCGCGCCGGCCGGTACGGGCCGCCCTGGCTGCGCCCCGGCCAGCAGGTAACCGCCACCGCCTTCGAGGCGTTCGTGCCGGTCGACGGCGGCCTTGCCCGGGCCGCGACCGAAGGCGTACCCAGTCCCGAGCTCTTTCTCGTCGCCTACCTGGACCCGCGCGCCGCGCCGCGCCGGGCCGATCTCCTGCGGGTGTGCATCGAACCCGGCGGCGCGATCCCGGTGCAGGCGTTGCGTTCCCACATCCCGGCACGGCTGCAGTACCTACTCGGGGCACCGGACACCTACCTGCTGCCGGCCGGCCGGCTGGACCGGACGCGGGTGCGCGACGGGTACCGGCAGATCGACGACGGCCGGTTCCGGCCGGTTGAAGGGCTAGCCGACGGGCCACTGCGGATCCGCTCCGCGCCGGCAGGCGCGTCGGTGGGCGGGCTGCCGCATGACGTGAGCCGGTGGCCGGCGCACGGCACCCGACGGGCGTACGCGCTGCTGCCGACCCGGTCCCGCGGCCTGGCACCGGGTTGGTTGCCGCTGTTCCGCAGGCGGCCGGCTGCGCGGCCCGGCCGGCTGCTCGTGGAGGTGCGGGTGCCACGGGGCCGCACGGTCGACATCGGCACCACCGCCGACGCTCTCGCCAGCCTGCCGTTGGTCCGCGGGCGGGCGGAACGACTACGGCGGGCCGGGGTCGAGTTGCTCCTCAGCAGCCGGTCCTACGACCGGGTGCAGGTGGACCGGGTCCACCTGGCACGCGAGGGGGTGTGGGAGGCGATGACCGGGGTGGCCGCGGGATCGCTGCCCGTGGTGCTGCGCGGCGTTCAGTCCGCGCCGACCGGATCTGCGTCCACGTCGAGCTGAAGCGACCAGCGTCCCGCTGGGACCGGTCCGAGCACCACGGGCACGCACCGCCCTCCGGTGGCGGCGGCGAGCCCACGCGCTCCGGCCGGCGGCGGACCGGCGGTGAACACCACGCACGGCTCCGGCAGCTTGCCTCCGGGCCCCGGCGGATCGGGCAGGCCGGGCAGCCGTCGGAAGCCGACCGGCGGCTGCGCTCCCAGCGCGTCCCCCACGACCGCCACACCGACACCGGCGGCCGACAGAGACCCGGCGAGCATCGCGGCGGCTCGGCCACAGATGTCCACCGGCCCGACGAGCGTGAGCACATCGGGCACCCGGGCGAGATCGACGTGCAGGCGCCACGGACCACTGCGTCCGAGCACCAACGGCAGCACCGCGGGTGGCGCCGCGTCCTCCGGGCCCAGCCAGGCGTACGGCGGCACGCCCCGGCCGGCGGCCACCCCGACCAGCCTGACCCGGGCCGGGCCGACGTCGGTGTCCAGATCGGCGGTGAGGTACGGCGCCTCGTTCCCGCCCGGCAACGGTGGGCGCGGCGTGTCCGGGGCCGACCCTTCCGGTGGTGCGACCGGCCGGGGGGGGGCGGGGGGGGGGGGGGGGCGGGGGGGCGGGGGGGGCGCGCCCCCAGCCGGCGTCGACCCCCCCCCCCCCGGGGGCCCCGGCGCCCCGGGCCGGGGGGGCCGCGGTCACCGCAGGTGGGGTCGGTGCGGCGGGCTCCAGTGGCGTCGTTGTGTCGTCCGACAGCGCCGGTGCGCCCGGTGCGCGGTCGGCGGGAGCAGGCGTGTGGTGCCGTTCGGGCGGCCACGGCCCGTCGTCGCCGACCACGGACAGGCGTCGACCCGAACGCAGCGGGCGCAGCAGCACGATTGCCGCCACCACGAGCAGCACCGACAGGACGCCCGCACCGAGCCGGATCACCAGCGGGTTGGCGCCGTCCAGGGTCGTCGACCTCTGTGGCGGGGGCGCGGCCGCCTGCGCGGTGGCCGGAGGCCGTGCCGGTGTGGATGGCGGGACCCGGGTGGGCGCGCCCGTGGTACGGGCCGGAGCGGCCGCGGTAGGCGGGGGCGTGGACCGCTCGGCGGCCGGCGTCCGGGCCACCGGCGGGGTGGTCCGGCCGCCGGTGCGGGGCAACGGGCCGACGCGTACGCCCTGGCCCCTCGCGTCCCGGGGCAGGACGAGCACCCAGCCCGGGTTCAGCGTCAGCCCATCGGTGAACATCTCACCGTCCGGCTGGGCCCGGCCGATGTTCAGGCCGACGATCTCTCGGTAGCGGTTGCCGTTGCCGAGCGTACGCACCGCGATGGCGTACAGGTACTCCCGTTGTCCGTCGACCGGCGGGCCGACCACGTAGTACCGGCCGGTCTCCGCTGGCGCGGCGTGCGCCGAAGCGGCCGGCGCCAGCCAGATCCCGACCAGCACCAGCACCGCCTGAACGGCTCGCCGCATCCGCACCCGTCGCCCTCCCTGTCTTTCGCCACCGTCATCCTGCCGTCCGGCTCACTACGGACTGGCCGGCCCACGGTTCAACCGCGATCACACCCGAGCCACGGTTTCCGATTCCGGTCACGGGCAGGGCATACCGACAACGAGGGTGGAATATTGACGTCTTTCGCTGCAGCGGTGACAGTAACCGCAACAGCTCCCGTCCGATTCGCCTGTGGGGACCGCAGCCAGGCGGTCGACGCGCCCACGCCGATCCTTTACCAGTGGCCAGCGCTGACCACCGTCCCTAGCGGCACGGTCACGGTCGTGAACCAGAGCTACGACGGGCGGGCGGCCGCCGGCCAGGCCACCAACTTCGGGTCCAGGGCACCGGGAACGGCAGCTACCCTCCCGCCGGGGTCAGTGCGCGACCACCGCCGCCGGCACCGGCTCCAGGCCGGCGAGGCGGGCCGGCCGGACGACGACGAGCAGCACCGCCAGCGCCGCCACCATGCCACCGGCCACCACCAGAGCCATCGCCAACGCCCCGGTGCCCAGCATCCCCACCAGCGGCGCAGCCACCGCGCCGACGCCGAACTGCACGGCGCCCAGCAGGGCCGACGCGGTCCCGGCCGCCTCACCGTGGCGGGACAGCGCCAGCGCGGGGGCGTTCGGCATGGCCAGGCCGGCCGCGGCGAGCACCGCCCACAACGAGCCCAGGAGCGCGGGCAGCCCACCGAAACCGGTCGCGGCGAACACCACCAGGGCCAGCCCGGCAAGCGTCCCCGCGACCAGGGCGACCACGAGGATCCGCTGGGAGGAATAGCGGCGCAACAACCGCACGTTGTACTGCGTCGCCGCGATCAGCCCCACCGCGCCCGCGCCGAACGCCAGGCCGAACTGCTGCTCGTCGAGGCCGTACCCGTCCTGGAGGACGAACGACGACCCGGCCACGTACGCGAACAGCGCCGCCATGGCCAGGCCGGCGACCACGACCAGGCCGACGAAGATGCGGTCCCGCAGCAGCGTGCGGTACAGCGACAGGGTCGCCAGCACACCGCCGCGCCGCCGACGTGCGGCCGGCAACGTCTCCGGCAGGCCGAACGCGGCGACCGCGATCAGCAGCACCCCGAAGACGGCCAGGGTGACGAACACGCCACGCCAGTCCGTCCAGCGCAGGACGCCGCCGCCGAGGGTCGGAGCGAGCACCGGCGCCGCGCCCATCACCAGCAGCAACCGGGACAGCATGGTGGCGAAGGCCGAACCGCTGAACAGGTCACGGACCACCGCCATCGCCACCACCGCGGTGGCGGCCACGCCCAGGCCCTGCACCACCCGCAGTACGCCGAGGACGGCGATGTTCGGCGCGACCACGCACAGCACCGACGCCACCACGTGCAGCAGGAGACCGGCGATCAGCGGGCGGCGCCGCCCGACGGCGTCGGACAACGGCCCGATCAGCAACTGCCCGGCCGCCAGGCCGGCGAGCGTGCCGGTCAGCGTCAACTGGACCGCCGCCGAGGTGGTCGCGAAGTCCGCGACGATCGCCGGCAGCGCGGGCAGGTACATGTCGATGGTCAGCGGACCCACGGCGATCAGCGAACCGAGGACCACCACCAGCCGCAGCCGCTGCCCGCGACTCATCAGGTCGCCGGGCGTCGGCGCGGCGGTCGTCCGCGCGTCGACGGCGGCATCGGTCATCGGGCGATCCCCGCCCCGGTCAGGCTGCGGCCGGGCGGAAGAGGGTGCGACAGTCACACCTTGCTTCAAATGCGCGGCGGCCGGCATGATTCCCGCCCCGGCGAGAGGTAACGCGGCTCACAGTCGCCCCGGGGCGACCAGACCCGCCTCGTAGGCGAAGACCACCAGCTGCGCGCGGTCGCGCGCCCGCAGCTTGGCCATGGCCCGGTTGAGGTGGGTCTTCGCGGTCAACGGGCTGATCACCATGTGGTCGGCGATCTCGTCGTTGGACAGGCCCCGGGCGGCCAGCGCCACCGCCTCACGTTCCCGGTTGGTCAGCTCGGACAGGCCGGGCAGGGCGTGCGCCGGGCGGGGCTCCGCGACGTACCTGTCGATCAACATGCGGGTGATCGACGGCGCGAGCAGGGCGTCACCGCGCACCGCGACCCGGACCGCGTGCAGCAGGTCGCCCGGCTCGATGTCCTTGACCAGGAACCCGGCGGCACCGGCACGCAAGGCGTGGAAGACGTACTCGTCGAGGCCGTAGTTCGTGAGGATGACCACGCGTACCCCGGCCAGTCGCGGATCCGCGACGATCTGCCGGGTCGTCTCGATGCCGTCCATGACCGGCATCTGGATGTCGACCAGGGCGAGGTCGGGTAGGTGGCTGCGGGCCAGGGCCAGGCCCGCCCGGCCGTCACCGGCCTCGGCCACCACCTCGATGTCGTCCTCGGCGTCGAGAAGCGCCCGGAACCCGCTGCGCAGCAGCGGCTGGTCGTCGAGCAGCAGAGCCCGGATCATGAGACGCGCACCACCGGCAGTTCCGCCTGGACGCTGAACCCGCCACCGGTACGCGGCTCCGCCCGCAACCGGCCGCCCAGCGCGACGACCCGTTCCTGCATGCCGAGCAGCCCGACGCCGGGCACCGGAGCGGCGCCCGGCTCGGCCGTGCCGTCGTCGTCGACCCGGACGGTCACACCGTCCGGCCGGCAGTGGATACGCACCGACGCGGCGGCGGCGGACGCGTGGCGGGCGGTGTTGGTGAGCGACTCCTGAACGATCCGGTAGGCGGTGCGGCCCACCGCCTCCGGCACGTCCTGCCGATCCCCCTCGATCGTCAACGTGGCGGCCAGACCGATCTTCTCGGCCCCGGCGAGCAGTTCCGGAAGGTGGTCGAGCCCGTACGGCGGGGGCGTCGTCGGGTCGCGCAGCGTCTCCAGGGTCGCCCGCAGCTCCCGGGTCGCCGCCCGGCCGGCCTCCTGGATCGCCAGCAACGACTCCGGCACGTGCTCACCCCGCTTACGCGCGAGGTGGACCGCGACCTCCGCCTGCACCTTGACGATCGAGATCTGGTGGGTGAGCGAGTCGTGGAGTTCCCGGGCGATGTGCAGCCTTTCCTCGGTCGCCCGCAGCCGCGCGGCCTCCTCCCGGGTGCGCTCGGCCTCGTCCGCCCGCCGCTCGGCCTGGCGCAGCGCCTCGCCCGCCGCGGCGGCGGCGATCAGCCAGGCCAGTTCCAGGACACCGCGGGACTGCGCGAGTGCTTCCCGCAGAGCCCCGTCCGCCGGGGAAGCCATGATCGCCAGTGGCAGGACGGCCAGCAGGACGACGCTCACCACCAGGGTGACGAGCCGGTGCCCGGCCCGGACCGCGGCATACACCGCGAACAGGTACGCCACGGCGGGCACCGGGAAGCCGACCGCGTTGTAGCCCACCACGCACAGCCCGGTCACCACCAGAACCAAGACCGGCGCACGGCGGCCGGCAGCCAACGCCAGACCGCCGGCCGCCACCAGCACGTAGCCGAGCGGCGCACCGCCACCGGCGGGACTGCCACCGGTCCACGCGCCGGCCAGCAGCACCAGCGCCACACCCACCGCGACGACCCCGCTTCTCCACCGCGCCCAGACATCGCGCAGTCCACTTCGCATAATCGCACCCTAATCGAGCGGAGCGGCTTTTCGTCCCGTCCGGTACGGCATTTACGCGCGCCTGCGGAGAACCGTTCTCCGCCGACGACGATGCGCCACGACAGCAGCCGACGACGGCCTGCGGGCCGCCCGACCGCAGGTCGTGAGCAGCTACATCATGCCCGATGGAATCGGTCGCGACGAATACTGCGAATGGAGTACCGCACCTGCGGCAGTACGCCGGCGGGCTGCCTTCATCCGTACGCGGGCACGTTTCCTGACCACGAGCACGGGCGAAGCAGTCGTTGAGCCATTCCACGTAACGACGGGCTGCGCCACGTGCGGCCTGGACCGGCCCGCCCGACACCGTGGACTGCAACCCGAACGGCCGAAAGATGTAGGCCCCCTTTCCGGGTGGACGAAACGCGCGGCGCGATCGACGAAGCCGAGTACCTGCGCCGTGTGCGAGAAGCAGCGCTGCGAGACTCCCGCCACGAGCAGCGCCCTCCGTTCCCGACGGACCTGACACCGGGGCGAGATCCGACACGTGGGAGTCGCACTTCTACCCGCCGCACGACGGCGCGATGATGCGCAACGTCCACGACATCCGTGGCCCCCGTATCCTGCTGCCGATCCGGCTGGGCCGACCCACCTGATCGACCTCATCGCCTCCGGCCACGCCGTTCCCGGGCGTGCCTGCGACACGCGTCGATGATGTCCGGGCGGAGCAGGTGCCCGAAGCCGGCGCGGTCGAGGCGCTGGACCAGCCCGTCCCGGTCGGTGCGCAGCGCCACGGCGGTGGCGTCGAGGTCCCAGTCGGTGGCGGCCAGTCGGGACAGCAGGTGGCCGCGGCGGGTCTGCGCGGCCGACAGCCGGTACGTCCTGAGGTAGGCCGTCCGGCCGGTCTCGTCGGTGATGGCCTCGCCGATGTGGTTTTCGGCGTCCGGGTCGAAGTCGGGAAGGAACCGGGACAGGGTGAAACGACCCATCCGTCGCACCGGGGTGACGGTGCGGCGTCGCGCGGAGAGAAGGCCGTCGGCCATGACCGCGTGGAAGGCCGTCCAGTCGGCGTCCACCCGGGCCAGCTGGGCGCGCAGGTGCGCCACCGTGGCGATGCGGCTGTCGTCGAGGCGGGAGACGAAGTCGGGTACGGCCGGGTACAGGTGGGCGTAGTGGAACAGCTGCTCGCCGTAGAAGTCGCGTAGAAGCGTGGGGTGCAGGGCGCGGTAGTCGTCCGGGTGCGGGACGACGAACGTGGCGGCGAGGGCGTCGGCGAGGTAGAGCACCATGCCGCACTGGTCGGGATGGATCTCGAAGACGCGCAGCGCGTCATCGAGGCCGGTGATCGCGGTGCCGGTGTAGCTGGCCTCCACGCGCGGGGACAGGCCACGGGTGACGGCGTCGCGGGTCCATTCCTGCCAGGCGATCGGCGGGCCGCCGAACTGGAGCGCGAGGTAGCCCTCCAGGGCCAGGTGCAACGGCAGGAAACGCAGCCGGTGCCGGTCCTCGCGGCGCGCCAGCCGGCGGCGGAACGCCAACCGGATGCCGGCGGGCGGGTCGGTGTCGGCGGGGTCGCGCAGCTGGGTGCCGTACGCGGCGGCCGGTGTGGCGTCGTCGGTCCAGGTGGCGACGAACGCGTGCGGGACGTACGACACGTACGCCGTCCGTGGGCCGGTGCGGACGACCGACAGTTCGTCGGGGTCGTAGAGCCGGGCGTGCAGCCGCAGGTCGGTGATCGGGGCCGGCCGCAGCAGCGGGACGAGACGGACCGCGCCCCACGTCTGGGCGGGGCCGGCGGTCAACCCGCTCAGGTCGACGCCGGCCGGGACGGCCGTCACGACGCCGCCTCCCGAACGTCGAGGAACCGTTCGACCCGGTCGGCGAGGTGCTGGCGCAACTCGGCGAAGCCGGCGTCGCCGGTGGCGAAGCGGGCCAGTTCGACGAGCGCGGCCGCGTCCTCGGCGTCCCGGACACCCACGGTGGCCACACCCGGGGCGAGGCGGCGGACGTCGAAGGTCTCGGCGTCGTACACCGGGTTGAGGTGCACGACGCTCGTGCCCTGATCGGGATCGAGGCGGGTACGCCAGACCCGCAACACCTCGGCGGCCAGCCCGGGCGGGTTGTTGTCCCCGCCGTCGGAGACGATGACGAGCCGGTCGGGTCGGCGTTCCAGGGCGTCCACGACACGCGCGCCGAGCCCGGTGGCGCCGACGGGGTGCACCAGCAGCGGGTCGCCGCGGTGGTGCAGCCACAGCCCGGTGTAGTCGACGGCGAGTGTCTCCAGGAGATAGTGCGTGGCCAGGGCGACGGCGAGCGGCCGGCGGCGCTTCACGGCGGAGCCGGCGGCCGAGTAGCTGTCGTCGAGCACGGCCACCACCCGGCCCCAGGTGCGCGCCTGCCCGCGCGCGGCCCGGCGCGCAGCCGCCCGCAGCGCGCCGGTCAGCTCGTCGCGGCGCCGGGCGCGTTCCGGGCGCGGCAGGGACAGCACGTAGATCGCGAGGCGGGTCAGGGGCGCGGTGGCCAGGTCCATGGCCACCGCGTCGACCCGGTGCCGGTGGGCGCTTCCCTGCAACCGCAGCCGTTCGCCGGCGGTGAGCCTGGGCGCGATGCCGGACAGGAACCGGGCCCGGTCGATGCCGTGTCGGGCGGCCAGTCCCTCGGCGACGGTGTACGGCAGGTCGTAGAGGGCCCGCTGCTCGTAGTGGGCGCGGCGCCACGCCTCCAGGATCGGTGTGGCGTAGCGCTTCGGGCGGCGCCAGTCGAACAGGGCCGTACCGACCTCGTCGGGCAGGCGCAGGTGGGCGTGGCGGGCGGCGACCGACAGGGAACGGCGGTACTTGACCGCGTCGAGGGCCAGGTCCGGTCGGGTCGCCACCCAGTCGCGCACGATGGCGCGGGTCCGCCGGTTGTTGATCCCCAGCCGGCGCAGGTCGCGGAACACGCCGTACACCCGCTGCGGTGGCAGCGACCGCAACCGCGCCGCGATCAGGCGTCCCTCCACGACGCGCTGGGTGCCGCTCGCCTCCCCCGCCGTGCGCAGCAGGTTCGTCACGACCATCGCGGTGTTGAGGTGGTTGACGTCGAGGGCCAGGGTCGCGGCGTACAGGTCGCGGTAGTTGCCCAGCACGTACTCGTGCAGGAACGCCAACGACAGGCGCTGCGTGCCGGCTGCGGAGCGGAACTCGCGTTGCGCCGTCGCGGCGACCGCGGCGTTGACGAACATGACCACGTCCTCGCACGCGACCCGATCCGCCCGTGACATGACCGCGAGTCAGCCTTCCGCGCAGGGCCGATGGGGCCGGCCGGGGATCGGGGGCACGAACTGCGAAGCATCGCTTCAGAGGCGGGTTCCGGAAGTCGCACCGGAGTCCCGCGGCCGGCCGGGCCACGATACCGCGGATGATCACCGGACCGCCCGCGCTTTTCCGGGCACCGTGGTGGCGCCGCGCCCGGGGACACACCCCCTAGGTCGTCCTAGGATACTGGTTCGGGGCTCGTGGGCTTCGCGACGCGTCGACGCCGGTCACGGGCAGGGTTGTCCCCCGCAGACATCGATCACCTTGCCGGTGAGCAGGAACACCGCCTTCTGCCGCTGCGCGCCGGCCTGCGCGCGCGGGAACTCGTGCGAATCCTGGCCGTACTCCGGCCCCACCGGGGCCAGGTTCGTCGACGGTGGCGCGTACGCCGCCCCGCTGTTCCACACCACCATCGCCGACCCGGCGTACGGGTAACTGCGGATCGGCGCGATGCCCCAGAACGGCCGCACGTCCGGGGACCAGCCGGCGGCGAGCGCCGGCGTGTGCAGACGGGCCCCGATGGTGCGCGCCTGCACCTCCGCCGCGACGGTCGACACCTGTTGGTCGGCGAACGCCACGTGCATCAGCACCCGGTGTGCCGGGGTGCGCGGCAGTGGGCGGTCGGTCATGTGCTGGGCGTACCCGTTGGCCTCGGACCGGTCCCACAACATCTGCAGCAGCGCGAGGATGAGCTGCTGGTCGACCCGGTCCGGGTAGCTGCCGTCCATCACCGCCTGGAACGGGGCGAAGTCCCGGCTTCGTTGCAGCAGCGTCGAGTAGTTCATCGCGGGCACGCCGAGCACCGACCGGGTCCAGTCCTGGGCGATGGCGGTCAGCGCGCCGCCGTTGATGCCGCCCTGGCTGTTGCCGTCGTAGTGCAGGCCGCCGGCCACGTCGACAAGTGGTCGCGCGGCGGCGTCCCGGAAGGCCGGGTGGGCGGCGAACCCGTCGCGGTGGATCATCGCCCGGCCCAGGAAGAGGAAGTTCAGGAAACTCTGCTGGAGCCGGTCGGCCACCGCCGGGAACGCGCTGAGGTCGGTGAAGGCACCGGCCACGAACGGCACGTCGGCGGCGGCCATGCCGATCCAACTTGTCGCGCAGAACGTGAAGTCGTACGTGTGCGACATCGTCTTGACGTTGCCGGCGTTGATCTCGGTCGGCCGGCCGAGCAGGCCGTGGCCGTAGAGCGACAGGTGCGCCGGCTTCGCGGCGGAGGCGCTGCGCGGGATGTTGCAGACGAAATCCGCCGCCACCGTCGCGCCCGACGGGGTGGGCAGGGCGTTCGGCGTCGGCGGGGTTCCGTCGCCGCCGGCCGGCCCGTAGTGCAGCCGCGAGCCGGGCCCGCCCCCGCCGGTGAGATAGGACGGCACGGTGACGCTGCCGGTCACCTGCCGGGCGATCAACGGGTCCTGCTCCGGCCGGTAGTCGGTCACCTGGCTGACGGTGAACGACGGCGCGGCCCGGCCGAGCGAGGCGAACGCGCCGTCCCGGATCGCCAGCATCCGCCCGGTCAGCCCGTGCCGGCTGGCCACGGTGAAGTCCCACGCCAGGTAGAGGCTGTGCCGCTTGACTCCGGCCCGGCTCAGGTCGGCGAGGATCCGCTTCATCTGCGGTGCGCGCCGGTCCCGGCGGTCGAGCCCGGCGCCGGTGACGTACTTCCGGAACGCCCTCGGGGCCCCGATCACCGCGCCGTCGCCGTCGCGCATGCCCCGCAGGCCGACGACGTACCGGGTGCCCTCGGTCAGCGCCACCGCCGGCCGGACGATCAGGACCTGCCGGTCCGGCCGGCCGGCCGCGTGCGCGTCCAACTCGGCCCAGTACGGGGTGCGCCGGCCGGTGCGGGCGTCGAGCAGCACGATCGGCGCGTCCGGTGCCAGGGAGCGGCCGACGTCGGTGACCGGCGCGATCCGCGTCCGCGCGGCGTCCAGCCCGGGCACCCGCACCAGGATCGGCGAGCCAGGGCTGAACCCGTCCTGCCGGTTCCACTCCGTCGGGTCGATCGGGGTGCCGAGCGTGTTGGCGGGCATCGCCGAGGCCGCGAGCCGCACCCGCTTGCCGGTGGCGCTGGTCCGGTCCGGCACGGTGAAGTAGTCGTTCGGGAACGGCAGCAGGCAGGCCGCCGGGTCGATCGGGTCGCAGGAGCCGGGTCCGGCCGGCGCGGGAACGGCTGGCGGCGCGGCGGTGGCGCCCGCGCCGAGCAACACGGCGGCGGTGGTCGCCAGCACGGACACGGCGAGGCGGAGCCGTCTGGGTGTGCGCACGCACGTCTCCTTCGACATCGGACGGTAGGTCGACACGGGGGGGGTCGACGGCGGGGGTGGCGTGGTGTCCTTCCTACGCGGACCCACCCGCCGGGGCAAGGGGCCACGGCCGCGCGCACGGCGACCCGCGCCCCGAACGCACCGGCACTGCCGGATCAACGACGAAGAAACCCCAGGTCAGTGACCCTTGTTTACGGTGGGTAGGGAAGCATCCCCGTCACCGGAGGACGGTCATGACGACTCCCGCTCCCCCGTCGCCGCCGCAACTCCAGGTCGCCCTCGGCAGCACCGCAGATCCCGGCTCGGTGCACGCCATCGCCGACACCGGCTCGGCGCTGCTCGTCACCCACTACCCGGCGTCCGGCGCGGGTCGGCTGCACGTGCTCGACCCGCGTACCCTCGCCCCGGTCCGCCCGTCCCTGCCGGTCGGCCACGAGCCGCGCGCGGTGGCCTGGCACCCCGGCCGGGGGCAGGCGTACGTGATGAACCGGGGCGTGCAGAGCTACAGCGTCTCCCGGTGCGACCTGGCCACCGGGACGGTCACCGACATCCCGATCGGCTTCGGATTGATCGCGATCGCCGTGGACCCGACCGCCGACCTGCTGTACATCGCCGACTGGGCGCACAAGCGGCTGCACCTGATCGAGCTGGCGGACCCGACGCGGCGACGCGTGGTGCCGCTGCCGTCGGCGCCGATCCGGCTCGCGGTGGCCGCCGACGGCACCGTCTACGCGACGCTGTACGTCAAGGGCCTCGTGCCGGCCGACGACGCGCTGGCCGTGCTGCGCCCCGACGGGACGCTGACCGTGTCGCCGATCGGGCCCGCGCACCTGCAACCGGGCGCCGTGGCCGTCGCCCACGACGCAATGATCTACGTGGGAGCCCTCGGCGGCGGGACGGTGCACCCACTGGCCGGCGTGCACCACCCGGACACCGGTGAACGGCTCGGCTCCGTGCGTACCGCCGCCGGCGTCCGCGATCTGGCGGCCGTCCCCGGGCTGTCCCGCGCCTGGGCGGCGACCGACAAGGGCGTGCAGCTCGTCGACGCCGTCAACCCGTACGCGCCGCGCACGCTGGACCCGATCACCACCGGGCACGCCCCGTACGCGGTCGCGGTCACCGCCGACGGGACGGCGTACGTGGGCGACGCGGTGGACGGCACCGTGTCACTGATCCGGCCGGACGTCGCGGCCCTGCCACTGGACGCCGTGGCGACACTGCTCAGCGAGGCGGGCTTCGCCCCCACGGCCGGGCTGGGCGCGGCGATCCGCGCCTACCAGACGTTCCACGAGCTGCCGGTGACCGGCCGGCCGGACGCCGTCACCGCCGCCCACCTGACCGCGCCCGGCTGCGGCAACCCGGACCGGACGACCGCTACGGGTTTCGTCCTGGAGGGGCACCACTTCCGGCACACGAACCTGACCTACCACCTCGGTGACATGTCCATGCCGCGCGCCCGCGACGACTTCACCGACGAACTGAAGCACGAACTGATCAAGGTGTCGTTCGAGCAGTGGCGCGCGGTGCTGGGCGAGAACTGGAACGGGCCGTTCGAGTTCACCCGGGTCCTCGACCCGGCCGAGGCGGACATCGTCTTCTCCGTCGGCGACGACCCGGTCTTCCACGACACCGGCTGGTTCCGCACCGTGTACGCGGTGACCAAGTGGGGCGCCGCTCCCGGCTGGCCGAGCGAGGGCGGGCAACTGCCTGTCGTCTTCAACCGCAGGATCGGTTGGGACGCGCACGGCTACTTCGACGTCGACCAGTACGGGCCGGACTTCCGGCACGTCGCCACGCACGAGATCGGCCACGCGTTCGGGCTCCACCACGGCAAGAGCGGCAACGTGATGCACCGCAACGCGAGCTGGTACCGGGTGCCCAAGTCCGACGACCGCAACGGCCTGTTCGCCGTGTACGGGCGGCTGCCGTTCACCGACGGCGTCGGCCTACGGGTGCTTCCCGGTGTCGACCATGTCGCCTACTCCGACTGCGAGCGGCACCTCGTGGTGCACCATCCCGAGGGCGACGGGTGGACGTGGACCCGCCTCACCCGGGAGGTGGGCGCACCCCGGATGAGCCGCGGCAGCGCCCCGTCGGCGTTCTTCGCCCACGACGGTGTCCCGTCCTACGTGTACGCGGGCGACGGCGGCCGTGTCCACCAGATCTGGTACGACCAGGGCCGGTGGTGGTGGGCCGACCTGACCACGGACAGCGGTGGCCCGCCCGCCGTGCGGTACGGCCCGCACGCCTACCGCAACGGCGACACCCAGCGGATCGTGTACAGCGCCACGGACGGCCGGACGGTGCGGCTGTCCCAGGCCGCCGGGCAGGGCTGGGTCTGGCAGGACGTGTCGGTCGAGGGCGCGGCCGTGGCCGACGGCACCCCCTTCGGGTACGTCGACGGCGTGACCGGCCTGGACGTGATCGTCTACCGGGACGCCGAGGAGCACCTGCGGATGCTGTGGGAGGGCCCGCAGGGTTGGGAGCAGATCTCCCTCACCTGGGCCACCCAGGCGGAGAACCCGCTGCCGTTGACCATGATGCCGGTGTGGGGCGAGCACCGGGCCGGCGAGCGGCACCGGGTGTTCGGTCTCGACCACCGGCAGGACATCCGAATGTACGCGGTGGGTGACGACGGCGCCTGGCACACCCGCTCGTTGACCGCGGAACTCGGCCTGCCGGAGTGCAGTGCGTCGGCCGTGCACCGGCTGCCGGGCGCGGACGGTGCCGCCGACACCTGGCTGCTCGTCTTCGCCGACTTCGCCGGCGGGCTGTGGCAACTCACCGGGGACGGTGACACCTGGCAGGCCGAGCAGGTGCAGATCGACGGCATGCCGCCGGTGGGCCGTAGCCTGCTGTCGGTGTGGCTGGGTGATGACCGGCTACACCTCACCTACACGGCGGCGAACGGCAACATCCAGTTGCTGTCGCGCGCCCTCGGTGACGACAACTGGCAGCGGACCAACCTGACCCGGGTGTCCGACGTGGTGTGACGGGCGGCCCGGTGCCCCTCAGGCCCCCCGGCGGCGTCAGCCGGCCGCCGGCTCGGCGGGCCGCCGGGGCGCGACGAGACGGGGCGGCCAGTTCCTGACCCGCGCCGGGTCGGCCCGGTGCAGGGCGGACAGCCGCTCCCCCACCGACAGTGCCCGCGACAGGCCACCGCGCACCTCGTAGCCGGCGGTGACGAACTTGGACACGTAGTGGATGCCGACACTGATCAGGACCAGGCCGAAGACGTACGCGTCGCGGTCGTGCAGGAAGCCGGCCTGCAGACCGACCGCGATGACGCAGATGACCGCCGCGTACAGCAGCATGGTCCACCACCACTGTTCGAAGCCCCGGGCCACGCCGCTGCTGGCCGGCGGCACGGTCGACAGGCCGCTGGTCGCCCCGGCGCGCAGGATCCGCCGGCTGAGCAGCAGGAGCAGGAGGTTGGTCACCGAGACGGCCACTGCCCCGGCGGCGCACCCCCACGCCCAGAGGGCGGGTTTCCAGAACACCGACAGCAGCACGGTCGGCAACGCGACGACGCACATGGCGCGGACGGCGACCTCCGTCACGCGGGCCAGGGCGCCGGGGATGTGTCGTGCGGTGAGCCGGGCCAGCACGCTCTGGTAGTACTTCGCCCCGACCAGCGCCTGGCAGAACCCGATGATCACGGCCGCCCGCAGGTCTCCCGGGGGGAGCGGCTTGTTCGAGAAGGTCAACACGTCGTCGACCTTCCACAGGGCGGTCTTGGCGCAGATGAACCACCAGCAGGCGGTGGCGACCAACGCGAACCCCATCAGGTACGTGTCGTGGGTGACGTTGGCCGCCCGGGCCACCCTGAGCTGCCGGTACTGGGTCCTGACCTCCCGGGAGGCGGGTGCGAGCCGCGCGGCCCAACGTCGCAACGCCGACCGGCTCGCCTCCGACTCCTGCGCGGCCAGGTCGAAGGTGACCGTCATCATCCGGCGCAGGTCGTCGAACCGGAACGGCCGGTCCGGCAGGAGCAGCAGCCGGTCCTTCGGCTGCTCCTCGATGAAGTCGTCGAGCATCCGGGCGATGGTGGGACTGACCGCGTAGACCCGGTCCGGCACCCGCCCGTCGCGGGCGGGGCTGCCGACCATCACCTGGATGAGGATGATCCCCAACGAGTAGACGTCGGCCACCTCGGACTGGCCGCGGTTCTTCACCTCGGGCGCGATGTAGACGGCGTCGTCGTGCTCGGCGATGCCGACCTGGCGGCTGTAGAGGTGGTTGACGCCGAGATCGATGAAGTGGATCCGGCCGTCGGACAGGATGATGTTCCCGGGTGACAGGTCGAGGTGCTGCCGTTCCCGGTGGTTCACGTCGACCGGCTCCGAGCGCGCCAGCCGGTGCAACGCCTCGGTGAGCAGCAGCCCGATCTGGCGGGCCTTGGCCACCCGCTCGCCCGGGGACGGCTCGGAACTCTCGAAATCGATCAGGTGGTCGCCGAGCGTCTCGCCCTCCTGGTAGGGCATGAGCACCCACTGGTCGGTCGACGCGAGGGGATGCACGACCACGTTCGGCGTGTTGGCCGCGCCGTAGCGGACCGCGTACTCGTCGGTGGCCTGGGCCACCGAGGTCAGCTTGCTCCACGGGAACAGCACGCACTTGAGCACCAGCGCGGGATGCAGGCCGGACTCGTCGACCGGTTCGCGGGTGGTGGCCCGGAGGATGAAGGAGGTGGTTCCCGCCCGGTGGTATTCGAGGGACCCGAAGTCGATGTCGCGCCACCGGCGCAGGTCGATCTCGGAGATCGGCCGGCTCACGCCGGGACGCCCGCCCGGCCGGTAGAGGGCTCGGACCGCCGCGGACACCGGCGTGGTCCGGAACAGCTCCCGGCAGTAGTCGTCGGAGGCATCCTGCTTGACCCGCTCGGGTGGCTCGAAGCGTCGGTCCAGGAGGGTGACGTTGAGGCAGAGGAACGCCAGCAGGGCCACCACCGGCGGATCGTGCGGATCCGGGGCCTGCCTCAACCGGGCCGACGCCGCCTGACAGCCGGCCAGGAAGGTGCCCACCCCGTGCGTGGACTCGTGGTCGGCGACGGTGTCCATCAGATCGGCGAGGAGCTGGTGCATCGCGACCAGCCGGGTCTCCGCTGGCGAGCCCAGCAGCCGATCGGTGTCGTCCGCGCTGTTGCGGCCCTGGATCTCGGCGAGCAGAAGCTGCCGTACCGCGAGGTCCGCCTCGCCGGCCGGCGCGACACCCCGTACGTCGTCCGCCACATCGCCAACCATAGGCGTTCGTCAACGGGTCGTGGGGGTCCCGCACGGCGACTGTCGCCCACCGGCCGTGACGGGGCGCTGGCGCAAACCACCTTGCGCTCGCGCCACGGCGTCGGCCACAGTGGTTTCATGATCTCCTACCGGAAGGGCGGCGACGCCCAGGCGCGTTGAGCGCCCCCGTGCGGCGCGACGACGCCGCCGAAACCCCGCCGGCCGTTCGCAGCGGCGACCCGTACGTCCGGTGGCAGCAGGCCGACCGGATCCGCCAGGAATGGCTCGAGCAGGCCCTGTCCACCCAGCCGGCCGACAGGTCGACCGCCGAGCGGTGCCTGACCGCTCTCTACGCCCGGGCGTCCCGACCACGACCGCGGTTCGAGTGGGTCGACTCGCCGGCCGAGGCGCGCCCCCTCGTCAGTGGCTGGCCCACCCTCGACGGCCTCCACGAGTGGGTCCGGGATCCCCGGCAGCGGGAGGCGCCACCACTGGCGAGCGACATCGCCATGGTCGTCTCCCGGTTGCGCGGCGCGCTGAGCGCCGGCGCCACTCACTCCGACCCCGAGCTGTCGCCCGCGCGCGCCCGCAAGACCAAGGAACCGTGGCCGGAGCTGGCGCCGTCGCGGGCACTCGACAGCGGCGTACCGCTCGCCGTCGTGCTGCACCAGGGCGTGCGGACGGCACTGCACCGCAGCCTCGCGCACGGGTACTACCTGCCCGTGCGTGCGGCGCTCGCGGTCGACGGCCCGGTGCCGGTGTGCTGGTACGGGCAGCAGGACGCGTCGTGGATCGCCTACTACGACGTGCTGCGTCGACTCGGCCTCGCCAGATACGCCACCGACGAGGCCGGACACCTCGACACCTGGGCCGACCTGGCCCGGTCCTGCGGCTGGTGGTGGCCAGGCGAGGACGTCTGCGTCGTGGTGGAACGACCCCTGTCGATCCGGACCGAGCCGGTCCGCGGAACACCGCACGACCAGATCCGACTGACCACCGACGGCGTGCGCTACCGCGACGGCTGGCAACCGCTGCTGAGCAGGTGACCTGAGCCGACAGCCGGCCGGGACGGGCAGTCGCCGGTCCCGGCCGGCCCGTTCGGCGCCCGACCCGCCTCGACCGTCAGGGTCGCCAGCAGCCCCGGATGGTCGGTCGTCCCGCGCATGTCCACCGACCGGTGGCAGCAGATCGTGCCGCCCGTGGCCAGGATCTGCTGCCGGGCGCCGTCGTCGACGCGGTGATAGCCCGTCGGCACGCACGAGCGCACGTCGGGCGTGCCCCCGGCGGCCAGGTTGAGGTCACCGCCGAGCACGGTCGGCCCGGCACCGGCCCGCCGCCGGATCGCCGGCACCACCGCGCCGAGCAGTTGCGCGCACTGGGCCAGCGCGACCTCGCCGCTGGTGTTCGCCAGGTGCGTGGTGCAGGCGTGCGGCCCGTCACCGGCCCGTACGCAGAGCCACACCCGCTCCTCCGGGTCGGCGCGGTCCTGCGCCGGATAGGTCCCCCGGTGCACGCTGGAGCGGGGGTTGTCCGCGTCGACGCGGGTCAGCAACCCGATCCCGTACGGCTGGCCGTTGTTGCACAGGGTGGGCGCGGTGGCGGGGCGGTCACCGGCGGCGTGGAACGCGGACACCACGGTGCCGCCGCGACGGGCCGCCCGCAACGCGCGCCCCAGCCGGTCCACGTCGTTGCGGCAGACCTCGTTGAGCATGACCAGGTCGGGCCGCTCGGCGGTGATCACCTCGGTGGCCCGGTCGACGGCCTGGCCGGTGTAGCAGCCGGCCCGGCCGCTGTTGCACAGGTTCATCTGGAGCACCCGCAGCGTCGCCGGGCCGGTGTCGCCGACCGTGGACGACCCGGCGGGCAGCCCGGCCACCAGGAGCAGGCACACGACGGCAAGCGCCCGGCGGACACGCCGGGCGGGGCGGGTGGTCGGCTGCGGGGACAGCGGGGCTCCGGCGGTACGGTCGGTGGCGGGGGCCCGGTGATCCTATCGCCGGCAGCGCCGGGCCGGTGCGGGCGCGTCACGTCGGCGGGACGTCGGGCATGAAGTAGCCGACGCCGCGCAGCGTCCGCAGGTAGCCGGCCCCGCCGGGCAGGGCGGACAGCCGCGAACGCAGGCGGTACACGGTGGATTTCACCGCGTCCCGGCCGCCGATGAGATCCGTCGTGCCCCAGACCGTGCGCAGCAGGTCCTGCCAGGACTGCGGCACGCCGCGCCGGTTCGCCAGGTGCACCAGGAGCTTGAGTTCGGTGAACGGCAGGTCGATCCGGCGGTCGTGCAGCGTGACGGTCTGCGCACCGGGGTCGATGACCAGGTCACCGACGCGGATGACGCTGTCGCTGCCGGGGCGCCGGCGGACCAGTGCCTGCGCCCGAAGGGCGACCTCGCGGGGGTGGAACGGCTTCGTGACGTAGTCGTCGGCGCCGTGTTCGAGGCCGCGGATGACGTCCTCGTGCTGGGTGAGCGCGGTCAGCATCATGATGGGCACCTGCGAGCGGGCCCGGATGCGCTCGCACAGCGTCAGCCCGTCCATGGTCGGCATCATGATGTCGAGGATGACCAGGTCGATCTGGTTGGTCCGGAGCAGGTGCAGCGCGGTCGCGCCGTCCTGGGCGGTGAGGACGTGGAAGTTCTGCGTCTGGAGGGCGAACTCGACGATCACCGCCATCTGCGGCTCGTCGTCGACGACGAGGGCGGTGGGCCGTGCCGGCGCGGTCACGACCGGCCCGGCAGGGTCAGCAGGAACGTCGTGCCGCGCGCCGACGCGGTGTGCACCATGATCTCGCCTCCGTGTAGCTCCACTATCGTCTTGGTGATGACCAGGCCGAGGCCGGTGCCGTCGGCGAGCGGGCGCCCGGTGGCGAAGCGCCGGAACAGCCGTTCGCGCTCGTTGCGGGTCATTCCGGCGCCGTCGTCGGTGACGTACACGGCCACGCCGCTGTCCATGGTCATCACCCGTACGTTGATGCTGCCACCGGTGGTGGTGAACCGGCTCGCGTTGGACAGCAGATTGGTCAGGGCCTGGGTGAGCAGCAGCGGGTCCGCCGGGATCCAGGGCATCACCTGCGGGGTGTCAACGGTGATCCGCTGCTGTCGTTGCCCGGTGAGCGAACGCATGGCGGCGACCACGTCCCGGGCGACCACCCCGACGTCCACCCTCTCCAGTCGCGGGGTGAACAGGCCCGCCTCGATCTTCGCCTGCAGCAGCAGGCTCTCGCAGAGCCCGATGACCTGCGTCGACTGGTGCGCGGCCACCGTGAGGAACTTCTCCTGTGCCGGGGTGAGCGGCCCGGGGGTGCCTTCGAGCAGCAGATCCGTCGTGCCCTTGATCATGCTGAGCGGGGTACGCAGCTCGTGGCTGAGCGCGTTCACCTGGTCGGCCCGGCGCTGTGCCAGCCGTTCCAGCGCGGTCAGCTCGGCGCGCAACCGGGACGACCGCCGGTGCAGTGCCGCGACCGCGACGCCCGCGCCGACGGCGACCCCGGCCAGGACCGCCGCCACCAGCCACCAGTCGATCACAACCACCTCGTCCGCACGTCGCAGGCTCGTGCCGGCCACCGTACGGGGTCGGGGTCGAGGGCCGGCGCCCGGTTGGTGACAGGGGCGTCACCGACGCTCACGTGGATGTCACCGAGGCGCCGTCACATCGTCCTAACCTGACCGAAACATTGCTCTACCAGAGCCATGCACCTTGACGATGGAGGTTGATCTCGTGACCACGAGATTCCCGGGCCGGCTGGCCGCGATCACCGCCGCACTCCTGGCCACCGGGTTGGCCGCTTCCGGCTGCGCCCGGGAGGACGCCGGCACCGACAACTCCGCCACCGACGGCGGTATCGTGCACGTCGCCTGCGGCGCCACCGAGGACTGGTGCGCGGCCACCACCAAGAAGTTCAGCGAGACCAGCGGCCTCAAGGCCGACTTCGTCCGGCTCTCCAGCGGCGAGGCACTCGCCCGGATCAAGGCCGGCAAGGGCAACGCCGAGTTCGACGTCTGGTACGGCGGCCCGGCCGACGGCTACTCGGCCGCCAGCGCCGAGAGCCTCCTGGAGCCGTACGTCTCTCCGAACGCCGCCGCGATCCCGGTGAAGTACAAGGACGCCACCGGCGCGTGGACCGGCGTATACGTCGGCGCGCTGGGCTTCTGCAGCAACCAGAAGGTGCTGGCGGAGCGCGGACTGTCGGTACCGCAGTCCTGGGCGGACCTGCACAACCCGAAGCTCGCCAAGGAGATCGGCATCGCGCACCCCTCCACCTCCGGCACCGCCTACACGGCACTCTGGACCCAGGTCCAGCTGGCCGGCGGCGACCAGGGCAAGGGGCTGGACTACATGCGCAAGCTGCATCCGAACGTGCTGCAGTACACCAAGTCCGGCGCCGCGCCCGCGCAGATGACCGCCCGCGGCGAGGTGGCCGTCGGCGTCATCTTCTCGCACGACTGCGTGGCCACCATCGAGGCCGGCTTCCCCGACCTGAAGGTGACCTTCCCCGCCGAGGGCTCCGGCTACGAGACCGGCGGCGTGGCACTGGTCAAGGGCGCCAAGAACCCGGTCAGCGGCAAGAAGTTCATCGACTGGGCGCTGACCACCGAGGCGCAGGAGATCGGCCCGACCGTCAAGGCGTACCAGTTCCCCACCCACCCGGACGCGAAGGTCTCCGACAAGGTGGTCAAGTTGGACAGCATCAAGCTCGTCGAGTACGACGCGGTGGCGGCCGGCGAGGCCAAGACCGCCCTGAACAAGCGGTTCGACGCCGAAGTCGCGCAGGCGCCGAAGTCATGACCGTGCTGCTGGCCGAGCCCGCGCCGGCCCCCACGCCGACACCGCCCACCAAGCGGCGGCGACGCAAGACCGACATGGGTGTCCGGGTGCTGATCGCCGTCAGCGTGCTGGTGGTGACGGTCGGCGCGGTCGTACCGCTGATCGCCGTGCTGGCGACGGCCTTCGCGCCGGACGCGCTGCCCCGCTACGCCGAGTTCTTCACCTCCGAGGTGGACCTGGGCATCCTGCGCAACACCCTGGTGCTCGGCGCGCTGGTCGGCGCCGGCGGCACCCTGCTGGGCTTCCTGTTCGCCTTCGTGCAGGCCCGGCTGGACGTGCCCGGCAAGAAGATCCTGCACCTGATCGCGATGCTGCCGGTGGTGAGCCCGCCGTTCGCCGTGGCGACGGCGACGGTGGTGCTGTACGGCCGCCGTGGCGTCATCAGTCACGGCCTCTTCGGGCTGGAGTACGACATCTACGGCCTGGACGGGCTCGTCTTCGTCCTGTCCCTGTCCCTGTTCCCGGTGGCCTACCTGGGCCTGCTCGGCATGCTGCGGGCGCTCGACCCGGCGCTGGAGGAGGCGGCCATGAACATGGGCGCCGGCCGTTGGCGGATCCTGCGCACGGTGATCCTGCCGCTGCTGGCGCCCGGGCTGGTCGCGCCGTTCCTGCTGCTGTTCGTCGAGGCGATCGCCGACCTGGCCAACCCGCTGGTCCTCGGTGGCGACTACACCGTGCTGGCCAGCCGGGCGTACCTGTCGGTCACCGGCGAGTACGACCTGACCAGCGCCTCGGTCTACTGCGTGATCCTGCTGGTGCCGTCGGTGGCGATGTACTTCGGCCAGCGGTGGTGGCTGAACCGCAAGGTGCGTACCACGATCACCGGACGCCCGTCGGGCAGCGTGCACCTGATCCGCGGCTGGAGCCGCTGGCCGGTGTACGCGCTGGCGCTCCTCGTCGCGGCCGTGATCGTCAGCATCTACGGCACGGTGCTCGTCGGCTCGGTGACCAAGGTGTTCGGTGTCGACAACTCGTTCACCCTGGACTACCTGCGGGAGGTGGTGAGCGGCCCCGGCGTGGAGGCGGTGCTGGACACCCTCACCTTCGCCGCGATCGCCACCCCGATCGCCGCGGCCATCGGGCTGGTCGTGGCGTGGCTGGTCGTGCGGCACCTGCGCCGCACGGCGTGGTTGCTGGACCTGGGTGGCACGCTGGGCGTCGCGGTGCCGGGCACCGTGCTCGGCATCGGCTTCGTGCTGGCGTACCGGCCGGACCGGTACGTCGGCGACTACGCGGTCTTCCCCAGTCTGGTGGGCGGCAGCGCGGTGGCCGCCGGCGCGGTCGCCATCGTGCTGGCGTACGTGGTCCGCAGCGTGCCGGCGGGTCAGCGCATCGCGGTCGGGGCACTGAGCCAACTGCACCCGCACATCGAGGAGGCGTCGACCGACCTGGGCGCGTCCCCGTTGCAGACGTTCCGCCGGGTGACGTTGCCGCTGATCCGGCCGGCGCTGCTCACCGGCCTGAGCTACAGCTTCGCTCGCAGCATGACCTCGGTGTCGACGATCGTGCTGCTGGTCACGCCGGAGACAAAGATCATTACCTCGCAGGTGCTGAGCGCCGCCAGCACGGGCCGCTACGGCGTGGCGTTCGCCTACTGCACCGTGCTCACCGCGATCGTGCTGGCCGGCTTCGGGCTGATCCGGCTCATCATCGGCGGCGGCGTCGCGCTGCAACGTACGGCCACCTCGGAAAGGCAGAAGAAATGAGCGTCACGTCCATCGGGGCCCCCACGGTCGAGCCGGGCAACGTCCCGCAGCCCGACCCCACCGCCGGCCGGCTGGAGCTGCAGGGCCTGACCAAGCGGTTCGACGGCCGTACCGGCACAGTGGTGGCCGTCGACCAGGTGAGTCTGGACGTCGCGCCGGGAGAGTTCATCACCCTGCTCGGGCCGTCCGGCTGTGGGAAGACCACGACCCTGCGGATGGTGGCCGGGTTCGAGGAGATCTCCGGCGGCGCCCTGCGGCTCGACGGCAAGGACATCGAGCGCGTGCCGGCCCAGCGGCGGCCGATGGCGATGGTGTTCCAGAGCTACGCGTTGTTCCCGCACCTGAATGTGGCGCAGAACATCGCGTACGGGCTCCGCCTGCAACGCAAGAAGAAGGAGGAGATCGCGACCGCGATGCGGATGGCCGTGACCAGCATGAACCTGGTCGGGCTGGAGGACCGCAGCCCGCACGAGCTCTCCGGCGGACAGCAGCAGCGGGTCGCCCTGGCCCGGGCGTTGGTGCTGCAACCCAAGGTGCTGCTCTTCGACGAGCCGCTGTCCAACCTGGACGCCAAGCTGCGCAACTCGATGCGGGCCGAAATCCGCCGGATCCAGAAGATGTTCGGCATCACCGCGCTCTACGTGACCCACGACCAGGACGAGGCGATGAGCATGTCCGACCGGATCGTGGTGATGAACAAGGGCCGGGTGGAGCAGGTGGCCACGCCGGGCGAGATCTATGCCCGGCCGGCCAGCGTGTTCGTGGCCGACTTCATCGGGCGGGCGAACTTCATCGAGGTCGTGCCCGAGCGCATCGAGGGCACCACGGCGACGGTGTCGGCGCTGGGCCGGCAGCTGACCGTCGAGGCGCATCCGACGGTCGCGGCGGGCGGCAGCGACGCGTACCTGATGGTGCGGCCCGAGACGATCCGGCTGGAGCCGGTGACCGACGGCGGTACCGGGCTCGGCGTGGTGCTGCGCTCGACCTTCCACGGGCCGAGCATCGACTACGAGGTGGAGACCACCGGCGGCACCGTCACGGTGACCGAGCAGGGCATCGACCCGCGCGACGCGGTGGCCGAGGGGGCCGCGGTCAACGTCACGATCGATCCGGAGCGCGCGTATCTGCTGACCCGGGACTGACCCGTCCACGGCGTACGTCCGGTGATCCCCGGGGGCGGGTCCGGGCTCGGACCCGCCCTCGGTCACCGGGGGCGTGCGGCAGCACTGCGGCAGGGCCCGGCGGGAGGTCCGTTACCAGCACGGACGGGGCGCGAGGCCCGACCGGGCACCGGACACGGCAGACGGACGATCACGGTCGTATGCTTGGCGCAACGTGATCAAGATTCGGTTTCAGCACTCGCCGAGGACCTGGCCGCCCGCCTGGAACCGGCGGTGCGGGCGTACGGTCGGGTGGTTCCGCTGTCCAGCGTCCTGGCCGACCTGCGGATTCTCGCGGACCAGGCCGATGGCGAGCCGGCGGAGGCCGCCGCGGGCGCCGCCGGTCCGGCGGCATCCGGCCCTGACGGCGGGGCGACGGCCCTGCCCGACGACGCCGTCAGCGGGGCGACGGCCCTGCCCGACGATCCGACGGTGTGGCGGCGCGCACCCCGACCGGCGGCGAAGAGCTGAGTCGCCGCCCGACCAGGGCCGCCGGAGCTCACCCGTGGCTTTCGCCGTCGCCGGCCGCGCCACCGGTGTCTCAGCACCAGGTGAGCGTCGAGTTGACGCGCGTGACGTTGCTGATCGTGTTGTTCGCTCCGCCGCAGGGACTCTGGGTGATGTTGGTGTTGGTGACGGTCAGGTTCTGGAAGCGGATGCCGGAGGAGATCGGGAACTCGGTCCGCGAGGCGATCCGCACCTCGCCGCCGCCGGTCACCGTCCCGGACACCCCGGCGATGGTGACGTTGTAGCAGTTCTCCACGAGGATCGAGTTGTTTCCGGTGTTCGAGATCGTCACCCGGTCGATGACCGCGCCGCCGGACTCCGAGACGCAGAAGATCCCCCGGCCGCCCCCGGACGCGATCACGGTGCCGACCCGGATGTTCGTCGGGTACGAGTTGCCCACCCGACCGTTGCGGTTGGCCATCCGGAACGCTGCGTAGCCGGTTCCGGCGCCGGCGCCCTGCGCGTCGACGGTGCCCACCGTGGCGTTGATCGTGTCGTTGAGCAGCAGGCCCGAGTAGCCGGTGTTGCGCGCGACGACCGTGCCGATCGTCAGCCCGTCCACGCCGTACGTCTCCACCCCGTGCGCGCCGGTGCCGGACACGTACACGTTGTCGATGCGCACGTTGCGCACCTTGACCGCCCGGTCGCCGCCGTGGTTGTCGATGCGCACCCCCAGGCCGCCGGAGAGCCGCATGTCGATCTGGCCGAGGGTCAGGTTGTTCACGTTGCGCATGAAGATCCCGTACAGCGGCGCCCCGGTGAGGGTCAGGTTCTGCACCTCGACGTCGGTGGTGCCCCGCGAGTAGACCGGCGCGTAGTCGCCCGAGCCCGAACCGGTCACGTTTATCGTGCCGCAGACCGCGAGCGTCGTGTACGACGGCAGCGACAACCGCGATCCCGCGCCCATCGTGCCGGAGCCCCGGACCACCACCCGCTGCCTGGCGGTCCGTCCCGCCGGAAGCGAGTTCACCGCGGCCTGCATCGCCGCGAGCATGTCCGCGCCCGAGTACACGGTCGACGCCCCGTTGCGGGCCGTCCAGGTGCCTCCGTTCTGCACGGCCTCGGCCTGGTACGAGCCACTGCCGCAACCGCTGCCCACCCGGACCATCTGCCACTGCTGGTTGGCGCCGTTGAGGTCGGTGTACTGACTGATGCGCGCCCCGTCCGCGGTCGACCGCTCCCAGACCTCGAGGGCCTTCCCGGAGTGCCGGTTGATCAGGCGGACGTAGCCGCCGTCCGAGTCGACCACCTGGAACTGCTGGTTGGCGGCGTTGAGGTCGGGCCACTGCCGGTACTCCGCGCCGTCCGCGACGTTCCACTCCCACAGGTCGACGACCTTGCCGCTGTGCCGGGCCCGCAGGCGGTAGTAGCCACTGCCGGAGGAGACGAACTGGAACTGCTGCCACTCGCCGTCGTTGCGGGGCCACTGCTGGAGGACCGCGCCGTCGTCGACGGAGGTGTCCCGGACGTCGAGGACCTTGCCGCTGTTGCGGTTGACCAGCACGTAGGAGGCGCCGGTGTCGATGGTGGCGGCCCGTGCCGACGGCGCGGCCACCACGACGGCGCCGGCCGCACCGACCAGCGCCGCCACCAGGGCCAGTACCAGGCCGGCACGCCGGCCCGGTGCGCGGGGGGACGACTTCTCTGCGGGGTTGGGCATCGTGGGACCTCCGAAGCGGTACGCCGGGTGGGCGAGGAGTTGACGAGGGGGCGCTACTCGAGGTGGAAGGTGGCGGCGACCCGGTCCGCGCTGGTGCCGACCGTTTCCAGTTGGAGCAGTCCGTCCCGGTGGCGCACGTACCGGCCGGGGTAGTTCTGCGATTCGAGGGAGAGCCCCGCGTCGGCGGCCAGCCCGGGGCGGCGCTGGAAGCTCGCGTCGCCGTCGAACAGGGTCGACCCGTCGTCGCGTTCGACGTAGAGGGCGAAGGCCCGGTGCCGCAGGAAGTAGCCGGGGAAGTTCGTCGACTCCAGGGAGACCGATCCGGCTCCGGCGAGCCCCGGGACGATGCGGAACTGCGAGTCGGCGAGGTTCGTCACGTTCGGTTCGACCCGCGCCCGGTAGTCGTAGTGCCGGACGTAGCTGGTGTTCAGGTCGTGTGACCGCAACCGCACCGGCGTGGGGCCGTCGGGCACCGGGATGCCGAGGTTCGGGGTGCCGTCGGCGTTCCAGTACAGCTTCTGGATCCTGGTCCGCCGGTTCGGGTCGTCAAGCGGGTCACCGCTGATGTCCCGGTAGTTGCGGTCGTGGTAGACGAGGATGTCGCTCTGCCCGTCCTCGGAGACGGTGAAGGAGTTGTGCCCGGGGCCGTACTGGCCGGTGGCCGCGTTGCTGGCGAACACCGGGGTCGGGCTCTTGCGCCAGGCGGCGGCGTCGAGCAGATTCGCGCCGGCGGACGCGGTGAGCATGCCGAGGCAGTAGTTCGCGTCCGTGGCGCTCGCCGAGTAGGTGAGGAAGACCCGGCCGTTGCGCTGGATCACCGCCGGTCCCTCGGCGACCCGGTAGCCGCGGGTCTCCCAGTCGTACGTCGGGACCACCAGGCGGGTCACCTGGCCGCTGATCTGCCACGGGTTGGCGCCCATCCGGGCGAGGTAGACGTTGGAGTTGGTGGAGATGCCGGGTTCCTGCTGGGCCCAGGTCAGATATCGCACGCCGTTGACCTCGAACGTCGAGGCGTCCAGGCTGAACGTGTCCCACGGCGTGGTGATCCGGCCGCGTTCGGTCCACGAGCCGGCCAGCGGGTCGGGGTTGGCGTTCTCCAGGACGTACATCCGGATCCGCCACACGTCGTCGGTGCGCCCGGCGGCGAAGTAGACGTACCACCTGCCGTCTATGAAGTGGATCTCCGGGGCCCAGATGTGGGCGCCCATCTCGCCGCTGGTGTGCCGGCGCCAGATCGTCGTCTCCGTGGCGGTGGCCAGCCCGGCCAGGGTGGTGGCCCGCCGGAGCACGATCCGGTCGTACTGCGGCACCGTCGCGGTCATGTAGTAGTAGCCGTCGGCGTGCCTGACGATGTGCGGGTCGGCCCGCTGGTTGACAAGCGGATTGGTGTAGCTGACGGCGGGTGCGGCCTGCGCGGCGCCGGCCGCGACGAGACCGGCCGACACGGTGAGCAGGGCAAGCGCCGCGGCCAACAACGACCGCAGGGGCCGGCGGGCGGCGGAGTCCGCGACGGCCGGACCGGCGGCCCGGCGGTGGGCCGGGTGGCGAAGGTGCCTGTGCAACATGCGCCCTCCAGGTGGGCGAGATCGTCGTCCGTGTCGGTGGCGTGCGCCCACCCGGCGGGGTCAGTACACGTAGGGCCAGGCGGCGGCGTCGTAGCCGATGCGGTTGATGCCGAGCAGTGACGCCCCGTTGTCGGCGTAGTAGTGGTAGAACAGCAGGTCACCGTCGGTGTCGGCGAGGACCGCCTGGTGGCCGGGGCCGTGCACGCTGCCGTGCGAGGCCAGGATCTGGGTACCTCCCCCGGCGAGCATGTCCCGTCCGGCGCGGTCGACGAACGGTCCGGTCGGGTTCGCCGAGCGACCGACCATGACCCGGTAGGTGCTGGCGGCGCCCTGGCAGCAGCGGTCGAACGAGACGTACAGGTAGTACCACGGGCCGCGTCTGACGAGGACCGGCGCCTCGATGCCGGGGGCGTACGCGGCGAGACCGTGCATGGTGGTGCCGAGCCGGCGTCCGGTGGCCGGGTCGATCTGGATCATCTTGATGCCGGACCAGAAGGAGCCGAAGGTGAGCCACCAGCGGCCCTGGTCGTCGACGGTGAGGTTCGGGTCGATGGCGTTGAAGGTGTCCGAGGTCCGCGACTCGACGACAAGCCCCTCGTTGGTCCAGCTCCCGGACGTTCCGGTGGTGCTGGTGGCCAGGAAGATCGCCGAGCGGTTGGAGCCGAAGGTCGACGCCGAGTAGTAGAGGTGGTAGCGCCCGTTGCGGTACGACAGGTCCGGGGCCCACAGGTTGCGCGCACCACCGGTGTACGTGCTGGTCCACGGCGCGCCACCGGGGAAGACGACGCCCGCGTCGCGGTAGGTGATCCGGTCGGCGGAGGTCTTCAGCGCGATGTTGTCACCGGTGTGCGCGACGAGGTAGGTGCCGTCGGGTCGCCTGACCACGGTCGGGTCGTGCACGCCGACGTCACCGGCGACCCTGGCGGGCTGCGGGTAGGTCGCGGGTGGGGTGGGGCCGGGCGGGGTGGTCGGTGTGCCGCCGCCCAGGCGGATCAACTGCCACTGCTGGTTGGCGCCGTCCACGTCGGAGTAGGCGGCCAGCCGCGCACCGTCGGCCGTCGACCACTGCCACACGTCGACGGCCTTGCCCCACTGCCGGTTGACGAACCGCACGAACCCGCCCGCGGAGTCCTGCAACCGGAACTGCTGGGTGGCCGACGAGCGGTCCGTGGACTGCACCAGCCGGGTGCCGTCGCCCCCGGTCGGCAGTTCCAGCACCTTTCCACTGTGCCGCGACCGCACCGTGTAGAAGCCGCCACCGGAGTCCACGAACTGCCACTGCTGCACCGCGAGGTCGTTGCGCGTCCACTGATTGACAGGCGCGTTCTCCGCCGTCGACCAGTCGTACAGGTCCATGGCCTTGCCGCTGTGCCGGTTGACGAACACGTACGTCGCCGACGTGTCCACCGTCGCCGCCGACGCCTGCGGCACCCCGAGCACCACGCCCGCGCCGAGCAGCAGCGCCGTCACGCCCACGACCGCCGATGACCGCCCGCCCCGCGAGCGCGCCCGCTGATCCGTCCCTGTCATCGGTACCTCCGGGCGAACAATCATGGCAGCGGCGTTACGTCCGTGTTGCCAACCATGTTTTCGCTAACATAGACAAGTGTCAAGGTGTGGGTCGGGCAGGGTACCTTCGGTCCATCCGCACAACCTTCCCTCCGGGGAGCTGGTTAGCGCTAACACCGGGCGGGCGGCCGGCTGCGGCGCAGCGGGCGGGCGGCCGGCTGCGGCGCAGCGGGCGCACGAAACCGGCTAGGCCTGCTCGCCGGGTTCGAACACCTGGTCGTTCAGGTCCTGCACCGCCTCCCAGGGAATCGGCTGGACGGACCAGCTCTCGCCGTAGGCCCAGCGCTCCGTGGTTCCCCTGCCGTACGGTCCGCGCTCCATCGCGAGCGTGGTGTTCCTGCCGACGATCTCGATGTGCCCATCCTCGTAGATCCGGGCGTACACCTCGGCGCTGTCGTTCTCCGCGACCCAGATCGAACGCTTGACGAACGCCCCGTGCTTGCCCTTCGGCATGAGGTTCTCCCTTCGGATGGGCGAAGGTCGATTGTTCCCTCGGCACGTTCCGGCAGGCAACCTGGGTGCGGTGCGGCCTCCCCTCCCCCGGCGCACGGCCGCCCCGGCAGGTCGACGCGGGCCCGCCCGGCGGGTGACGGCCGGCACGCCGCCGTCACCCGGGGGCGTTCCGCTCACCCGCGCGCCGCAGCGGCCGCCCGGCCGACCAGCCGGAAACCGTCCGCCGTGACGTCGATCTCGTCGAAGCTCCTGATCATGGCGCCCGGCGCCGGGTCCGGGGCGTCCCCACGGCACACCGTGACGGCAGCCCAGCCGGCGGACCTGGCCGCCCGGATCTCGGCGTCGCTGTCGGACAGGAAGAGGATCTCCTGCGCGGCAACGCCGACGGCCGCGGCGATGGCCAGGTAGGCGTCCACGGACGACTTGGCGCCCGCGTTCTCCGTGTCGAAGTGCAGATCCAGGTACGGCAGCAGGTCCCCGTGGGGCGTGTGCCGGAACCAGGCACGCTGCGCGGTGACCGAACCCGAGGAGAAGACGCACAACCTCAGGTCACGGCGGTGCCAGCGGCGAAGCGCCGGGGGCACGTCCGGGTACACGTGCGAGGTCAACTCCCCCGCGGCGAATCCCTCCTGCCACATCAGGCCCTGGATCGTCTTCAGCGGGGTGACCTTGGCGTCCTCGTCGATCCAGGTCTGCAGCACCGCGGTCAACCCGCGCAGGTCGTCGTCGCTGAGTGCGCCGTCGTCGCCGGCCTTCCCGGCGGGGTGACCGGTCAGCACCGCCGCCGAGCGCAGCGCGCGGACGACCTCCGGGTCGGTGCGGTGGGCCGCGAGCCACCGGGGCAGGTGGCGGCGGGCGTACCCGAACAGCGTGTGGCGAACGTACTCCCCGGAGCTGGTGGTGCCCTCCACATCGACAACGACGGCCCGCATCAGGCCACCGTGGCGCCGCGCAGCTGGTCCAGGCCGGGGAAACGACGAGCGATGCTGTCGGCGACGAAGGCACCGACCCACCCGTCCTCCTCCTGGAAGAACCGGATCGCCGTGAAGTTCGGCCGCTCACCCATGTCGAACCAGTGGCGCGTGTTCGCCGGAACCGACAGCAGGTCGCCCGCCTCGCAGACCATGGCGTACACCTTGCCGCCGGCGTGCAGGTAGAAGCAGCCCGCGCCCTGCGCGAAGAACCGCACCTCGTCCTCGGTGTGGGTGTGCTCGTCGAGGAACTTCTCGCGCGCCGCGCGGGCCGTCGCCGGCCACTGCGGGTCCTCGTCGTCCGGTGCCATCCGCACCACGTCCACCAACCGGAACCCGCCGTTGACCCGCAGCAGGTCGACCTCGTCGCGGTACGCCGCCAGGACGTCGGTGTCGGCGCCGCCGTCGTTCGACCGGAGCGTCCACCTGTCGAACGTGACCCCCAGCGGAGCCAGCGCCGCGGTGATCTCCGTCCGCTCCTGCGTCCGGAGCAGGACCCGGTCCGGGTCGTGGTCGGGCATGATCTGCAGCAGGGACATGGCATTCCTCCATACCGTCGTTCAGCGGTCGAGCAGCAACGTCAGTCGACACAGCTCCTCGAGACACTCAAGGTGGTTGCGAGCCTGTCGCAGGTCAGCGCCCCAGGCCGTCGCACCGTGGTGGGCGATCAGCAGCACCGGCGGGCAGCCGTCGGGCTCGCGCTCGAACCAGGCCGCCGCGTCCGCGGCTATCCGGCCGACATCGGAGTGGTTGGGCAGGACGGGCACGGTGAGGGCGCCGTCGTGGCACCCGAGCCCCTTGATGAGTTCGAAGTCGGTGAACCGCACGCTCCGCCGTCCCGCGCGGGCCAGGCGGGCGGCCAGCGCCGTCGCATACGGACTGTGCGCGTGCACGACCGCCCCGCAACCGGTGAACCGCCGGTAGACGGCCAGGTGGACGGACGTCTCGGCCGACGGGCGTGGGGCGTCGGCCGAGACCGGACGTCCGGAGTCCGCGTCCACGCGTACCGTGTCGGCGACCGTCAGGTCGCCCTTGCCGCGCCCACTGGCGGTGATCAGGACCTCCTGCGCGCCCAGCCGCACCGACAGGTTGCCCGAGGTGCCCTCCAGCCACCCCCGCCGGTACAGGGTGTGCGACAGGTCGACGAGTTCCGCCGCCGCGTCCCCCTCGGCTCGCGGCCGCGGCCAACGGCCGCCGCGCAGCACCCGACGTTCCGTCACGACCGCGGTGACCAGGTCGGTGGGCGTCACGTCGAAGGCGGGGTTGAACACCGCCGTGCCGGGCACGGTGACCGGCGTCCCGGCGACCGACGTGACCTCCTCCGGCGGACGCTGCTCGATGACGATCTCCCGGCCGTCGGGGGTGTCCGGGTCGACAGTGGACTCCGGTGCCACCACGACGAACGGGATCCCGTGGCGGGCCGCGGCGACCGCGAGCGCGTACGTGCCGATCTTGTTCGCGACGTCGCCGTTGGCCGCGACCCGGTCCGCGCCTACCACCACGCAGTCGACCAGCCCGGAGGCCATCGCCGCGGCGGCCGCCGAGTCGGCGCACAGCCGATGCGGCAGACCCGCCGTGCGCAGTTCCCACACGGTCAGCCGGGCGCCCTGCAGCAGCGGCCGGGTCTCGGTCGCCAGGACGGACTCCAGCCGCCCGCGGGCGGCGAGCTCGATGGTGGCCTCCAGCGCGGTTCCCCGCCCACCGGTGGCGAGGCGCCCGGTGTGGCAGTGGGTGAGCACCCGCAGCGGCCGTTCCGGGCACAGCTCCGCCAGCAGGTCGGCGGTGCGCGCGGCGGCCTCGCCGTTCGTCCGCACATCCGCGTCGGCGCACTCCAGCGCGTGCTTGAGCACGGCGTCGGGTCCGTGCGGGACGTGGCGTGCCGCGGCCTCGACCCCGCGGGCCAGGTTGACCGCGGTGGGCCGCGCGGCCGCCAGCCGGCGGGCGTCGTCGTAGACGCCCTGCGGATAGTCGCCGCCGCGGTGCCGGTGCGCCGACAGGGCGACGCCGAGGGCCCCGGCGATGCCCAGCGCCGGTGCCCCCCGGATGGCCAGCCGCTGGATCGCCGCGATCAGCTCGTCGACGGTGGTGAGGCGCAGCCGACGCCGCCGGTGGGGCAGTTCGGTCTGGTCGATCGTCTCCACCGCGCCGTCGACCCAGTCCAGGGTGCGCGACGTGGCGGTGCGGTACGCGTGGTCGGTCTCGACGTGTTCCACCGTTGCCTCTCCCTTCGCGCCTACCGTCCGAGGGTCAGGACGTCCGGTACCGGTCCGACCGCGAACCGCAGGGCCGCCAGTGCCGCGTTCGCGCGGCGTCCCGCGGCCACCGGCTCGCGGCCGACGGCGATCACGTACCCGAGACGGTCCTGGAAGGAATGCCGTAACACGAGGTCGGAACCCGGCTCCCGCAGCACCCCGACGTCGACCACGCCGGGCAGCCCGCGTGCCGCCTCCACCCCGTCGACGGCGAGCAGTCGCCCGGGCCGGTCGGCGACGAGGAACCGGATCACCGCGGCCCCGGGCGCGTCCGGCGCGGTTCGGCCGCCCGTCGGCGTGAGATCAAACGGCAGGCCGGCGGCCCGCGCGACGGTCGCCGTGACCAGATCGGCGCCGGTCGCCGCTTCGACCGCCCGGGGGATCATGCCCCCGGCGAGCCGGGGGTTCACCTCGATGATGACGGCTCCGGTGGGGGCGTCCCGCAGCTCGACGTGGGCCGGGCCCCACCCCAGCCCGAGGGCGCGTACGGCCTGGGACGCCACCGCGCCGAGACGCTGCGCCGCCCGGTCGGTCAGGGCGGCCGGCACGTCGTGGCCGGTTTCGACGAAGTGCGGTTCCGGGCCGAGGTGCTTGCGGACGACCGCGACGACCCGGTCGTCGAACATCTCCACCGAGTACTCCGGTCCCGCGACGTACCGTTCGACCACGACCCCGGTCTGTGGCGGCAGGCCCAGCACGGCGGGGTCGTCGTGCAGTACCGCCGCCGCCGCGCGCCGTACCTCCGCCGGGCTCAGGCAGAGGCGTACGCCGACCGACCCCGAACCGGCGACGGGCTTGCACACCACCGGCAGCCCGATCCGGTTCGCCGCGGCCACCGCCGCCTCGACGTCGGCGGCCGGCACGAACCCCGGCACCGGCACGCCCGCCGCGGCCAGGGCGGCCCGCTGCCGGCCCTTGTCGCGGCAGGCGCGGACCGCGTCGGGGTCGACGTGCGGCAGGCCGCGCCGTCGTGCCGCCGCACCGGCGGTCGCGATGAAGTACTCCGAGCTGCTGGTGATCCCGGCGGCGGGGACGTCCAGGGCGTCGACGGCGGCCAGTACCGCATCGATCGACCCGGTGTCGACACGACGGCTGTCCACGGCGTCGGCGGCGAGGTACGGATACCGGCCGGGGTCGCGCGCGAGAACGACCGGCCGCAGGCCCAACCGGCGGGCCGCGGCGCAGAACAGCCGCCCCGAGCCGGTGGTGTTGCTCTCCACGAGGACGAGCGCGCGGTCGGTCACGGCTGGGCCTCCGGTACGCCCCCACCCGCCAGGTCGGTGGCGGTGGCACGCAGTTCCCGGTCGGCGGCGCGGACGCCGTCCTGCCACCGCGCGCTCCACGCGCGCAACGCGACCCATTCCGTAAGCGTCTGCCGGTACGCCTCGTCGAACGCCCCCGGGCCGCCACCGTGGCGCTGCGCGGCGACCACCGTGTCCGGCTCGGTGTCCACCCCGGCCAGCCAGCCGGGCGGGCCGAACGGGGCGAGGTCGACGGTGCCCGCCTCCACGGCTCGCCGTACCGCCTCACCCACCATCCGGTGCGCGGTACGGAAAGCCGTCCCGTCGCGCACCAACCGGTTGGCGATCGCCGTGGCGGTGGTGAAACCGTCCCCGACCCGCTGCCGCATGCGCTCCGGCACCGGCCGGGCACCCAGCACGACCACCTGGCCGAGTTGCACCGCGTCGTGCACCGCCCGCAGCCCCGGCCAGAGCCCGGCAACCGCCTCGGTACCGACCTCGATCGAGTTGCTGAACGGCGCGCCGGTCATCGCGGTCGCGGCGGCGGTCCAGGCCCCCACCGCGTGGCTCGGCTTCGCGCGCAGGTGTTCCAGCAGGAAGGCGTTGCGCTTCTGCGGCATCGCCGAGCTGCTGCCGACGAGCCGGTCCGGGAACCAGATCAAGCCGAACTCGGCGGTGCTCCACTCCTGCAGGTCGGTGGCCACCCGGCTGAGGGTGACGGCGAGCCCGGTCGCGGCGGCGAGGATCCGCAGCGCGGTGTCGCGGCTGGCCACCGCGTCGGCCGCGTGTCGCACCGCGGTGGCGAAGCCGAGCAGGTGTGCGGTGCGCTCCGGCGCGATGGGCAGGTCCGTGCCGGCGACCCCACCCGCGCCGAGCGGGCAGACGTCGAGGCCCGCCGCGGCGGTGCGCAGCGCGTCGATGTCACGGGCCACCGCGGTCGCGACGCCGAGCAGGTAGTAGCCGTAGGTGACGGGCATCGCCGCCTGGTGGTGGGTGTAGCTGGGCATGAGCACGTGGCGGTAGCGGCGTGCCCGGCCCAGCAGCACGCCTAGCAGGCGGGTCGCGTCCTCGGCGAGGGTCAGCAGGCGTTCGCGGAGCCGCAGGCTGGTGGTCGTCGCCTTGAGGTCGTTGCGCGACCGGCCGGTGTGCAGCACACCCCCGACGTCGGCGCCGAGCCGCTCGGCGAGGTACTGCTCGTACATGAGGTACAGCCCGCGCGGCGCCGGCCGGCCGTGCAGGGGCGCGAACCGGGCACCGAGAAGGTCGTCCATACACCGCAGCAACCCGGCGGCGGCGTCCTTGGTGACCAGTCCGCACTCGACGAGCATGATCAGGTGGGCGCGGTCCACCTGGACGGTCAGCGACAGCTCGTCCTCGATCGCGGTGGGGGTCAGCTCGCCGTACACCACCTGCCGGGTGCGCGGTCCGAGCTGTCCGACGAGCCGGCCGGTGCTGGTCATCGGCCCGGTGCTCCGGCCGGGGCCGGGGCGATCACCTCGTTGAGCGGGCGCCGGCCCCAGGCGAAGGTCGCCCACGGCTGCGGTGCCGTCCGCGGGTCGTCGACCACGACCGGGTCCTCCGGTACGGCGACACCGGCCTGCTCATGGGCGGACAGCCACGCGTCGTCGTAGACGGTGTCCTGGTAGCGGTAGCCCTCGTCGGGGAGCATCACCACGACGCGCGCGTGCGGGTTGCGCCGCGCGAACCACCGGGCGACCAGGTACGCCGCGCCGCTGGTCGGCCCCATGAACAACGCGTGTCGCTGATGCAGCCGGCGGGTCGCCGTGTACGCCACGAAAGGGGTGCACCAGTGGACGTGGTCGAAGACGCGGTGGTCCAGGTTGCCCGGCATCAGGCCCATGCCCAACCCGCGCAGCTCCCGGGGGCCGTCCTCCTGACCGAACAGCACGCTGGCGAACGTGTCCACGCCGATGGCCTGGCAGTGCGGGACCGACGCGCGCAGACCGGCCGCGGTGCCGCACATCGAACCGCCGGAGCCGACCGGGCCGACCAGGCAGTCGACCGGCCCCAGGGTGTCGAGGATGTGCTCGGCCACCATCGCGTACGAGCGGGGGTTGTCCGGGTTGGTGTACTGCTCCGGGCAGAACGTCGCCGGGTACTCCTCGCGCACCCGCGCCAGCAGTTCCAGCCGGGCCGCCTGGTAGCCGCCGGGGCGCTCGCCGGCGCTCGCCGGCACCCGCAGCACCGTCGCGCCGAGGTCCACCAGACGCCGGTGCAGCCGTTCGTCGATGACCGGGTCGCTGACCAGCACCACCCGGCGGTCGAGATGGACGCCCTGCATCGCCAGGGCGAGACCGAACGTGCCCGAGGTGGTCTCGACGATCACCGTGCCCGGGTCGAGCCGTCCGTCGGCGAGCGCGCGACGCAGGATGTGGCGGGCCGGCACCATCTTCATCAGCGTGAAGCAGGCCGCGTAGAGGTTCGGTTCGAGCCGGAGCAGCCTCGGCAACTGGTACGCCTCGGTGGCCTCCACCGCGGCGCGCCGCCCGGGCCGGGTCGTGTGGGGCAGTCTTCCGCGCATCGGTCACACCCCTTCCGCACGTACGAGGCACCTCATCGCGATCCAGGCCGCCGCGTTCTGCTCGTTCGCGTCGACCCGCACCCAGGTGCGGCCCTGCCGCCTTACCTGCCCGACGATCTCGCGTACCCGCCGGTCCGGTGAGGAGCTCAGCGGCCGGCGGGCGAGGTCGTCGGGATCGACCGACAGCTCGGCGTCGACCGCACGTCGCAGCTCGGCCGGATCGGCGGGGACGGACCCGTGGCGGGACGCGTGCCAGACCGCCGCCGCGACGAGCCGGCGGGCGAGCAAGCGGTGATGGTGTGCGTCGGGGCCAGCCGGCTGATCCTCGACGACCTCGGCCGCGAACGCCTGGGCGTCCCGCCAGTCGTCGATGTGCCGTGCCGTCGCCGCCGCACCGGGTCGACCGGAACCCATCGCACCCCCCTCTGCCGGATGGGCGCCCGAGGGGACAAACGCCGCACGGGCGCACCGTGGACATCCGAACGCTAGGTACCGGCGCCCGGAGCCACCAACCACACCGAAAGAAACCGGACGGATGCGCCCGACCGACCGCCGCGCGGTCCCGGCGTGCGCGACCGTGGCCGTCGTGATTCTTTCGGCGGCGCCGGTACGCCGCGGTCGGCGTGCGACGCTGTCCGCAGCCGCTCGATGGTGCCAGACCGGTCGCGGCGCATCTCGGACCAGCGCTCGCCCCGCGGGGGACGAGCCGGAGCCATGCCTGGAACCTTGGCCGACGAGGAGGGCTGAGACCCGATGAGTTCGCCCCTCAAGCAACGCCCCCAACCCATCCGGCGGTTCGTGGACCACAAGCGACAGGTCGGTAAGGCCACCGTGCACGGAACGTTCGGTGAGCTGCTGCAGGGATACCGCCAACACCGTACGGGCGACTTCGAACACTTCCTGTTCACCCTGCCCGTGCAGGAACTGTGCACCACCGCCACGGTGACGCTGAGTCACGGCGACGGCGAGCACCACGTCCGCCCCGCGAACCGGACCAGGGCGTTGGCCGCCGCCACCGACCTCGCCCGGGCGCTGGGGCTGCACGAGATCGACATGGACCTCACGGTCGACAGCAACATCCCCGTCGGCAAGGGGTGCGCCAGCTCCACCGCCGACATCATGGCCTCGATCTCGGCGCTCGTCGCCGCCGCCTCCCCCGGCACGTCCCGGCGCGTCCTGCACGCCCTCGGCACGCTCGTCGCCAGGGACATCGAGTGGGGCGACTACGTCCTCGGCGAGTCGATCAGCCTGTGCCTGCAACGCACCCACACCCTCGTGCGCAGCTACGACACCGACCTGCGCTGGCACATCCTGGGCGTGGACGAGGAAGGTTCGGTCGACACCGCCGAGTTCCACCGGCGCGAGCGGGAGTCGGCGCGGCTCGCGCGTCACTACGCGTCGCTGCTGAGTGAGCTGGACGCCGCGCTCATGATGAACGACTTCGCCGCCGCCGCGCAGGTGGCCACCGAGAGCGCGGTCCTCAACCAGCGGATCCTGCCCAAGCGCAGCTTCCCGCTCATGCGGCAGGTCGCCGCGGCCACGGGCGCGCTTGGCATCGCGGTCGCGCACACCGGCACCGTCGTCGGGCTCATCTTCTCCGGTCACCAGAGCGACATGCCGGCGCGGCTGCGCGAGGCGCAACTGTGCCTCGACCGCGAGGAGCTGAACAGCCGCGTCTACACGGTGCGCGACAAGGGCGCGGCGCAGCTGTCGAGCGGTGACGGTGGGTAGCGGTCCCGCCGTCCACCCACCGCCGGCCACCCGACGTCGCGACTACAGGTTCCTCAGTTCGGCGCGCAGCAACGCCGCCAGCCGGTCGGCGTCCTGCGCGCCGATCTGCGCCGGCCGGTGATCGAGCCACACCCGCAGTCCGCCGTCCTCCCCCACCTGCGCCTCGCAGGACAGCACCGACTTGGCGTACGCGAAGCGCACCGCCTCGGCCCGCAACGGCTGCGGTTCGCCGGCCGGCGCGCTCTCCACGAAGGTGAAGCGCACACCGATCCGCTCGTCGGCCACGGCACCGTCACCGAACACGAGCTCGAACGGCAGGTCCACCGACCCGAGGGCCTCCTTCATCGCCTGGTGCGCCTCATCGACCAGCCGCGGCCCGGCCAGGGTGGGCCACTGCCGGCCCGGCAGGACGACCACCGTGTTGGTCAGGTTCCCCAACGTGGTGCGCAACTCCGGACGCAGCCGCATGGTGGTGCAGCAGCCGATCGGTACGGCGCCGGCGCGCGGGTCCCAGGCGGCCAGCGCCCGGTACCAGGCGACGAAGGCGAGCGTCGCCGGTGACACGCCGGCCCGGGCGGCGGCGGCGCGCAGTGGCTCCGCCGCCCGGGCACCGGAGAGAACCTCCACGCGGCGGCCGGCGCGGTCGCCGCCGGTCGGCCACGGGCACACCGGCGCCCCCCGCAACGCGCAGCGGCGCCCCTCGACCGCGGCGCCCAGCACGCCGTCGTCGAGGCGGCGCTGCTGCCAGGCCGCGACGTCCCCGATGCCCACCTCTTCGCGCACCGGCGGCGCCCCGGTCAGGTGCGCCGCCAGCGCCGGACCCAGCACCTCGACCAGGCCCTGGTGATCCAGGTGGATGTCGTGACCCACGACCGCCAGGGCACCCGAGCCGTCCGGCAGGTCGTACGCCCGCACCTGCGCCGCGCTGCGGGTCGGGTCGAGCGGCCCCGAGGCCACCGCCGCGGCGTCCCGGCGTACCCACCGCGCGGGGTCCGGCACGCCGGCCGGCACCGGGACCGGCACCGGTGTGGGAACCGGCGCCGGTCCGCTGCGTGGCCGTCCGTCGCGCACGTCGACGACGCGGGTCAACGCGTCGAACCCGCCCGCCACCGCCTGAAACGCGTCGGCCAGCGCCCGCGCCGAGCAGGACGGCGCGAACCACAGCGCACCGCAGTGGTAGAAGTCGCCGTGGCGGCCGTCGTGGTCCAGCTGCCACAGCACCGACTGCTTGCGGGTGAGGGTGTCGGCGGGCTCCGGGAGACGTACCGGCGGGGTGTCGATCGTCGCGAGCAGCCCGCGCTGGGCGAGCGTGCGGACGGCCGCCGTACGCTGCTGCGGCGTCATCGCCCGGAGCCGGTCGACCACGGACCGGGCGGAGGTGTCAGGCGACATCAAGCTCCACCTCGTCGAGCACCTCGTGGGCCAGGGCGTCGCGCTGCCCGCGCCGCAGGATCGCCGCCGCCAGCTCGGCGATCGTGTTGGCCTCCAACCACTCCCGCAGCGACAGCTGCACGTCGAACGTCCGGCGGACCTCGGCGATGACCTGCGTCGCCAGCAGCGAGTTCCCGCCGATGCCGAAGAACTCCTCGTCCGCGCCGACCGCGGGCAGCCCCAGCAGCCGGCACCAGATCTCGGCGATACGCTCCTCGACCGGCCCGGACGGCTCCCGCCCGGCCTCCCGCCGGGAGAACTCCCGCGCCGGGTCCGGCAGGGCCGGCCGATCGACCTTGCCGTTGCTGTTGAGCGGGAAACGGTCCAGCACGACGAACGCGTTGGGCACCATGTACGGCGGCATCCGGTCGGCCGCCCCGGCGCGGAGCTTCGCCACGTCGATGGTCTCGCCCTCCTCGGCGATCACGTACGCGACGAGGCCGCGGTCGGCGCCCTCCCCGAACGGCACGACCAGCGACTCACGCACCGAGGGCAGGGCGTTGAGTTCCGCGGCCACCTCCAGCAGTTCGATGCGGATGCCTCGGATCTTCACCTGGTGGTCGCTGCGGCCGAGGAAGCGCAGGTGCCCGTCGGGCAGCAACTGGGCGACGTCGCCGGTGCGGTACATCCGCGCGCCGCCACCCCGGAACGGGTCGGGCACGAACCGGTAGCCGGTCAGCTGCGGCCGGCGCAGGTATCCACGGGTGACCGAGTCGCCGGCGATGAAGACCTCGCCGCGGGCGCCGAACGGAACGGGCTGCAGGCTCTCGTCCAGCACGTACGTGCGGGTGTTGCTCAGCGGGGTGCCGGACCGCACGAAGGGCAGGTCGTCCCCGCGCGGGCACACATAGTAGGTCGAGTCGATCGACACCTCGGTGACCCCGTAGAGGTTGATCAGGTCCGCGTTGAGCCGTTCGTGGAAGCGGCGCATCAGCGACACCGGGACCGGCTCGCCGCTGACGAAGACGTGCCGCAGCGACGTGCACCGCTCCACCTGCGGCGCGGACAGGAAGGTCTGCAGCATCGCGGGCACGAAGTGCAGCGTGGCGACGTCGTTGTCGGCGATCAGGTCGACGAACCGGTCGAGGTCGAGATGCAGCTTGGCGGGGGCCATCACCACCCGGGCGCCGAGCACCAGCGGCCAGAACAGTTCCCACACCGCGGCGTCGAAGCTGTACGCGGTCCACTGCAGCGCCGCCTGGTCCGGTCGCAGCTCGAAGCGCTCCCGCATCCACCACAGGAAGTTCACGGCACCGCCGTGCTCGATGAGCACCCCCTTCGGGCGGCCGGTCGAGCCCGAGGTGTACATGACGTACGACAGGTTGGCCGGGGTGACCGCCACGTCGGGGTCGTGGTCCGGCCATCGGCCCGGCTCGTCGGTCCCGCCGAGAACGAGGTTGCGTTCCTGGTCGACGGGGAGCAGGTGCGCCAGGTGCCGCTCCACAAGCACCACCGAACAGTCCAGGTCCCGGTACAGGTAGTCCAGCCGGTCCGGCGGGAAGAACGGGTCCAGCGGGGCGTAGGCGGCACCGGCTTTGAGGATGCCCAGGACGGCGACGCACATGTCGAATCCCGGCTCCGCGCACAGCCCGACGATGTCGTCCGGGCGGACGCCCCGGTGGATCAGCTGGTGGGCCAGCCGGTTGGCGCGCCGGTTCAGCTCGGCGTACGTCATCGTCCGCCCCTCGAAGACCACGGCCACCGCGTCGGGCGTGCGCGCCACCTGCTCCTCGACGAGCTGATGCAGGCAACTGTCGCTCGGGTAGGTGGCCTCGGTCGCGTTGTGCCGCTGCACCGCCCGCAACTGCGCCTCGTCGAGCAGGCAGATGTCAGCCGACGGGCGGTCCCCGGAGACGACCGCGGCCAACGCCACCACCGTGCAGTCCAGCAGCCGCCCGGCCAGGTCGTCGGCGACGATCGCCGGGTCGTACGCGGCGACCAGCACGCCGTCTTCCACGCGAACCGTGTACGCCACCACCGGTCCGGGTCGGCCGGTGGCGACGGCCGAGGGCGGCCGCAGGTCGAACACCGAGTCGAACAGGTCCACGCCCCGCCCCTTGCCGGTCAGTTCGTTGCGCTCGGCGCGGGACAGGTGCGAGTGGTCCAGCAGTCGCCGGATCGCCTCGACGCGCTCGTCCCGCCACTGCGGCAACGGGCGGCGGTCGAGGCCGGCCACGAGGGGAAGGGTCGACTCGTACACGCCGACGGCGTCGGCGAGCTGTTCGGGTCGGGTGTCCAGCAGTACGCCGACCGCGGAGCGCTCGCCGCCGCGGAACCGGGCGACGACCGCGCAGTAGGCGGTGAGGACGAGCCACGGCACCGGTGTCCCCAGCTCGGCGGCCGTGCGCTCCACGTCGCCGAGCAGCTGCGCGGGCAGTTCGCGGCGCACGTCCCGGCGCGGATCGGGCAGCTGTCGCGCTTCGTCGAACAGCGGCGTGGCGGCGTCGAGTTCGCGCAGCGCGGTGCGCCAGTACCGCTCGGCCGCGTCCCGGTCCAGGTGCGCGTCGGCCCAGCGGCGGTAGTCCGCACCGTCGGGCAGGCGCCGGGGCGGACCGCCGGCGGCCACGCGGGCGACCTCACGGATGAGCAGTTCCGCGCTGCGCTCGTCCAGGGCGAGGTGGCTGTAGCTGAGCGCGAGTCGGGTGACCTGCTCGCCGTCGACGGCGGCGAACAGCCGGCACAGCGGACCACCCTGGTCGATGTCGGCGGCCGGCTCGTCGGCGTATGCGCCGAACCGGACCGGCTCCGCTTCGCCGAGCGTCATCCCGGGCGTGTCCGCGCCGCCGGTGACGACGGTTCGGGTCACCGGGTTCGTCCGGCAGGTTTCCTGCCACGCCGCCTCGACCGCACCGCGGGTGAGGGCGGGATCGCAGGTGAGCGTGGCGCGTCCGTAGGTCGTCAGGGCAGCGTCGAGCAGGGTGTCGACAAGCCTGTCGTGTTGGCTGGGGGTCAGCACGATGTCCATCAAGACTCTCCCGTGATCTCGTCGAGGAGTTCCAGCGCTGTCGACGCCGCGTCGGTCGGCGTCCCGATCAGTTGCGCCAACGTGGCCACACACGGGGCGGCGAAGAAGCGCGCGAGCGGGATCTCCACCCCGGTGCGTTCCTTGACCTGCAGCAGGATCCGCATCAGCTGCAGCGAGGTGGCGCCCAGCGAGAACAGGTCGTCGTCCGGACCCACCGGCTCGCCGAGGATCTGTTCGACGACCTCCTTCGCCAGCACCGCCTCCTTCGAGGCGGCCCACCGTTCGTCGCGCCGGGGACGGGGGCGCCGGGTGTGCGCCCGCACCACCGCCCAGGCGCCGGCCGCGTCGAGCTGGTCGGCCGCCCGGTCCACGCAGACGGTCGCCGAGGCGAGCGGCTCGGGCAGGTCGACCGGGCCGACCGGGTTCGGCGACACCACGAAGGCGGATTCCGCGGCCGGTGCGCCGGGCGGCCGGGTCGCCACGACACCGCCGTCCAGCAGCGCCCACCACGCGTCGGTCAGGCAGGTTCGGTGCCGTCGTACCGCCCGGTCCGACGGCAGGCGCAGCACCCGCAGGCTCTCGTCGAGCCGACCGGCCAGCACCCCGGTGTGGTGTTCCCGTCCACCGCCGGAGCACGGCCGCAGCCGCTCCGCGGTCCGCCGGGGATCGTCGTGGTACCGCGTCCCGGCCGGGACGCGGACCACCAGTTCGCCGACGGCGCCGACCGGCACCCCACGGCCGCTGTCGTCGACGAGGCGCGCGGTGCCGGACCGCCGCACGAGCCCGTCGCCGGTGGCCTGCCACTGGGTGTCCGGCGCCTCCGCGGTCCACCACGCGGTGATGCCGTCCGGTGCGGGGTCGACGCCCCGCCGCGTCCGCCGCAGCCCGGTCAGCCGGTGCGCCGGCACCGCCCAGTCGTCGAGCAGGTGCTCGTCGACGACGCAGCCGGCGAACTCACCGAGCAGGTCCACCGCCTCGGCACCGTCGCGGTCCGACAGCACCGCCAGGTCAGCACCGTGCAGTCCGCACGCCAACGCCTTGAGCACCAGGTCGTCAGCGGAACGCGCGGCGTCCACGACGAGCGCGTCGCCCTCCCGCAGGTGCCACATCCCGCCGAGCGCCGCCGCGCCGTCGAGCAGTTGGGGTAGCGGGACGCGGGCGAGCACCGTCGGGCCGGGCGAGCTGGACAGCCCGACCAGCAGCGCGCCCTCGCCGTCGCCGCCGACGCGCTCGGCGGTGCCCGGATGCACGACGTTGCCGGCGGTTACTGGATGCACGACGTTGTCGGCGGTGACGCGCGCCGCGCCGGGCAGGTGGGCGACCAGACGGTCCCGCCAGGCCGGCGGGTCGGCCAGATCGACGACGAGCACGTCGGCGCGGCAACGCAGCGCGGCGAGCAGATTCGCCACCGTCTCCGGGCCGGCCGTCGCCTCGATGACGACGGGGGTGCCCGGTCGCACGCCGGCGTCACGCAGCTGCGCCGCGCGCCGGTCCACCGCCGCCTCGACCACGTCCGCGGAAAGCGTGCGCGGCGGAGCCACGATCCGGGGCGCCCGCGGATCGGGGTGGACCCGCCCGGACGCCGCGACGGCCGGCCCGGCGCCCGAGCCGTTGTGGACCCTCCCGTCGACGTGGTCGCCGGTCAGCGCGTCGAGCAGCGCCGGTACGGTCGGGGACGGACCGGCGAGGTAGAGCCGGGCGCTGTCCGGCTGCCGCAGCAGGAGGCACTGCCAACCTGCGTCTGCCGCCGGCGACAGCAGCGGCTCCACCTCGACGGGTTTGCCGTCGAACCGCAGGGCGGGCAGGTCCACGACGTCCACGTCGAGCTGCACCAACGGTTCTTCCGCGCGGTGCCAGGCCGCGTCGAGCGCGTCGAGCACGGCGGGCACGGGCGCGGCGGCGCCGGCCGCACGGCCGGTGTCCGGGTCGGGGAAGAGCAGGCCGAAGATCGGCTCGTCCACCCGGCCGACGACCGGGGTGGCCGGCGGCCGGAACCGGTGGCGTCGGGTCCGCACCGCGGGGCCACGCCAACCGCAGGAACGCAACGCGCCGGCCAGCTCGGCGGCCAGCGCGTCCACCGCCTCGGTGCGGGGCCGGTCGTGCCGCGGCACGGGTCGGCCATGCACCACCTCCGGTCCACCCGCGGCGAACGTCCAGTACAGCTCCGGTCCGGGCTGCCCAAGCTCCTGCGCCACAGCCCGCCCCGCCGCGGCGTCCACCGGGCGGCGATGCGCCAGCCAGTAGCAGTAGTCGCCGTAGTCCAGGTCCGACCGGGCGGACAGGCCGCCGGTGGCGTACGCCTCGGCCAGGTCCCGCAACAGGATCGGCCAGCACGCGCGGTCCACGAGGTACGCGCTGACCGCGAGGGTGACCACCACCCCCGGTGACGCGCTCCGCGCGGACCACCGCAGCGGGTGCTCGGGGTCGGCCCGAGACAACTCCGACGCGTCCTGCACCCGGGCGACCGGCTGCCGCGCCGGGGCCAGGAACAACCGCCCGCTGTCCCGGACCGGGGTGAGCCGGAGCGCCTCGTGACGCGCGGCGACGGCATGCAGGGCCGCGTCGAACCGCGACATGTCGAGCGTCGGCACACTCAGTCGCAACCGGTGTGTACGCCCCGCGGCCAGGTCCGCCGCGTGTGCGGGCGGCAGCGGGATCCGCGCGCCGGACGGCCGCGGGGCGGGCGCGTCGACGCGTTCGGCGGCCATCCTGCGCGCCAGGGCCTGGATTGCCTTCTGTCGATCAACCATCGCCTCTCCCGTTGAGCAGGCTGAGCACGTGGTGACGCTCCACCCGGCCGAGCACCGGCACCGCGCCGATCCGCCGTTCGCCGTCCGCAGCGACCCAGTCCAGGACGCGGATCAGACGGTCGGCCAGTCGCTGCGCGGTCGCGGGCTCGAAGAGGGCGTCGCTGAACTCCATCTGGACGGCGGCGCGCCGCAGCCCCAGCGCGAACGTCGCGTTGAGGTCGAACCGGGCCACCGGGTAGTCGGCGACGACGACCTCCGTGTCCAGCTCGGCGAGCGCGAAGCTCGGCGGCGCGCCGTCCACCGCGGAGCAGAACGCGCTGAACAGCGGGTGCCGGGACGTCGCGCGAGCCGGACGGACCGCGCGCACCACCTCGCCGAACGGGACCGCCTGGTGTTCGAGGCCACCGGCCAGCGCCCGCGCCGTGCGGCCCACCAGTTCCCGGACCGTCAGCTCCGGCGAGATGCGGAACCGTACGCAGACGGTGTTCATGAAGCAGCCGACGAGCCGCTCGCAGGCCGCGTCGGTTCGTGCGGCCACCGGCATGCCGATGGCGAAGTCACGCTGGCCGGTGCTGCCGTGCAGCAGCAACGCGTAGCCGGCCAGGCAGGCGGCGAACAGGCTGTTGCCCGCGGATCGGGTCAGTCGCGTCAGGTCCCGTACCGTCTGCTCGGCCACCTCGCGCCGGATGGTGATCATGGTGGCGCCGACGCCGTGACCGGTGCGGTCCGCGGGCAGATCCAGGTCGCCGACGCCGTCGAGCTCCTGCCGCCAGTACGCCAGGCCGGCCTCGTCCATGCCCCGGGCGCTCTGCCAGGCGGCGTAGTCGGCGAAGGTGAGGCCGAGATCGGGCAGCCGTACGGGGCGGCCGGTGACGAGCGCCTCGTACACCGTGCTCAGCTCGTCGGAGAGGACGGACAGTGACACGCCGTCGACGGCGAGGTGGTTGAACGTCACCGCCAACAGGTGGTCGTCCTCACCCAGCCGCACGAGGCGCACCCGCATCGGCCACTCGCCGGCGAGGTCGAACGGCCGCCCGACCTCCTGCTGCACGATGTCGCGGGCCAACCCGTCGCGCCCGTCGTGCGCCCGCACGTGTTCCGGCTCAAGCCGCACCTGCCGGGTCGGCCAGACGAACTGCCGCGGCTGCCCCGACGCGTCGGCCCGGATGGTGGTGCGCAGCGGCTCGTGCCGCATCACCAGGATGTTCAGCGCGTTCTCGAGACAGTCGAGGCGGAGTGGGCCACGCAGGCGCAACGCGATCTGGACGTTGTACTCCGCGGAGGCCGGGCGCAACTGCTGCAGGAACCACAGCCCACGTTGCTGCGGCGCCAGCGGACGTCCGGTCATCGCCGGGTGGGGCCGGTAGAGCCGCCGCTGCCGGTCGGGGCGTCCGGTGGCCGTACTCATCGCACCTCCCGGGCCAGCACGGACCGCATCGCGACGACGGCGGCGGTGACCGCGTCGTCGTCGAGGTCGCGGTGCGTGACGAAACGGACGACCCCCGGGACCACCTCCGTGACCCGTACGCCCTGCGCGGCCAGCAGGTCGACGACGTGCGCGGCGTCCGCGCCGAAGCGCAGCGCCAGGATGTTGGTCTCCGGTGGGTCACCCAGGACATCGGCGGGCAGCACCCCGTCGAGCTGCTCCCACAGCAGCCGTGCCCGGCGGTGGTCGTCGGCCAGGCTCGCGACGTTCTCCAACGCCACCAGTCCGGCGGCCGCGACGTGACCGACCTGGCGGAACGTCAGGCCGAGGGTGCGCCGCAGGGTCCGCGCCCGGTCGATGAACTCCGGAGCACCGCAGAGCACCGAGCCCATCGGCGCGCCCAGTCCCTTGTAGAGCGAGATGGCGACCGCGGCGCAGCGGCTGGTGGCCTGCGCCGCGGTGTAACCGCGCGCGACCACGGCGTTGAACAGCCGCGCACCGTCGCAGTACAGCGGCACCCCGTGCGCGGCGCACAGGTCCGCGACCGCGGCGATCTCCGCCAGCGACCAGGCACTGCCCCCGCTGGCGCTGTGCGTGTTCTCGATGGCGACCACGCCCGGCCGGGGGGCGTACGGGTCGGTGGCACTCAGGCACCGCCGCAACGCGTCCAGGTCCAGCCGTCCGCGCGCGCCCGGCAGCGGCAGCGTCTGCAGATGCGCGACCTTCGCCATGGTGTGGGCTTCCCACATCTGGATGTCGGAGTCCGCGTGCACCACGACCTGGTCGCCGACGGTGAGCGCGAGCATCGCCACGGTGTTGGCCAGGGTGCCGTTGGGCACGAAGAGACCGGCGGGCTTGCCGACAAGCGCCGCGGCGGCAGCTTCGAGCGCCGCGACGGTGGGGTCCTCGCCGTAGAAGTCGTCGCCCACCGCCGCCGACGCCATCGCCTCGCGCATCCGCGCGTCGGCCACGGTGATCGTGTCAGATCGGAAATCAGCCACTGTTCCACCCGTTCGTAGACCGCACCCAGCTTCCGGAGCCCCGGCGGCGGCGCGCCACAGGTCTTTCACGGACATGTCCAGATCTGTCCCGCAACCTTCATCCCCGCCCGGGGGACCGGCCGGCGGCACCTAGCGTGCAGATACGGCACGCATCCGTGTTGATCGGAGGAATCGATGAGCGAGAACGACGACACCCGCGAGTACCTCGTCGTCCTCAACGACGAGGAGCAGTACTCGATCTGGCTCGCCGACAAGCCGCTGCCCAGCGGGTGGCGGGCCGAAGGCACCCGCGGCACGAAGGACTCCTGCCTGGACCACATCGAACAGGTGTGGACCGACATGCGTCCGCTGAGTGTCCGCAAGCGCTTGGCCCACGTCTGACCGGACGGACGGGAGCAGCGACGTGGAGCACTTCTCCCCCATCCATCGCACGATCATGCAACGCGCGGCGGAGACGCCGGACGTGATCGCGGTCGCCGACGACGACACCAGCCTCACCTACCGTCAGCTGGTGGAGCGCGTCGACCATCTCGCGGCGGCGCTGATCCGCCGCGGGGTACGCCGCAGCGACGTGGTGGCGGTGCACATGCAGCGCAGCGCCGCACTCATCGTCGCGCTGCTCGCCGCGTCGCGGGCGGGCGCCGGTTCGCTGATGCTCGACGTGGACGGACCGCCGAGGTGGCTGCACCGTTTCATCGAGGTCGCCGCCCCGATGGCCCTGATCACGCACGAGGTCGGGCCGGCCCTGTCCGACGAACTCGCCCTGTTCCGGCTGGACCGCGACGGGCAGCCGGTCGCGACCGACTGCCCGCAGGTCCACGGCGGCGAAGCCGTGCGCTTCCCGGAGATCGGCCCGGAGGACCTGGCCTGCCTCGTGCAGACCTCCGGCTCCACCGGGGAGCCGAAGTTGGTCCTGGTTCCGCACCGGACGTGGTCGTTCGCCGCCGAGACGCAGCAGCGGTTGCACGGGATCACGGCGCAGGAGCACGGCGCCTGGCTCTTCCCCTCGCACACGAACGTCTCGGTAAGCGTGGTCATCTGGCCGTTCCTCGCCGCCGGCGCCCGGCTGTCCATCCCCGCCCACAAGATCGTCGGCTCCCCCGAGGATCTCGCGGCGTGGGTGCGCGAGCAGGGCATCACGCAGTTCTTCGCGGTCGCCCCGCTCGCCGAGGCGATGGCGCGGCTGCAGTGGCCGCCCGGCGCGCTGCGCCTCATGCTGACCGGCAGTGACCGGGTCCGGGAATGGGGCCGGTACGACCTGCCGTTCGAGGTCGGGAACTGGTACGGAGCCAACGAGGTGAACATCGTCACCTCGTCGGTCATCCCGTGGGAGAACCGGGTCACCTCGGCCACGGCGACCGCCGCCGATCGCACCGGCCCGCCGCCCATCGGGCGGATCTGGCCGGGCGCGACGTGGCGGGTGGTCGATCCGGCCACCGACGAACCGGTCCCGCCCGGCGGCATCGGCGAGTTGCTGGTCGGCGGCACCCAGATCGCCATCGGGTACGTCTCGCCGCGCAAGACCGCGGAGAAGTTCCTGCCCGACCCGGAGGCGGGCACGCCAGGCGCCCGGGTGTACCGCACCGGCGACCTGGTCCGGGTACGGCCGGACGGCATGCTGGAGCATCGCGGCCGCATCGACGAGCAGGTGAAGATCAACGGCGTGCGCGTCGAGATGGCCGACGTCGAGCGGGCCCTGCTGGCCTGCCCCGGCGTGCGGGAGGCCGCCGCCGCGGCGGTCGACACGGCCTCGGGACGCCAGCAGCTGGTCGGTTACGTCGTCACCGAGCGGGTGATGACCGACGGCGATCTGCGCGCCGCGCTGGCCGAGCTGCTGCCGGCGGCCATGCTGCCGGCCGCGTTCGTCCGCATGGACCGGCTTCCCCGCAACCGTGGCGACAAGATCGACCGGCTCGCGCTGCCCCACCCGGACGCGGCGCCGAAGTCGGCGACGGACGAGATCGGTACGGTGGTCGCGTCGGTCCTGGCCGGGTTGCTCAAAATCGAGTCCATGACCGCCGGCGACAACTTCCTGCTCCTGGGCGGCGACTCGATGCTCGCCACCCGGGCCGGCCGGGAGCTGAGCAGGCGGTTGGGACGGACGGTGTCGGCCAAGGACATCCTGCTGCACCCGACCCCCGGTGAGCTGGCCGCCCACCTGGGCGCCGGCTGAGTCACCACGACGACGATTGCCCGAGACGACCGCGACGTGCGGCGTTCTCGGGCAATCGTCGTGCGCCGGGCGGCGTCACGTGCGACATCATGTGCGAAGGGCGGCGTCACGTGCGAAGGCCGGCGTCAGGTGCGAAGGGCGGCCGGCGGCACCACCGGTGGCCGGACACGCGTCGCGGCCGCGGGGGTGTCCCCGCGGGCGCCGCGCCCCCGGGCCGGGGGGGGGGGGGTGGGGGGGGGGGGGGGGGGGGGGGGGGGGGGGGGGGGGGGGGCCGCCCCCGGGGGGGGGGGGGGGGGGGGGCCCGCCCCCCCCCGACGCAAGCGTCCGTTCGGCGGTGAGCTATTCGGCGAGCAGCACCTGCAGGTCGTCCGGGCAGGACGCGAACGCCCAGTGGGCACCTGGCAACGTCCGGAACTCGGTGTCGGCGACGTCGCTCCACGCGGGGTGGACCGCCTCGGCCGGCGGCACGACGTCGTCCTCCTCCCACGCCAGGGCGACCACCGGGCACGGCACCCGACGGGTGGCGTCGTAGCGCCAGGGGCGGTGCACCTCGACCTCCTGACGCAGCACCTTCGCGCCGATCTTCGCCAACTCCAGCGGCATGTCGGGATTGCCCAGGCCCCGTTGGACGGCCTGGATCTCGCCCACGAAGTCGTGTTTCTCGATGTCCACCTTGTTCAGCCCGCCGTACAGGTCAAGGTGGGGTGGCCCCCACGACGACGCGACGAGCTTGCGCGGAGCGCGGTGGCCGTGGTCGACCAGCCACCGGATGGTCTCCAACGCGAACGGCACACCGCCGCAGTGCGCGAAGAACACGTACTCGCGGTCGGTGAACCCGGCGAGGAAGGCGCCGAGGTCCGCACCGTACTCGCGGTGCGTCTGGAACGGCGGCTCGCCGAACCGGTTCTCGCGGCCCGGTGGCTGCACCGCCGCCACCGCCCCCGCCTTGATCACCCGCGGCCAGCGCCGGTACGACGACGCACCGGCGCCCGCGTACGGGAAGCAGACAACCACCGTGTCCGCCTCGTCCGACACCTTGCCGAACAACCACTTCTGCGGATCTCTCTGTCTGGCCACGTTCGCACCGTAGTTCGCCGCCGGCCCCCGCCCCCGGTCCGGTGACAGGTCGGCGACAGGATCCCGCGCGTCTTTCACGCTCGTGTCGCGGACCCGGTGACGGGGCGGGCGATTTCGTACGGTCGGGTGCGCTGGACGTTCCGACCCTCCGATCGTGTCGAGGAGCCGAGGCGATGAAGATCCACCCCGTTGCCGTGGTCACCGCGCCCGCCGAGGTGACATCGTGACAGCCACCGCAGGCCACATCGTGACAGCCACCGCACTCCTTCCCGCCGCACCCGTACAGAAGCAGATGTGGGTCGTCGACCGGATGGACCCGGCCGCCGCCATCTACAACGAGGACATCGCGTTCTGGATCGACGGGGACCTCCGGGTCGACGTCCTGGAGCGGGCCTGGCAGATCCTGACCCGCCGCCACGAGGCGCTGCGGTACGTCTTCGAACTGCGCGACGGCGAACTGCACCTGCGTGCGGAACCGGACACCGAGGTGTCCTTCCAGGTCGTCGAGCACGCCTCCGACGAGGAGGCGCTGGTGTGGGGCGCCGCGCTGGTCCAGCGGCCCTACGACATCACCGCCGGCCCTCCGGTCCGGCACGGCCTGGCCCGAACCGGTGACCGACGGCACCTGCTCGTCATCGGCTTCCACCACGCGATCATCGACGCGGGCTCGCTGGCGCTGCTGTTCGAGGAACTCGGCGACGTGTACGCCGCGCTGCTGGCCGGCCAGGAGCCGACGTTGCCGCCCGTCGAGCGGACGTACGCGGACTTCATCGCCTGGACCGCGCGCGACGAGCGGCGGCAGCGGGTCGACGAACTGCTGCCAGAGGTGGTCGCGAAGCTGACCGCGGACGGCGGTGCGGCAAGCGCCGAGCTGCCCACGGACCATCCCCGGCCGCCGGTCAAGGGCACGCACGGCCGGCTCACCGAGGCGCGTTTCCCGGCCGGCGTGGTGCCGCGGCTGCGCCGGTTCGCCGCCGAGCGCCGGGTCACCCCCTTCCACGTCCTGCTCGCCGGAATGACGGGTCTGCTGCGCCGCTACGCCCAGCTGGACGACATGGTCTTCGGTGTCGGCACCGGCGGCCGGCCGGAGGGCTTCGAGGACGGCATCGGCCCGTTCGCCTGCTTCGTGCCGGTGCGCGCCACCACGGGATCCGACACCACCTTCCTGGACCTGCTGGGCCAGGCCCGGGAGACCTCCTTCGACCTGCAGGAGACGCAGTTCGTGCCGTTCAGCGAGGTCGTCAGCCGGGTCATCACGGCACGCGACCCGAGCCGGCCACCGCTGGTGCAGATCGTGTTCAACGCGCCGCCGCTGTCCTTCCGCGGCGACGTGCTCGCCGGCTGCGACCTGTCGCCGGCGCGCCTGCCGCGTACCCGCTCCCGGGTCGATCTCCTGGTGAACCTGGAGTGGGTCGGCGACGACATCGTGGCCAGCTCGGAGTTCGACGACGCGATCTTCGACGAGGAGACCGTCCGCACCTTCCTCGGCCAGTTGGGCGTCTTCACCGAGCAGGCGATGCGGCAGCCCGGTACGCCCGTGGACGAGGTCCCCATCCCCTGGCCCGGTGCCCCGCTCGCCGTCGCGGCGGCCACCGACCCGGCGACCGGCGAGAAGGTCGAGGCGGACGGGCAGTGGTGCCGCCTCGACGACGACGGTTTCGTCTCCGCGGTGTCCGGCACCGCGACTGTCGTCGAACGCGGCGGCGGCGAGGCCCCGGTCGGTGTGGAGGGCGACCTGCTCGTCGACGGCCGTGCGATCCCCGGCGTCCGGGTGCGGCGGCGGCCGGACGGGCGGCTGCGCTGGCGGCGACCCGAGGAGCGTCGGGCCGGCCGCGACACCGCGACCGCGAGCGGCTCACGGGTGGAGCGGCACCTGGTCGAGGTGTGCCGCGAGCTGTTGGAGCAGGACGAGGTCGCGCCGGACGACGACTTCTTCGTCGCCGGCGGGCACTCGATGCTGGCGGCACGACTGGTCCAGCGGCTCAGCGAGGAGTTCGACGTCGACGTACCGCTGCTCATGGTCTTCGAACACTCGGTGCTGTCCGAATTGGCCGGTGAACTGGAGGCCCAGTTCCCGATGATGGACGAGGTGCTGGCGCAGCTGGAGCAGCTCGGCGAGGGCGACCTGTCCCTGCTCGACGCCGAGGTGGACCAGGAGTCCGAGGCCGATCCGGACACCGTGTCGTTCCTGTCCGGCCACGAGCAGCCGTTCTGGCTGATGGAACAGTTCGCCCCAGGCAGTTCGGTGAACACCATGACGCTGCGGATCCGGGGTGCCGGCCCGCTCGACGTGGCGGCGCTGGACGAGGCGTTGAACCGGGTCGTGCGACGGCAGGAGATCCTGCGGACCAGCTACGGCGCGGACGAGGCGCACAACGCCGTCCGGCACGTGCACCCCGACGCTCCGGTACGCGTCACCGTGCACCGGACCGACGCCGACGGCGCGGAGCGGCTCGCCCGGCAGGAGGCCACCACGGGGTTCGACATCGGCCGGGCGCCGCTGTTCCGCTGCCTCGTGGTGTTCACCGGCGACGACCGGTTCGACATCCTCCTGTCGTTCCACCACCTGGTGATGGACTACTGGGGCGTCACCCGCGTCATGCTGCCGGAGGTGAGCGCCTACTACCGGCAGCGGGTGGGCGGTGTTGCGGCGCAGCTGGACCCGCCGCAGGGGTACCGCGCCGCCATCCTGCGCGAGCTGCGCTGGCGCGGGTCCGCGGCGGGGCGCGCCGAGCTGGCGTACTGGCGCGAGCAGTTGGACGGCATGCGGCCGGCGGAGTTCACCGCGGACGACGACCCCGGTGACACCGTCGACTTCCGGGGCGCGGTCGCGACCGTCGAGGCCGACCCGGCGCTGGCGGGTGCGCTCGACGAGTACGTGAGCCGGAACCGGACCACCCCGTTCGTGGTCGTCGCGGCGGCCGTGGCCGCGACCGCCCGCGCCTGGTCCGCCAGTGACGACGTGAGCTTCATGTCGCCGGCGGAGAACCGTCGCGACGAGGCCGACACCAGGGTGATGGGCACGTTCGTGAACCTGGTGACCCTGCGGTACCGGTTCACCCCCGACCTGACGTGGGACGCCCTGGTGGCGCAGAGTCGGCAGGTCACCCTGGACGCGTACGCCCACCAGGCGGTGCCCGTCAGCGAGGCCCTGGCCAGCATCGGCCAGCAACACGTCATCGCCAGCGGCCGCGGGCGGTACCTGGTGTTGAACGTGTTCTCCGACCGCACCGGCCTGGAGCTCGACGGCTGCCGGATCGACGGCGGCGAGATCGTGCCCCACGACTCGGCCAGCACCGACCTCGAGCTGTCCGTGTTGCAGGCCGACGGCCGGCTGGGGCTCACGCTGAAGTACCGGGCATGCCAGTGGCAGCCGGACACCGCCCGGCGGATCCTCGGCGACGTCCTCGAAGCCCTGCGCCGCCTCGTCGCCGACGGTTCCGCCGCCGTCGCCGATCTCACCACCGCACCGGCGGCCCCCTGAAGCACCCACCGCCCGCTTCCACGCACGGAACAGACGGGAAGGAAGATGTCGTGCGCACGGTAGTTCCACCGCAGTTCTCCGGCGAGGACCTGCAACACCTGCTCGCCGCTACCCTGAACGACCCGTCCCGGCCGGCCGGGACGAGCACCGAACGACAGACGCCGGTCACGCCGCCGCCGGTGCGGGACCCCCGGCCGGACGCGGCCGGGCCGGCGCAGCCCACCGACCCCTGGGACGAGCCGTGGTGACCTCCGAGGTCCCCGCGGCCTTCCGCCCCTACCTGGACCTGCCCGCGGACGTACGTCCCGCCGGCACGCCCGACCCGGACACGGGCGCGGTCCTGGTGACCGGCGCGACCGGGTTCCTCGGCGCCACCCTGGCCGACGAGGTGCTCAGCCGGTGGCCGGAGCGCACGGTGTACTGCATCGTCCGTCCCGGCGCGGGCACCGCGGACGAACGCCTCCGCCAGGCGCTCATCGAGGCGGAGCTGTGGAACGAGGAGTGGCGTGGGCGCCTGCGGGCGGTCCCCGGGGATCTGTCCCAGCCGGGCGCCGGCCTCGCCCCCGACGACGCGCGCCGGCTGGCCGAGGAGGTGTCGCTGATCTACCACAGCGGCGCGTTCGTGAACCTGGCGTTCCCGTTCGACCAGGTCCAGGCGGCCAACGTGGGCGGCACCGTGGAGATGCTGCGCCTGGCCGTGACCGGCCGCCCCAAACGGCTCTGCCACATCTCCACGATGTCGACGATCGACATCAACGCCCGCGACGGGGAACGGCTGCGGGACCCGGCACCGCTTGGCGCGTTCGAGGCGATGACCACCGGCTACACGAAGAGCAAGTGGATCGCCGAACTGCTCGTCGAGCAGGCGGCGCAGCGGGGCGTGGACGTGCGGACCGTCCGGATGGGCGCCCTCGCCGGCCACTCCCGCACCGGCGTGTCGAACCCGAACGACTACGCCTGGCTGGTCATCTCCGCCTGCCTGGAGCTCGGCGCCGTGCCACTGATGCGGGCACCGACGAGCTGGCTGCCGGTCGACCTCGTCGCCCAGGCGACCATCATGCTCGGCGAGCTGCCCACCGAGGGATACCGCCCGTACCAGATCCTGCCACCCGGTCAGGTCACCTACTCGGACGTCTTCAGCTGGCTGCGGCGGGCCGGCTACCGCCTCCCGACGATGGGCTTCGCGCAGTGGCGGGAACGGCTGCGCCAGCACGCCGACGGGGGCTCGCGGGCGGTGCAGGCGATCGCCTCGGCGATCCCCAAGGGTGGGCTGCCCGGTGAGGCACAGGCCAACCTGCACTCTCCCGAGACCGAGGCGATCCTCGTCGCCCACGGCATGAACCCGCCCCGGCTCACGGAGCCGACGTTCCAGACCTACCTGCGCACCGGGCACCGGCGCAAGGAGATTCCGGCACCGACCACGGAAGGATTCCGGTGAGTTCCTCAGCCCCCGACTACGACCACGTCGCACCGTACTACGACGATCTGACCTCGTCCCTGCTGGACACCGGGCAGACCGTGGACTTCCTCGCCGAGCACGCCGGCGCGGGACGCATTCTCGAACTCGGTGTGGGGACCGGCCGGATCGCACGTCCGTTGTCGCAGCGCGGCTACGACGTGACCGGCATGGACAACTCCCCCGGGATGCTCGCCCGACTGCGCTCGCGCGCTGACGGCGCGAAGGTGAACGTCGTCCTCGGCAGCTTCACCGAGATGCCGGTCGAGGGCAACTTCGACCTCATCTACGCCGTGTTCAACTCGCTGTTCTGCGCGCTGACCCAGGAGGAGCAGCTGCGGACGGTGCAACTGGCCGCACAGCACCTGGCGGTGGACGGCATGTTGGTCGTCGAGACGAACCTTCCCGACATCGCCCGCTCGGACAGCGCCGGGCGCACCCTCAACACCGGCGGGGTGGAACGCAACCGCGTCTTCATCGAGGCCGCGATGCACGACCCCTCGACCCAGCGGATCCGTACCCAGACCATCATCGTGTCGGAGCAGGGCATCCAGATGTTCCCGGTGATGATGCGCTACTTCTGGCCCAGCGAGCTGGACCTCATGGCCAGGCTGGCGGGGCTGCGCCTGGTGAAGCGCTACGGCAACTGGGACAAGAGCCCCTACAACCGCACGAGCAACCGGCAGATCAGCGTTTTCCAGCACGACTCCCGGCAGGCGTGACAGCGGGCCCGCCGCGAGCACACGAAAAGGGACGGCCAGCCGATCGGCTGGCCGTCCCTTTCGGGTCACCCGTTCACAGACCCCGCAGCATCCCGTCCAGCGCCGACTCGCTGACCAGGCCCGGCCGGTACTGCAGCGTCACCGGCAGCTCACCGGCCGCCGCGTCGACGAACTCGAGCGACGCCACCACACCGGTACGCGCCGTCGACGGCCCGTCCGGCCACTGCGGCTCCAGCGGAACGAGCGTCACCCGTTCGTCGGCGCAGGCGACGGGCGCCTGCGGGGCCCGCGCCACCACGGCCACGCCGGGAACCGCCGCCAGCCGCTCACCGCCGTGCCACTGCAGGGCCAGCAGCTCCGCGGGTACGGCATGCGACAGCGCCCACGCGACGTCGGCGCGGACGGCGTCGAGCCCTTCGCCGGTGAAGGGCACCAGCAGCGTCGAGGCCAGCGGCCCGACGAGGTGCCGGGTGTCCTCACCGCGCCCGTCCAGCACGAGGGCGCCCACCGTCGCCCCGATCGCGGTCCGCAGCCGGTCGAGCAGCACGGTGGCCAGGTCGACGTCGTGCTGGTCGGCCACCTTGCGCAGGTACGCGTGCTGCTCCTCGGACAGCAGGATCCGGCGGGTCGCCGTGCGGTGGTCCGACCCGACGGGCCCGGACGCCTGCCGCGGCAGCCGCGCACGCCACTGGTTGACCAGATCGGCCACCGCGTCACCGCTGCCCTGCCCCCGCTGCGCGCGGGCGAGGTCGGTGAAGCTCAGGCTGCCCCTGGTGGCCGGCTCGCCGCCGGCCGGGGCCGCGCCGGGCAACGCGGTGCCGTAGGTGGCGGCCAGGTCGGCCAGGACCACCGAGGCGGACGCCACATCGCAGATCGCGTCGTGGAAGCACAGGTACAGCGCCCTGTCGGAGCCCGTCTCCTCGACCAGCAGCGTCCGGAACAGCGGCCCGGCCGCCAGGTCGAACGGACGCTCGGCCCACCGGCGTACGGTGGCCAGGGTGCCGGCCGCGTCGTCGGTGACCGCCTCCTCGAAGTCGATGTCCGCAGCCGGCTCGATCACCTGCACGGAGTCGAGGCCGCGCAGCTCGAACCGGGCCCGCAGCATCTCGTGCCGCTCGATGACGGTCTGCAGCGCCGAGAGCAGCTCACCCACATCGACGGGGCCGCGCAACCGCGCGCCCACCACGAAGCCGGGCGAGGTGACACCGGGTACGACCTGCTCGGCGATGCACAGCGCGGCCTGGGCGAAGGAGACCGGGGCCGACCGGGCGCCGGTGTCGCCGCCGTCGCCCTCCTGGATCGCCTCGGCCAACGCCGAGGCCCAGGCCCGGACGGTCGGCACGGTGAACAGCTCCCACACCGGCAGGTCGACCCCGAACTCACCGCGGATCCGCGCGACGATCTCCATGGCGAGCAGGGAGTGCCCGCCCAGGTCGAAGAAGCCGTCGTCGACGCCGACCGACGTGACGCCGAGCACCTCGCCCCACATCTGGGCGATGCGCGTCTCGAACTCGCCGGCCGGCTTGCTCTCCGGCGTCACCGGCTCGTCCCGGCCGTCGTCGAGCAGCGCGTCCCGGTCCGGCTTGCCGTTGACGGTCAGCGGGATCTTCTCGAGGACGACGAAGCGGGTCGGCACCATCGGCAGCGGCAGTTCCTCGCGCAGCCGGGCGCGCAGTTGCGCCGGGTCGACCTCCCCGACCAGGTAGGAGATCAGTTCGTTGTTGCCCGACGGGTCCTTGGCGACGGCCGCGACGCACTGCCGCACACCCGGCTGGCGCAGCATGGCGGTCTCGACCTCGGTGAGTTCGATGCGGTGACCGCGGACCTTGACCTGGGTATCCTTGCGGCCGGCGAACATCGCCCCGCCGGAGGAGTCGACCCGGACGAGGTCGCCGCTGAGGTAGCACCGCGCGCCGGCCACGTCGGTGTACGGGTCGGGGCGGAACCGCTCGGCGGTGAGCCGGGGCCGGTTGTGGTAGCCGGCCGCCACCATCTCGCCACCGATGGCGAGTTCGGCGCGCACGTTCAACCCCACGATCTCCAGGTCGTCGTCCACCGGGTAGTACGACGTCCCGGCCACCGGCCTGCCCAGCGGCAGGTACCCGGGGTCGTCGGCCCGGTGGTACGAGGAGAGCACCGTCGTCTCGGTGGGTCCGTAGCCCTGGTACAGCCGCGAGCACCGCGTGAGCAGCGTGGTCGCCAACTCACGGCTGAGCGCCTCGCCGCCGGTGATGACCCGGACACGACGGCGACCGCTGTCGCCCAGTCCGGCGAGCACGAGCATCTGCAGCAGCGACGGGGTCGCGTAGACGGTGTCGACCTGGTGGGTCTCGATGCACTCCAGCAGCACCGAGGGTTCGCGTTGCTTCAACCCGCCGGGCGGCAGCGCCACTGTCGCACCGTTGGCCAGGGGTACGAAGATGTCGCTGACCATCATGTCGAAGGCCAGGCTGGCCACCGACAACACCGTGTTGCCGGGGCCGACCGCCGGGTCCCCCGTCTCCACGACGCGGGCGAACGTGGCCAACTGGCGGTGCTGCACCATGACGCCCTTGGGCTGCCCGGTGGAACCCGACGTGTAGATGACGTAGGCGATGTCGTCCAGGTCCGGGGCGGTGCGCCCCTCGACGTCGAACAGCACCGCCTCGGCGGCCAGCTCGTCGAGCAGCGCCTTGTCGGCCTCGTAACCGATGGTGAGTTCACGCGCCGCCGTGTGGTCGGTCACGAGCAGCGCCGGCTGCGCGTCGTCAAGCGTCAGGCGCAGCCGGGGCATGGGATGTTCCGGTTCCAGCGGCACCACGGCCCGGCCCGCCTGGAACGCGCCCAGGATCAGCGCGATCACCTCAGGGCTGCGGCTGGCGCACACCGCGATCCACCCTCCCGGCGGGAGGCGGTCGTCGAGCATCGCGGCGTAGCGGTCGACACGCTTGGCAAGGGTCGCGTACGACCAGGGCCGGCCGCTCCAGCGCAGGGCGACCGCGTCGGGGTGCGCCGCGGCGACGCGCGCGAACTTCGTGGGGAGGTCGACCAGCCGCTCCGCGTCGCGCGCAGCGACCGGGTCGACCGGCTGGGCGAACATGTCGAGGGATGTCGTCGTCATCAGCAAAACCGCCCGGTGAGTTGTCGACGTTTACCTGAGGCCTTGTCTGCCGCTCTTCTCCGGGGCCGGTGTGCCGGCGCCGGAGCGGTCCGGATGCGGTGCGCCACCCGAGGTCGCGCCCGACCCGGCGTCGCGGCGTGGCCGCCCCCGGTCCGGCACCAGACCGGGGGCGGCGCGCGTGTGCTAGTTCAGCCGCACCGGCAGTTGTTGCAACTGCCGGAACAGCGGTGTCGGCATCCACCTGAGGTCCTGCGGCGGCACCGCCAGCTGGATGTCGGGGAACCGGGTCAGCAGCGCCGGCAGGGCGATCCTGGCCTCGGTCAGCGCGAGCAGCGCGCCGACGCAGCGGTGGATCCCGGCGCCGAACCCGAGGTGCTGGTTGTCGGTCCGGGTGACGTCGAAGCGGTCCGCGTCGGTGAACCGCCGCGGGTCCCGGTTGGCCGACGCGAGGAGGCCGGCGACCACCTCACCCTTCGGGATGGTGGTGCCGCTGAACTCGATGTCCTCGGTGCTGATCGCGAGCGACACCCCGATCGGCGACTCGAAGCGCATCATCTCGTCCACCGCCGTGGGCCACAGCGTGGGGTCGGCGTCGAGCTGTGCCCGCTGCTCGGGGTGGCACATGAGCAGCAGCGCGCTTGTGGACAGCAGCGCGACGGTCGTCTCGTGCCCGGCGATGAGCAGATGGAAGATGACCCCGATCAGTTCCTCCATGCTCAGCGCGTCCTGCTCGTCCACGGCCTGGACCAGGGCGGTCACCAGGTCGTTCTCCGGCTGGCTGCGCTTGCGTGCGATGAGGTCCTGGCAGTACGCCGCGAGGTTGCGTTGCGACTCGCGCAGCCGGTCCCGCGCGGCCTGCCCGGCGCCGGACATCACCAGACCATCCATCCACCGCCGGAAGTTCGGCCGGTCGGCGACCGGGATGCCCATGAGGTGGCTGATGACGGTCAACGGCAGTGCGAACCCGAAGGCGTGCACCAGGTCCACCTGCTCGCGGCCCTCCATGCCGTCGAGGATCCGCTGCACCAGGTCCTCGACCCATCCTTCGAGTTCCCGGACCCGCCGGCCGGTGAACGCGGACTGCACCAGCTTGCGCATGCGCGTGTGGTCGGGCGGATCGACCGACAGCAGGTTCTTGTTTGTCAGCTGGTCACTGCCGCCGGTGTACTCGATCACGCCGGGCGGAGCCAGTCGCAGGTCGCGGCTGAGCCGGGGATCGACGAGCGACTGTTTCACGTCGTCGTACCGAGCCAGCGTCCACATGTCGAAGCCGTGCGGGGACGGTGCCTTCGACACCGGCTCGTGGTCACGCAGGTGGGCGTAGACCGGGTAGGGATCGACGATGAAGTCGCGGGTGAACAGCGGATGCTGCTGGACGCTAACCGTCACGGTGCTCCCTCCTTGTGGGGTGGTACGTCGGACGAGGGCTCAGTGACCCGGCAGCGGCACCGCGCACAGCCCGAGATCGGGGGCGTTGCCGGTCGACAGGAACGTCCGCACGGTCGAGTCGACACACGGGGTACGGCCGAGCTGCAGGTGACCGCTGGCCTTCAGCACGACCACGTCGGCGTGCAGCCGCCTGGCCACCCGCTGGGTGTGGGTGAACGGGGCGAGCGGGTCGTCGGTCGCGGCCACGACGAGCACCGGCTGCCGGGTCGGGTTGCGCCACGGTCCGCTGGTCCGCTCGGCCGCGGTCGCCGGCCAGGCCTGGCACTTCATCTCGGCGTACCCGTACCGGCCGCCGAGGTACCGGGTGGAGCGCAACGAGGCGAGCAACTGCCTGTCGTACGGCTTCAGATCCTTCGGCAGCGCCCGGTCGAGGCAGGACTGCGAGTAGTACTGCGCGAACCCGCGGTCGTCCCCGCTCGGCAGCGGCACCGTCGGCACCGGCTGCGCGTCGATCTGCGCCAGCTCCTGGCTGAATCCGGGCCAGTTCTGCGGGAACAGCATCGCCCCGCCGACGTAGTCGATCAAGGAGCCGTCGGTGACGACGTCCCACCTGCCCGGGTTGTCGAGCCGGTTCTGCCGGGTCTTGGCCAGCAGTCGCTCGAAGGCGCCCCGCGGGTCCCCCGCGCCGAAGGCGCACTGCGTGGGGGTGTTCCTGCACCAGCGGAAGAAGGTGTCGAGTGTGCGTTCGGTGGCCTGCATCTGCGCGATGTCGAAGGCGAACGGGTCGTTGATGTACTGCTCGGGGTCCAGCGGCGAGTCCAGGACCATCGCCGTCACCCGCTTCGGGAACATCTTCAGGTAGTTCTGGCCGAGGATCGCGCCGCCGGACAGACCGATGAAGCGCAGGCCGGGCTCGCCGAGCGCGATCCGCAGACGCTCCAGGTCCCGCGCCGACGTGGTGCTGCTCAGGTGCGGCAGCAGGGCGGCGCTGCGCTCCTGGCACTTCGCGGCCAGCGCGTGGGCCTCCCGAACCCGCTGGCCCCGGTCGGCGAGGGTCTGCGAGGCGGACAGCGGCGCCTCCAGCGCGTGGTTCTCCTCGTAGGTGGTGCACCGCACGAGCGGCTGGCTGGTTCCGGTGCCGCGGGTGTCCAGGCCGATGATGTCGAACTCGCGGTTCATCTCGGTGAACGCCGGCGCGAAGTACCGCACGTACGCGGTGCCTGTCGCGTCCTGCGTGCCGGCGTTGACAACGATCGACCCCTTGGCGGCCCCGTTCTTGGCGGGCAGCCGCAGCAATCCGATGTGGATGTTCGTCGACGTCGGGTCGGCATAGTTCAGTGGCACGGGCAGTGAGGCGCACTCGAATCCGTCACCGCAGGCGGTCCACGCAAGTCCGCCGGTCGGTGCCTGCGCTTCGGAGCTGGCCGCTGTGGCGGGGCAGACCGTGACGGCGAGCGCCATCACGGCGGTCATCGCCAGGGCCCGGGTCCGGGTCCGGGTGCGGTTCAGATCACGCGACGCCATATCCCCCTCCTTCGTCCGGCCGGCGGGATACCTGGCCGGAGGGCATCGATGGACGCAGTCCTTTCAGCAGCAGGCTAGCCGCGGCTACGGCCGGCGCCGCCGGAGAAACAGAGTTCGAACAGATCCCTGCATCCACCGCGCGGCGCGTCGGCAGACTGGCATCGGCAGCCGTCCCCGACGGCGTGCACAGCCGGGGGAGCAGCGATACGGGCTTCGAGGCGGTGCCGCGCACCGCGACCGCATCGCCGCCACGAGCGCATGGGCAGCGGTAGGCGATCCCTTGGCGATTCCCGCCGGAGAGGAGTGCGTCGTGCATGACCGAGACGGCCACCTGGCAACCAAGCCGGCCGAGTGGCGCCAGCGGATGACGAGCGTGATCGTCGACGGCGCGCGCGCACCCCAACCGTCGGCGCGCCCGGCGAACGATCCCGGGGGCGTGCTCGGGGGCGAGATCGACCACATCGACTGGCGGTCGACGCTGTACTTCTGGCTGGAGAACAGCCTCTACGTCAACAGTCAGGGCATGTACGTCGGGCAGTTCGAGCTGTCGTCGGGCACCAACCAGCTGACTCCCCCGCGGATGTTCATCGACGCGCTGCGGGAGTTCAGGCCGACGAACTACTGGGAGATCAACACCTACACCGGGCCGCTCGGCGACACGTCGCTGCGCGACGCGGTGGTCAACTACGAGAATGCGGTGAACGGCTGGCAGATCGGCCGCGAGAACGTGGCGATGACCGGCGGCGCGCACGAGGGCATCCACATCGCGCTGGCCGCCCTGCGCCGGCAGGGCCGCACCCGGGCCCTGGTCCTGGGCCCCCAGGTACCGTTGATCTTCCAGGCACTGTTGCAGGAGGGCTTCCGCTTCCGCGAGGTGTGGTCGGCCGACCCCCGGGCGATGGTGCCGTCGGCGGCCGAGGTGATCACGGCGCTGGAGCGGTACCGCCCGGACGTGGTCCTGCTGACCTCGCCGAACAACCCGACAGGGGCCCGCTACCTGCCCGAGGAGCTCGACCAGATCGGGTCGGCGACGCTCGAACTGGGCGGTGTGCTCGTGGTCGACAAGATCCTCTCCGACAGCACCATCCCGGGCAGCCCGATGCCGAACGGGACCTGCCCCCGGATGGGCCAGTGGATCACCTCGGGGCGATGTCTGGTGGTGGACAGCCTGTCGAAGCGCCGGGCGGTGAGCGGCCTGCGCAGCGGATATCTGGTGGCCTCCGCCGACATCGTCGCCACGCACTCGATGGCCGTGCTCGGCGGCTGCCCGCCGCTGCTGCTGGCCAGCGCCGCGGCCGCCGACCTGAACTGTTCGGCGCGGCTGCACGCCGGCGGCCCGACGGTGACCGGCACCGACCGTACGCATGCCGAGGACCTGCGCCGGATGCGGGCGACGGTGGATGCGAACTTCCAGTTGGCCAAGGAGATCCTGGGCGACTACTGGATGTGGGACTCCAAGCGACCCGGCTGCATGAACTGCGTGGTCGGCCTCCGGGTCGGCCCCACCGTGCCCGGGGACCGGGAGAAATGCGTCAGTCTGTTCACCCAGCAGGTGACCTGCTACCCGTTGCGGACGTTCGTGGCGGACCCCCGGCTCCTGCGCCGGCCCGACGGCGGTGGCCTCCTCGAAACGAGGCTCACGGTCGCCATGGACCCGGCCCGCTTCGAGGAGACCATGCTGCGCACCCGCTCGGTCCTGCGGGGCCTCGGCGGGTGACCCTCGCCCGCGGGTGACCGTCGCGCCGTCGGCGCGGGACGGACCGGCGCTGCCCGCCGTGGTGCGCCGCCCGCCGTGGTGCGCCCCGCCGTCGCGTGCCCGGGTGTCGCGTGTCCCCCGGGTGTCGCGTGTCCCCCGGTGTCGCGTGTCCCGGTGTCGCGTGTCCCTGGGTCGGCGAACCTCGCGCCCCCGGAGTCGGGCAACCGCATGACGGTGCCGCCATCCTCCGATGGCGGCACCGCACCACGCGCCCACGGCCGAACGGACTCAGCCGACGTCCCGCCGACCCGAACGACTCAGCCGGCGTCCCGCCGCCATCTCCGGTGGCGTCTGCGCCTCGTCGGCGGACCGGTCCTCGGCAGCGGCCCGCTGCATCGTCGACACGGCGTCCCACAACCGGCCGAACGGCATCGCCAGCCGCCCGGCCAGCCACGCGGTCCCCGACGTGCCGCCGGTGCCCAGGCGCTGATGGCCGATCATCTTCGCGGTCAGCTCGACGTGGGTCACCCGCCACTTCCAGGACCTGCGCGACACGTCCAGCATGGCCAGAGCGACGCGCGTCAGGTCGGGTTGCTTCGACACCCCCGGCGCGAGCAGCGACTCCACCGTCACGCCTTCGCGTGCGCAGGCGGCCAGCAGCGCGTCCAGCAACGGACAGTCCCCCCGGCCGCGCAGGCCGAGCCGACGGTCCAGGTCGGCGAACTGGCCCGACTGCGCCCCGCTGGCCGAGCCCAGGTCGCGGCGGAACGCCGCGAACCGCCCCGGCGGCATCGACGCGAGCACGTCGAGGTTCGCCGTCATCACGTCCAGCACGGTCGCGCACCGTTGCAGACACTCGTCCGCGTCGACGTAGCTGCCCTCGGCCAGCGCCGCGCAGGCCTGGTCGAGGTCGAGCAGGACCTGGGCCAGCCAGAGTTCGCTGGTCTGGTGGGTGACGATGAAGAAGTGCTCACACACCCGGTCCAGCGGCCGTTCCGAGCGTGAGTGGGTCTTCTGAAGCTCCAGCAGTTCCGGCACGCGGATGTAGGTGCCGTAGGTGAGCCCGGTCATGACAGCCGCTCCAGCGGCCCCGCGCCACCCCACTGACGGCACGCCTGCACGATGGCGTCGACGCCCTCGACGAGCTGGTGGCGGTCGCCGGCCATCGAGATGCGGACCACGTACCCGGTGCTCGTGTCCCCGGGCATCGCGAAGGCGGCCGCGGGGGCCACGGCGACACCACGGTCGGCGAGCAGGCGGGCCGCGAACGCCTCGGCGGTCAGGCCGGACGAGGCGACGTTCAGCAGCGCGTACCAGCCGCCGGCCGGCGGCTCGTCGATCAGGCCCGCGGCGACCAGCCCGGGCATCACCTCGTCGCGCGAGCGGCGGACCATGGCCACGTTGGCCCGGACCGCGTCGGCGTCGTCGAGCGCGGCGAGCGCGCCGATCTGCGACGGCGTCGGCGGTGCGATGATCGCGCCTTCCTGGACCTTGCGCAGCAGGCCGGCGAACTCGTCGTTCGGTGCGACGACGTAACCCACCCGACATCCGGTCATCGCGTAGCTCTTGGAGAAGGTGAAGGTCGAGAAGACCCGCCTGCCCCGGGGGTCGGTGTCGGCCTCCAGCGCGGCGAGGGAGACGTGCGGGGCGTCGTACGCGAAGTCCTCGTACGCCTCGTCGGCGATGACCACCCAGTCCCGCTCCCGGGCCAGGGCCAGCAGGTCCCGCAGGGTGTCGGCGTCGGCGACGGCACCTGTCGGGTTCGCCGGCGTGTTGACCACGATCACCCGCACGTCAGGCGTGGCCGCGCGGGCGATCGCCGCCACGTCGAGCCGGTAGCCTGGACCGAGCGGGTAGCCCGTCACCCGGTAACCGTTGATCATCCCCTGCTGCCGGTAGATCGGCCAGTGAACCTGTGGGATGAGCAGGCCCGCCCCCGGGGTGTGGACCGCCGCGCCGATCGCCATGAGCCCCTGGCAGGAGCCCGGGGTGACGAAGAGCCGGTCCATGGTCGCCTCGACCTGCTGCCGGGCCAGTTTGGCGACCAGCGCCTCGCGCAGTTCCGGCATGCCCTCGGCGCTGGTGTAGGTGCAGGCGCCGGCATGCAGGGCACGGCTCATCGCCTCGACGGCGCCCGCCGGCATGCCGAACGCCGGCTCGCCCACGTGCAGGGCGACGGGTTCGCGTCGGTGCGCGTACGTCCAGCGCTGCGCTGCCCGGAACACCGCGTGCAGGCTGGATTCGGGGACCTGTTCGACCGGATAGCGCGGCTTGTGCTGTGCCAGCGTGGTCATCGATGTCCTTCCCTCAACTCGGGGCCGCGGCCTTCTTGGTTCACACGCTTCGTCCACCGTCGACGGCTATGAGTGCGCCGGTGACCCAGCCCGACAGGTCCCGGTCAAGCAGGACGTGAACCCACTTGGCCACCTCCTCCGGGCGGCCGAACCGGGCCATCGGGGTGCTGTCGAGCAGCCCGTCACGAAGGGCCTGGGTCTGCGCCGGAGCGAGCCCGAGATCGTCGTACATGGGCGTGTCGACCGGACCGGGCACGACGGCGTTGACCCGTACCCGGGGCGCCAACTCCCGGGCGAGCGAGCGGGTCAGGCTGTTGATCGCCGCCTTGGTCGCCCCGTACATCGACCGTCCCGGCATGGCCAGTACGCCGCCGACCGAGGTGACGTTCACGACGCTGCCGCCGGCGTCCGCAAGAGCCGGCAACAGGGCCTGGATCAGTGCGGCCGGAGCCCGCAGGTTGACGGCCAGCATGCGGTCGAGGTCAGTGAGGTCCGCCGACGGCAACGGCGCGAACCGGGCGAGCCCGGCACAGTTCACCAGGCCGTCCAGGCGCGCGAACCGCTCCTGGACCAGCGCGCGCAGCCGCGCCGGGGCCGTCGGCTCGGTGATGTCCATCGGCACCGGCACCACCGCGCCGGCCGCCTGCGCGGTCAGCGACTCCAGCGGGTCGGCGCGTCTGCCGACGGCGATGACCGTGTCCCCCGCGCCCAGCAGCCGCTGGGCCACGGCACGTCCGATGCCGGACCCCGCGCCGGTAACCACGACGACCCCGACTCGGCCAGTCATCTCCACCTCCACACCCGACCCGACAAACGTGCTTGCGCGGCGGGCGGTGTGCACGTGATCTGTCGTAGATGCTTCCGCCGCGACGCGGGCCGGCCGAATTCTGCGCCGAATCCTTCGACCGTGTTGCCACCCGTGAACCCGGGTCGAACAGTGGGCGGCAGACGTGGTCCATGGATGGAGGCGAACGTGGGCAACGAAAATCTTGTGCACCGGCGCTTCGAGTACTGGGTCCGCCGGCAGCCGGACGCGCTCGCCGTCGTCGACGGCGACACCAGGCTGACGTACGCCCAGTTGGACGCTCTGGCGTCGACCCTCGCGGCGCGCCTGGTCGAGCAGGGAGTCGCGATCGAGGATCCGGTCGCGGTGCAGATGGCCCGGGGTTACCGGGTCGTCGTCTCCTTCCTCGCGATCCTGAAGGCGGGCGGCTGCTACGTACCTGTCGACCCGGACTACCCCGCCGCTCGGCAGGACTTCATGAAGGACGACTGCGGCGCCGTACGGACGCTGACGGACGCGGACGTGGACGCCGCCGGGCAGGCGGCGCGGCGCACCCCACCACCGCGGGACCTGACCGGGGCGAACCTCGCCTACATCGTCTACACCTCCGGCTCGACCGGCCGCCCCAAGGGCGTCATGGTCGAGCACCGCAACGTCTGCGCGCTGATGGACGAACCGCTGCTCGGCGTCGGCCCCGGCGAACGGGTCGCGCAGAACGTGTCGATCTCGTTCGACGTCGCCGCGTTCGAGATCTGGGGCGCGCTGTGCCACGGTGGCTGCCTGGTCGTCATGTCGAGCGGGCGGTCGGTGAAGGAGTTGGCCACCGAGATCCGCTCGGTGCGCCCCGACTGGATGTTCCTCACCGCCGGGGTGTTCCACCTGATGGTCGAGCACGATCCCGACGCGCTGTCCGCCATCGGCGTCCTGCAGGCCGGCGGGGACGTGCTCGGGCCGGCCCAGTTCTGCCGTGCCGCCGTCGAACCCCGGCGCGGGCTGCTGAACGCCTACGGACCGTCGGAGACGACCGTGTACTCGGGCCTGTACCAGGCCGTGCCGGGCCAGCGGTTGGAGTCGGTGCCGATCGGGTCGGCGCCGCGCGGCGAGCACATGGTCATCGCCGGGGACGCGCCCGACGGCATGGGCGAGATCCTCATCGGGGGTGCCGGCGTGTCCCGGGGCTACCACCGCCGGCCCCGGCTGACCGCCGAGCGGTTCGTGCCGGACCCCGACGCGGCGACGCCCGGCGGGCGGCGGTACCGCACCGGCGACCTGGGCAGCGTCGCGCCGGACGGCTCGTTCCTCATCCACGGCCGGGTGGACCGGCAGGTCAAGATCCGTGGATTCCGCATCGAGCTGCCGGAGATCGAGAACGTGCTCGTCGCCCACCCGAACGTCGGCCAGGCGGCGGTGAAGGTCTTCCACGTCGGCGCCGAGAAGCGACTCGGGGCGTTCGTCGCCCCGGCGGGCACCAGCCCCGTCTCCTCCCCCGCCGTGATGGGGTGGCTGCGGGAGCGGCTCCCGGCCTACATGCTTCCCACCTACCTGCGGGTGCTCGACGAGATCCCGCTCGACCCCAACGGCAAGGTCGACCGCGCCGCCCTGCCCTACCCGTGGGCCAGGCGGGCCGAGATGGACGACCTCGACCCGTACGCGGAGCCGACCACGCCGATGGAGAAGCACCTGAGCATGGTGTGGGCGGACAACCTGCAGATCGACGAGGTCGGCCGGCATGACAACTACTTCCTGCTCGGTGGTGACTCGCTGCGCGTGATCTCGCTGCTGGCGCAGCTCGGTGAGGCTGGCTACCCGATCACCGCCGAGGAGTTCCTGGGCAACCAGACCGTCGCCGAGCTCGCGGAGTTCCTCGAGCAGTGGCCGGCCGACGGGGATCAGCCCGCGGGTGTGGCGGCCGGTGACGGCGGGACGGCCCTGCCGTGAACCGCCGTCGCGTGGCGGCCCGGCCGCGGTCCTGGGTGACCCGTCCGGTCCCCCGGCCGGATGCCGCCTTCCGCCTGTTCTGCATCCCGTACGCGGGCGCCGGTGCGACGGCCTTCCGCGGCTGGCCCGACCAGCTGGGCGAACTCGTCGACGTGGAGGTGCTGCCGATCTGCCCCCCGGGCCGCGAGCACCGGCTCGCCGAGCCGCCGCAGTTCGACATCGGCGGGTTGACCGACGGGGTCGAGGACTGGCTCGACCGGCCGTACGGGCTGTACGGGCACAGTGTCGGGGCCCGGCTGGTGTTCGAGCTGGCACGTGAGCTTCGGCGGCGTGGCCGACGTCCGCCGGCGCTGCTCGCGGTTTCCGGCTGCCCGGCGCCGCAGCTTCCGGTCCCCACCCCGGAGGACTCCGACCTCGACGACGTCGCGTTCCTGCGCCGGGTGGTCGCGTTGGGCGCGCTGCCCGACGTCGTGCTGCACGACGCGGAGTTGCGGGAACTGGTGCTGCCGCCGTTGCGCGCGGACTTCAGATATGTCGACTCCTACCGCTACCAGCCGGAGCCGCCGCTGGACGTGCTGCTGCACGCGCTCGGCGGCGACCGGGACCCGGAGGCGACCGTGGAGTCGGTGCGCGCCTGGCAGGCGCAGACGTCCGGGGCTTTCCGGTGCTCGATCGTCCCCGGCGACCACTTCTTCCTCCACAGTGCCGCACCGCGTGTGCACGCCGAACTGGCGGCGTCGATCGCCGAGTGCCTGGTGCGCCGATGACGGCGCTGTGCCTGTGGGCGGGCACGCTCGCCGGACACGGCGTCTGGACCCGGATCCGGGCCGCCGGACGGGCCGGCTTCGGCGGGCTGTCCGTCGCGCCGGTCGAGCTCGACGCCGTGGTCGCGGCCGGCGACGAACGCCGGCTGCGCGCCGAGCTGGCACGTCACGGGCTGCGGCTGGCGTGCCTGGACCCGGTCGCCGCGTGGCTGCCCGACCCGGTACCCGCGCATCCGGCCCACCGTGCCCACGCGGCGGTGTCCGCGAGCCGGTGCCTGGACCTGGCCGAACGGTTCGGCATCGACCTGGTCAATGCCATCGACGTGACGTGGCGACCGCTGCCGCCGACGGCCGCCACGCACCTCGCCGCCTTCGCGGACCGGGCGCGGCGCCGCGGCATCACGGTCACCGTCGAGGCGCAGGTGCCCTCCGGCATCGCCGACCTGCGGGCGGCGCACGAACTCTGCCGCGAGTGCGGGCCCGACGTGCGGCTGACGGTCGACAGCTGGCACTTCTTCCGAGGCCGGGCCAACCGCGCCGCCGACCTGCGGGGCCGGGCGGTGGGTGCGGTCCAGCTGTCCGACGGTGCCGCGACGCCGGCTGCGGACGCGGTCCTGGAGAGCACGACCGGGCGTCTCCTGCCGGGTGACGGCGACTTCGGGCTCGACCGGCTCCTCACCGCGATCACGATCGAACCGGGATGCCCGGTGGGCCCGGAGGTCTTCACCGCGCCGGTGCCCGAGGGGCGGGTCGACGCGGTCGCGGTCCGCGCTCACGACGCCACCCGCAACGTCCTGTTCCACGCGCCCGCCGTGGGCTGAGCCCGGCGGCCGGACAGAGTCCTGGGGGCACGCCCGGCCGGGCGTGCCCCCAGGACAGATTCGTCTGTCAGTCCCAGATGACCTTCGGCGGGTCGTCCCCGTTGGCCTCGGCGACGAGTGCGGCGTTCTTCTCCGCCTTGCCGCGCTGCGCCGGCTTGAGCTGGGTGAACGTGGTCACGGTCAACGTGTGCTCGCTGCCCCGGTATCGCCACACCCCGGCGACCTCGCCGTCGACAAGCAGCGCGCCGGGGCCGGACAGCGCCTTCCAGACCTGCTGGCGTTGCTTGCTGTCCGGCACGAGCAGGGGCCGGTCGACCTGCCGCAGATAGGGGTCGTTCGGCGGGACGAGGACCACCCCCGAGGCCTTCGGCGCATCGCGGACCGCGTCGACGAGCTCTTCCGGCAGCTCGTAGCGCTTGTTGCCGACCTGGACCTTGACCAGCTGGTCCTTCAGCTCCGACCACATCGCCGCGGTCGCCGCGACGCCACCGAGCCAGTCCCGGAACAGCGTTTTGGTGGACGGGCCGTTCACCCGCAGGTACGTCTGCAACAGTGCGAGCCGCGCATCGTCGATCCGGTGCTGGCGGCGGCGCGGCATCGGATGGAGCATCGTCGCCCGCCGCTCCTCCGGGCCGAGCACGATCTGGGCCTGCAGGCCGGCCGCGCGGAACGTCCCGTCGGGCACGTGCGTCGCCTGGCAGCGCTCGCACCAGCTCACCAGCGACTTGGGCACCTGGTCGGCCACGGCGCTGCTGGCGTCCGCCTTGGACGTGGCGCCCTTGACCACCTTGCGCAGCGCGGCGGCGACCTCCTCGACCGCCTTCACGTAGCTCGCACCGCCCTCGTCGGAGGCGTCCGGCGCCAGCGCGTCACGCACGAAATCCAGGTGGGTCACCTGGTGCGCGTGCGGTGCTCCGCGTACCGACCAGAGGCTGACGAGAGGTCCGCCCGGCTTGATCGCGTCCAGCGCAGCCGTGTTTTTGATCTTCTCGGTTCGCTGCCGCAACGACAGCTGGGCGCCGGCCTGACGGCCTCCCTGCACACCGAGCGCGAGGAGGTCGTCGAGCATCTCGTCGCGCAGGTGGCCGTCGAGGCCGTGGCGCTGCCACCGGTATCCGGTCCATTGGTCTCGGCCAAGAGTAATCGTGCCCGCCACGCTGGATATCCTACCGTTTCCCGCGGTCCGTCGACCCGGATTCCGGCGGCTGCGCGCCGGTGTCGGCGCTGGCCCCGGCAAGCAGCCCGACGGCGAGCGCGACCACCTCCGCGGCGTGCTGCTGCAGGTAGAAGTGGTCGCCGTCGAAGGTGTGCATCTCGAACCGGCCGGTGGTGACCCCGGACCAGGCGCGGACGTCGCTCGGCGGCGCCACCGCGTCCTGGTTGCCGGCGATGGCGACCACCGGGACGTCGAGGCTGCGGCGGGCGGCCGGCCGCAGGTACGTGGCGTCCAACGCGAGGTCCGAGCGGACCAGTGGGGTGAAGATCTCGCGCAGGTCGACCATCTCCAGGATTTCCGGCTCGGTCCCGCCCAGCTTCGTCAACTCCTGCCACATCTCGGCGTCGGGCAGCAGGTGGATGTCACTGTCGACCGGAACGTCGGGCGGGGTGTGCGCGGACACCACCAGGCCGTCGAGGGGCACGCCGGCCAGCCGCAGCAGGCGTGCGGTCTCGTACGCCACCGAGGAACCCATGCTGTGCCCGAACAGGACAGTCGGCGCCGGGTGCCGGCCGATCTCCTCGGCGAGGGCGGCGGCGATCTGCTCGATGCTGTCCGCGTACGGCTCGGCGAGCCGGTCGTGGCGGCCGGGGTACTGCACCGACAGGACGCTGACACCCGCCGGCGCCAGCTCCTGCCAGGACCGGAAGTAGACGGCGGTGCCGCCGGAGTGCGGGCAGCACACGATCCGTGGCCTGCCGGTGCTCGGGTCCGCACCCCGCAGCCACCGCTTGCGGGAGGTCGCGCTCGCTCTGGTCACCTTGCCAGGATGCAACCGGCCCCGGGCGTGACGGCGCGTTCCTTACGCGTTTCATTCGCGAAGGAACGTCGGATCATTCGCGAAGGAACGTCGAAGGGATGGCCCCGCGCGCCCGTCACGGCGTGCGACGGTGGGATCTGTTGGCGTCGGTGGGCAGCGCCGCCGACGAGCAGGGAGTGCCCAAGATGCAGCACATCACCGAATACGACCTGACCGCGCCGGAGACCTTCCAGCTCAACGACATCCACCAGCTGTGGCGGCGGGTGCGACGCGATGCTCCGGTCTACTGGCATCCGTACAAGGACACCGGTTTCTGGGTCCTGAGCCGCTACGAGGACGTGGTCCGCGTCTACAAGGACAACCAGCACTTCACCTCGGAGCGGGGCAGCGTGCTCGACGTCCTGCTCGCCGGAGGCGATCCGGCGGGCGGGCGCATGCTCGCGGTCACCGACGGCCGGCGGCATCGCGCGATCCGCAAGGTGATGTCGCGGTTCTTCACGCCCCGGGCGTTGTCGGCCGTCGCCGACAGCATTCGGGAGCGGACCCGGCAGATAGTCGCCGAGGCGGCCGCCCGGAACACCGTCGACTTCGCCACCGAGGTCGCCGACCGCCTTCCCATCGAGGCGATCTGCGACCTGATGGCGATCCCCGAGCGGGACCGTCCGCACCTGCTCCGCTGGAACAAGGCGGCGCTGTCCTCGGACGACCCCGACACCACCGCCCTGGACGCGCACGCCGCCCGCGCGGAGATCCTGTTCTACTTCACCGAGCTGATCGCCGACCGGCGTGCCACCCCCGGCGACGACGTCGTCAGCGCGCTGGCCGCCGTGGAGGTCGACGGGGAGCCCCTGGACGACGAGGACCTGGCGCTCAACTGCTATTCGCTCATCCTCGGCGGCGACGAGTCCACCCGCATGTCGGCGTGCTGCGCGGCGGTGCTGTTCGCGCACCACCCCGAGCAGTGGCGGCGCCTGCGCGCGGGAGCGCCGGTCGAGACGGCGGTCGAGGAGGTGCTGCGCTGGGCCACACCGTCGATGCACTTCGCGCGTACCGCGTCGGTGGATGTGCGGGTGGGCGCGGCCACCGTCCGCAAGGGCGACGTCGTCACGCTCTGGAACACCTCGGCCAACTTCGACGAGGCGCACTTCACCGACCCGGAGGTCTTCGACATCACCCGGAGCCCGAACGACCACGTCACGTTCGGTCAGGGGCACCACTACTGCCTCGGCGCGGTGATGGCGAAGCTGGAGCTGCGTTTCCTGCTGGAGGCGCTCCGCGACCAGGTGCGCGAAATCGAACTGCTGAGCGAGCCGCGGCAGGTGTACTCGAACTTCCTCTTCGGCTACAGCAGCGTGCCGAGTCGGTTGGTGCCCGCGACATGACGTCCGACGGGTTGCCCGGCGCGCCCGGGCCCCCGGCGGACGGGTCGGGTCTCCGGGGTTTGCCCACGCCGGGGTGGCGAGTCCGGCCACCGCGCGGGGACTGGCGTCGAGGAACGCCTCCTTCAGCGGCAGGCGAACCTCGAACTGCCGGTTGAGCCGGCTGATGAGCCTCGTGTACCGGATGGAGTCGCCGCCCAGGTCGAAGAAGTTGCCGTCCGGCCCGAGATCGGTCACCTGAAGCGACTCCTCGAACAGCAGGCGCACGGCGCGCTCCACCCCGTCCTCGGCCTCGTCCCGGCGCGCCGGGTCCATCGGCGCCGCGGCGGCCGCCGGCGTCGGCAGGGCACCGCGGTCGATCTTGCCGTGGACGTTTGTCGGCATCTCCGCCAGCACGGTGATGACAGCCGGGACCATGTAGCGGGGCAGCCGCCCCACCAGATACCGACGCAGCGGGTCGGAGTCGGTACGGCCCGACGCGGTGCTCACCCAGGCGACCACCGAGTCCTCCCCCGGACGAAGCTGCCGCACCGCGACCACCGCGGCCAGCACGTCCGGGTGCTGGGCCAGGGTGGCCTCGATCTCGCCCAACTCGATCCGGAACCCCCGCACCTTCACCTGGTCGTCACGCCGGCCGACGAACTGCAGTCGTCCGTCGGGCCGGCGGCAGCCGAGGTCGCCGGTCAGATACACCCGCTGTCCCCCGGCACCGCGGGGGTCGGGCCGGAAACGCTCGGCGGTCAACCGTGGGCGGCGATGGTATCCCCGTGCCACACCGCACCCGGCCACCGACAGTTCCCCGGCGGTGCCGTCGGGGACCTCGTCCAGCGACGCGTCCACCACGTCGACCCGGGCGCCGTCGAACGGCACGCCGATGTCTGCCGGGACGCCGGCGTCGAGTGGGCTGCTCACGGTGGCCCCGACCGTCGTCTCGGTGGGACCGTACCCGTTGATCAGGCGGCGGCCGGGCGCCCACGTGTCGACGATCCCCTGCGTGCAGGTGTCGCCGGTGGAGACGACCGTGCAGCCGGCCAGGAGGTCGCTGGCGCCGTCGAGGGCGCCGAGCGCCACCGGCGGCAGCGTGGCGCAGGTGATCCGGCGGCTGCGCAGCGTCTCCGCGAGCGGGTCGCCGGGCATGAGCTGCTCCGGCGGGGCCAGGTGCAGTGTGGCGCCGTGCAGCAGCGCGAGGGTGAGGTCCCAGAACGCCGCGTCGAAGCTCGGCGACGCCCACTGCAGCACCCGGTCCGACGGGCCCGCACCGACCGCCCGCCGTTGCGTCGCGGCCAGCGAGGCCATGCCCCGATGGGTGACCGCGACACCCTTCGGCCGGCCCGTCGAGCCGGACGTGTAGATCAGGTACGCGAGGTTGTCGGGGCCCAGCGGGGCTTTGCGCTCAGCCTCACGGATCACCGAGTCGTCGAGTTCCTCGGCGACGGCCGACTCGATCATCAGGACGGGGAGTCCGCCCGGCACGTCCGTGGGCTTGGGGCACAGCACGAGTCCCGGTGCCGCGTCGGACAGGATCAGGCTGACCCGTTCGGCCGGATAGGCCGGATCGATCGTGACGTACGCGCCACCGGACAGCAGCACCCCGAGGAGCCCGATCAGCCAGTCCTCGGTGCTCCGGTCGGCGACCACCGCGACGATGTCCTCCGGGCCGGTGCCCTTCGCGATGAGCCGGCGGGCGACGCGCCGCGACCGGCTCGCCAACTCGGCGTAGGTCAGGGAACGCTCCGCCCCGACCACCGCCACGGCGTCGGAGTGCCGCCGCACCACGTCCTCGAACAGATCCGCGAACGTGCACTCGGCGCGGGCGTCGGGAGGGGCGGACGGGCGGAGGTGCACAGCGGTGCTCATGCCAACTCCAGCATGTATCCGCGCCCCCAGACCGTCTTGATCTCCAGCCCGAGCGGTGCGATGCGCCGGCGCAGCCGGAGGATCCTCAGGTCGAGGGCGTTGCGGTACTGGTCCGACGGTTGGCCCCAGCCGCGCTCCACAAGCGCCTTGCGGGCCACGACGCACTGGAAGTTCTCCGCCAGCGGCGCCAGGATCGCCGCCTCGGAATCGGCCAGCGCGAGCCGTCCGGCCCGCGTGTGCAGCACGTTGTCCGGCCCGATGACGGGTACGGCTTCGTTGAGGGCCCGGTGCATCAGGCACGTCACCCGAGCGTCGACGTCCGCTTGGGGCATCGGTAGGCGCACCCAGTCCTCGATCGGATCGAGCTTCTGCGGCGGCGCGTAAGCCGACTCGACGACCCACAGGATCGGGATGCGCTCCGCGAGATAGTCAGAGCGCTTACCTTCCTCGTGGGGCCATCGCAGGAACTTGACGCCACGTCGCGGCTGGCACTGTGTCCGGCTTCGGCGATGCGCGTTCGGCTTGCTGTGCCGCCGGGATCGGTCGACTGTCGCACGCTGCCGCGACGGCGCCGTTGCCGTCATGGTTCCTTGGTCCATCTGCTGTGGTCCTCTCCAGAGCATCAATGATCAGCACTCTTCGTCCTGCACAGCACTGCACCAGAGCAACAGGCGGCGGAGCGGCCGCTCAATCACCCCGGCCGGGTAAAAACCCTCGACATCACGCCCGGATCGAAGACCGTCGACTTCCCGCGGGCCGATGCATTCACCATGATGGAACACTCGACTTGGGCTGTCCACTCGGGACGCAACTTCTGCCGCTCGACTTATCAGAAATCCGCCGGTTGCCGGCGGCGCCACTCTCGCGTCGACCAGGTCGGAGGTGGCTGAGCACTGCGGCGACGCTGAGGTATGCCCGAATCATCGACCTTTGACAGTCACGCCGGTTCTGACTGTTACACGACGCGCGTCACCTTCGGCCGACCATTCACATGCTGAACGAATGTTCATCCCAACGGTGGTCGCCTCCATTTGCGGACAGCGCGACACCGGCGGGTCAAGGTCGATGGGAAGGAAGCGACAATCCCGGAGCGGCGCCGCGGGCAGGCCGGGGCGAGCGCCGGGCCCGCAATGGGGTGACGAGGGGCGCGTGCCTTACCACGGGGACGGCCGCGCAGGCCCGCCCGACGAGGGACGGGACCGCGACCGACCGGGGTGACGTTGCGACCTCGCGCGGCGTCGAACGGCAGCCGCTGCCGGACATCGAGCAGCTCGCCACCGGGGACGACCTGCTACGACAGCGACCCGGGCGACCGACCGCAGAGACAGGTCGACGCCCGGGTCCCGATCGGAGAACCCGCCTGACGCCCGGCCCGAGCCGGATGCGCCACGTGTTGTCCCTGCCCACGTCGAGCAGGGCGGAAAGACGGCCGGGTGGGCCCCCCGCCGACTGACCGGTCTCGTGGGAGAACTGTCCGCCGAGGGGCCCCGCCCCGACGTCGAACGTCACCGGGCGAGCCGCATCGGTCCGTCGCGCACGTCAGCCGCCGACCGTTGCCGAGAGCGCCTCGCCTATCGGCTCCGCCGCGCGTACAACGCGGTGGCGAGAGGTGCGAACACCGCCAGGATCCCCACCGACCAGATAAACGACTGGAGCGCCGCAGAACCGAATTCGCCTCGCTCGAACGCGTCCCGGAGCGCATTCACCGTCACCGTCACCGGACTGTGGTCGGCATACACGCGAAGCCACCCCGGCATCGAGTCCGTGGGCACGAAAGCGGAACTGATAAAGGCGAACGGGAACAGCCAGAACGTGCCCGCCGACGAGGCGGCCTCGGCATTCGGCGCGGTCAGGCCCAACACCGCGCCGAGCCAGGAGAACGCGCATCCGAACAGGAGCAGCAGCGCGAACCCGGCGACCGCCGCGTCAAGCCCGCCCTTGAACCGGAACCCGATCACCAGCCCCATCACGATCATCACGACGACCGCGACCAGCGTACGGATGACCTCCGAGAGCGTCCGCCCCACCAGGACCGACGAACGCGTCATGGGCATGGAGCGAAAACGGTCGATGATCCCGCGCTGCATGTCCTCGGCCAACGTCACAGTGGTCGCCGCCACGGAGGAGAACAGCACCATCATCACGAAGATGCCCGGCATGAGGAACTGGCGGTACCCGGAACCGCCGACGTTGATGGCGCCGCCGAACACGTAGGCGAACAGCACGATGAACATCAGCGGCTGCACGACGGCGTACATCACCAGCTCCGGCGTCCGCTGGATCCGCCGAAGGTTGCGCAGGGCCATCTGCCAGGCGTCCGAGAGCCACCATCGTGGGCTCGTCGAGGCCGCGTCGGTCCGGATCGCGGGGCCGGACGCGAACACCTGATCCATCGAGACCATCAGTCCTCCCTCGATCCAGCGGTCACCGTGTCACGCCGCACAGCCGCACCTTCGGGCCGCTGCCCGGCACCTTGCGACCCGCCCTTCCCCTCGTCCGCCGGGTCGCCTGTGGAGACGGGATGGCCGGTCAGGCGCAGGAACACCGTGTCAAGCGTCGGCCGGCGCACCCCGACATCGGCGACGCCGATCGACCGCTCGCGAAGCTCGACGAGCATCTCGGGCAGATCGTCGAGGCCGTGTTCCAGCACGTCCACCGTGACCGCCGCACGGTGCTGCTCGTTCTCCGCGGGCCGGGCACCGAACTTGGCCAGGGCCTCGACCGCGGCATCACGATCGGCGCCGTCGACGAGGACGAGCTCCAGGTACTCACCGCCGATTTGCGCCTTCAGCTCACTCGCCGTGCCGCTGGCCACCAGCTTGCCGTGATCGATCACCGCGATCGAGTCGGCCAGTTGGTCGGCCTCCTCCAGGTACTGCGTCGTGAGCAGGACAGTCGTCCCCGCGGTTCGCAGCTGGCCGATGACGTCCCACATCGCCAGCCGGCTGCGCGTGTCCAGCCCTGTGGTCGGTTCGTCGAGGATCAACAGGCGGGGCCGGGCCATCAGGCTCGCGGCCAGGTCCAGCCTGCGGCGCATCCCACCCGAGTAGGTCTTGACCTGGCGGTGCGCCGCGTCGGAAAGATCGAAGACCTCGAGGAGCTGATCCGCCCGGGCGCTCGCCTCCCGCGCGCCGAGCCGGTGGAGCCGGCCGATCAGCCGAAGGTTCTCCGCACCCGTGAGAATCTCGTCAACCGCCGAGAACTGCCCGGTCAGGCCGATCGCCGCCCGTACCCGGTTCGACTGTTTGACGACGTCAGCGCCGAACACCGTCGCACTTCCGCTGTCCGGCCGTAGCAGCGTCGACACGATGCGCACCGCGGTCGTCTTGCCTGCCCCGTTCGGCCCCAGCAGCCCAACCACTGAAGCCTCGGGCACCACAAGATCGAGACCATCCAATGCCGCCGTGTCCCCGAACCGCTTTCGCAGTCCGTCCAGCACGATTGCATCACTCATGTACGTATCTAACGTGATTCCGGCGGCCCGGCGCCCAGTTCTTTCAAAAACGTGTCGACGACGGACGCCCGGTCCGTCACGCCCGCCGGAGAGGGGGACGTTTCGCCTGCTCGCGGCCCTCGGGCGAGCCGATCGTCACGCCACTTCGGACGGCGTGCCCCGCGGGTGGCAGGTAGCCCCCGGCTGGACGTCGTGGGAGCACAGCAGGCACCACATCGACGGCACCGTCTCGTGGACCGTGGCCCCGAAGACGACCGGGTTCGCGTCGGCAGCCCGAGCCGCCGACCGCGCGAAGTATCTGATGGCCCACACGTCCCGGTCAGCCGGCCAGGACCTGAGCTGGGCCTGGACAGCGACACCGGCATCGTCGTCCAGCCACCAGAACTCGGTCGGGCCGGTCGCTTCGGGTACGCGCTGCGGTAGACGCCGCTCGTCCACCACCGGGACCACCTCACGCGGTGTATGGCAGGTTAAGGTGCGATGGGGCCAGCCGCCGACCGCCGCGAGCAGGGCGTGGCCCTCCAGGCGCTGGTCGACGGAGCGGTCGATCACCCGGTAGGACCACTGGCCGGGTCCCATGGCGGTGCGGCCGTCGGCCAAGATGTCGAGGTCCCAGGTCCAGTCGCCGTCCAGGATCCCGGAGAAGGCCGGCCCGAGCGGGCCGCAGTGAGCCACCACGTCGCCGGCGAGGCCGTACTCCATGCCGTTGGAGCCGACGACCGGATACCACAGTCCCCCGAAGCGCTCCTCGAACCTGACCATCGCATCGATCAACTCGTCGGGCGCCGCCTCGGTCCGTTCGTCGACGCGCAGGACGGCCGTCGAACGGATGTCGGTAGCGGCCATGCGCGGCATCCGGCGGCGGGACCGCCGGGCGAGAACCGACCGAGCGCGCGCGGACAAGGCCGGATCATCAAGGACGTATATTCGGCAATCTATCACCGCCGCTCCCCCACCGGCCCGCCCGGAACCCGTCGACGTGGGTCGCGCGACCCGTCCCGGACAGGGCATAGTGGCCCGCGGCGCCATCGACCGGTGTTGCCTGTGCTCCTGGAGAAGGTGGTGGGAAGTGACGACGCGCTCATCTGTCCGATGGACCCGGGCGGCCGCGTTCATCACGCTGGCCGCCGGGGCGCTCGCGGTGCCGGCGGCACCCGCGACGGCCGCCCCGGAAACCGTCCGCATCCTGAGCGTGTCCGCGGAGAACGTGAAACCCCAGGAGACGGTACGCGTGCAGTTCCGCGTCACCAACACCGGACGCCGGCCCGAGACGGCCATCGTGGTGGTCGGCGGCGGCCTGCGGTGCACCTCCGGCTGCCGGGCGGAGCCGAGGCTCAAATCCGGCCAGAGCCAGACCCTCGACGCGACGCTCGTCGCCCCCGACGCACGCCCCGGCGAGACGACAGGCCTCAACATCTCGGTCGGCGTGCGCCTCGGCGGGCAGAACAGCTACGCCTACAAGATGGTCTACGTCCACGGCCCGGTCGCGTCGCCGTCGGGCGGGGCCACGCCGGCGGCCGGGGTGCGCGGGGTCTCCGGTCAGGTCCGCGACGCCGACGGAAAGGCGATCGGCGGCGTGGACCTGACCATCCGCGACAGCGCCGGGCACGAGTACCGGACGACAAGCAGCCGCAGCGGCCAGTTCTCGATCACGTCCAGCGCCGGCAGGACGATCGCCGCGGGAACCATCACGGTCCGCGCGGCCATGGACGGCTACCGCACCGTTCGCGCGACCGTACGGGGCAGCGCCGGTGCCGTCGCGGCCGTACGGCTGACCCTCCCCGCGGTGGCGGCACCCACCACGGCGCCGCCGACGTCGCCGTCACCCACCGCGGAGGCGAGCCCGCTCGACCCGGCAGACGACGACACGCCCGCGGCGGCGGCACCGCCCACGCTCAAGGCCGCCGGTGACGACGGCGGCAGTTCGTCGTTCTTCCTGCTGGGCGGCCTGCTGGTCGCCGCCGGACTGGGCGCGCTCGCGCTGCTGGTGATGCGCCGCAGAAACGCGCCGAACCCGGACACGGAGGCGGAGGCGGAGGTCGTCCCGATGCCGCACCTGTTCGCGCCGCCCGGTGGTGGCATGGCCGACGCCCCGACCGCGGTGCTGCACCTCGGCCCGGTGGGCGGCGGATTCCCGGGTTCGCACGGCGCACCCCCGCAGGGTGGCATCCACCCCGACGGCCACCGGGGTTGAGAGGTCGACGAACGCCCCGGCGCCTCCCTTACAGGTAGACCGTTCGTGGCCTGGTCCCGGGTTCTTCCAGCCTGGTGGAGGTGGAGGTGCAAGGATGGGTGACGTGGGAACCCTGAAAACCTCTGCCCCTGCTGTCTCACCGCTCGCCGGTGAGCCGATCAAGCGTGCCGACGCCGAGCGGCTCGCGGGAGTGCTGAAGGCCGTCGCCGACCCGGCGCGGCTACGGCTGCTCAGCCTGATCCAGTCCGCTCCCGACGGCGAGGCGTCCGTCAGCGACCTCACCGCGCCGCTCGGCCTCTCCCAGCCGACCGTGAGTCATCACCTCCGGATCCTCACCGAGGCCGGGCTGCTCGAACGGGAGAAGCGCGGGGTCTGGGCCTACTACCGCCTGGTGCCGTCCGCGATCGCGGCGATCGCCGAGCTGTTGACGCCGCCCCGCAAGCGGGCGACCAAGAAGGCCCGCTGAGCCTCACGCTGAAGGGCGCGGCACCTGCCGTGCCGGCAACGGCGTCCGTGGCCGGCCGACCACCGAACGGCTCGTGCCGCACCCGTTGGCGCGAGCGGCGCCCGTGTCCATCGAACCGGGCGCCAGGCCGACGCCGACGGCGAGGCACGGCTCACGCCGAGCCGGTGAAGATGTCGTACTCCCTGCCGTTGTTCGTCGCCGTGAGCCGGGCGACCGGCTCGAACCCGAGTGACCGCACCACCTTCCGCGCACGGACGTTGAAGGCCGCGATCGTCATCCGGAACGCCGGCGGCGCGAACCGCTCGGCCCCGAACGCCAGCCCCACGCTGACCGCCTCCCGTCCCAGCCCGCGCCCGGCAAGATCCGGCCGTAGGGCGGCGGGTACCGCCAGGTGACGACGTCAGCCGCGTACTGCGCCGTCATCGGAACAATGCGCATCGACACAGTGCAACGGCAGCCCAGCCGGCGGTCAAGCCAAAAATCGACTGCCCGGCAACGGAGACCTATGTTCAGGACGACGGGCCGACGGAGGCGCGAGCATGATCGGGACCTTGGTCGAGAACGGTCTCAGGGCGTGACGCCGCTCGACCCGCCCGGAGAGCCGCTTCGCTCAGGAGGGAGAGGTCATGAAGGGAACAGTGCGCCAACGGCCCGGACATCGTCTCCACCCGGGCAGTCACCGTCGACGCGCCACCGGAAGCGGTCTGGCCCTGGTGCTGGGCATCAAGCAGCGCGCGGAAGGCGCGTCATGAACGTGCCCGGCCGTGCGTGGCGTCGGTCGCCACCGGAGGCCGAAGGTCCCTCGGCTTGCGGCCTGCGGCCCCGAGTGGCCGGACTGCGCTGGGCATAACGTAGGTCCCGACAAGACGAGATCTGCGAAAGGAACCACCGTGACCGCGGCCGTATCCGAACTCCGTACGCTCGTCGAGCTCGACGACACCGAACTCGCTCGTCTGGACGCGTGGTGGCGGGCGAACAACTATTTGACCATCGGGCAGATCTACCTCCAGGGCAACCCGCTGCTACGCGAACCCCTGTCGGCCGAGCACATCAAGCCCCGCCTGCTCGGCCACTGGGGAACCAGCCCTGGCCTGTCGCTGATCTACGCGCACGCCTCCCGGCTGATCCGGCACACCGGACAGCAGGCGATCTACCTGGCCGGTCCGGGGCACGGCGGCCCGGCACTGGTGGCCGCCGGCTATCTGGAAGGCACCTACAGCGAGATCTACCCGGACGTCAGCCAGGACGAGGCCGGGATGCTGCGCCTGTTCCGGCAGTTCTCCAGCCCGGGCGGCATTCCGTCGCACGTGTCGGTGACCACGCCCGGCTCCATCCACGAGGGTGGCGAGCTGGGCTACGTCCTGGTCCACGCGTTCGGCGCGGTCATGGACAACCCGGACCTGCTGGCCATCGCGGTGGTAGGCGACGGTGAGGCCGAGACCGGCCCCCTCGAAGGCTCCTGGAAGGGCGTGTCCTTCCTCAACCCCGAACGCGACGGCGCGGTCCTGCCGATCCTGCACCTCAACGACGCCAAGATCGCCGGCCCCACCGTGCTGGGCCGCAAGGATCCCGAGGAGGTACGCGCCCTGCTGCGTGGCCACGGCTACGACGTCATCGAGGTCGAGGGCTCCGACCTGCCCGGCATGCACCACCGCTTCGCCGCCGCCCTCGCCACCGCCTGGACGAGGATCCGCGACATCCAGACCGCCGCCCGTGACGGTTCCTGGGACGGCACCCGCCCGACCTGGCCGCTGATCATCCTGCGGTCACCGAAGGGCTGGACCGGGCCGGACTCCGTCGACGGGATCACCGTCACCGGGACGTGGCGGTCACACCAGGTGCCGCTGTCCGGCGTCAAGGACAACCCGGAGCATCTCGCCCTGCTCGAACGCTGGCTCAAGTCGTACCGCCCGGAGGAGCTGTTCGATTCCGCCGGCGCGCCCGTCGCGGCGATCCGGGACCAGGCCCCCGACGGTGACCTGCGGATGAGTGCCAGCCCGCACGCCAACGGCGGGGTGCTGACCCGGGATCTGGACCTGCCGGACTTCCGCTCCTACGCGATCGACGTGTCCCGCCCGGCGCAGCAGCGGGCCGAGTCGACGCGCAAGCTGGGCGAGATGATGCGTGACATCTACGCCCGCAACGCCGACCGGTTCCGGTTGTTCTGTCCTGACGAGACCAACAGCAACCGCCTCGGCAGCGTCTTCGAGGTCTCCGACCGCGCCTTCATGGAGCGGGTGACCCCGGAGGATGTGGCGATCAGCCGCGACGGCCGGGTCATGGAGGTGCTCAGCGAGCACAACTGCCACGGTTGGCTGGAGGGCTACAACCTGACCGGCCGGCACGGCATGTTCGCCACCTACGAGGCGTTCGCCATGGTCAGCGCCTCGCAGACCGTGCAGCACGGCAAGTGGCTGCAGGAGGCCAAGCACCTGCCGTGGCGCGAGAAGGTGCCCAGCCTCAACGTGCTGCTCACCTCGACAGCGTGGCGCAACGACCACAACGGCTTCTCCCACCAGGGGCCGGGCCTGATCCAGGTGGTGCTCACCCAACGCGGCGACGTCGCCCGGGTCTACCTGCCGCCGGACGCCAACACCCTGCTGTCGGTGGCCGACCACTGCTTCCGGTCCCGGTCGTACATCAACCTGATCGTGATCGACAAGCAGCCGCAGCTGCAGTACCTGTCCATGGACGAGGCGATCGAACACTGCGCCCGCGGGGCGGGGATCTGGGAGTGGGCCGGCACCGACGACGGCACCAGCGACCCCGACATCGTCCTCGCCTGCGCCGGCGACGTCGTCACCATGGAGACGGTCGCGGCGGCGCAGATCCTGCGCGACCGGCTGCCCGGCCTGAAGGTCCGCGTGGTCAACGTGGTCAACCTGATGACCCTGGTCCGACCCAAGGACCACCCGCACGGCATGAGCGAGACCCTGTTCACCGAGCTGTTCACCGACGACGTCGACGTGGTGTTCTCCTTCCACGGCTACCCCGGCGCGATCCACCAGCTCGTGCACGGCCGCCCGGACGCGGACCGGTTCCGCGTCCGCGGCTTCATCGAGCAGGGCACGACCACCACCCCGTTCGACATGACCGTGCGCAACAAGGCATCGCGGTACCACCTCGTGATGGACGCCATCAACAACGCCAGGCGCCTCCCGCGCGGCGCCGCGGAACTCAAGGCGTGGTGCCAGAGTCAGCTCGACCGCCACGAGACGTACGTGGTGGAGCACCTGGAGGACATGCCCGAGGTCCGCGACTGGACGCTCGGCGACTGGGCCGCACGCGGCTGAGCCGCACCGGGACGGTGGCGTCAGCCCGGGGTTGACGCCGCCGTCCACCGTCATGTTGTCGTGGCCGACGCCGCGCAGCAGGTCGATCGCGGTCGCCCGGATCTGTCCGACGATCATGGTGACCGGAAGCGGCGGATCGGTCCGCAGTAGGCCCGCGGCGATCCGTACCGCCTCCAGGGCCGCCGCGTCGGCCCGGTCCGCGTGCCGGTCGGCGTCGGCGCCGCTGAGGTCGTCGGCGATGGCGTCCACGGCCGACCGTACGGCGGCGGTCAGCGCGCCGATCGCGGCGGCCAGATCCGGCGGTGTGGCGGTGTGCCGGCGGGTCAGGGTCACGCCGGCCCGGGCCAGCACCCGGATGTTGCGGGCGGCGTAGTCGAGCTGCCGCAGCGTCGCCTCCACCTCGACGAGCACGGCGGCGCCTGTGCGTGACGGTCGAGGAACTGGTCCGCCCGGCTCCGGCGCAGACGGGCATGGCCGCAGACGCCACCGGTTCGGGCGCCGAGCACACCATCGACGGCGGACTGCTCCTCGGACCCGCTCTGAAGGCCGAGGCGGCATGCCAACCACAGACCGGCACGGACCCCACCGCGGAGTTTCCGGCCGGCGGGTTGGCCGCGGGTGATGCCGGCGATGGCGGCCCAACGGACGACGGCAGATCCTCTAGACTGCGTCGCCGTGACGAACATGGTGCCGTCCGGCCGCGCGGACGGCCTCGGCGTCGGAACGGCGGAGCCTGCCCAGACGTGCATGACATACGCGCACCGGGGCTCGTCCGGCATGGCGCCGGAGAACACCGCGGCCGCCATCGAGCTGGCCATCGCCGAGGGGGCCGACTACGTCGAGACCGACGTGCAGCTCAGCGCCGACGGGGAGCTGGTGGTCATCCACGATGTCACGCTCGCCCGCACCACCGACGCCAGGCAGGTGTTCGCCGACCGCGCGCCCTGGAACGTGCACGACTTCACCGTCGCCGAGCTGAGGAAGCTCGACGTCGGCGGCTGGTATGACGACGCCTTCAGCGACCAGCGCATCCTGACGCTCGATGACGTGCTGGACCTGCTCGGGGGCAGGGTCGGCCTGAACCTGGAGCTGAAGGCGCCCGCCGCGAACCCGGGGCTGGCGGGGGCCGTGGCCGCCCGGTTGCGCCGGCGTCGCGACTGGGTCGGGCCGGACGGTCGGCCGCGGCAGCCGCTCATCGTCGGGTCCTTCGACGAGCAGGCCCTCCGGGACTTCCACGACCGGCTGCCCGCTGTCCCGGTCGCGCTGATCGCCTACGACGTGCCGGCGAGCACGAGGATGACCGAGCTGGCCGAGTGGGTCTTCTCGGTCAACCCGGACATCCGCCGGTTACGGCCCGAGGAGGTGGCCCGAGTCGTCGAGGCGGGCATGGCCGTCGTGCCGTGGACCGTCGACGCGCCGGAGTTGTGGCGCCGGGCCCTCGACGCCGGCGTCCACGGGATGATCACCAACTATCCGTACGCCCTGCGGAACCTGCTCCACGGACGCGACCCGCTGGCCGGCCCGGCGGAGGTGGTCATCCAGGACGTCGTCCACCACTGCCCCGGCGACGAGCCGTCGTCGGCCGGCGAGCATGTCACCCTGCGCAACGTCTGCGGGCGGCCGGTGGACGTCAGCGGCTGGTACCTGCGCAGCCAGCTCTCGGACCGGGTCATGGTGGGCGACGGCTACGTCATCGCGCCGGGCGGGCTGCTGCGGGTATGGACCGGGCCCGGCACAGACGACGCGGCCAACTTTCACAACGGCCGCGCCGCCGCCGTCTGGAACGGCACGAAGGGTGACTCCGCCGGGCTGCACCGCGCCGACGGCGCGATCGTCGGCCTGCACGCGTACCTCGTCTGACCCGGTGGCCGTGCCCGGCATGGCGAAGGGGCGGCTCCGACGGAGCCGGCCCTTCGACCCGAGGTTCCGCGCGTCGGTCAGCTGACCGACTTGTTGTAACTGTCGATCGCGGACTGCACGCTCGCCGCGGCGTCCTTCATGGCCTGGTCGGCCGGTTTGCTACCGACGATGGCCGCCTCCAGGCCGTCCTCGGACGCCTTCCGCGCCTGCGGCATCACGCCGAGCAGGCAGCCGGCCGACGCGACCGACGGCGGCAGCGCGTGCAGCTGGTCCACGGCGGTCTTGAACTGCGGATACTGCGCCACCCAGTCCTTGTCGATCTGCTCGTCGAGAGCCTTGGCGTTGACCGGCACGTACCCGGTGCCGGTGTGCCACTTGGCCTGCTGCTGCGGGCTCGAGGCGAACTTCAGGAACTCCCAGGCGGCCCGCTTCTCCTTGGCGCTGTGGCCGACACCGTTGATCCACAGCGAGGCGCCACCGATGATCGGTCCGCCCGTGGCCGAGCTGCTCGCCTTCGGGTACGGCGCGGTGAGGACGGTGAACTTGCCCTTGGCCGCGTCGATGTAACCCCGCATGGCGCCTGTGGACTCCAGATGCATCGCCACCGTGCCGGCCTTGAAGGCGGCCTGGGCGTCGTCGGTCTTGCGGCCGGTGTTCGTCGCGTAGCCGCCCTTCACGAGGTCCGCCCACCACTGCGCGATGCGCACGCCGGTCTCCTGGTCGAACTGCACCTTCGTGGCCAGGCCCTTGCGGCCGTTGCTGTTGTCGCAGTACTCCTTGCCGTCGGTGGCGATCAGCTGCTCCACCAGCCAGCCGTAGATGGCGGCGCCGAAGCCGTACTGGACGGTTCGGCCGCCGGCCCCCTTGACGGTCAGCTTCTTCGCCGCCTCCCCGATCTCGTCGAGGTTCCGCGGCGGCTTCGCCGGGTCGAGGCCGGCTTTGACGAAGGCTTCCTTATTGATATAGAGCAGCGGGGTGGACGTGTTGAACGGCATCGACTGCAGCTTGCCGTCGATCGAGTAGTAGTTGGCGATGTTCGGCTCGATGTCGCCGGCGTTGAAGTTGTCCTTCTCGATGAACTTGTACATCGGCACGGTCTGCTTGGAGTCGACCATGAAGCGGGAGCCGATGTCGTAGATCTGCACGAGCGCGGGGGTGCTCTTCTGCTGCACCGAGGCCTTGTACTTGGCGATGGTCTCGTCGTAGTTGCCCTGGTAGATCGCCTTGACCTCGGCCTTGCCCCCGCTCTGGGCGTTGAAGTCGGCGACCAGCTTGTCGATCGCCGCGGCGTTGGCACCCTTCATCCCGTGCCAGAACTCGATTGTGGTCTTGTCGGTGGCCTTCTCCAGCACCTCCGCACCCGGGGCATCGAGCGCGTCGGTTGCCGAATCGGTGCCGGACCCCGAACCGCCGCACGCCGTCAGCGCGGCGGCGGCGGACAGGGCGGCGAACGCCGCCAGGGCCCGACGGAGCTTGGGTTGTCTCACGGGTTCTCCACTTCTTGAGTTAACGCAGCGCGCCGGCGGTGATGCCGCGGACGATGTAGCGCTGGCCGAAGAGCACCACAGCCAACGTCGGGAGCAGGGACAGCGCGACCCCCGCGAGGACGAGACCCGGTTGTGCCACCTCGGCGTCGTTGAGCTGCGAGATGCCGATCTGCAGCGTCTGGTACTCGGAGTCACGGATCAGGATCAGCGGCCAGAAGTACTGGTTCCACGCCGAGAGGAACACGTAGACCGCGACCGCCGCGATCGAGGGCTTGGACAGGGGCACGATGACCCGCCACAACAGGCGCCAGTGACCGCAGCCGTCGATCACCGCGGCGTCCCGCAACTCGGTGGGGAACTGCAGGAAGGCCTGTCGCAGCAGGAACGTGCCGAAGGCCGAGGCGAGGAAGGGCAGCACCAGGCCGAGGTAGGTCAACCCGCCCCGCGCCAGGCCCCAACCGGAGATGGCCAGGTAGTTGGGGATGATGATCGCTTCCCACGGCACCATGAGGGTGGCGAGGAACAGCCCGAACGTCGCCGCCTTCGCGGGCAGGCGCAGGAACGCGAAGGCGTACGCGGCCAGGATGCTGGTGATGATCTGCGCCAGCGTGATGATCCCGGCCTGGACGGCGGAGTTGACGTAGAAGCGGCCCAGCGGCACCGAACGGAAGACGTCGGTGATGTTCTGCCAGTAGAGCTCGCTCGGCACCAGGGCGGGTGGGTAGGTCGCCAGGTCACCGGGGCCCATCACCGCCCCGACGAAGCCGTAGTAGATGGGGAACAGGACCGGGATCGCGGCGAAGACGAGCACCACGTAGACGGCGACGCGCCCGAGGCTGAACTTTTTCATCGGTAGTGGACCCGCCGTTCGAGGATGCCGAACTGGACAGCCGTGCAGCCGAGCATGACGACCAGCAGCACGACGGCCTGCGCGCTGGCCGACCCGAAGTCGGAGGACCCGAAGGCGAACGCCTTTTCGTAGATCGAGTAGACAAGCGTCGTCGTGGCCTGGTCCGGGCCACCCTTGGTCAGGATGTGGATCTGCCCGAAGCTCTGCAACGCGTGGATGGTGGACACCACGACAAGGAAGAACAGTTGTGGGGAGAGCAGCGGCATGGTGATCCGGGTCGCCAGCCGCCAACCGGACGCGCCGTCCAGCCGCGCCGCCTCGACCACCTCGGGCGAGATCGCCGCGACGCCGGCGGACAGTACGAGGACGTTGTAACCGAAGTTCATCCAGACCGTCGCGACGCACACCGCGGCCAGCGCGATCGACGGGTCGGTGAGCCAGTTGACCCGGTCGAACCCGAGGGAGCCGAGCATGCCGTTCGCCACGCCGATCGCCGGGTTGTAGATGACGGCGAAGATGACCGACGCGGTCGCCACCGAGAACGCGAACGGCAGCGCGAAGGCGGTACGGAACACGCGTACGCCGCGGATGCGCGCCTCCAGCAGCAGCACCACGAAGAGCGCGCCCAGGACAGCGGGCACCACGGAGAAGAGCGTGAACAGGCCCGTGGTGGCCAGCACCTTGCCGAACTCGGGGGACAGCAACTCCCGGTAGTGCTCGGCGCCGACGTACACCGACGGGGCGCCGAACAGGTCGTTGCCGTGCACCGACAGGTACAGGGTGCGTCCCAGCGGCCAGAACACGAACAACGCGAAGACCACGACGGACGGTAGGAGAAGGAGCCACCCGAGACCGGACTCGACGAGGCGCGCCGACTTACCCCGCCGGGTGGCGGGGGACGCGGGCACTGTGGTCGATACGCGGTCATCTGGTGGGGCGTCGACGGTGCGAGGGACGGGCACGGCAGCACAGTACCAACGGCATGGGCGGAAAGAAATCCTTCACTGCGCGACCCTGAGCTGGGGGTTCTTTTCCGCCACTCGTGGGAGCGCGACCTCGGCTCACGGTCTCACCGGCGGTCGGCGGCCGGCGCCCCGATCGCCGACTTCTTCTCACCCGAGCCGTTCGCCGTCCCGCGGATGGGGCAGCCCGCCGACATCACCGCACTGCTGCTGTTCCTCGCCTCACGTCTCCCTCGTCCCGGAGGTGTGATCCCCGGCCGGCCCGTGTGGGCGCCGGCCGAGGTCTTGCCATGCCATCCACTGTGGAGTCGAGAATGTGCGACACCGCCGGCCGCGGCCGGGGCGAAAGCAGGGGCGGCAGGACTCGAACCTGCGACCTTCGGTTTTGGAGACCGGCGCTCCACCAGTGGAGCTACGCCCCTGTGGAGTTTGTTCCGGTAACGAAAAAGCCGCCCTGTCCCTGGCGGGGTGGGCGGCTTCGCGAATGCGTCTGCGCTATTCGCGCCGCCACCCCGGCTTCCAGTTCTGCTCGCTCGGGTAGAGATCGTGGGCTCGCCCGGTCGAGGGCAGCACGACACCGCCGCGCGGCATGAACCGCGTGGTTTCGCTGCAGGCGCACCGCGACACGGGGAACTCCTCGGGTTGATCGGGATGGCCTTGCTCCATCAAAGGTAGGGGCGACGTACACGGTTGGCTATGGACATTCCGAAGCCACGTCACCCGGCCGGGGCTCACCCGCGACGACATCCGTTGCCCGCCGGCGTGTCACCGTGCCGCTACCGGGCAGCGTTCGACGTCCACGCCGGCCCGGCCGCCGTCGCGCCGGGACCGATCACCGCGTCGAGCCAGCGCAGCTGCCGCCGGACGTGGACGGCCTCCCCGCCCTCGTGGCCGTTGAACGGGTACGTGTGCATCTCCCGTGGCGGCGCGGTCGATCCGCTGGCGGCGGCGTACTGGTTGTAGGCGGCAAAGCCGGTGCTCGGTGGGCAGACCTCGTCCCGCAGGCCGATCCCGAAGTGCGCCGGGGCCGTGGCCCGCCGGGCGAAGGTGACACCATCCACATAGGACAGCGTGTGTCGGACGGGCTCCTCGGCCTCGTGGTGCACCGCCAGGTAGCGGGCGATCTCGCCGTAGGGGGAGGCCTCGGTCAGTTCGATGGCGCGCTGGATGTCGCACAGGAACGGGGCGGTGACCAGGAGCGCGGCGAGGTCGTCGACGAGGCCCGCCGCCGCGAGCGCGAGTCCACCACCCTGGCTGTTGCCCACCGCGGCGACGCGGTCCGGGTCCACCCCGGGCAGTACGCGGGCGGCGTCGATCGCCCGGACCGCGTCGGTGATCAGGCGGCGGTAGTGGTAGTCGTCCGGGGCCAGGATTCCCCGCGTGGCAGGGCTGGGCCCGCCGGGCGCGTCGTGCGGGTCCGGGGTGTCCCCGCGGCTGAACAGTCCGGCCTGTCCCCGGTTGTCCACCAGCAGGTGGGCGTAACCGGCCACCGGCCAGGTGAGCCGCTCGCCCGGCAGGCCCCGGCCGCGTCCGTAGCCGGGATACTCCACCACGGCCGGCAGCGGTGCGGGTATGCCCGCGGGACGGGTGTACCAGGCCCGGACCGGTTCGCCGGCGAAGCCGGCGAACGTCACGTCCCACACGTCGACAAGCCGCAGGCCGGTGGGTTCGGGACGGACGCCGACGAGCACCGGGGTGGCCGCGGCGGCGGCGAGGGTGGCGCGCCAGAACCGGTCGAAGTCGGCGGGCTCGACAACGGCCGGCGTGTAGCGACGGAGCTGGTCGAGGGAGATATCAATCGACGCTCTTGACACGCTGATAACGATACCCATAAATTTCCGCAAAGCTTACGGCTCATTACCGGAAAGTTCCGGCCGACGGTCAGGGGGAGGACGAGCTTGGCATCCCCGACCCTGCGCAGCCGTCGTACGCCCTGGCGGCGGGCCCTGCGCCGGGACTGGCAGCTCTACTCGCTGGCCGTCCTGCCGCTGCTGTTCTTCCTGACGTTCCGCTACCTGCCGATGCTCGGCAACGTGATCGCGTTCCGGCGCTTCCAGCCGGGCGGCAGCCTCTTCGGCGAGTACTGGACGGGGCTGCGGTACTTCCGCCTGTTCTTCACCGACCCGACCTTCTGGAGCGTGTTCACCAACACGCTCGTGCTGGGCGCGCTGACCCTGGTGTTCTGCTTCCCACTGCCGATCGTGCTCGCGCTGCTGCTCAACGAGGTGCGCAGCCGCACCCTCAAGCGGTTCGTCCAGTCGGTGTCCTACCTGCCGCACTTCCTGTCGATCGTGATCGTGGCCGCCATGGTCCTCCAGTTGCTGTCGGTGGACGGCACGGTGAACCAGATGCTGCGCGCCGTGGGCGGCGAGCCGGTGCCGTTCATGCAGCAGGCCGGCTGGTTCCGGACGATCTACGTCTCCTCCGAGGTCTGGCAGACCGTCGGCTGGGGCACCATCCTCTACCTCGCCGCGCTCACCACCGTCGACGGCGACCTGTACGAGGCGGCCCGCATCGACGGCGCCAACCGGTGGCGGCAGACCTGGCACGTGACGCTGCCGGGGATCCGGCCGACGATGGTGACCCTGCTGATCCTCAACATCGGCGCCTTCATGGCCGTCGGCTTCGAGAAGATCCTGCTGCTGTACAACCCGCTCACCTACCCGACGGCGGACGTGATCTCGACCTACCTGTACCGGGTGGGCATCGTCTCCGGGAACCTCAGCTACGCCGCCGCGATCGGCCTGTTCGAGTCCGTGATCGGGCTGACGCTGGTGCTGTCGGCGAACGCGATCTCCCGGCGCACGGTGGGGACGAGCCTGTGGTGAGCACGCGCGCGCGTACGCGGACGCCGGCGATCCGGCCGCGTGGCCCCCGACCCACCGCCGGCTACCGGGTCTTCCAGGTGGTCAACGCCGTCGTGCTGACCGGCGTCGTGGTGGTGACCCTGTATCCGTTCCTCACCATCGTGGCCCGCTCGCTCAGCGACAACGCGTACATCGTCGCGGGTGAGGTGAACCTCGTGCCGCGGGGGTTCAACCTCACCGCGTACCGCGTGGTGACGTCGGACCCGACGTTCTGGGTCAGCTACCGCAACACCGTCTTCTACACGGTGGTCGCCACGCTCATCTCCGTCGTGCTGACCACCTGCTACGCGTACGTGCTGTCGAAGAGGCACCTGCGGGGCCGGACCGCGCTTGTCGGGATCGCCGTGTTCACCATGTTCTTCACCGGCGGCCTGATCCCCAACTACGTCCTGGTCACCAGCCTGGGGCTGAAGAACACCGTGTGGGCGATCGCCCTGCCCAACGCCGTCAACGTGTTCAACCTGCTGGTGATGAAGGCGTTCTTCGAGAGCCTGCCGGTCGAGCTGGAGGAGGCCGCCGCCGTCGACGGGCTGGACACGTACGGCACGCTGCTGCGGATCGTCCTGCCGCTGTCGAAGGCGATGGTCGCCACGATGGTGCTGTTCTACGCCGTCTCGTTCTGGAACTCCTGGTTCGCCGCGTTCCTCTACCTGGACCGTCAGGACCTGCTCCCGGTGACCGTCTATCTGCGCAACCTCATCGCGGGCGCGACCGACGCCACGCAGACCGGCGGCGGCCTCGGCAGCGCCGACATCGTCCAGTCCGCCGCCACCATCCAGTCCGTGACCATCGTGCTGACGATCCTGCCGATCCTCGCGGTCTATCCCTTCATCCAGCGGTATTTCGTCTCCGGAATCATGCTCGGCGCCGTGAAGGGATAGCCCGCCCACGCACCACACCACCACCGGAAGGAAGAATCCATGGCCAAGCTTTCCCGGCGCCAGGTGCTGCTCGCCAGCGGCGCGGCCGCCGTCGTCTCCCTGGCGGGTTGCGGCGACGACACCCCGGACAAGAAGGACCTCGACCGCAACCGTGCGGGCGCGATGGAAAAGTACGGCATCGGGGACCAGTTCAAGGCCACCGCGCCGGTCACGTTCTCGATCCTCTACAACAACCACCCGAACTACCCGCTCAAGCCCGAGTGGCTGTTCTGGACCGAGTTGGCCGGGCGGACGAACGTCAAACTGGACCCGGTCGCCGTGCCGCTGAGCGACTACGAGCAGAAGCGCAGCGTGCTGGTCGGCTCCGGCGACGCTCCAATGATCATCCCGAAGACCTACCACCCGCAGGAGAGCTCGTACGTCTCCTCCGGCGCCATCCTGCCGATCAGCGACTACCTCGACCTGATGCCGCACTTCAAGGACAAGATCGAGCGGTGGAAGCTCCAGCCGGAGATGGACACGCTCCGGCAGGAGGACGGCAAGTTCTACCTGCTGCCCGGGCTGCACGAGAAGCCCTGGCAGGACTACACGCTCGCGGTCCGCACCGACGTGCTGGAGCAGTTGAAGATCCCGTCCCCGACCACCTGGGACGAGGTGTACGCCATGCTCAAGGCGATGAAGGCGGCCCACCCGGACGTCATCCCGTTCTCCGACCGGTTCGGCAAGCCCAACCCGGCCGGCAACCTGCTGAACATGCTCGCCCTGGCACACGGCCTGCCCGGCGCCGGTTGGAACTACCAGCCGACGAGTTGGGACGCCGGGGCCGGGAAGTACGTCTTCACCGGCGCCTCGGACGGCTACCGGCAGGTGGTGGAGTATCTCCACAAGCTGGTCGCCGAAGGGCTGCTCGACCCGGAGACGTTCACCCAGACCGACGACCAGGCCCGGCAGAAGCTCGCCAGCGGCAAGTCGTTCGTGATCAGCACGAACGCGCAGACCCTGGTGAACGACTACCGCCCGGACATCGCGAAGATCAACCCGAACGCCCGGCTCGGCAAGATCCTCTTCCCGATCGGGCCGGCCGGCCCGGTCAACGCGGCGAGCCGACTGGAGAACGGCGTGATGATCTCCAGCAAGGCCCGCGAGGGCAAGAACTTCGTGGCCATGATGCAGTTCGTCGACTGGCTCTGGTACTCCGACGCCGGCCAGGAGTTCGCCAAGTGGGGCGTCGACGGAACCACGTACACCAGGGACGCCTCGGGCAAGCGCACCCTCGCCCCCGACGTCAACGTCATCGGGCTCAACCCCAAGGGCAGCAAGCATCTCCAGAAGGACTTCGGCTTCTACAACGGCGTCTTCGCCTACGGCGGCAAGCTCGACCTGGTGCAGTCGTTCTTCGCACCCGAGGAACTGGAGTTCCAGAAGGAGATGAACGCCCGCAAGGCCGCGCCCTGGGTGACTCCGCCACCCGCACCCCTCAGCGACTCCGAGCGGGAGCAGACGACGCTGTGGGCGACCGCGCTGAAGGACCACGTCACCCAGAACACGCTGAAGTTCGCCCTCGGCCAGCGGCCGCTGAGCGAGTGGGACGCCTACGTCTCGGAACTGAGGGGCAAGAACGCGCAGGCCTACACCGACCTGGTCAACAAGGCGTACGAGCGGTACCGCAAGAGCCACGGCTGACCGGCGATGCGCGGCACCGTTCCCGAGCGGCCCGTCGGCCGGCTGACCGACGCGTGGCGCACCTGCGTGGGCACCGGCCGGTTCGACCTGGCCCTGCGACGCGACTATCAGGACTCGCTGGCGCTTGTGCAGCGCGACATCGGCTTCCGGCACATCCGCGGGCACGGGCTGCTCAGCGACGGCGTCGGCGTGCACCGCCCCTACACGTACCAGGGCGAGCGCCGGGTGCGGCACGCCTTCACCTACGTCGACCAGGTCGTCGACGCCTACCTCGGAATGGGCATCCGCCCCTTCGTGGAGCTGGGGTTCATGCCCTCGACGCTCGCCTCCGGCGACCAGACGGTGTTCTGGTGGCGGGGCAACGTGACGCCGCCCCGGTCGTACTCCGAGTGGGGAGCCCTGGTCCGCGCCACGGTGGCCCACCTGGTCGACCGGTACGGCCTCGACGAGGTGCGCGGCTGGCCCATCGAGGTGTGGAACGAACCCAACCTGACGGCCTTCTGGTCGGGTGCCGACCAGGACGCCTACCACCGCCTGTACGAGGTGTCGGCGCACGCCGTCAAGGACGTCGACGCGGCGCTCCAGGTCGGCGGTCCGGCCCTCTCCCCCGGGGCCGACGAGTGGCTGAAGCCCTTCGCCGAGTTCGTCACCGACCGCGACGTGCCCGTCGACTTCGTCAGCCGGCACGCCTACACCTCCGGCCCGGCGCGGCACCTGCCGTTCGGCACGCGGCAGACCCTGGCCCCGGCCACGGAACTGCTGGCGCAGTTCGCCGCGCCCCGCCGGCACCTGGCCGGCACCGCGCTGGTCGACCGCCCGGTGCACATCACCGAGTTCAACTCCTCCTACCGGCCGGACAACCCCATCCACGACACGGCCTTCCACGCCGCCTATCTCGCTCCGGTGCTGGCCGGCGGCGGGGACCTGGTCGACTCCTTCTCCTACTGGACCTTCAGCGACGTGTTCGAGGAGGAGGGGGTGCCCACCGCGCTGCTGCACGGCGGCTTCGGCCTGCTCACCCACCGGCAGGTCAAGAAGCCCACCTACCACCTGTACGCGTTCATGGCCCGGCTCGGCGACGAGGTGCTCGCCCGCGGGCCGGACCACCTCGTCACCCGGCACCCCGACGGCCGGGTCGCGGTGCTGGCCTGGGCGCCTGTCGACGTCAGCGGCCGGGAGCCGGCACCCGATCGGCACACCCTGTCGCTGTCGGTTCCGATCGGCCCGCCGGGCACCGCGTCGGCGTTCCTGCTCCGCTCGTCGGTGGGCGAGGACGCCGGCAACGCCTGGGCGGCCTGGCGGGAGATGGGCAGACCGCACTCGCCCCGGCCCCGGCAGCTCGACGCGTTGCGGGAGGCCGCCGAGCCGGCCCGTACCCATCGCGCCCTGCCGGTCGTGGCCGGGCGGGCCGACCTCGATCTCGTCCTCACCCGGCACGAGGTGACCCTCGCCGAACTGACCGCGGTGGTGGACGAGACCCCGCCGTGGTGGGACGACGACCGGTTGCTCGACCCGCCCGGGGACCGACCGTGAGCCGCGGCCCGACCGGCGGGCGGCGGGAGTTCGGCGACGGGCCGTTGTCGCGGGCCGCCGCGGTGGTCCACACCCTGCTCGTGGTCGAACTGCTGCTCCTGGTGAGCATGTTGCCCGGCCTGGCCGCGCTCGTGCTGCTCGACCGCGACAGCAGCAACCTGCCGCTGGTCGCCGCCGCCGCGCTGCCGGTCGGTCCGGCCGTCTCGGCCGCGCTGCACACGCTGCGACACCAACGCCCCGACCTGACCGAGCTACGCCCCGCCGCCACGTTCCGCCGGGCCTACCGGGCCAACCTGCCGGGCGTGCTGCGGGTCTGGGCACCGGCGCTGCTGTGGCTGGCCGTCATCGCGGTCAACCTGGCGAACCTGTCCGTCGCCGCCGTCCCCGGCTGGTGGGCCGTGCCGCTGGTGGTGGTCGGGGCGGGGGTGATCCTGGTCGGGGTCAACGCGCTGGTGATCGTCTCACTGTTCACCTTCCGCACCCGCGACGTGCTCCGGCTCGCTCTCTACTACGTGGCGCGCAAGCCCGGCGTCACATTCGGCAACGTCGTGCTGCTGGCCGCCGCCGCCGGCGTCACCGCGGTGTTCTCCGAGGCGGTACTCGCCCTGCTGGCCGCGCTCCTGGTGCTGGCGTTGCTGCGGATCGGCATCCCCATGATCGACGACATCCGGGCGGAGTTCACCGCATGAGCGTTCCGGTCACCGGCCGTGCGTCGGCCGACACCGGCGAGTCGGCCTGGCACCCCGCCTGGCTACCGCCCGCGGCGTTCCGCGAACTCGGCTCCCGGCCGGTGCTGGTGCACGGCGACGGGCCCCTGGTCGACACCGTCCTCGACGAGGTGAGCCGGGCCTGCGCCCGGTACGGCGGGCGGCTCTGGCACGGTCCACCGTGGCAGGTCGACGTCGACCTGGTGCTGGCCCTGCGCGCGGCCGGCCCGGTGCCGAACGCGGCGGCGGAGGCCGCCCGGCTCGGTGCGACACCGGCGGTGAACGGCACCGGCGACGGCTCCCTCGGCGACGAGGGATACCTGCTGGCGCGGGTGAGCGGCGTGACGGTGGTCCTCGCCGACGCGCCGGGCGGCCTGCTGTACGGGATGTTCCACGTCCTCCGGCTCGGCGCGGCGGCCTTCGACGACGACCTTCCGGCGCGGCGGCACCGGCCGGCACTGGACCGGCGGATGCTCGACCACTGGGACAACGTGGCCGTGCACCCGGTGTCGGGCCAGGTCGAGCGGGGCTACGCCGGCGGCTCCCTGTTCTGGCGCGACGGTGCCGCCCGGCACGAACCCGCCCGGCTGCGGGACTACGGACGCCTGCTCGCCGCCTGCGGCGTGAACGCGGTCTGCGTGAACAACGTCAACGTGCACGACACCGAGGCGCGACTGCTGACCGACCGGCTCGGCGACGTCGCGGAGATCGCCGACGTGCTCCGCCCGTACGGCGTCCGGGTGCATCTGTCGGTGACCTTCGCCGCCCCGGTGGTCCTCGGCGGCCTGCCCACCGCCGATCCGCTGGACGAGCGGGTACGGGCCTGGTGGGCCGCCGCCACCCGGCGCGTCTACCAGCGGATCGGCGACTTCGGCGGCTATCTGGTGAAGGCCGACTCCGAGGGCCGGCCCGGCCCGTTCGCGTACGGGCGCGACCACGCCGACGGCGCGAACCTGCTCGCCGAGGCGCTCGCCCCCCACGGGGGCGTGGTGCACTGGCGGGCGTTCGTCTACGACCACCACCAGGACTGGCGGGACCGGTCGACCGACCGGGCCCGGGCCGCCCACGACCACTTCGCGCCGCTGGACGGACGATTCGACGACAACGTGATCCTCCAGGTGAAGTTCGGCCCGATCGACTTTCAGGCACGCGAGCCGGTGTCCCCGGTGCTCGCCGCGATGCCGGCCACCCGGGTGGCGGTGGAGTTGCAGGCGACGCAGGAGTACACCGGCCAGCAGCGGCACGTCTGCTACCTCGGCCCCTGGTGGAGCGAGGTGCTGCGGTTCCGGCTCCGGGGCGCGGCCGGCGGCACGATCGCCGACGTGGCGGCCGGCCGGGCGGGCACCGGTGGCGGTCTGGTCGCCGTGGCCAACGTGGGCGACGACCCGTTCTGGACCGGGCACCCGCTGGCCCAGGCGAACCTGTACGCCTTCGGCCGGCTCGCCTGGGATCCACGGCTGGATCCCGGCGCGATCCTCGACGAGTGGATCGACCTGACCTGGCTGCCGGTCACCACAGACGATCCGGAACCGGTGCGCCGGACGATGCACGCGATCATGGACGATTCCTGGCGCACCTACGAGCGCTACACCGCCCCGCTCGGCGTCGGCTTCATGGTGCGGCCCGGCCACCACTACGGCCCGGACGTGGACGGCTACGAGTACACCCCGTGGGGCACCTACCACTTCGCCGACCGCGACGGCCTCGGGGTGGACCGGACCCGGGCGACCGGGACCGGCTTCACCGGCCAGTACCCGCCGCCGTGGTCGGAGGTGTACGAGTCACGCGAGCGCTGCCCCGACGAACTGCTGTTGTTCTTCCACCACGTCCCGTACCGGCACGTGCTGCACAGTGGCCGCACCGTGATCCAGCACATCTACGACACACACTTCGCCGGGGTCGAGGAGGTGGCGGCGATGCGGGAGCGCTGGCGGCTCGTCGCCGGGGCGGTCGACCCGGCCGTGCACGACCGGGTGGCCGAGCGCCTCGACGAACAGTTCCGCAGCGCCGTCGAGTGGCGGGACCAGATCAACACCTACTTCTTCCGCAAGTCCGGGGTGCCGGACGCGCACGGTCGCCGCATCCACTGAACCGGCGCGCTCACCAGGGGTGCACGGTGCCGTCCGCCAGCCGGTTCACCGGCAGGTAGGCCGGTGCGTACGGGTAGCGGGCCGCGGCCTGTTCGTCGATGTCCACCCCGAGCCCCGGAGTCTCGGCCGGATGCAGGTAGCCGCCGTCGAAGTGGTAGCCGTGCGGGAACACCTCGTCGGTCGCCTCGGTGTGCCGCATGTACTCCTGCAGGCCGAAGTTGGGGATGGCGAGGTCCAGGTGCAGCGCGGCGGCCATGCAGACCGGCGAGAGGTCGGTGGCTCCGTGCGAGCCGCTGCGGACGTGGTGCAGCGCGGCGAGGTCGAAGATGCGTCGCAGGTGGGTGATCCCGCCGGCGTGGACCACTGTGGTGCGGACGTAGTCGATGAGCTGTTCCCGGATGAGCTGGGCGGCGTCCCAGATGCTGCTGAAGACCTCGCCGACGGCGATCGGCGTGGTGGTGTGCGAGCGGATGAGCCGGAAACCCTCCGGCAAGTCTGCCGGGACGGGGTCCTCCATCCAGGTCAACGCGTACGGCTCCAGGCTCCTGCCCAGCCGCGCCGCCTCGATCGGGGTGAGCCGGTGGTGCACGTCGTGCAACAGCCGCAGGGTGGGGCCGAACTCCTCGCGGACCCGGGCGAAGACGCTCGGCACGTGGGCCAGGTAGGCCTCCGTCGACCAGATCGTCTCGGTCGGCAGCGCGGCGTCGGCGGGCTCGTAGAACATCTTGTCGGCGCTGACGCCGTACGTCCGGGGCAGGCCTGGCACGCCGCACTGCACCCGCACCGCGCGGTAGCCGAGGCCGACGAAGCGGGCGACCTCGCTCAGCACCTCGTCGACGGTCTCGCCGTTGGCATGTCCGTACACGGTCACGCCGTCGCGGGACCGGCCGCCGAGCAACTGGTAGACCGGCAGCCCGGCGACCTTGCCCTTGATGTCCCACAGCGCGGTGTCCACCGCGGCGACGGCGCTCATCGTGACCGGCCCACGCCGCCAGTACGATCCCTGGTAGAGGTACTGCCAGGTGTCCTCGATCCGGGCCGGGTCGCGCCCGATCAGCAGTGGCACCACGTGGTCACGCAGGTAGGACGCGACGGCCAGTTCCCGGCCGTTGAGGGTGGCGTCGCCGACGCCGGTGACCCCCTCATCCGTGACGACCTTCAGGGTCACGAAGTTCCGGCCGGGGCAGGTCACGATCACCCGGGCGTCGACGATTCTCATCCGGTCTCCCCTGCGGTCGGCGCGCCGGTCACCCAGAATTATCCATCATTGTCGATAGATTGGGTGTCCGGTGCTGGCCGGGCCCGTCAGGCCGGTTCGGGTACGCCCCCGGGCTCCCCGTCGTCGGGCATCGGCTCGACCGGCGCCTCGGGCAGTTCGCCCGGCGTGTCCGGGAGGAGTTCGCCGGGATCGTCCGGCACGTCCTCACGCGGGTCGATCGGCGGGTACACCTCGGGATCGAGGTCGGGGTTGGTCATCGGCTCAGTATCCGACGCCTCCGCCGCGACCGCTCGCCGAGCACACCAGCCCCTGCCCCTCCGATCCACGCGCGGTCACGGGGTCTCACCGTCGCCGACCGAGGGCGCGGACGACCGGTCCGCCGGCTTGCGCACCCACAGCCACGCTCCCGCCGACAGGCACGCCGCACCCCCGATCGCGACCGCCGTCTCGGCCAGCTCAGAGAGATCGTCGAGGAACGGGAAGGTGTGGGTGGCCGCCATCGCCAGCAGCCCGATCAGCAACAGGAGGCCGGCGGCAATCCGCTGGAGAATCATGTGCTTCATTGGATCATGACCTCGCCACAGCCCGCAGGCGCCGCCGCCCCGGTCGTTGCCGAGTCACCGCGAGCAGGGGCGTGGGCCCCTGCCCGCTCATCTGGTGCGCTCGATCACACCGGTCAGACGGAACCCGTCGGCGGACACGGTGCCGCTCCCCCAGAAGGACGAGGTCCCCGGGATGTTGGCCAGCGCGTCCAGGCTCGGGTCGTTGCCGCCGACCTTGGGCCCGTACGTGACGCTCCACCGCCCGCCGGCGTAGCGCAGCAACAACGTGCCCGGGTACTCGACGTACGGCGGGATCGGGTTCGTACCGCTGATCCACACGTTGCCGTTCGCGTCGCCGGCGACGGCGTACACCCGGCCGGCGGGTGCCGGTCCGGCCACCCGCTGCCACGTCCGGCCGTCCCAGTGCAGGATGACCGGTTTCGGGGAGGAGTCGAAGTCCTGGGTGCCGACCGCCCAGGCGTCGGTCGACGAGCGGGCCCACACGCCGGTGAGCCGGGCGCTCGGGATCGACGGAATCGGGGCCACCCGCCACGACCCGCCGACGCGCTGCACGATCATCGGCTCCGGGTATGGCGCGTCGGCGAGGTGCCGCTCACCGGCGGCGAAGACGGCACCGTCGTTGGTGCGCGAGACCGCCCGGAGGACACCGTTGAGCCCTTCGTCCCCGGTACCGCCACCCGGCCGAACTGACGGGTGTCGCCTTCGACGACCAGCGGCCGGCCGCCCTCGTGACCGACGAGCACGGCCCGCCCGCCGCCGGTCGCGGCCACGTCCAGCAGGTCCGAGGTCCCGGGCGGGGCGGACCACGGCGTGTGGGACGTCCAGGCCTCGCCGTCGAAGTGCCCGGCGTACGGCTCACCGAAGCGCCGGGTGCCCACCGTCCAGACGTCGCCGGCGTTTGCCGCGTCCACCTTGTACAGCAGCTGCGCCTGGTGCGGCAGCCGCCGTTCCGCCCACGTCTGCCCGTTCCACTGGAGCAGGGCGTACGGCTGGTCGATCGAATAGTTCCGTAAGAGAGTGGTAAGAACGGCTCCTCCGGCGGTGAGCGGGGTCAAGGTGCTGCGCGGCGAGAAGTCGTCGAGTGCCGACACCCAGCAGGGCACCACCGGAGGTCTCCTTGCATCGAGCGGCGGTCGCGTCACGGTCGTCGCGGCCCCACCCGGTGGCGACCGCCGGGCCCGACCATGAAAAGGAAGCGATATTCGTCGATGCATTGACACTCCGGACGGGATCGCGAACACTTGTCCGCAACGCGCATGCAACACAACCGGAAGGCATTCGTCTGCCTCCGCGTGACGCGCCGGAGCCGCTCGGGCGGCACGTCAACCACACCCTGACCGCGAAGCCCCGGGGTCGCGCGCGATCCAGCAATGTTAGCGCTAACAAGATCGCCATCCCGAGAGGACTCTACGGCTGCCGGACCACGGCGGGCAGCAGCGGCTTCGGTGATCAGTCTGATGTCCGAACCCAGAGAGGCCAGATCACGTGATTGACCACTTCCTGACGCGGATCACGTCGCCGCGGAGCCACGCAGCGGGCCCACCCCGGAGCACCCGGCCGTTACGCCGGCTGCTGATCGTGCTGGTGGCCGCGATGACGGCGATGGTCGGCGGTGTCGTCGTCTTGTCGTCGCCGGCCAACGCCGCCACGAACCAGTTCCGAGGCATGAACTGGGCTGTGCTGGGCGACAACTTCAGCACCGGTCCCCTCGTCGTGCAGGGCCTGAGCTCCTCCGACAGCAACGCGACGGTGCGGGCCAAGGCCAACGCCCTCTATGACGACATGGCGTCCACCATGGGGGTCAACACCGTCCGGCTGCCCATCAACACCCACACGGTAGGGACGGCGTGGTGGGAGGCATACCGGGGCGCCATCGACGCCGCCACCGCCCGCGGATTCACGGTCATCCTCGCCTACTGGGAGGACGGCGCCGCCTCCGGCGGCAGGATCACGAACCTCGCCGCGTGGAACGCGATGTGGTCCACCGTGACAAACACGTACGGCGCGAACCCCAACGTCTACTTCGAGCCGATGAACGAGCCGCACGGTTACAGCTCGACGGAGTGGCGCAACGTCGCGGCCAACTGGCTCAGCTACCACTACTCGGCGGTGCCCAGCCGGGTGCTGATCGGGGGCACCGGGTTCAGCCAGGACCTGCGGGACATCTGCAACGACACCCGCTTCAACTCGACGTTGCTCTCGTTCCACTACTACGCCTTCTTCTACGGCGCGATGACCTACGACGCCTTCCGGAGCCACATCCAGACCCGACTCGGCACCTGCGCCGGCCGGGCCGTCGCCACCGAGTTCGGCGCGCCCATGAACGACGGCCGCAACTACGCCGACGCGAACAGCACCGACAACTTCGTGCGCTACATCCGCGCCATGGCCCAGGTCATGCGTGACAACCGGATGGGCGGCACCTACTGGCCCGCGCTCGGCGGCAAGCCCGGCACCATCGGCTACGACTGGTACTCGATGTATTCGCTCAGCGGCGGCGGCACCGACCTTAATCTGACGGTCCGGAACACCTCCGGCGCCGACCAGGTCCGCTATGCCTGGGGCGACACCATCGGCGGCGGCCCCACGACGCCGCCGCCGACTGACACGTTCTACCGGGTCGTCGTGCGGCACAGTGGAAAGGCCATGGACGTCCAGGCACCGAACACCGAGAACGGCTCGCGCGTCGGCCAGTACACGTACAACGGCAACACGTGGCAGCAGTGGCAGTTCCAGGACGCCGGCAGCGGCTACTGGCGCCTCGTCAGCCGCAACAGCGGCAAGTGCCTCGACGTGGTGAGCGCGTCCACCGCCGACGGCGCCGAGCTGATCCAGTACACCTGTGGCAGTGGCACCAACCAGCAGTTCCAAATGGTCGCCAACGGCAGCTACTTCCAGCTCCGGGCACGACACAGCGGCAAGTGCGTGGACGTACCGGCCGCATCGACCGCGGACGGTGTGGTCCTCAAGCAGTACGCGTGCAACACCGGCGCCAACCAGCAGTGGTCGCGTACGACCGTCTGAACGACCTCGGCCGCTGCCGTAGCGACGGGCCGGATCGAGCAGGCCCGCCGGCCACGGTCACCAGCCTGCCGCCCGCCGCTGATGCGCGGCGGGCGGCGGTACGCAGCCGGCGCCGTCGGGCGCCCGTGACCTCATGGTCTGCGGGCGCCCCCGTCTGCTCGGCGTCGGGGGCACGCCACGACGCTTGCCGTCATGGACGGCGTATGTTATGGCAGGGTGGCCCTGACGTGCCAGCAGGTGGTCGCGGGTCCGCTGCGGTCGGTGCGGCCGTCCCTCTGGTCACCGGCGCAGGTGGCCGATGCCGTGCTGGTCGAGCCAGGCGACCGTCCGAGGCACGAACGTCGGCGCCCCCGGGCCGGCGCTGACGTCCGTGGCGACCAGCGGTACCTGGGCGGCGACCGGGAGCAGGGTGGACTGCCAGCACGCCGGAGTGGCACAGGCCGAGCGGTCGTCGACGCGCCAGGCGGCGGCCACGCTGCGGCCGTCCGGGTCGGCCGGGCGGTATTCCAGCCACCGGCGCAGGTCGTTACCGCCGTCGATTCCGGCGACGAGGACCAGGTTGAACGAGCCCTGGACGCGAAGCAGGCGGATCTGCTCCTGCACGCCGACGATCGACAGGCCGGTGCCCACGCACGCGGGCCCGCCGTCGCGCCAGCAGGTCCAGACCGCCGCGGGATCGGCGCCGCCGGCCGCCGGGAAGTCGTAGTACGAGATGTCGAAGACCACCGCGTTGTCGTCGCCGAACACCTCCGCCGCCGCGCTCCAGAAAGAGCGGGTGGCGAGAATGTCGCTCTGGCGCAGCGACACGACGGGTGTGATGCCGGCCCGGACGAGCCGGTCGACGTACCGGGCCACCTCGTCGAGGTAGCCGACGCGGTTCTGCCGATCGGTAGGGCTGCCGGTGTAGACGAAGCAGGCATCGCTCAGCACGACCCGCACCGCGTTGACGCCGCGGGCCCGCAGCGCGCCCACGGACGCGTCGTCGACCGGGCCGTCCCAGCGGATCGGTCCCCACGCGCACCCGCCGGGCACGGCAGACCTGACGATTCCGCGTGGCCGGTACGGCCTCGGGTCGGCGGTGACGGTGAGGATGCGGTTGCCGAACGCCTTCAGCGCGGGTGCGGCGCCTGGTGTCTGCGGCGGGAGCACCCGGACGCCGCGGACCTCGGCGGTGGCCTGGGCGCCGCCGCTGTCGTAGGCAGTGGCGGTGATGCGGGTACCGCTGTTCGGCGGCACGCCGCGCCAGTCGAACGCGTACGGCGCGGTGGTGTCCACGGCGAGCAACGTGCCGCGCTCCCGGAACTCGACCCGCTCGATCCGCCGGCCGGCCGCCGCCGTGGCCTCCGCGCGGATCGGGATGACGCCCGGCGCGGCGAAGAAGTCGTTGGGTCGGGGCGAGGTGAGCGCCACCGACGGCCCGCCCGGCTGCGGGCTGGGCGGTGCGCTGGGCCGCGGACTCCCCGAGGCGGGCGGGGGCGACGAGGAGGGCGGGGGCGACGAGGGGGGCGGGCTGGCGGCGTCCACGTTGCACGGCTGGCCGCTCAGCACCCAGTCGGTCGGCTCGGGGTCGGCGTCCCGGTAGTTGCCGCCGAACCGCACCGTCACCGAGGCGCCGGTCGGCAGCGTGGCCCCCGCCGGTGGGCGGAGCATGGTTACCGGGTACAGCTCGCCGCTGCCGAGCGTGTAGCCGTCCGGCAGCCGGTCGTGGCCCATGGTGATCGACTGACCGCTGGCCTGCCGGAACCGCAGCCACCAGTCGGTGAGGGGAGAGCCCAGGTTGGTGAGGGTGAGTTCGGCCCAGTAGCCGGTGGACCACTCCCGGGTGATCGTGTAGTCCACCGTGCACACCGTCGCGGCGTAAGCCGGCGGCAGCACCATCGTCATGGCCCCGCCGACGACGACCGCGGCGGCCGTGGCCAGCGCGAGAATCCTGCGTCGCATCACATGCCCCCGCATTTATCGATAGATATCGTTTTACACAGCGTCAGCGCTCGGGGCACGCTCTGTCAATACCGTGGTGCCACCGGACGAGCGACTTTGTGTGCCGGCGAGCTTCTGACCACCGCGCGGTGGAGTCTCATCCGGTACAGCCGGAGGGCTCTGATCGGCACGAAGATCACATCGCCACGTACTGCGGGGTGGGCCAGGCCGGCGAGACCGCGTAGATTTCCGAGTTCGACCTGGGTGCGGTGTGTTGGACACGACGGGGCGGAAGCCCGTTACCGGTATTTCTGGTAGCGGACTTCCGCCCTGCATACATCCATGGTGGGCGCGAGACTGGGATCGAACCGGTGACCTCTTCGGTGCGAAGCAGGACATGCCCTCTGCACTGCGCTGACAAGAATCCGCAGCCAGGAGTGGGCGTACGCGCGCCGCTCATCCCGTCGTGCCAGGGCTTCAGTCCTCCACCCAGCCGTACCTGTGTGCCATCGACAGCAGCGCCCGCCGGGCCGCGAGGATCTGCGCGGCCGTCAGGGTGGGGACGTCGGCCATCAGCGCTTCGGTGACCGTGTTCTGGAATTCGGCCGTCGAGAGCACCTCGCATTCCCCGTTGTCGAGCGCCGTCGGCACCTGCGGAGAATCGGACGCCGCGGCGGGGGCACTATCGATGGCGACACTGCTCGCCTTCAGGCCGCGGTCGGTCGCGTCCACCTCGTAACGGACTCGCAAGCCGGGGCGCACCAGGTGCCTGTCGGCGCCAAAATCGTTGGCGTGGACGAATACATCCTCGCCGCCCTCCAACGGGGCGATGAAACCGTAGCCCCGGACGTCATCGAAACGAACCAACGCACCAACCGCCACAACAACTCCTACGCCAGAAGAAAAAACTGCACTATGACAGGGTGTTACGCCGCCGCCGCCGACCACTGGCCCGGCTCTGCCGTTGCCGTGCCAGGGCCCCGCTTGATCAAACCGTCGGGCCTCATTCAGCTATCCGGGTGCGCATGGTCCAGCGGAAGACCACCGGCCCCTCGGCGGTGCCCGAGGCTCCTTCGCAACGTTCGAAATGCTCGTAGCCGCCGAGATGCTCCAGTTTCACCTTCGCCACGCCGCGCGTGACCGAACGCACCCGGAGATCTTCCGGGAGATTCGCCGGACCGCCCTCCAGAATGGCCTCGACAATCGATTGCGCATACCGGGGGGTCATCGATTCAGCGGACAAGGCCCACCTCCGTCTTTGCTTCTATCGTGCGGGGCAGCGCCGCCCCTGCGGTACCCGAGACCACCCCCTAGGCGTGCGGTCCGCCCTGCTCGGCCAACACCCCCGTCACCACCGCGGCGACAGCGGAGCGCTGGGCGTCGAGGTAGAAGTGGCCGCCGGGGAAGACCCGCACGTCCGTCGGGCCGACGGTGTGCTCGCGCCACGCCCGCGCGTCGTCCAGGGTCGCTCGCGGGTCGTGGTCGCCGACGAGCACGGTCACCGGGCAACGCAGCCGGCGCGCCGGATCATGCCGGTACGCCTCGACGGCCTGATAGTCGCCACGCAACGCAGGCATGACCATGGCCATCACCTCTTGGTCGGCCAGCAGCGTGTCCGCGGTGCCCTGCAGCATGGCGATCTCGGCAAGCACGTCAGCGTCGTCCCGTATCCGCAGGTCGCCCTCCCGGCGACGGGCGGGTGCCGGTCGTCCCGAGACGAAGAGGTGGACCGGATCGACGCCCCCGGCTTCCAGACGGAGCGCCACCTCGTACGCCACCACCGCCCCCATGCTGTGCCCGAACAGCGCCAACGGCCGGTCCATGCGCGCAGTGAGGACCTCGTGAACCTCGTCAGCCAGCCTCATGAGGTCGGTCACGGGCGGTTCGGCGCGCCGGTCCTGCCGTCCCGGGTACTGCACCGCCAGCACCTCGGCGCCGGAACCAACCTGGGTCACGAACGGGGCGAAGTAACTGGCCGACCCGCCGGCATGCGGCAGGCACACCAACTGCACTGCACCGTCCGGGTTCGGATGGTAGCACCGCAGCCATCGACCATCCACATCGGATGCAGCGGCCACAGGAAATCACCTCTCGATCGGCACTGAGATGAAGCCTCCCGCCAGCCCTTCCGGATGCTCAACCCTTATCCGCCCCCTACACCACCACATTCTTCGAATTTCGCGACACCAATTACCGTTGAATAGGCCGGAAGCCGTACCGACGCCATATCTTCATGGAATGGAATCAATGGTTATGCGCTCCGAAAACGCGATCGGCGATGAACAGCCAATACGGGAGCAACTGCCGGAGCTCGCCCCGGATCTGCTGCGCCGACTCTCGGCTGCCCTGCGGTTGCCCGCAGGGCAGCAGCCGTCCTGGCCTCTCCCGGACCGCGCACGGGCGGCCCGGGAGTTGCTGAGCCGAATGCCGCCGATCGTGCCGCCCGGGGAGACGGACGAGCTGAAGCGGCGATTGGCAGCAGTCGCGCAGGGCGAGGCGTTCCTCGTTCAGGGCGGGGACTGCGCGGAGACGTTCTCTGCTTCCGCCGAGCACATCCAGGGCAATGTCAAGACCCTGCTCGCGATGTCGGTGGTGCTCACATACGCCGCGGACATGCCCGTCGCGATCGTTGGCCGGATGGCCGGGCAGTACGCCAAGCCCCGGTCGCGGGCGGTCGACATTCTGGGGCTGCCGGCGTACCGAGGCGACATAGTGAACTCGCCGGTCCCCACCCCGGCCGGGCGGACACCCGACCCCGACCGCCTACTGGGAGCCTATGCGGATGCCTGCCGGACGAGGAACTTGATGCGCGCCGCCTCCCATACGCCGGGGCTCGGCGACATCCATGAGGTCAACCAGGACTTCGTGCGGACGAGCCCGACCGGCTCGCGGTACGCACCGCTGGTCCAGGATATCGAGCGGGCGCTCCGTTTCGTGGCGGCGTGGAACACCGATCACCGGGACCGACTGCGGACCGAGGTGTTCACCAGCCACGAGGCTCTGCTGCTCGATTACGAGGTCCCACTGCTCCGGGCCACCGGCGACGGCTCGCTGTACGCCAGCTCGGGCCATCTGCTCTGGCTCGGCGAGCGCACCCGGCAATTCGACGGCGCCCACCTGGCGCTCGCCGAGTTGCTCAGCAATCCGGTCGGGGTGAAGATCGGCCCGGGCACCAAGCCGGACGACGCGATCGCGTACGCCGAGCGGCTCAATCCGGAGCGGGAGCCCGGCCGCCTGGTCATGATCACGCGGATGGGTCGGCACCGGATCCGGGAGGTCCTACCGCCGATCGTCGCCGCGGTCACGGCAGCCGGACATCCTGTGGTGTGGCAGTGCGATCCGATGCACGGCAACACCCACGAGTCGCCGACGGGTTACAAGACTCGTCACTTCGACGACGTGCTGGACGAGGTCAGAGGGTTCTTCGAGGTACACTGCCGGCTGGGCACGCACCCGGGTGGCATCCACGTGGAGTTGACCGGTGACGACGTCACCGAGTGTCTCGGCGGCCCCCACCAGCTCACCGACGCCGACCTCTCCGGCAGGTACGAGACCACCTGCGATCCACGTCTCAACGCCCGGCAGTCGATCGAACTGGCCTTCCTCCTGGCCGAGCTGGTCCGACGCTGAGGCCCTAGGCAAGTGCCAACGGCCTCCCACCGGTGGGTGGGAGGCCGTTGGCACTTGTGACGGCCTGCGTCAGGTTCGGTGCATCGCCGGGAAGAGCCGCAGCAGCTCGGCCGGTCGGTGCAGCACTGCCTGCGGCTTCGCCGCCAGCAGCCGCTCGGTGTCGGACTCCCCCCACAGTGCGGCGACCGCAGCCACGCCGGCCGAGTGGGCGCTCAGGATGTCGGTCTCGGCGTCCCCGATCATCACGGCTTCCTCCGATTCGGCGCCCCACAGGGAGAGTGCTAGCAGCACCATGTCCGGTGCCGGTTTGGCCCGGGCCACTTCGTCGCCGCCGATGACGTGGTCGAATAGTCCGAGAAGTCCCAGCCCGTCGAGCAGGGAACGGGCGCGGGGCCCGCTCTTGCCAGTGGCGACCGCGAGTCGCAGACCCCGGGCCCGCAAGCCGTGCAGGAGCTCGGTGACACCCTCGTACGGCCGGATCCGGTGCGCCAGCCGGTAGCTCTCCCGGACGAACGGCTCCTCCATCTCGGGAGGCAGGCCCATGATCATCATGATGTCCGGGAAGTAGCGTCCGAGATGGCGGTTGTACTCGTTGAAGGGCGCCTCGCCGGCCCCGACGACCTCCGCGTACGCGATCCGGAATGCCTCGCGCATCACCTGCATGCTGTCCACGATCACACCGTCGAGGTCGAAGATCACCGCAGAGATGCGGTGGCCCGTGAGGTCATCGGACCAGGCAGGCTCCAGGTCGGGCATCGGCGTCGGGTTCATGTCTGCTCCCAAAGGGATAGAAGTGGCAGGTTCAACGGCTCGTCACTTGTGGTGACGCAGCCGAGGCCCCGAAGTGCCGGGCGGAGGCATAGAGCCGCTCGATCACGTCGATGGCGCGGGCCGCCTCGGCGACGCCGCGGCCCTTGGCTGCCGGGTCGGTCAGCCGCACCGCGATGTCATCGAGCTGACGGTCGTACTCGGCACCGATCGCCTCTTCGGTGACCGGCACGGGCTCGACGCGGCCGTCACGGTGCACGCTCAGCGAGGAGACCTCTACTCGATTCGGACTGAAGCCGAAGGTGCAGCGCAGCAGCGCGCTGCCGGCACTGCCGTCGATCCGGACGGTCGTCACGTCGCGTTCCTCGTGCGAGGCCCAACTGGCCTGCAGTGCGATCGAGACACCGTCCCCGGTGACCAGGAACCCGCGGGCTGTGTCCTCCACGTCGCCGCGCGACATCTCCCCGGTCCCATCGCCTCGCCAGTCCGCGCGGCTCGCCGCCCGGTTGATGAAGTCGTCGGTCACCATGCCGACGGCCTGGGTGACGTCGACCGGGCCCAGCAGCGGCTCGACCAGGTCCAGCAGATGCCAGCCCAGATCCAGCAGCGCGCCGCCGCCCGACAGCTGGCGCCGCGTGAACCAGCCCGCCCCGTCGGGTATGCCGCCGGCGCGTACCCAGGAAAGGTCGATGTGCCGGATCGAGCCGAGCCCGGCGGCCACCTCGCGCAGTGCTCCGACGTCGGAGCGGTACCGCGCGGCGCTTCCGGCCAGCAGCACCGCCCCGGCCGAGCGTTCCGCGTGCGCCAGCTCAACGGCCTCCGCCGAGTTCAGGCAGACCGGCTTCTCCACGAACACCGGAACGCCCCGGCGCAACAGGTCCACCGCTACGGCATTGTGCAGATGGTTGGGCACGGCGACCACGGCGAGGTCCACATCGGCGCCCAGTTGCTCCGTGCTGGCGAGCAGACGCGCGCCCGGCGCATGGTCACGGACCGCCGCCCGCGCGGCCGGGGCGGCGTCGACCACCGCGGCCACCTCGAACGCCGGATGCCGGAGGAGGCGGGGTAGCCAGATGCTTCGTGCCGCCCAGCCCGCCCCGACCACACCCACCCGGTACGGGCCGGTTGTCACCGCGCTCATCGACGGGCCACGACCTCAGCGAGGATCTCAGCGACCCGGTGCATCTGCTCCTCGGTGCCGAGCAAAGTCCGGTGATGCAGCCAGATGCTGTCTCGGAAGATTTCCTCGGTGTTCGGGCACCGGCGCGCGATGTCGTCGATCGTCTCCATCGGTGCGGCCCGCTCCCAGAACGCGTCGCACCGGTAGATCGCGCGGAACGCGGCGAAGGCGGGCACGCCACGGGCGACCAGCTCGTCGACGAGTTGGTTACGCTCCTGCTCCCGCAGACCGGGAATCCGGAACATCGCCATGTAGTACGGGTTGCGGTCAACCCGCGCGTCGCGGCCTTGCGGCGTGACCCCCGGGATCTCCGCGAGCAGCCCGGCGAGCAGCGGCCAACGTTGCTCACGGGTGTCGATCTGCGCGTCGAGCCGCGACAGCTGGGCCCGCAGCACTGCCGCGGAGAATTCGTTGAGGCGGAAGTTCGACCCGGACGTCCGATGCAGGTAGCTACGGTCCTCGCGGGGCCGGCCGCAGCTGTGACGCAGGAACGCCTGCTCGTAGAGCGCGGCGTCGGGAAACAGCACCGCACCGCCCTCACCGGCGGTCATCAGCTTGCCGTTCTGGAAGCTGAAGGCCGCGATGGAGCCCAGCTCGCCGACGCGCTTGCCCTTCCAGCGGGCGCCGTGCGCGTGTGCGGCGTCCTGCACCAGGGGCACGCCCGTTGCCGTGGAGAGCTTGCTCAGCGCGTCCATGTCCGCCAGGTGGCCGGCCATGTGGACCGGCATGATGGCACGCGTCCGGTCGGTGACCGCCGCCTCTGCGGCGACCACGTCGATACAGTACGTCTCCGGTTCGACGTCCACTGGCACCGCGACGGCACCCAGGCGCTGGGCCGCCTGTGATGACGAGATAAAGGTGAAGGCCGGTACGATGACCTCCGTGCCGGGCCCCACGCCAAGCACTTCGAGCGCCAACTCCAGTGCGTGGGTTCCGTTCGTCACGGCGAGCGTGTGGCTAGCGCCGTGGTATTCGCCGAACTCCTCCTCGAACGCGTCGACCTCGCTGCCGGTGATCCGCCACCACTGTCCTTGCTCCAGCGCCCGTAACACGCCGGCGCGCTCCTTGTCATCGAACTGGGGCCAGTGCGGAAGATTCAGGTTCTCGGTCCCCTGATCCGTCATCGACACTCCATTCTGGGCGCCACACGGGAATTCATCCCTCTTGGTCCTGACCATCGATACACGCGAACACGCAATTGCTTTCAATCAGCCGCGGGCCGACGCTACCGCAGGCCATGCCGCCACTATTCCCCTAGCCAAACCCCTACCGACCCCTATGTCCGGCGCGTTTTGCGGGATGGCATCGCCGAATGTGCGGGCAGGGCGCTAGAGTGATCGCGATTTCGCAGGACCACAATTTGAGGTGCGACTTGAGCCAGTTGTTGTTACTGAATGGCCCCAATCTCGGGATCCTGGGCCGAAGGGAGCCGTCGGTCTACGGCACCGACACGCTGGCCGATATCGAGAAGGCCGTTGCCGCCGAGGTCTCCGGACGGAGTTGGCGGGTGCGGGCGGTGCAGCACAACTCCGAGGGTGATCTCATCGACGCTGTCGAGGCCGGCTACGACACCGTCGGCGCGATCGTCAATCCGGGCGCGCTCATGATCGCAGGATGGGGCCTGCGCGACGCGATGGCGAACTATCCGCACCCCTGGATCGAGGTGCACCTGTCCAACGTGTGGGCCCGCGAGCAGTTCCGCCACGACTCGGTCCTGGCGCCACTTGCCGCCGGCATCATCGTCGGGATGGGCTCACTCGGCTATCGGCTGGCGGCACGCGCGCTGCTGGAGCTGGTCGCGGCATAATCGACACGTCGATCTTCCCGGCACACGTCGCCGCCGTTCACACGGCGACCGGGCGGGCCGAGCGGGGTATCTGGGAGTACGACACGTTACGCACAAGCGCGTCCCGGAAGCCGTAGTTGCGCTCTCCCTCACCGCCAGGGCCATCCACACACTGAAGGAAGCACTTGCGATCAAGCGCCTCCAGGTGCAGCTGGGCCTCGCCCTGGTCGCAACCGGCGAGGGACGCCACCCTGGTCGCGGTGATCTCGCCGCCCAGCAGCGCGGCGACCTGCAACACCGCCTTCTCCGAGCCCGGCAGGCGATCGAGCTGTGCGGAGACCATGGTGTACACGGAGTGCGGCACGGAGACCACGCCGGCCTCCGGACTACAGCCGCTGGCCGTAGCGGGCAGGGCGACCTCCCGCCGGAGGGAGACACCCTCCTGCAGCATTCGGACGTACTCCAGGGCGAACAGCGGGTTGCCGCCCAACTCGGGGGCCCGTTGTCGCTCGTGCGACTCCGGGCCGGCCAGTCCCTGACTGTGGATCAGTTTGTTGACCAGCCAGTTGATCGCCGCGGTGGAGAGGGGATTCAGGGTGACGGTCGTGGCGTCGGCCTCCCCGCCGCCCCACTCAGGGCGGCGGTGGCGCAGCTGTGGTCGCGCGGTCGCCAGGACCACGAGCGGGACGGGCCGACTCCAGTCCGCCAGGCTCTCGATGAAGTCGAGGAGTCGATCGTCGGCCTGGTGCAGATCCTCGAGGACGACGGCCAGCGGCATGTGCCCGGCGATCTCCTCCAGCAGGGCCCGGCAACTCTGCGCCACCGCCAGGCAGGCAGGCGGGTCGCTCATCCCCACGCCCAGCAGGGCGCGCAACTCGTGCGTGATCGACGAACCTCGGGCGTCGCCACCGAACAGGTCCCCGACCATTCGCGTGAGCTTCTCGTCGGCCGTAACGGCATCGTCCTCCGGACCGATACCCGCATACATCCGGACCAGGTCGGCCAACGGCTCGAACGGCGTGCCGTCTCCGAAGGGTCGCGCCTGGCCCACGAGGTACCGGTACGGATCGGCGGTCCCGCCGATCTGCTGGCAGAGTTCGATCACCAATCGGCTCTTGCCGATGCCTGGCTCCCCCAGCAGTGTCACCAGGTGCGGGTGGCGGCGTCGCCGGGCATCGTCGAGCAAGCCGGTGACCAGGATCATCTCCCGTTCCCGCCCGACGAACGTGGTGAGGGTGTGCGCCGAGCACGCCGTGGGGGCGAGTTCCACGGCCCACCCCTGCGAGTGCGGCAGCGGCACGTAGCCGAACGCGCAGCCGGCCACCTGCCGTGTCGTGTCGCACACCCGGACCTCGTCGGCGCGCGCCGAGGCGAGCAGTTCGTCGCCCCGCAGAAAGATCCCGCCGGCGACGTCCACGGCCGCCGTTCCTTCCCGCTCCACGTACGTCGCGAGGGCCTCGCCGGTGGCCACCGCGGCACGGACGGTGAGCAGCCCGGCCCCCAGCCGGCTCGAGTTCCATGCGCGGATGCGGTCCCTGATGCACAGGCCGGCCCGGATCGCCCGCTGGGCATCGTCCTCATGAGTGCGGGGGACGCCGAACAGGAGAACCCATACCGAAGCGACGTTGCCGTGTACGGTCCCGCCGAAACGCTCAGCCTCCTCCCGGATAAGGACGCTCAGACTCTGGAATGCCTCGTCGAACTCCTCGAGATCCCCGCTGCCGAGCCGGGAGGCGGGTTCGGCGCGGACGAGAAGGGCGCTCACCGGCTTGCGTTCGGCCCTGGAACCGTGCGCTTGGCACTGCTCCTGCTCCGATACCGGCTGGGGCGCCAGGGTGACGCGCGAGCCCGGCTCGGTCGGCGGCGCCAGCACCGGGTCGTGATTGAGGATGCACCGTTCAAGATCCCGCAGCTCACGGCTCGGGTCCAGGCCCAACTGGTCGGCGAGCACGGCCCGGGTCCGCCGGTATGCCGCGAGCGCGTCCACCTGACGGCCGCACCGGTAGAGGGCGAGTATCAACTGGCCACACAGCCGCTCTCGAGCTGGTTCGGCCTCCGCTTCCCGAACCAGCTCACTGACGACCTCGAAGTGGCGACCGGCGGCAAGTTCCGCCTCGAAGCAGTCCTCCAACACGTTGAGCCGCGACCCGTTGAGAACTGCCAGCTCGGGCCACTCGACGCCATCTTCAGCCAGGTCCGCGAGCACCGGGCCCCGCCACAGCCTCAGCGCCGAGCGTAGGGTGGCCGCTCCGGCGGCGGCCGCGCCGGAGGCGAGCTCCGCCCGCCCCCGCTGCGCCAGGTCCTGGAAACGCAGCGCGTCCACGTCCGCTGGGCTCACGCGTAGGGCATAGCCGGGCGGGCGCGTCTCGAGTTCGACGTCCGGGAGCATCCGGCGCAAGTTCGACACCGCGTTCTGCAGCATCTTGCGGACCGTCGCTGGCTGGTCATGCCCCCAGAGCGCGGTGAGCAATTGGCTGGTGGCGACCGCCTCGTTCGCGTGCAGGAGCAGATAGCCGAGGGTGGCCCGCTGCTTAACTCCGTTCAGCAATATCAGTCGACGTTCGTGCTCGATCTCCAACGGGCCCAGGACCTTGAATCGCACAAGAACTTCCCTTCTTGTCCGGAACCTCCGGCCCGGGTGCGCATGTCACGAGAGACACGGGTCGCTGCAGCTCCCATACCTTGCCCTTCCGGCAAACCGGCCGCGCCGATCAAAGGCGGCCCTCGACCCCGTGTCGACGATGAGCAACTCGACGACCGCCGACTCGACGGCACCCTCTGCGCGCGGGGCCGGAGGGCACCACGACGTGCCACACCCACCTCACGTGGACACATTCTGGCTTCACTACCCCACAAGGTCAAGTCCTTACAGAGCGTGATGGGTGAGATGTACGTCAATTGATTAAGCGATTTTTCATTTCCGGCACGTAAACCCATGCATCGACGAAAAGGGCCTCCGGATACGCGGAAACCGTGGCCGATCTGGCTCGTCGAACTTGAGCGGGGTCGGCGGCTGAGCGGACCCGAGCGTGAAGGGCTCGCAGCCCGTCGCTGATCATCTGAGTGTCGAGTTCGGATGGTCACGAGTGAAGAGCTGCGAGCCCCTCACGTCCGGGTCACCGCCAGCCACGAACCCCGCTCAAGTTCGAAGAGCCCCGATACTTCGTTCCTACTACGGTTCATCCGACGAGAAAGCGGACCGGCGGGGGCGTTCCCCGGCCTCCACCTTCGGTGCCTGGCGGAGCGACGTCCGCACTCCGGTCGAATTCGAATCCACGCCCACGATATCCATCAGGTCGGCAAACAGCGGGGACAGCTCGATCGCAGCCATCGGACGGGGATCCGGCCGCGCCGCGACGACAACCGACCGGTCGACGGTCAACGCGGCATCGAACATGGCAAGATCGTCCCTGACGGAGAGGGCCACTAGGCCGAGGGGGGAGACCCCGGGCGATGACACGTCGCCCGCGATCACCAGGGCCGGCAGACCCCGGGACGCCCGACGCTGCGCCAACGCCGCCACGAAGGCGTTCGTCACCGCCGGCTCCGCCCGGCGGCCCGCTCCCACCACGCCCTCCGTCGTCGTGACCGATACGGACAGGACGCTCGGGAAGCCATCGCCCACCTGATCCAGGACCGCGGCCAGCCGCCTGTCCCAGTCTGCCGACGTACCGCCGATGACCTGCACGAACGTGGTCCAAGGTCGGCGTTGGGCGTGCGCGGTCTCCGCGACCTCGCCAGGGTCGTCAGCGGCGACGAGCCGGACCTTCGCTCCCCGGGCGGCGAGCTCCTTGCCCAGCGTCACCAGCGGAGGGCCACCCCGGCCGGGCTGGTCCAGCAGAACCAGGTGGCGAACGCCGTGCCCCGTGACGAGATGGCGGGCGAGCGCCGCTCCGCGCTCGGTGCTCGCTCCGCTAAGCAGTACCGACCCTTGCGGGTCGAACGTCCGGGGCGGACGCACCGAGGACGCGGCCGAGCGCACCAGGCGGGGCACCAGGACGACCCCCGAACGCACCGCCGCCTGTGGCTCGGCCGAGGCGACCACCCGAGCCAGGGCCGCCACGGCACGCTTGTCCGCGGCGTCGAGGTCGATCACCAGAGTGCCGCCGCCCTCACCACGATGGGCGTGAGCGATCGCGCCGTGCACGGACGCCAGACATAGGTCCGGCACCTCCTCGCCGCTCTCCAGCGCGAGAGCGCGTACGGTGGCCACCGTCAGCTGCGCGGACGGCAGCGCCGTACGCCAGGAGTGCAGTTGCGCCTGCAAACCGTCCACGACGGTCGCCGCCGCGGCCACGACATCCACCGCTCCGACAGCGGGTACCACCACCACCGTGTTGGCCGGCCGTGGTGCACCCCGGGCGATGGCCCCCAACACCGCGCTCACGTCGGGGTAGGTGACCGCCTCGGCGCCCAACTTGCCCAGGGTGGTCGCGACGAGACCGGCCTCCACGCCCCCGACCACGGCCCAGTCACCCGACACCGGAGCGGCCCGGGAGGCGGCCCCGGGAATCCAGTCCACGTGCAACAACGCGTCGAAGTGGCTGCCGGCCGTCACCCGCAGCCGGGTCGGCCTACGCAGCAGTCCGGGGCGGATGATCTTGCCAGACGAGGTACGCGGAATTCGGTCCACCTCATACAGCGCCTCGGGGACCATGTGCTGTGGCAGCCTCGCGCGGCACGCCGACAGCAACCGCTCCGCGTCGAGCCCACCGGGTCCCGGCACCAGGAAGGCGACCGGCACCTCGCCGAGCACCGGATGCGCCTTGCCCACGACGGCGGCATCGCTCACACCCGGGACGCCGCGCAGCACCTCCTCGACCTCCAGCGGGCGGATCGTCTCCGTGCCCCTGACGATCAGCTCGTTGAGCCGGGCGGTGAACGAGACGAAACCCGTCGGATCCCGGCGCGCCAGGTCACCCGTACGCAACCAACCGTCGCGGAGCGTGGTCGCGGTCGCCGCCGGGTCGTTGTGGTAGCCCGCCATGATGCTCGGACCTCGCACCCACACCTCGCCGTCGCTACCATCCGGCACGTCAGTCCCCGTCTGCGGGTCCACCAGCCGTACGCTGAGCCCTGGCACCGGCAGGCCGGCCGTCACTCCCTTCGCCGTGGCACTCGGCCACGTGATCGCGACGGAGCCGCACGTCTCCGTGCTGCCGAAGGCGTCCAGCAGCGGCGCACCGTACACGGCCTGGAAGGCACGCCGGAGCGACAGACTCGCGGGTGCGCCGCCAGTCAGGCACATGCGCAGTTCCGGCGGTGGTTCGAAGCGGGCCTCCGCGGCGGCCTCGACCAACCGCTGGTACATCATCGGCGCGCCACCGAGGAACGTGGCGGACTCGTCGCGCAGCACGCGTAGCACCTCGTCGGCTGACAGATCCTCGACCAGCCGGGCCGTCGCGCCCACCGCACTGACCCCGAGCAGGCAGACGATGTGCCCCAAGCTGTGGGAGAGCGGCAGGGGCCACACGACCCGGTCCTCCTGGCAGAGCCCCGAGACCGGCACGTAGCCGGCGGCGACCGACCACAGACAGTTGCGCTGAGTGGAGAGCACCCCCTTGGGCCGCCCGCCCGTCCCCGAGGTGTAGATGAGCCATGCGAGATCGTCCAGGCGCAGGTCGTCACGGGGTGCGGTCGCCGGCTCCGTGGCCGCCAGCGTCTCAAACGACACCGACCCGGGAGACGATCGTCCCTGCGCCGGGCCGGTCACCACGATGCGCAGCCGCGGTCCGGCCGACAAGTGCCTCCGGAGTGCGCTCTCGTGAACAGGATCGGTGATGAGCACGCGTGCGTCGCTGTCGCGCAGCAAGCCGCCCAGGTGGGCGGGCGAGGCGCGCGGATCCAGTGGTACGGCGATCCCGCTGGCACGGGCGATGCCGAGATAGCTCTCCACCGTCTCGACCCGGTTGCCGAGGCAGATCGCCGCCCGGTCCCCCGGCTGCAGCCGCCATTCGCACAGATGCCCGGCCAGCCTGCCGGTACGCGCGGCCAGCTCCGCGTATCCGACCGCGCGACGCCCGTCGCTGAACGCCGTCTTGTCCGCCAGGCGGCTCGCGTGCCCGAGGAGAAGCTCATGGACAGGACGGATCAGATCCGTACGCAGCACAGTGGTGTCCCTCCACGATGACAGCCGGCCGTCTGCCAGTCTCGGGGGGCTGACCAGCCGGGAGAGCCCCTAGCCGTCCCCCTATCAGAACCCAGAACTTCAGTGCTCCCCGACCGCGCGTCGGAAAACATGAAAGTCTGCCGACCGGTGAAGGAGGAACCGTGACTGAATCGCCGCGACGCATCGCAGTCGCCCTGGGTGCCCGCTCCTATGAAGTCGTGATCGGCCCGGGAGTGCGCAATCTACTTCCCGAGGTCATTGCGGGGATGGGAGCGCGGCGGGCCGCTGTAGTGTCGGCGCGGCCCGCGCGCTGGACACCGTCACCCGGCGTACCGGCGACGTTCATCGCGGCCCGTGACGGCGAGGCGGACAAGACGCTCAGTACGGTGGAGGCCCTCACCCGCGACTTCGCCCGCTTCGGCCTGACCCGCTCGGACGTGGTGGTCTCCTGTGGGGGCGGCACGACGACCGACACGGTCGGGCTCGCCGCGGCGCTGTACCACCGAGGGCTGCCGGTCGTTCACCTACCTACCACTCTGCTCGCCCAGGTGGACGCGAGTGTGGGCGGCAAGACCGCGGTCAACCTGCCGGAGGGCAAGAACCTCGTGGGCGCCTACTGGCAGCCGAGCGCGGTTCTGTGCGACACCGACTACCTGCGCACGCTCCCCGAGAGGGAACGGATCAGCGGATACGGTGAAATCGCTCGCTGTCATTTCATCGGTGCCGGCGACCTGCGCCATCTCGACCTGACGGGCCAGATCGCCGCCAGTGTTGCGCGCAAGGCCGTCATCGTCGCCGCCGACGAACGCGACACCGGGCTGCGCCACCTGCTCAACTACGGCCACACCCTGGGCCACGCCCTGGAACACGCTACCGGCTTCGCCATGCGCCACGGCGAGGCGGTCGCGGTCGGCACCGTCTTCGCGGGCCGGCTCGCCGGCGCCCTCGGCCGCATCGGAGCCGATCGGGTGCAGGAGCACCTGGAAGTCGTTCAGCACTACCAGCTGCCGACGGAGCTTCCCGCCGATGTGGACTCGGATCGCCTCGTATCGCTCATGCGTCTGGACAAGAAGGCCGCCGGTGGTCTCTCCTTCGTGCTGGACGGTCCGCAGGGCGCGGAACTCGTGCACGACGTACCGGTGTCGGTGGTGACCGACGTCCTGCGGTCGATGCCGCGTGACGGAGTGGGGCCGATGCCTGTCGCCGGTTGATGCCGACGGGGCCGATCCGCCCCGCCGATACAGCTCGGGAGGGAATCGCCCGCTACCGTCCCCTAAGCGTCGCTGACCGGTGGGTCGCGCCCGCCCCTGCCTGATTCTCCGAGGCGGGGCTCCGAGTTCGCCGCGCGATCAGGACGGCGCCGTACAGCGAGGACAGACCGCCGAGCCTCGCCGGGCCGACGGAGGGCACCTGCTGGCCCGGCCTGCTCAGTTCCGTGACGAAGCTGGCCACCGCGTCGACGTAGCTCTGGACCCCGGCGGCGAAGCCGCCACCGATCAGGACCCGCGACGGACGAAGCAGCTCGGCGACGGTGGTGACGGAAACGGCCAACGCAGCCGCGCCGTCGTTCACCGCTGACTGCGCCCACGCTTCGCGCCCTTCGAGTCCACGCAGGAGGCCGTCGAAGGTGACGGGGGCGCCCCGCAACTGCTCGGCCCGGCGCAGGACCGCCGGTCCGGACGCCGTCGCCTGCACGCATCCCCGGCGACCGCAGTCACACACGGCGCCGAACCGATCGACGATGATGTGGCCGATCTCGAACGATCCGACGTCCGGGTGCGGCGTCGGCCTGCCTTCCAGGATCATTCCGCCGCCGACGCCCGTGCCCACCCCGACGTAGAGCAGGTCGCGGCTGCCTGATGCCTCCGCCTCCGCCAGCGCCGCCAGTCCACCGTCGTCGGCGTAGGCCACCGGAAGGCCGGGAAAGAGCGCCTGGACCCACCTGCCGAGGTCGACCCCCGCCCAGCTTGGACGGCCTGGCCAGGTCACCACCCGGCCGCGATCATCGAGCGTAGCGGGCAGGGCTATCCCGATCGACCGGATGGACCCACCCCACTGCCGGCGCAGCAGATCGATCTGGTCCTCAAGCACGCGCAGATCCGCCGCCGGGCCGCCCTCCGGCCATCTGACCGCCGTCTCGTACGGCTCGTGGTGGTCGCTCTCCGCCCTGATCGCCAGCTTGGTGCCACCCACGTCGATGCCTAGGTAACTGATGTCGCCCCCCGAGTCTCGCTCCGCGGTGTCATCGCGGTCACCTTCCGTGCCGACGAGCGCAGCGTAGAGGGCGCGACCGCGACGTTCGAGGGCCGCGACCCACTGGGTGGTAATCCCGACAGCGGCACCTGAGCGCCGGTCCCTGCCGATTACCGCTTAGTGGGCAATCAGTCTCCTCGATGCAGGATCCCGGTGCTAGCGTTCTCGCTTGCTGTGAGTGGGCATTCAAGTGCTCCCCGTATTGTCACCCGGGGGATGACATGACGCTGATCGAGCGTGAGAAACAGATGTTGCTGCTGGACCGGCTGGCCCAGCGAGCCTTCGCCGGCCAGGGACAGATCGCTCTGGTGACGGGCCCACCCGCCACCGGGCGGACGGCACTGCTGCAGGCGTACGCCGACACGGCGGCAGCCGGCGGGGCCCTGACTCTCGTCGCTGCCGGCGCGCCGTTTGAGAGCACCGTCGGGTGTGGGGTGCTGGGCCAACTGGTGCACGGCACGATGCCCGAGCCGTACTCGGAGCGGATCACCGTCCTCCTGCAGGAGGCCTGGAACCGGGGCGACACCGAGACCGAGCCCGGCCGGGATCCGCAGCTGCTTCAGCTGTTCCAACAGATCTGCCTGCTGCTCCGCAAGCTCGCCGCCGACCGTCCTCTGCTGATCGGTGTCGACGACATCGGCCACGCCGATCCCGCCTCGCTTGCCTTCCTGCAACAGCTCGCACGCCGGCTGCGGTCCGCGCGCATCCTGATGATCCTCGCCGACACCGAGTCGTCCGGCTCCCGGTCGCCCTTCCGGGCCGAGGTGGAACGCCATCTGCACCTGCACCACGTCGACCTGGGACCGTTGTCTCGCCAGGGTGTCCGGCAACTGTTGCACGAGAGGGTCGGTCCGGAGCGGGCCGACCGCCTCACCGCCGAGTTCCATGAGGCCACCGGCGGTAACCCGCTGCTGCTCAGCGCGCTGGTGGACGAGCTGGACGATCCCACCGGAGCGCCGCGGTTCGGTCGCGCGCTGCTGGACTGCCTGCACGGCCATGGGCCGGTCATGCTCTCCATCGCCCGGGCCACGGCGGTGCTCGGTGACAGCTCGGAGCGCTCAGCCCTCCTGTCTCTTGTGGACGCCGAGCCCAACGCCGTCGAGGCCGCCCTGTCGGTCATGACGGCAGCCGGTGTGATGCACGCCGGCACCTTCCGGCACGGGGCCGCGCGCACCGCCGTGCTCGAACAGATTCCCGCCGAGGAGGGGGCGGACCTGCACCGGCGTGCCGCGCAGCTGTTCTACGACAACGGCGCGCCGGCACGGACCGTGGCCCAGCACCTGCTCTCCGCCGGGCCTGTACTGCCCTCCTGGGCGACCGCCGTTCTGGTGGAAGCCGCCGAGCAGGCCATTGCCGAAGGCCACTGCGACGACGCGGCGGCCTACCTCGAATCGGCACTACGCGCGGACGCCGAACCAGCCAGGACAGGTGGCATCCGGGCCCGCCTCATGCAGATCGAATGGGAGATCAGCCCGTCGCTCGCCGCCCGGCACCTGCCGAAGCTGCTCGACGCGCTGCGCCGCGAAGAGCTCGATCGCCGCGACGCCCTACTGCTCTGCCGGCAACTGCTCTGGCTCGGGCACGTCGAGGAAGCCGCCGAGGCGCTCAACCTGGTCCGCGACGACGCGTACGACGATCCACAGGGCCGGACGGAACTGCGCGACCTCGACCAATGGCTCGCCTATGCTCACCCGCCGCTGGCCCGTCACCGGCACACCGTCCTCACTGGGAACGAGATCGAGGGTGCTCTCGTCACCCCCACGGTGGATCCGTGGCTCCACGCCACGGCGGCCATCACCACGCAACTGGCCCGCGGTCGCGCGGCCGAAGCCGCGGACCGTGCCGATCTGACGCTGCGTGACCTGGAGCTGGGACGCCGCACCGGATGGAGCGAGGAGGCCACGGTGGCGGCGCTCGCCGCGCTGGCCCAGGCCGACCTGTCGCAACAGGGCCTCCGGTGGGCAGGCCGGCTGCGACAGCGCGGTGACCGCAAGGCTGGCCAGACCCTGGCCGCCATCCTCTCCGCGGCGCAGGCTGGCTTCGCGGTCGGGCTCGGCGACCTCTCCGGCGCCGTCGAGCACGCCCGGGCCGCGCTCACCGAACTCACCCTGAAGGCGTGGGGAGTCGCCGTCGGGCTTCCTCTGTCGTACCTCATCCTGGCGCAGTCCCGACTCGGTCACCTCGACGAGGCGGGCGCGCGGGTGGCACAAGCCGTTCCGGAGGCCATGCTCCAGACGCGGTACGGCATCCACTACCTGTACGCCCGAGGGCACTATCACCTGGCGATCCGCCATCACCACGCCGCCCTGGCGGACTTCATCGCCTGCGGCGAGTTGGTGCGGGACTGGGGTCTGGACGCGCTCGCCCTCGTACAATGGCGTGCCGGGGCCGCCGAAGCTTGGTTGCGGCTGGGCAACGAGGATCAGTCCCGCCGGCTGATGAGCGACGAGCTGACCGGTCCGGCCAGCAGCGGTGCCCGCAGCCGCGGCCTGGCACTCCGTATCCTCGCCGAACTCGGGCCGGTGAACCGGCGCCCGCAGCTGCTCACCGAGTCACTGGAGCTGCTGGAGAGCTGCGGAGATCGCTACGAACAGGCGCGGACGCTGGCCGACCTGGCCTCGACCTATCACGCCCTGGGCCAGAACAGACGGGCCCGGGTGGTGTTCCGGCGGGCACTTCATCTCGCCCTGGTGTGTGAGTCCGACCCCTTGTACCGGCAGTTGCTCTCCATCGGGGACGAGCTCGGCGAGAGCAAACCCGCGCCGCAGGACAACGACCGTCTGGACGAGCTCACCGACTCCGAACGGCGGGTCGCCTCGCTGGCCGCAATGGGCTACACGAACCGGGAGATCGCCCGCAAGCTCTACATCACCGCGAGCACGGTGGAGCAGCATCTCACCCGGGTCTACCGCAAGCTCAAGGTGCCACATCGGCGGGAACTCCCCACTGATCTGACGTGGCACGACGGGAGCATCGCCCGGATCCGGCCAGCCGGTGCCGGTAACCAGCCACGGAAGACGGCACGAGGCGCGCGGTCGGTCGCCTCGTGACCGTTGACCCCGGCAGCACTCCGCCGGCCATCACCGGGTCCACCCGACTCTTCGTCGTGATCGGCGACCCGATCTCGCAGGTTCAGGCACCGCGGCTGCTCAACGGTGTGTTCGCGGAGTTGGGCACGCCTGCTGTCCTGGTGCCGGTGCACATCCCCGCCGACAGCCTGAATTCGATCCTGCCGGGGATGCTGAGGATCGCCAACCTTGACGGTGTCCTGGTCACCGTGCCGCACAAGGCGGCGGTGTGCGGCCACGCGGACCGGGTCAGCGCAACCGTCGACGTAGCCGGCAGCGCCAATGCCCTCCGCCGTGAGCCGGACGGCGCCTGGTACGCCGAAAACTTCGACGGCACGGGCTTCGTCGGCGGCCTGGCTGCCGCCGGGCACAGCGCACGAGGCGACGACGTCACACTTGTCGGCGCGGGCGGCGCGGGCAGTGGCATCGCCGCGGCGCTACTGGGCGCCGGCGCTGCCCGGATCCGTGTGTTCGATGTGCACCGGGCCCGGCTCCACCGTCTGATCAACCGGCTCGAGACGCACTGGCCGGGTCGGGCCGTGGGCACCGGACGGCCCGACCTCACGACGGCGGACCTGGCGATCAACGCCACCCCGCTGGGGCTGCACCCACATGACCCGCTGCCGTTCGATCCGAGGGAACTGCCCCCCGGGGCGCTGGTGGCGGACATCGTGATGGACCCCCACGAGACAGCGCTGCTGAGCACAGCCGCCGCGAGTGGCCGGCGAATCCACCACGGCCGGCACATGCTCCAGCATCAACTCGCCGCCTACCGGGCGTTCTTCGGGCTCGACGAGACCGGTGGCTGACGGAGCGGACCCACCGGTCGCGTGCCGGATCGTGGCCCGCTCTCGTCCAGCCAGCCTCACCCCAATGGGCCGGATCGGATCAGCCGACGCCCTCGGTGACCAGATGCTCGGCGGGCACCGCCCAGGAGACCGGGACGACCTCCGGCATCCTGGCCATCGCCGGTCGGAGCGCCCGAGCCGCCACTGCCTCCACCGTCTGCGACAGCCCCAGCCGGTGGTGGGTCAGCCGCGCATGGTCGAACAACGCGTAGTTAATCAGTACGCCCGGCCGGTGGCGGTATTCGTCGACCAGGAAACGCAGCTTCTGCGCGTAGGCACACCAGTCCCCCCGGTCGTCCTTGTCGAGCGTGTCGGGGTCACTGAGGCCAAGGATCGTGCTGGCGGCCTCGTCCGCCCGCGTCGCCATCAACAGGCGCTCCCCTGCGGTGGCCCCGTCACTGCCCAGTAGCCAGAGCAGGAACAAGAAACCGCCGCGGTCCTCGGACGGCAACAGCTCACAGACCAGACGCAGGTTCAAGGCAGCCAACCTGACCCCGTCGCTCTCCTCGGGCGTTGCCCGCGTGGAGAGGGCGAGCGCCAGGTCACTGGACATCGCGGACAACAGTTCGTTCAGCTCGATAGCCGGAACCGGGTCCTGATCCTCGATCCGATGGCGAGACAGCACGTCGATCCTCCCCTCGGGCACCTGCGTGAGTCGGACGGCCTGTTCCAGGCGATCGATCACGGATGGCAGCCCGTGCAGCCACACCTCGACACCTCCACTGCCGTCGAGACAGAACCGGAACCGCCAGCGCGCATCGCGGTCGCCTTCCCGCAGCTGCCGCAGCAGGGCGGGCACGAGTGTCGGCACGGTGGCCTCTTCACGAACAACGACGGCCGAGCCGCACGGACGGTGCAGGCGCAGTTTCAACACTTCACGGGTCACGAGATCATGCCTCACTCCGAACGAGGGTGTGGTCGGACAGCGCTGGTGGGTCCTGCGGGTCACGCTATGTCGCCGGCCGGCCCCCGAGCCACGCTTGCCGGGGCGACGACCGGGACGCAGGGAGGGGATAGGGAGGGCAATAGGGGTGGCGCCCGCTGAAGTCGTGTACGACTTGCCGTGGCGGGCGCGTTGCGTAGATGAGAGACGGCCATCGCGTCGGGCCTCAAGACGGCCACGTCAGCGAACGAGGAGAGTGCGCAATGGCCGCACGTGAGAGTGTGAACCTTGGTGAACTGCTGCGCGAGCAGATCGAGGGCTCCCGTTGCGGGCGATGACCAAAACGTTCACGCAGGCGGTGCTGTCCGCCGAAGCCGATGCGATCCGCGACGCCGGGCCTGGGGCAGCGCAGTGACGAGCGGATGAACTCCGCAACGGTCACCGCTCGCGGGAGTGGGGCACCCGGGCCGGCACGATCGACCTGACGGTCCGAAGCTGCGGCAGGGTACATGCTTTCCGGACCGCCTGCTGACGTACCGGCGGCGGGCGTTCCTGCGATCGCTGACCGCCCGCCGCCTGGCCGGAGTCCGCCTGGTCATCTCCGACGCCCACGCCGGTCTGGTGCAGGCCACCGGTCGAGTCCTACCCGGAGCCGCGTGGCAGAAATGCCGAACCCATTACCTGCGGCTGTCCTCGCCGAGCAGACCTACGCACCACCAGCGCGGACGTGACCGCACAGGTAGGGCTCCGGGGGTTCCGGACCTTGGGGTGGGTGCCGAAGAACAGAGACCCCGGGTACGGAGCCGGGGACCTCTGTTCTTCGCGGCACGATCAACTGGCGCGTGCCTCGGGGACCACCGCGGGCAGCGCCTCCACGGGCGCCGGCTCGACGGCCACACCCCGAGTCCGGTCGGCCTTGCGGCTACGGGCGAAGTAGCGCATGGCGGGTTCCTCGACGCCGATGTGCAGCAGCCAACCAGCCAGCAGCGTCACGGCGAACAGCGCGATGGCCACCAGAATCGCCGTCGGGGTGCTGTACCTTTCGGTCCCCAGCACGGCTGGCCGGCCGTAGAAGAGTGTAAATCCCTGTACCAGGTAGAACCCGAAGGACACCTTGCCGAGCCAGATCATCCAGCGGTTGCCGAGGAAGCCGGTGACACCCCGGATGTCGGCGGAGGCGCCGGCACAGATGAGAACACTGAACGGGATCGCCATGACCAGACTGAAGTTGAACGGCTGCGGGATGTACATGGCCCCGATGTAACCGAGGGCGAGCAGTGCCAGCACGGGACCGACGCCCACCCGCGGCCAGCGACCGGCCAGCACGAGCCGCGCCAGGAGCATGCCTAGGACGAACTCGAACATCCGCGTCACCGGGAACGTGTAGTTGAACCACATCTGGGGGAAGGAGAGCGGGATCAGCGGCGATTTCGGGGTGTCCGGAATGATGTAGAGAGTGATCAGCGTGACCATGGCCATGCCGGCCAGCATGCCGGCAGCCCACCACCAGAGCCGGCTCTCGGAGATCTTCCGGACGCCGACGATCAGCAGCGGGAAGAGAGCGTAGAACAGCAGCTCCGCGCAGAGCGACCACGACGGCGCGTTGACCCCCAGCTGCACGGCGGGAATGTTCACGAACGAGTTCACCAACAGCAAGTTGGGCAGCCAGGTGATGAGAGGAATGCTGCTACCGAACAGCAGCATGATCGCGCCCCAGACCGCCAGGTGACTGGGGAAGATCTTCACGAACCGGCGGCGCCAGAAGGCACCAAGCGCCTCGCCGGGACGCCAGGCCCAGGTGAGGACGAAACCGCTGAGCAGGAAGAAGAAAGATACGCCCAGGTAGCCGGCCGGGCCGAACAGCCGCAGCAGCGACGCGGTCAGCCCTTCGTCGGCGAAGGGGTTGATGGGGCCTTCCGGTGCCACCGGGTCCAGCGGCTGCATGAGGTGGATGAGGAAGACCAGCAGGGCGGCGAAGAATCGCATTCCGGTCAGGGAAGGCAAATCCTTCCGTGGCGGGCTAGCTACGCCCGCATCTTTAGGTGACGTTGCCGTAGACAATGTATTTCTCCTCTCGCGGCGAGGTTTCGACAAATGCACTCGGCGGGAATGGTCAGCAGCAGAATATGAACGTTCCCGGGTGCCCGATACCCGCAACTCCCCCCTACCTGCGCGTCGGCCGGCCTGGCACCGCCTCGACATCCCTGTGAGGTGCAGGTACGCCGTGAAGAAGTTAGGGGATGATTAGGGGTGCCAGCTGGGAATGCGGCAGGGATAGCCTTTGTGCGAATTAACGGCGGGAGCTGCGCAAAAGCGCCTTTAATTGATGCGCCCGCAGGGCAGCCGTGAGCCATCCGGCGTGCCGTCCACGAGGAAAATGGGGTATCTCAGAATGGACAGGAGAAACGTCCTTCGCGCCGGCGGCGCGCTGTTGGCGGGCGCGCTGGCGGCAGGCGCCGCCGGCGCTGCGGCACCGGTGGCCGCAGGAGCGGCCACGCCCCGTTGGAGCCGCCTGCGCGGACAGCTCACCGGAGACTTGGTCCTGCCGGGCGACGCCGCGTATTCCCTCGCCAAGCAGACGGAGATCGCGGCCTTCGACTCGATCAACCCGGCCGCGATCGTGTACTGCGAGACGCCGGAAGACGTTCGCGCCACCATCCGTTTCGCCACCTACAACGGCCTGGCGGCCCGCACTCGTAGCGGGGGGCACAACTTCGCCGGCTGGTCCACCGGCGAAGGCGTCATCATCGACGTGTCACGCTTCAATCAGGCACAGGTCACCGGCAGCACGGTGCACATCGGGCCGGGCACTCAGGGCATCGACGCGCTCACCAAACTGGGGCCGTTGGGTAAGCAGCTCGCGGCAGGCACCTGCCCCACCGTCCGGGCGGGCGGGTGGCTGACCGGTGGCGGCGTCGGCTTCCAGACCCGGACCTTCGGCGTGGGCAGTGACCGACTGGTCTCGGCTCTGATCGCCCTCGCGGACGGACGGGTCGTCCGGGCGTCGGCCACGGAGTATCCCGACCTGTTCTGGGCGATCCGCGGCGGCGGCGGCGGCAACTTCGGAATCGTCCTCGATTTCGAGGTCACCCCGATCAACGCGCCCCGGATGGTCTACTACAACCTCGCCTGGTCGTGGGACGACGCGCCGGCCTTCCTGACGGCCTGGCAGCAGTGGTCGGTGGCGGCCCCGCGAACGCTGAGTTCTCAGGTCATCGCTGTGCTTCCCGACGCCGCGCCGGGAACAGCACCCATCGTCCTGATGCAGGGGGCGTACTTCGGCCCGCAGGCGAGCCTGGAGACCGCGCTCGCCGAACTCGCGAGTGAAGCCGGCGCCCAGCCGGTGAGCAGCACCGTCCTGGACAAGCCCTACACCGAGGCCATGCTCAACGTCTACGGCTGCGCGGACCTCTCGACCGACCAGTGCCAACGGGTCGGCACCAACCCCGAGGCCACGATCGCTCGCGCTGGATGGCAACGGCTGCGTACCCGGCTCTCCAGCCGGCCCTTCACCGCCGGAGAGGTCAACGCTGTACTGGCCGCCTTCGACGCGGACCGGCGCCCCGGCAACACGCGGTACCTCTCCTTCACCGGTCTCGGCGGTGCCGCCAACGACCCGTCGCCGTGGGCCACCGCATACGTCCACCGGACCACCGAGTTTCAGGTCGGTTACGGGGTCGCCATCGCGAATCCCCGGCCCGACGCGGCGGACGCGCAGGCCGCGTCGGCCTGGACCGACCGCGGGTTCAACGTGATCAACCCGCTCTCGAACGGCGAGTCGTACATCAATTTCCCGGACATGTCGCTCACCGACTGGCAGCGGTCGTACTACGGCGGCAACTACGCCCGTCTGCTGATGGTCAAGGCGAAATACGACCCGTACTCCTTCTTCAACCACCCGCGCAGCATCGGCAGCTGAACCGGAGACCACCGTGGAGGACAACGCTATGACGGTCGTCAAGCAAGCCGTGGAGAACTACCCGTTCGGTCCCGCGGAGGCGGTGGATCTGCACGCGCGCTACGCCGAGGTACGCGCCGAGCGCCCTCTGACCCGGGTCACCATGCCGCACGGTGGGGACGCCTGGCTCGCCACCCGCTACGACGACATCAAGGTCGTACTCGCCGACCCGCGTTTCAGCCGGGCGGCGACCGTCGGCAAGGACGTGCCCCGCATCAGGCTGTTCTTCGAGGAGGAGAACATCCTGAGCATGGACGACCCGGAGCACAGCCGGCTGCGCAAGCTCGTGGCCAAAGCCTTCACCATGCGTCGGGTCGAGCAGATGCGCGGACGCTCGCAGGAGATCGCGGAGGCGCTCGTCGATGACCTCATCGCCTCCGAACAGCCCGCCGACCTGGCGGAGAAGGTGGCCTGGCTGCTTCCCATCACGGTGATCTGCGAGATGCTCGGCATCCCCGTCGAGGATCACCGCAAGTTCCGGGGTTGGATCGACACCTGGCTGGTCGTCGGCGACGAGTCCGAGGTCGAGGCGATGAACGAGGCACGCTACGAGAAGCTGCCCGAGTACATGAGGGCAATAATCGCCAAGCGTCGGGAGCAGCCAACCGACGACCTGCTGTCCGCGCTGGTCGCCGCCCGCGACAACGACGACCGGCTGAGCGAGGACGAGCTCGTCACCATGGGCATCGCGCTGCTGGCGACCGGGCACCACACCACCGCCAACCAGCTCGCGAACTACCTCTACATCCTGCTAACCCAGCGGGAGTACTGGGAGCAGCTGGTGGAGGACCCGTCGCTGATCCCCAGCGCGGTGGAGGAGTTGCTGCGCTTCACCCCGCTGAGCCCCTACTCGGAGAACACCCGGATCGCCATGGAGGACATCGAACTCGGCGGACAGGTGCTGAAGGCCGGCGAGGCCGTGATGGTGTTCCCCGCTGTCGGAAATCGGGACCCCGAGGTCTTCGAGCGTCCGGAGGAGCTCGACCTCACCCGCAAACACAACCCGCACATCGCGTTCGGCCACGGCATCCACCACTGTCTCGGAGCGCCCCTGGCTCGCATGGAGCTGCAGATCGCCCTCAGCACCCTGATTCGGCGCCTGCCGACGCTCGCGCTCGCCGTGCCGGCCGAGGAGGTGCCGTGGAAGTCGGAGCACGTCGTCCGCGGCGTTGGCGCCCTGCCGGTGCGCTGGTGAGCCCGGGAAAGTGGCGGGTCGAGGTCGACCACACCGTCTGCCGAGGGGCCGGGCTCTGCAACGGGAATCTGCCGCACCGGTTCGTCCTCATCAATGGCAAGTCGGTACCGATCACACCGGCCATCGACCCGGACGACGAAGTGCTCGACGCCGCGGACTTCTGCCCGTTCGGCGCCATTCGGGTCACTGACGAGCTGTCCGGGCAAGTGCTCGTGGCCGAAGACTGATGAGGAGATCCTCATGACGAGAGCGACAACCGTGCCGAAGGAAGCAGCCGGCGACTCGCTGCCAGCGCCGGAGGAGTCCCCTGCCGCCGCGCCGCGCCGGCAGCACCCCTGGTGGCGGCGGCCCTGGATCCTGCCGCTGACGGCCGTGGTCCTGGTCTTCCTCTACAACGCGGTACCTCGTTACTGGACCTTCGACAAGGCCCAGTCGCTGATCCCGCAGCCGGGCAACTTCGAGCTGCACTATCCGCTGCTCGTCGGTCACGTGACCTTCGGCACGATCGCGTTGGCCACCACGGTGCTACAGGTCTGGCCGTGGCTGCGCCGGCGTCATCCGCGCATCCACCGGATCAGTGGTCGGCTCTACGTCTTCGCCGGTGTCCTGCCGAGCGCGGTACTCGCCGTGTCGGTGGGTGTCGTCAGCCTGTCCGGCCCATCCGTCCGCGTCAGTAGCGTGATCTCGTCATCGCTCTGGGTGGCCTGCACCCTCATCGGCTGGCGCATGATCCGGCAGGGACGGCAGACCGACCACCGGCGCTGGATGATCCGCAGCTTCGCGCTCACGATGTCCATCGTCATGAGCCGCGTCCTGGGCAAACTCTTCACCGCGACGATCCTGCCGATGCCGGATACCACCGACCTCGCCCAACTCGCGGTCTGGGGACAGTCACTGGCCGGCCTGGCGGTATGGCCGGGCTGGATCCTTCCGCTGCTGTTCGCCGAATGGTGGGTCGTGGAACGAGGCAGCGGCCGCAGGTACAAGGCTCGCACGGCACGCCGTATTGCCGCTGGGGCCCCATAGGACTTACCTCCCACCCCCGCCACGGGATCGTGGCCACTTCCGAGGAAGCGGCCACGATCCCGTGGCGTTCAACCCACCGGCTGCCGGTTCCCTGTCTCCACGGAGCGCTTGATGGCATCGAGCAACCGGTGGGTCTGCACAGCGGTGGTCAGATCCGGGCCCGTCGCCGTACCGCCACGGATCGACTCCGCCAGGTCCCGATAGACCTGCCGGACGTTGGCGACCACCGGGCCCTCGGCCGCCGACGGGGTCTGGTAGCGGTCGGGCACGGGCAGGGGCGCGGCTCCGTCGCCCTCGTCCAAGGTGACGTCGAGCTGCGGCGCCACCAGAGAGGCGTCCCGGGAGGCCAGGACCAGACGACCCCTGCGGCCGTGAAATGCGATACGGAAGCCCTCCCCGGCCGGTCCGCCCGTCATGATCTGCGCCGAGCCGACGGCTCCGGACTCGAGGCTGCCGGAGACGGCGATCTGGTCCGGCGAGGTGACCGTCACCTGGTGGCCGGTCTCCAGGATGGTGACGGGTGAGATCCGCGTGGCCATGGTCGCGGAGACCTCCGTAAAAGCCCCGGCCATCTGGCAGAACATGTTGAGCGAGTGACCACCGACGATGGTCAGGTGGTTCACGCCCTTCTCGGCGTCGAACAGGTCCGCGTAACGCTCCGAGGCGGTCTCCGGGGCGGGCAGTGAGTAGGTCAGGGAGGCGGAGAGCAGGTCTCCGATGGAGTCTTCTTCGAGGAGGTCGGCGACGAACCGCACCGCCGGGTGGTGCCGGCTCTGCAGTCCCACCGCGCTCTGCACTCCGGCCGCCACCGCGGCGTCGCGGTAGCCGGCCGCGGTGGCCGCGTCGAGCGCCACCGGCCACTCGCTGTAGACGTGCTTGCCCGCCCGGATGGCGCCGTCGATCAACCCCTCCCGCCGCGGCAGTTGAACGGCGATCGTGACGAGGTCGACGTCCGGATGGTTCAGCAGTTCATGTGCGTCGCCGAAGGCCAGCGACGCCCCCCAGGCGTGTGCGGCGGCATCCGCGCTCTCCTGGCTGGTGGAGGCCACCGCCGTCAGGGTGTAGTCGTCGAGCCCGGTGAGCGCCGGCAGGTGCACCCACCGCCCCCAGCCCCGCTCCGAGTGCGCGCCCACCACACCGATGCGAATGGTGTCTGTCATCGTCACTTCTTCCCGCCGGGGCGATACGGTCCCGGTCAGCTCTCTGGTGGTCAACTTTGTTCCACTGGTACGCGTACGAGCCGAGCCGGCCGGCACCCGAGGGTGCGGGACCGGGCTCGGCCCGTAGCCACGCCGGGATCCGGGGGGGTGTCCCCGGCGTAGTCACTCAGTCGGACACGCTGGCGGCATCCAACGCCGGCTCGGGGGCAGCGGTTGCGGCCGCCGGCCGGAGCGCGACGAAGGCGATGATGAGTGCGATGACGACGAAGGAGGCGGCAGCCAGGAAGGCGACGCTGTACCCCCCACGCAGCGCGGACAGCAGTTCCTCGCCCCGATCCACCAGGGTGTTGCCCCGCGAGGTCGCCAGGGTGGCGAGGACTGCGGTGCCGATGGCCGCGCCGGCCTGCTGGGCGGTGTTGGTCAGGCCCGAGGCGACACCGGCGTCGGCGGGGTCGGCCCCGGACATCGCGAGCATCATCAGTGCCGGCAGGCCGACGCCCATACCGGCGCCCTGGATGATCAGGGTCGGCAGGATGTGACGCACATAGTCACCGTCGACCGGGGCCCGGCTCAGCAGGCTCAGACCGATGATGATGCCGATGAGGCCGACGATGAGCAGGGTGCGCTGGCCGAATCTGGCCGTCAGCCGGCCCGTGAAGAACACGGAGATCGTGCCGATCACCAGCGGGGCCGGCAGGAAGGCCAGGCCGGTCTGCAGGGCGTTGAACCCGAGCACCCGCTGCATGTAGAGCGCGGTCAGGAACTGGAATCCGAAGCCTGCGGAGAACACCAGGACGATGATGATGTTGGCGGCCGACACTTGACGCTTGCGGAACAGCCGCAGTGGCAGCAGCGGCTTGGCGGCCAGCGCCTGGCGCACCACGAAGCCCACAAGAAGGGCAACAGCGATGGCACCGAAGACCAGCGTCTCGGTGAGGCTGGTCGACTCGTCGGCGATCCGGACGATCGTGAAGACCGCCAGTGACAGGCCGGAGGTGACGAGCACGGCTCCCAGCACGTCGGCACCGGCCGACATGCCGAGGCCCGGGTTGGTGATCAGGAGACGTACGCCGAAGGCGAGCGCGGCGATACCGATCGGCACATTCACCAGGAACGCCCAGTGCCAGCCGAGCGTCTGGGTGATGACGCCCCCGGCGATCAGCCCGATCGCCGCTCCACTGGCGGAGACGAAACTGTAGATGCCGATCGCCTTGGCCTGCGCCCCCTGCTCCGGGAACAGGCCGACGATCATGCCGAGGATGACAGCCGAGGCGAGTGCGCCACCCACACCCTGCACGAACCGCCCGGCGACCAAGACCTCCTGCGTGTTGGCGATGCCGCAGACGACCGACGCCCCGGTGAAGAGGGCGAGGCCCGCCAGGAACACGTTCTTGCTGCCGATGAGGTCGCCGAGGCGTCCCGCCAGCAGAAGCAGACCGGCGAACGCGATCAGGTAGGAGTTCATCACCCAGGCGAGACCAGCCTGGTCGAAGCCCAGGTCACGCTGGATTCTCGGGAGGGCCACCGTAACGATGGTCCCATCCAGGATGACCATCAGCTGCATCGTGCAGAGCACGGCGAGAGCCAGGCCCGGTGAGCTGACTCTGGGTGAAGATTTCAAGGTCACGAGGTTCTTCTCCTGCTCGTCCGTAGCTTCAGGTCTCATCCGTTGCCGTAGCGATACTTCTTGTTACTGAGTACATGGTCTGTGACTATGAGGAGTAGCGAAAGGAGGCACTTTGATGTCCCAGAGGAACACCGGTGTACCGGTGTCGGCTGTCGAGGACTGCGAGACGCCGCAGGCACGCCAGGCATGCTCGGTCCTGGAGGCCATGAGCAGAGTCAGCGGCAAATGGAGCATCGGCATCCTCCTGATGACCACGCAGGGGCCGGCGCGCTTCACCGAACTCGAGCGGGGGATCAAGGGCATCAGCCGGCGAATGCTGACCCTGACCCTGCGCAACCTGGAGCGCGACGGACTCCTGTCCCGCACGGTCTACCCGACTGTGCCTCCCCGGGTGGAGTACGCGGCCACACCGGTGGCCCTTGAGCTCTACGAGACCCTGCTGTCACTCGCCAACTGGGCGCAGCGCCACCACGACGGCATCCAGCAGGCCCGTACGCTCTACGACCTCGCTGCCACGACCGCCCCGCCGGACCGGTCGCTAGCCGGCAGCAGCCACTGAGGCCGGCCGCCCCGCGCGAGCGGCCTCACCGCTGTGGGACACCTCTGGTCGCGGAGAGGCATGCCCGAAGCTCGTCGACAGCGTCGCGAAGCCCTGCCACATCCGAGGCGCCGGCGAAGACGTAGTGGTCCGGCCGAACGATCACGCCCAGCAGGTGCCGATCTGCGAGGAACGTTCGGTAGGCGCCGTCTGGATCATTCAGCCGGTACGTCGCCGCGCCGAGGTGTCGCGCGACACCGCTCGCGGTTTCCCGGTGTTCGGCGTCCTCGGCTCCGAGGTGCACCAGCACGGCACCCACACCGGCCAGGAAGTCGAGCTGTTCACCGGTCAGGACCGCAGCAGGATCGGCGGTGGCCACCAAGAGGATCTCGTCCCCGCCGACGATCTCATCGAGACGTCCGGTGCGGCCGTCAGCGGCGACAACTCGGGGTTGGGGTGTCAGGTCGCCACCGCCGGGCGCGCGAGTCAAAGGTCCGGCCAGCAGCGACTGGAACGGGGGCGGCTCGGGCCGGCTCACCTGACGCCGCCTCATCGCCGTCATGACCGTGTCCCGGTCGGCCGCCGCCCGGGCATCGGTCTGACAGATGACCTTGCCGAGGTCCATCGACATCTTGATCGCGTGCTGGACGTGGGCGCGTCGCTCCGTCGTGTACGTGTCCAGCAGGCCGTCGTCGGCCCACCCGCGCAGCACCGCGTCGAGTTTCCAGCTCAGATTGGCCGCGTCGCGGAAGCCGGAGCTCATCCCCTGGCCGGCGAAGGGCGGCATCAGATGAGCGGCGTCCCCGGCGATCAGCAGCCGCCCGGCCCGCCACTGCCTGGCGTAACTGGCCTCGAAGGTGTAGACGGCGTGCCGTTCCATGACCGCCGTCTCCGGGGTGACGCCCATGGTTCCCAACAGCCGCCAGGCCTGTTCTGGCGTGTCCATCGTGTGCCGGTCCTCGCCAGGCAGCAGCATGAATTCCCACCGCCGGTGGCCCGGTCCCGCGGAGACCTCGGTGCGTGGCCGCGCCGGATCACAGATCTGCAGGTTGTTCGGCACGAAGGCCCGATCCTCGCGTAGCACCACGTCACAGATCAGCCAGTCGTGGCAGAATCCCAGATCCACCATCTCGGTGCCGATGTGCCGGCGTACCATGCTGTTGGCGCCGTCGCAGCCGATTGCGCAGCGGGCGGTGATGCGTAACCTGTGACCATCGCGGTCGACGGCCACGGCCTCGACGGAGTCGCCCACCTCGCCCAACTCCACGACATCCGCACCGCGCACCACCCGGAGGCCGGGCTGTTCGGCGCCGTGCGCGGTGAGTGCGGCCTCCAGCCCGGGCTGATACATCGAGATCGAGTCGGGCCAGCCGTTGCGGCCCTCGACTCCGGGGGCCCCGATGTAGATCAGTTCCTCGCCGTCAGCATTACGCCAGAGATAGTCGCCGGAGGGTTCACCGAACTCGGCGATGCGCCCCCCGACGCCGGCCGCGGCGAGGATGCGGGCCGCCTCGCCGTCGAACGCCACGGCCCGGGGCATGGGATACGGCGCCGGATGCCGCTCGACGACCACGATCCGCCATCCACGCTGGGCGAGCAGGTTGGCGGTGACCTGACCCACCGGACCGTACCCGACGATGAGGACGTCCGCCACGTACTCTTCCACGGCCCCTCCCCTCAGGCCCGCAGCAGGATGTCGTCGAGAACTTCCTGCAACTCGTTCGGCCGCACCAGCACGCGGACCTGTTCGTGGCCGTCACTCACCCGCAGGAACCGCCGACCGACCAGGGTCATCTGGCCACGGTCGGTCGCGCGGGCGCGGATGTGCAGGACGTGCGCGGCCAACTGACGTGCGTAGGCGTTCAACTCGGGGTTGTCGGCGGACCACTCGGCGACATCGCGGGGGCGCTCCCGGAATCGGTAGACGGCCCTCCAGTCGCCTTCCCGGACCTGACGCTCAAGGACTAGAAAGCCGTCCTCGGCGACGACCTTGAACCGGCTGCCGTATTGCTCCTGGGCCTCGTCCGCGGACCTGACCGGCTCGATGTACGAGGGCCCGGAGAAGCCGACGTCCACCAGCCATCGTTCGCCGTCGAGGTTCACCCCCGTGAAGACGTGCTCAAGTTCCGGGCCGTACGTCCCGTCCGGGGCCCGCACGCCGGCGGAGAGGATCATGACGTCGTAGCCGATGCGGCGCAGCAGCTCCCGGAAGAGCCCGTTGAGTTCATAACAGACGCCACCCCGACCGCCGACTATCACCGCCGCGAATATCTCATCGACGTCGATGTCTACGCCGTCCCAGATGCCAAGCCCCCGGGCCTCGTTCAGGTAGTTGTCGAACGGAACGTTCATGAGATGAAGTTTGTGCAGGATACGTAGGGTGTCGAGATCAGGCACGAGTGGCCCGGTGTAGCCGAGTTTCGCGACGTACTTCTCCACGTTGAACATCTGGGCTCTCCCTTGTCCGTGACAGGTCAGGCGTGGACAGCCGGCTCCGGATTCTCGTCGAAGGTGAGCCGGTCGAGGATGTACTGCGCCACCATGGCCGGTGTCGGTTGATCGAAGACCAGCATGGCCGGCAGCTCCAGGCCCGTGAGCACGTTCAGCCGGTTGCGTAGTTCCACCGCGGTCAGCGAGCTGAAGCCGATCTCGAAGAGGGCGCTGTCGGCACCGATCTGCTCGCTGTCTTCGTGGCCGAGGACAGCGGAGGCCTCCGAACGGACCGCGGTGACCAGAGCCGGCAGCCGGTCGTGACCGGGCAGCAGGGCCAGGGAGTTCAGCAAGGGTTGTCCGTCGTTCATCTCGGTCTCCTCGAGCATGCCGTCGATGAAGACGGCCTCGGCTGCGGTGTCGTGGTGGGTGGGTTGGCTGTTGAGCCAGTAGTCGTGGTGTTGGAAGGCGTAGGTGGGTAGGTCGGCGTGGTGGGTGGGGAGGTGGTGGTAGGCGTGGTGCCAGTTGACGGGGC